>CAYOQL010000037.1:0-24780 GCA_964406085.1 uncultured Herminiimonas sp.
CTCGCGCAGTTTCTCGCGGCTGTCCGAGCGGCCGAAGCCATCCGTGCCGAGCACCTTGTAGCTGCGGCCCTTCGGCATGTAGGCGCGGATCTGCTCGGCGAACGCGCGCATGTAGTCGGTGGTGGCGACGATCGGGCCGCTCGTGTTCTGCAGGCAGGCGGTGGCGTACGGCAGGCGCTGGGGCTTGGTCGGATTGACCATGTTCCAGCGCTCGGCGTCCTGGCCTTCGCGCGCCACCAGGGTCAGCGACGGCGCCGACCAGACATCGGCGGCCACGCCCCAGTCCCGCTGCAGCAACTCGGCGGCGGCGATCGATTCGCGCAGGATGGTGCCCGAGCCGATCAGCTGCACGCGCAGCTTGGCGTCGGCGGCGCCCTCGGAGAAGCGGTACAGGCCCTTCAGGATGCCCTCCTCCTGGCCCGGCTTGATGCCCGGCTGGGCGTAGTTCTCGTTCATGATCGTGATGTAATAGAACACATCCTCCTGATTGGCGACCATGCGGCGCAGGCCGTCCTGGATGATCACGGCCAGCTCGTGCGAGAAGGTCGGATCGTAGGGCACGCAGTTCGGGATGGTGGCCGCGACGATGTGGCTATGGCCGTCTTCGTGCTGCAAGCCTTCGCCGTACAGCGTGGTGCGCCCGGCGGTGCCGGCCATCAGGAAGCCGCGCGCGCGCATGTCGCCCGCCGCCCATGCCAGGTCGCCGATGCGCTGCAGGCCGAACATCGAGTAGAACGTGTAGAACGGCACCATGATGCGGTTGTTGGTCGAGTACGAAGTTGCAGCTGCAATCCACGATGCCATCGCGCCTGCTTCGTTAATGCCTTCCTGCAGAATCTGACCGGCTTTATCTTCGCGGTAGTAGCTGACCTGGTCTTTATCGACCGGCTCGTATAACTGACCTTCGCGGTTGTAAATGCCGATTTGGCGGAACAAGCCTTCCATACCGAAGGTACGGGATTCATCCACCAGAATCGGCACCAGGCGCTGACCCAGATTTGCATCGCGCAACAGGATTGAGATGATGCGCACATACGCTTGCGTGGTCGAAATCTCGCGACCTTCTGCGGTTGGATCAAGGACAGCCTTGAATGCTGACAGTGCCGGCACCGGCAATTTCTCATCCGCTTGCATGCGGCGCTGTGGCAGATAACCGCCGAGCGCAGCACGACGTTCGTGCAGATACTTCATCTCAGGTGAATCGTCAGCCGGCTTGAAGAATGGAATATCGGCCAGATGTTCGTCAGCGATAGGCAGGTTGAAGCGATCGCGCATTTCGCGCACTGCTTCGTCGTCGAGCTTTTTGGTTTGATGCGCAGTGTTGCGGGCTTCGCCCGATTTGCCCATGCCATAACCCTTGACGGTTTTGACCAGCAGCACAGTCGGTTGACCTTTGTGTTCTTGCGCTTGCTTGAAGCCGGCGTAAACCTTGTGTGGATCGTGGCCGCCGCGCAGCAGATGCCAGATGTCGTCGTCCGACATGCGCGAAACCATTTCCAGCAATTTTGGATGCTTGCCGAAGAAATGTTTGCGCACGTAAGCGCCATCCTTGGCTTTGTAATTTTGGTATTCGCCGTCCAGCGTTTCCATCATCACGCGCTGCAGAATACCTTCTTTGTCTTTGGCCAGTAGTGGGTCCCAGTTCGAGCCCCAGATGATCTTGATGACGTTCCAGCCCGCACCGCGGAATTCGCCTTCGAGTTCCTGAATGATCTTGCCGTTGCCGCGTACCGGGCCGTCCAGACGTTGCAGGTTACAGTTGACGACCATGACCAGATTGTCGAGTTGTTCGCGACCGGCGACGCCGATTGCGCCCATCGATTCGACTTCATCCATCTCGCCATCGCCGCAGAATACCCAGACCTTGCGGTTGTCGGTTTTTGCGATTTCGCGTGCTTGCAGGTATTTAAGGAAGCGTGCCTGATAAATCGCCATCAACGGACCGAGGCCCATCGACACGGTCGGGAACTGCCAGAAATCCGGCATCAGTTTTGGATGTGGGTACGAGGACAAACCCTTGCCATCGACTTCGCGACGGAAGTTGATCAATTGTTCTTCGCTCAAGCGACCTTCGAGGAAGGCGCGAGCATAAACACCAGGCGACGAGTGGCCCTGAATATACAAAAGATCGCCACCGTGGTCTTCGGTAGGGGCGTGCCAGAAATGGTTAAAGCCGGTGCCCAGCATATTTGCGAGTGACGCAAAGCTGGAGATATGACCACCCAGGTCACCGTCAACGCGGTTGGCCTTGACGACCATCGCCATCGCATTCCAGCGCATCCACGAACGCAGGCGTTCTTCGTATTCCTGGTTGCCCGGCGAGTTGTCGCCCATGTCGGCAGGGATTGTGTTTACATATGCGGTGGTGCTGGAGAACGGAATTTGCGCGCCGCGACGACGGGCCAGATCAATCAGGCGCTCCATCAGGTAATGAGCGCGGTCAGGGCCCTCGTTTTCGATAACGGCTTCGAGGGCGTCCAGCCACTCTTGCGTTTCCATTACATCTGGGTCGTTGGCGGCTTGCGCCAATACCTGGTCGATTTGGGCTGACATCGTTAGTCTCCTGATTTATCTTTAATGCCGTTTTTTGTAAAAACAGGCGTCATTTTTAAAGCTGATAACACATATAGTCGTGCAGATTGCGCCGAGTTTAACAGCTGTTTTTGTTATTTTCAAATTACGATATCATTTCCCATAATGCGGAATTATGTCGCAAAGCAGCATTTTTAAAGGCTTTTAGCCCATTTTGAACAAGGCGTATCAAGTCAAACCGACAACCCTCACAGCGTATCTTACTGATTTCTTACAAGACTGTTCCAGTTGCTTTTATATCAGCGGCTTTTGCGTCCCTTATAATCAGGCTTCCCTTTTAATTACATTCCCAATTCATGAGCGCACAAATCATTGACGGCAATTTGCTTTCCAAACAACTTCGTCAGGACGTAGCAGCACGCGCAGCCGCACTAAGTGCCAAAGGCAAACAGGCTGGTCTGGCCGTGATTTTGGTGGGCGCCGATCCGGCGTCGCAGGTTTATGTGCGCAACAAGGTCAAGGCTTGCGAAGACAGCGGCCTGTTCTCTTTGCTGGAAAAATACGAAGCCGATATGACCGAAGCGGCGCTACTGGCACGCATTGCTGCACTGAACAATGATCCGAACATTCACGGCATTCTGGTCCAGATGCCGCTGCCCAAGCATATAGATTCAACCAAAGTGATCGAAGCGATCTCGCCGCGCAAGGACGTGGATGGCTATTCAGTATTAAGTGCAGGCGAGTTGCTGACCGGCTTGCCGGGCTTTCGCCCTTGCACGCCTTATGGCTGCATGAAGCTGATCGAAAGCACAGGCACCAAGATCGCCGGCAAGCATGCCGTCGTCATCGGTCGCAGCAATACCGTCGGCAAACCGATGGCATTATTGCTCTTGCAAGCCAACGCTACCGTCACCATCTGTCATAGTGGAACCGTAGATCTCGGCTATCACACACGACAGGCCGATATCGTCGTGGCTGCCACCGGACGCCGCAACACGCTGACCGCCGACATGATCAAACCCGGCGCCATCGTGATCGACGTCGGTATCAACCGCGATGACAACGGCAAGCTGTGTGGCGATGTCGATTTCGCTGCGGCCAAGGAAGTCGCCGGCCACATCTCGCCAGTCCCCGGCGGTGTCGGTCCCATGACCATTACCATGCTTCTGGTGAACACCATTGAAGCAGCAGAGAGAGAAATCAACTGATGAATATTGCCCTGAACCCGCTGCTGGATTTTTCCGACCTTCCCCAATTCGAAGCCATCAAACCTGAACATATCGGTTCCGCGATCGACAGCCTGCTGGATCAAGCGCGCACTGTCGTCAAAGAGCTTGAAGAGCCGATTGCGCAAGTGACATGGGAAAACTTTGTCGAGCCTTTGGAAAACGTCACTGAAAAACTGGGCCGGGCGTGGGGCATAGTTGGTCATTTGAATGCCGTCGTCGATACACCTGAACTGCGCGCTGTCTATAACGAGAACCAGCCGAAGATCACCGAGTTCTGGACCGAACTGGCGCAAAACCTGACGCTGTTCACCAATTACAAGGCGCTGCAACTGGGCCCGGATTACGCCGGCTATTCAGCTGCCCGCAAAAAAATCATCGAAAACGCGGTCCGCGACTTCCGCCTGGGCGGCGCAGAACTGACCGAAGAACAAAAACCGCGCTTCGCCGAGATTCAAGAGAAGCACGCAGCACTGACCACCAAGTTTTCTGAAAACATACTCGATGCGACCAATGAGTACGCCTTGTTCGTGGAAGATGAAGCCGAACTCGCAGGCTTGCCTGAAGATGCCAAGCAGGCAGCGCGTACTGCGGCAGAAAAAGACAGCAAGGCCGGTTATAAATTCACGCTGCACTTCCCTTCGTATTTCCCTATCCTGCAATACGCGGATAAACGCAGCCTGCGCGAAACGATTTATCGCGCCAATGCGACCAAAGCGTCCGAACTGGCCAATCAACCGGCCTGGGACAATACTCAAAACATCGTCGATATCCTGCAACTGCGTAATGAAGAAGCTGCATTGCTGGGCTATAAAAATTACGCCGAAGTTTCACTCGTAGCCAAGATGGCGAAGACGCCAGACGAAGTAATCGCCTTCCTGCATGACCTGGCTCACCGCGCACGCCCGTTCGCAGAAAAAGATCTGGCAGAGTTACGCAACTTCGCGCAAACCGAACTGGGCATAGAAAAACTCGAAGCGTGGGACGTTACTTATGCTTCGGAAAAACTGCGTGAGCAACGCTATGCGTTTTCCGAACAGGAAGTGAAGCAGTATTTCCCTGAGCCAAAAGTCATCGCCGGTTTGTTCCGTACGATTGAAACCTTGTTCTCAGTCGCGATCAAACCAGACAGCGCGCCGGTCTGGCATCCAGATGTGAAGTTCTTCCGTATTGAAAAAGATGGCGCGTTGATCGGCCAGTTCTATATTGATCTGTACGCACGCCAGGGCAAACGTGGCGGCGCATGGATGGACGATGCACGCGGTCGCCGCCGTCTCGAAGAAACCAATGGCGCAACAGGCATCCAAACCCCGGTCGCTTACCTGACCTGCAACTTCACCGAACCTGCCATCATCAATGGCCAGACCAAACCGGCGCTGTTCACGCATGATGAAGTGATTACGCTATTCCATGAATTTGGCCACGGCTTGCATCACATGCTGACGCGCGTCGAAGAACTGGGCGTGTCGGGTATCTCCGGTGTCGAATGGGATGCAGTTGAATTGCCATCGCAGTTCATGGAAAACTTTTGCTGGGAATGGGATGTGCTGCAACACATGACCGCGCATGCCGATACCGGTGCCGCATTGCCACGCGCCTTGTTCGAGAAGATGATCGCGGCGAAAAACTTCCAGTCTGGATTGCAGACTTTGCGCCAGGTCGAATTCTCGCTGCTCGACATGCACCTGCATTACGATTACCAGCCGGCAGGCCAGCAAAGCGTACAAGACGTCGTCAACGCAGTGCGTGCGCAAGTCTCAGTCATGACACCCCCTGAATTCAATCGATTCCAACACTCGTTCGCGCATATCTTTGCCGGTGGCTATGCGGCCGGTTACTATAGCTACAAGTGGGCTGAAGTCTTGTCCGCAGATGCTTACGGCGCATTTGAAGAAGCCGGCAAAGCCAGTGGCAATGTTTTGTCCGGCGATACCGGTGATCGATTCTTGCGCGAGATCCTGGCGATGGGCGGTTCACGGCCGGCGATCGATTCGTTCAAGGCCTTCCGCGGCCGCGAACCAACGATAGACGCCTTGCTGCGACACAGCGGCATGGCAGCCTGAAGTAGTAAGGACAATCGGCTCATTCACTCAATGGGCCGATTGTGCAATCAGGCAGCGATGCAGCAGCGTGCAATGCCGGAGCGTTAATGCCGGAATGTTAATGCAATGAGTTTCCATCAAACGATACACGGGACAACAAGATGAAGAACGGTTTGCTGCCACTGTCGCTACTGATCACTTTGCTTTTTTCGGCACAGGCCCATGCCCAATTGTATAAATGGGTCGCTCCCGACGGCAAGATTACATATAGCGACACGCCCCCACCATCGTCCGTGAAAAAAGTGGAAGAAAAGGCGTTGACTGCTGGCCCCTCAACCGCCGGCCTGCCGTATGAACTGGCACAAGCCGTCAAAGGCAATCCGGTCACGCTCTACACCACGGCCAAGTGCGAACCCTGCACCGATGCGCGTAATCTGTTGAATACACGCGGCGTGCCATTCTCTGAAAAAACCGTCAACACCAATGAAGACATCGCGCGCCTGAAACAAGTCGGCGGCGACAAACAATTACCCTTTGCGACCATCGGCTCACAAAAACAATCCGGCTTTAATTCCGAGTTATGGGAAGCCGCATTAACCAGCGCCGGCTATCCGGCCACTAACCAGTTACCCAAGACCTATCGCAACCCGGCGCCGGAATCGGCAGCACCGAAAGCCAAGGCCGCGGAAGCCAAGGCTGTCGACCCCAAACCCGCCGCAGCCCCTGGCGATACCCTGCCGGCAACCGGCAATGCACCGCCGGGTTTCCGTTTCTGATCGAGACGTTTTTATTGAAAATCAGCCTGACCTTATGACGCGTATCGACTTTCACAGTAATGTTCCAGACAAAATCCTGTACGCATGCCGACTTGCGCGCAAGGCACGCAACGCTAATTTTCAATTGGTGATTCTTGCCAAGGATGCCGCGCAACTCGCGGAACTAGATGAAAAGCTCTGGACGTTTTCCGAGCATGACTTTCTGCCGCATGTGATGATTGACGATGCGCTTGCCGCCCAGACACCGATACTGCTGACGACCGAACAGGCAATGGAATCGCCGCATCACCAAATCCTGATCAATCTGTCGGATACGCCGCCTGACCACTTCGCACGCTTTGAACGCATGTTTGAAGTCGTGGCCGCCGACGATGGCGACAAGGCTGCCGGACGCGAGCGCTACAGTTATTACAAACAGCGCGGCTATCCGCTAACCCACTTTGTGGCGGAGCACTCATGAACAAACCTACCCAGGACTCCGGCATTCCGGTCCTTACCGAAGTCATCACGGCGCCGCCGCGTACCGATCCAACAGCGACATCGGCGGCGGCATCATCAGTTGCCTCATCTGCTACATCATCACCGCTGCCACCTCAGGCATCAGCGACGCAATACAACTTCTCACCCAATCAGGCTTTCGCCTCCATTCCGGCATTCCTCATGGCCCCGGCCGCTCCAACTGAAACAGCTGAAGCGGCTGTACCAACTGCCGGGACTGAACACCTGGCAGACATACCCGTGCTACAGGTAGAGATCGAAACGCCGCCTGCGCCGATAGAACACTTGCCGATTTCCGGCTGGCTGGATGAGGAATGGACGCGGATGGAGCAGAAGATCAGTGAGCGCGTGCTCACTCAATTGCTCTCACGCATCGATACGGTGCTGGAAGAACGTCTGCAACAAGTGCTCACGGTCAGTCTGCAGCGGGCAACGGAAGAAATCAGGCAAGGATTGCAGCAGACTTTGGGCGAAGTGGTCAGCGACGCCGTGGCGCAAGAAATCGACAATTTGCATTTTTCAAAAAAATAAAAAAATACTTAAATTATTTGTTTTTAAAACATAATTTTTGTTTTTATAGATTTCTATATAAATTCTGACGATGTTATTGAACACATAAAAAATAGATATTTTCCTACAATGGAGTCATCGTTCAACACGCATGGCTGGAGATTGTAATGAAAGTAATTGTTTTGGGTTCAGGCATCATCGGTACCGCTTCCGCATGGTTTTTAAACAAGGCGGGGCACGAAGTAACTGTCATCGAACGTCAACCCGGCGCGGCACAGGAAACCAGCTTTGCCAACGGCTGCCAGATTTCCGTCTCGCACGCCGAGCCCTGGGCCAATCCGGCCGCCCCCATGAAAGTCCTGAAGTGGCTGGGCAAGGAAGACGCGCCTTTGCTGTATCGCTTCCGTCCGGAATGGCTGCAATGGAAATGGGCGCTCAACTTCCTGCGTGAATGTACGCCTTCACGCACTGCCGACAACATCCGTCAAATCGTTGCGCTATGTGAATACAGCCGCCAAACCCTGCAATCGGTACGTGCTGAAACAGGCGTAGATTACGATCTGCTGACCAGCGGCATTCTGCACTTCTATACAGATCAAAAAGAATTTGATGATTCCCTGCCCGCAGCGAAATTGATGCGCGACCTGGGCTGCCCGCGCGATTCTATCGGTGCCGATGAGGTCGTCCGCATCGAACCGGCGCTGGCCAGTATCCGCGACAAAATCGTCGGTGGCGATTTCACTGCAACCGATGAATCAGGCGATGTGTATAAATTCACCAGCGGCCTGGCCAGGAAATCCGCAGAAGCCGGCGTCGACTTTCAATACAACACCAGCGTCACGCGCTTGGTCACCGACGGCAAAGGTGCCAGCGCCAGGATCACCGGCGTGGAAGTCATTGGTCCAGATGGCCGCCATAAAGTCTTGCATGCTGATGCCTATGTGCTGGCAATGGGCAGCTTCTCTGAACAGTTGGCCAAACCACTCGGTATCGACTTGATGATTTATCCGGGCAAAGGGTATTCGGCGACTTACAAAATAACGAATCCTGATGCAGCGCCCACCGTCTCGCTGACTGATGATGGTTACAAGCTGGTCGTGTCGCGATTGGGCGATCGCCTGCGCGTTGCCGGCACGTGTGAATTGAATGGCTACACACGCGAGCTGAACACGGCGCGTTGCGACGCGATTACACGCCGCACGCGCGAACTGTTTCCGGATGCCTGCGACTATGACAATCCGATTTACTGGACAGGCTTGCGTCCACTCACGCCATCCAATGTGCCTTACATAGGCAAGACCAAGTTCAGCAACCTGTTCCTCAATACCGGCCACGGCACATTGGGCTGGACCATGGGCTGCGGCTCAGGCCGTGCAGTGGCAGATATCATTTCTGGACGCCAACCAGAGGTCGATTTCAAATTCACCGGCATGCCTTACCGGGCTCCCAGCCGTATTCTGACGACGCAATCCTTGCCTGCTTAAAAACCCGATTGCATCGGTACAAAATAAAAAAAGCTGCGTGACATTTCACGCAGCTTTTTTTATTCCTGAAACACGTATTGCTGTATTGCCCGTCGTCTTGCTCTTTGTATTGCTCGCTGCAATCCTATTTCGCGATCCGCACCTGTACGGCGGCGGCCTTTTCATCGAATGCAATGCAGGTATCGAACTTGGCCCGCTTCATCGGGAAGCGCGACTGAAAATGCCGCACATTGCCGGAGCCGGAAATCGCACGGCGGACGAATTGATAGTAGGCATCCATGTCCACGACATGGACTACCAGAAAATAATCGTAATCGCCGGAAACGAAGTAGCACTGCATCACCTCGCCTTCCTTGTTCATGCGCGTCTCGAATTCCTGCATGCGCTCGTCCGCCTGATTTTCCAGCGACACTTCCAGAAACGCCAGCATGCCGTAGCCGAGTGCAAATGGATCGATCATCGCAACGTCGGCCGCGATGATGCCGGCCTCGCGCATGTCACGTATGCGCCGCAGGCAGGTCGGCTGTGAAATATGCACCGCGTCGGCCAGCGTGCGGGTCGGCGTCTGATTGTCTTTCTGCAGCATGTTCAGCAGCTTGCGGTCGACTTTATCCAGGGTATGAAGTTTGGGCATAGGAATCATGTAAATCAGGGAAAAAACGCTTTACGTCGCAATTTCTTCTGTTGTAAGGTCCTTGTGTTGAGAGGCATGCATGGCCAGTGTTGCAGCTACTCTGTATTTTTACAATCCTCAGGAGGAAATATATGCAGTTCAAGACCAGAATGATTCCGTTGACCGGCCTGATTGCGTTTGCTCTCGCAGGTTCTGCCATCGCGCAGGAACAGCTTGTCAAGATCGGCAGCGTCGCACCGATCACGGGCACCGATGCGCACATGGGCAAGGATAATGAAAACGGCGCCAGAATGGCGGTCGAAGATTTGAATACCAAAGGCGTCACCATCGCCGGAAAGAAAGTGAAATTCCAGCTATTGGCAGAAGACGATGCCGCCGATCCCAAGCAAGCCACGGCCGCTGCACAAAAACTCGTCGATGCCAAGGTCGCAGTCGTCATCGGCCATTTGAATTCGGGCACCACGATTCCGGCATCGCGCATTTATTCGAATGCAGGCATTCCGCAAATCTCGCCGTCCGCCACCAATCCCAAGTACACGCAACAAGGATTCAAAACCGCCTTCCGCGTCGTTGCCAATGATGCGCAACTTGGTCAGGTGCTCGGTCAGTACGCAGTCAAGACATTGGGCGGCAAGAGCATCGCCGTCATCGATGACCGCACCGCTTACGGCCAGGGCGTGGCAGATGAATTCGTCAAAGGTGTCAAGGGTGCCGGCGGCAGCATCGTCGCGAGCCAGTACACCAACAACAAGGCAACCGACTTCAATGCGATCCTGACCTCGATCAAGTCGAAGAAGCCCGACATCATTTTCTTCGGCGGCATGGATGCCGTTGGCGGCCCCATGATGCGCCAGATGAAACAGCTGGGCATCAATGCCAAGTTCATGGGCGGTGACGGCATTTGCACCGGCTCCCTGCCGGGCCTGGCCGGCGATGCGCTGGGTGACAATCAGGTAGTCTGTGCCGAAGCGGGCGGCGTACCGGAAGCGCGCAAGAAAGGCGTCGACGATTTCCGCGCAGCCTACAAAAAACGCTTTGGTGTTGATGTGGTGTACACCGCCGCCTACGCCTACGATGCCACTTTCGCTGCAGTCGAAGCGATGAAAAAAGCCGGTTCGACCGAACCTGCCAAGTACCTGCCGGAACTGGCGAAAATCAATTATCCCGGCATTACCGGCACCATCGCCTTCGACACCAAAGGCGACATCAAGGACGGTACTCTGACCTTGTACACATTCAAAGGCGGCAAACGCGAAATGCTGGCTGTCACCAAGTAAGCCGACACCCAGCCGACTCAGGTTGCAAAAAGGCCTCGCGATTTTAAAATCGCGAGGCCTTTTTATTTTCAGCTGAAATGTTGAATGCGAAGCGAGCCGCAGGCAAGCGCGCTAGAACGTCGCGGGAGAATTAACCCACAGGACCTTGGCGACCACCTCACCCACATTGCAATAGCCGTGCGGTACATTGCTGGGGAAGGTAAATACATCGCCCGGGCCGATGATATAGCGATCATCCCCCAGACGCAGCTCCAGCGTGCCTTCCAGCACATAGCCCACCTCTTCCCCCACATGTTCGATCTGACCATCGCTGGCAACACCCGGCAGGACAATGTGTATATTCGCCTGCAGCAAACCGCCGCGCGTTGGCAGCACCAGACGTTCCAGCGAAATACCGCCAGTCTTGATCACAGGTCGCTCGCCGACACGCAGCACGGGCCCGACTGCCGGCATTTCTTCCGACATCAGCGTCGAGATATTGGTGTCCAGTGCCATCGCTAGCCTGTGCAGCATCGCCAGTGACGGTGTCGCGGTACCGCGTTCTATCTTGGAAACCAGGCTTTCCGAGCATGATGCTTTTTGCGCCAGTTGCATCAGGGTCAGTCCGGCCACCAGGCGCGTATGACGCAGGCGCACGCCTAGTCCGGATACCGACGCTTTTTTATCGACAACCTCGGGGCTGGAAACAGGATCGCGTTTCATCTGCAATTTCTCTATTCGTTAAAAACCGTATGGCTAAGGCGGGCTGCTATCGATTGGCCAGCTCGACCACCGTATATGCGAGGGCCTGGACACCCAAGTATAAGTCTTCAGGTGAGGTTTCCTCGGCGGCATTGTGACTGATTCCGCCCTTGCTTGGCACAAAAATCATCGCAGTGGGGCAATGCTCGGCCAGATACATGGCGTCATGAAACGCACCTGAGGTCAGCTTTTGCGGATCGCCACGACGCGCCTGGTGACTGGCACGTATGCAAGCGCGCTCGATCAAATTCAGCATATCGACTGGAAAATGCGTAGGCGGACGCGAGAAAAAACAAGCATAGGAAATACTGCCGCGCCATTGATGCGTGCTCGTGATCTTTGTCAAAAATTGCTCAAAGCGTTCCAGCACTTGGGCATCGACACAACGCACATCTATCGTGAACTCCACTTTGCCGGGAATCGTATTCACCGAGTTCGGACCGACTTGCCAGCGTCCCAGGGTCAGCCGTAAATTGCTGGCAGCCTCTTTTGCAACATACACATACAACTGCTGCGCGATAGCAACCGCTGCCATCATCGCGTCGCTGCGCTCGTCCATAGGGGTAGTACCTGCATGCGCGGCCATGCCTGTGCAATCAACCTTGTACCAGCGCACGCTCTGAATCCCTGCCACAACCCCAAGTGCGGCGTTTGCACGTTCCAGCACCGGGCCTTGTTCTATGTGCAGTTCCACGCAGGAGGCTATCGGCAAGCCGAGCGGTCTATGTGTGACATCGGCAGAGGCCAGCAATGCTGCATCGACAGCATCTCCAAATGTGATGTTGTCACCATCGCGCACTTCACGATAAGCCGGCAAGCGTGATGGATCGACAAACGCGCTGGACCCCATTGCGCCTGGGCCGAAACGACTACCTTCTTCATTAGTCCACGCCACCACCTCAATTGCACGTCGGGTAGCAATGCCTGCATCGTTCAAGGCTGCGATCACTTCCAGTCCGGCCAGCACGCCATACGCACCATCGAGTTTGCCACCAACGGGTTGGGTGTCGGCGTGGCTACCTGTCAGCACTGGCGGCAAGTCGGTCGTACCTGGGCGACGGAAAAACAAATTCGCACAATCATCGGTCGCTACTTCACAACCCAAAGCGCGAGCGGTATCGATCAGATGTCGACGCGCGTCCAGATCAATTTGCGTTAATGTTTCGCGCGCCACGCCGCCATCGTCGCGACCACCGAATGCTGCCAGCGCCGCGATCGCATTTTGCAAGCGTTCGTTATTGATACTGTCTTGTGCCTTCTCGGCTTGAGAAGTAGATGCATCTTGTGTTGCTTGAGTCATCGTGATGTCCTGTTCAGTTGGTCGAAGCGAAAACGCGTTCGAGTAAATTTGCGGCCGACAGTGTGCGCGCATCGCCCCAACGCGGGCCGATCAAGGTCACACCCAGTGGCATGCCGCCTGGACCATTTCCCAATGGAACGTGCACGCACGGATTGCCGAGTAGCGACCACATGCGATTGAAAATTGGATCACCGGTAGCGGCAAGCCCGGCTGGCGCTTCGCCTTCGGTACTCGGAGAAAGCAGAATGTCTACTTTGTCGAACACAGTAGCCACCATCTGGCGTGATGCTGCAGCCAACGCCTGCGACGCGACATACTCAGTGCCATCAATGGCTTTACCTGCTTGCAGCAACGCAGCGAACGCATCGCTGAAACCTTCAGGATGCGTGCGTGCTTCTGGCTCAAATGCGGCAGCAGCTTCGTAACCCATGATGCGAATTTGTGCATCGGTCAGGCCACCGCAAGGTGCTGGTAAATCAACGTCGCTGATGATAGCGCCCGCGCCTTCCAGCAAACGTGCGGCAATTTCCAGTACGGCATGGGTACCAGCGCCGGCCCTATCCCAATGCGGTGTACGGCAAATACCGATGCGTAATTTTGAGGGGGCGAGGTTCGAATTCAAACCTTCAGACAAAGGCAGACGCGATAGCGCTCCTATGAAAAAAGCGGCGTCGCCAACAGTGCGTGTCAACACGCCCACCGTATCCAAACTAGGCGACAACGATTTGATGCCAGCCAAAGACAAGGTGCCGTAAGTAGGTTTGTAGCCGACTACGCCGCAATACGCAGCAGGTCGAACGATTGAACCTGCGGTTTGCGTAGCGAATGCAGCTGGCACCATGCCGCTAGCAACTGCAGCCGCAGAACCGCTCGATGAACCACCCGGAGTGTGATCGACAGCGCCATGCGGATTACGTGTAGGGCCGGGCCGAAACGTAGCAAACTCGGTGGTCACGGTTTTACCCATGATCACCGCACCCGCGGTACGCGTGGCGGCAACACAAGCCGCATCGACCAAGGGCCGATTATTTCCGTAAATCGGTGAACCGTAGGTGGTCGGCATATCCGCCGTATCCATCAAATCCTTGACGCCTATCGGCAAACCGAACAACAAACCGGAATGCGTTTGCGCATCAAGCTTGCGCGCCTGTTCAATGACTTGTTCCGCATCAAAATACTGCCATGCATGCACCGCAGATTCATGCTCTTCGATATGAGCAATACCCGCGCGGGCCACAGTTTCCACAGACACTTCACGGCGTGCAATGCACGCCGCGAGTTGCTTCAAGGATGAGCTAGCGTAACTTTTCAATGCATTCCCCGATCAACCAAAATAAGCGGAGCGCACATCATCGTTGCTGCTCAGTTCTTGAGCGGTACCTGCTGCCACTACACGTCCTTGTGACAACACGTAACCATAATGCGAAATCGCCAAAGTTTGACGGGCATTCTGTTCGACCAGCAAGACGGTAATGCCAAGCTCGTTGATGCGACGTATCACATGGAAGTTTTCTTTCACATAAAGTGGAGATAAACCCAATGATGGTTCATCAATCACCAGCAACTTCGGTTCCGCCATCAAACCACGACCGATGGAAACCATTGCCTGTTCACCACCGGACATGGTTCCAGCCAGTTGTGCCGAGCGCTCCTTGAGGCGCGGAAAAATCTCATACACGCGCTTGAGACGATCTCGCACGATAAATTTATCTTTAACCAGGAATGCACCCAGAGCCAGATTTTCTGCCACGCTCATGCGTGGAAAAACCTTGCGACCTTCGGGAATACACGAGATACCACTACCGATAATATTGTGCGTTTTTTCGCCCGCCAGATCCTTGCCATCCCACAAAATTTTTCCTTGCCTTGGTGGCGTCAGGCCGAGAATGGCACGGATCAAGGTGCTTTTCCCGGCACCGTTAGCACCGAGAATGCAGGTAATTTTTCCTGGCACGACTTCGATTGAAACATCATGCAAGACATTGATCTTGTCGTAGCCGGTGGTCACACTCTGTACGCTTAAGCTGCTCATTCGTCTTCTCCCAGATACGCGGTTTGAACATTTGGATCAGCAGTGATTTCAGCGTAACTTCCTTCGGCGATTTTCTTGCCGTAGTTGAACACGATGCAACGTTCGGTAATCCGTTCGATGACATTCATTTCATGTTCAATCAAGACCACAGTCAGATTCGACAGCTTGCTGCGAACTTGCAGGATATCGTCCATCAAGGCTTCTGTTTCGTCATGCGTCATCCCGGCCGATGGCTCATCCAGCAAAAGCAGGCGTGGATTGCTCAACAGCGCGCGACATACTTCAATACGCCGTCTGTCGATCATCGTGAAGGTGTCCACCGGTTCGAACATGCGTCCGACTAATGGGGGACTGAAGATATTCAACAGCGCTTCTACCTTGGCGACATAGGCGTCATATTCAGCACGGAACGCCTTGCGCTGAAACAGGTTGAAGAACAAACCATGATTCATGTGCTGATAATCGCCGATGACAATATTGTCGAATACCGTCAATGGCAAGGACAGACGAGAGCGCTGAAACGTGCGAGCCACCCCGCTACGATAAATCTCTTGCGGTGTCTGGCCGATGACTTCTTTATCGTTGTAAATAATGGAACCACTGCTAGCCTTGTACAGACCGGTCAACACATTGAAGCAAGTGGTTTTACCGGAACCGTTAGGTCCCAGCAAACCCAGTACTTCGCCTTCCATGATGCGCATGCTGAGCTGGTCCAGCGCAGTCAAGCCACCGAAGCGCATCGTCAGTTCCTTGATTTCTACCAATGTCTTGCCGGTACCAGAAGAACTGCCTACCGGTTTACTGTTCAATACGTCTTTAACAGGATTCATTGCACTAGCGCTCATTGTGGAGTCCTCCGGCTAAAGAACAAGCGTGTCTTGCGTGGCAGCAGACCATCAGGACGAAACAACAAAATAATGATCACCAATACTGCGTACAGCAACACGCGATATTCTTGAATGAACTGCAGTTTTTCTGGCAGCATCAAAACGATAATCGCAGCAGGAATCAGGCCGATGACATTGCCCAGACCACCCAGAATCGTGATCGAAAGAAGCAACAGCGAATCGGCAAAGGTGAAGTTATTGGGCGCAACAAAACCAACCATCATCGCGTACACACTACCCGCGATACCGGCGAAAAAATTACCAAGAGTGAAGGCAATGACCTTCCAGCGCACGATGTGCAAACCGAAAGTCGACGCAGCGGTTTCATCGGTACGCACCACGTCCATGCTCAAACCGACCCACGAACGCTCCAGCGCTTTCACCAATACGAACACGATGGAAAACAGGACGATGCTCAAGAGTACATAGTTGACATAGAAAGAAAATTCGACGCCAAACAAGGTAAAGTTTTCGTTGAATGCATGACCGAACAAAGTCATGCCGGGCACTTGCAAACCTTGCGGTCCGCCCAGTACGTCATTCACTTCGAGGAAAGTTTTAAACAGGATGCCAAAGGCGATCGTTACCAGCGCGGCATAGTGACCACGAGTACGCAGCACTGGCCATATCAACACGGAGCCGATGATCGCTGCCACCGTTCCGGCAATCGCGATGTTCGCCAGCGATGGCAAACCGGTATGCGTGCCCAGCACTGCAGCGGTGTAACTACCAATACCAAAGAAAGCAGCACCAGCAAAATTATTCACACCGGAAAAACCGAATTGCAATGTCAGACCCATGCAGGCGATGGCATACAACAACACACCACCTACCATCAACAGCACGAAGTGACTGTCGTAGAACGCTGCAACCAATGCCAGCGTTCCCAGCAAAGACCATACACGTGCCAAACCTGGTCGACTGGAAGCCGCACTTTCTATGCTCTTTACCGTACCCATTTTTTTACCCATCAGGGTGAGTACGAGAGCAAGTAAAATCAATCCACCTACAGCCATTTGTGATTCCGCATGCAGGAACAGCCACATATAGACCGTTATTCCGACTGCCGCGAAAGTCAGCACCAGCGCCGCTGGCTTCTTGCTTAGTTTAATGTCGCGCATATCAGACCCGTTCGCTTGATTTTTCGGCTATCAGACCGGTTGGCTTCCAGGCCATTAAAATAATGACGACAGCAAATGCGAAGACGTCCTTGTACGCACTCGGAATATTCGGGATCAATGCAGGCAGGGTTGCACTACCCAGAACCTGAAGGCCGGCAAACAAGAAGCCGCCGATAATTGCACCATAAATATTGCCCAGGCCACCGAGAATCGCTGCTGCAAAACCAATCACACCGAGCAGTAATCCAACGTTGAAATTGATCTCGTTGTAATACAAGCCGTTCATCACACCAGCCAGTGCAGCCATCGCCGAACCGAGTGCGAATGTGAGCAACACGACTGCTTCAAAATTAATACCCATCAGCCTTGCCGTTTCGCCATCCTGTGCCACTGCGCGGATTGCCATACCCAGTCGTGTACGGGTAATCAGGAAGTGCACGCCTGCAATGATGGCCAGACCGCTCAACAAAAGAATCACGCTATCTGCACGCAAAGCGAAGCTGCCGAAGTGAATAGAATCCGTCGGCAACAAGGTAGGAAATGGGTGGGAATTCGAACCATCAGGGTAGAACAAACGCACTGCTTCGCGCATCACAGTGCCGAGCATCAGCGTCGCCAGCAAGGTATTCAGCGGCGGAGCTTTATGCAGCGGAAGGATCAACCATTTCGCGATAATCGCTCCCAACAATCCGGTCACACATACCGCAGCCAGTACAACGGCCAGCAAACGTATCCACGGTGAACTTATATCCAGCATCAACACACCAGTAGAAGCCGTAAGACCGGCAAACGCGCCGACCATCAAGGTATCGCCGTGCGAAAACTTGATGACATCCAGCACCCCAAAAAACAAGGTAAAACCGACCGCGACCATGGCGTATATCATGCCCAGCATCAGTCCGTTAAACACATATTGACCGATTACACTCATCGCTCTCTCCGTTTGATTCTAATTACATTGCAGGAGGGCACATGCCCGTCCTGCAACTGGATGCTTTCTTCGACTACTGCTTACTTACCTGACAATTTGCGTTTACCGCTGGCATAGCTACTGTCTTCCCAGATCGCCCATTTGCCGTCTTCAACCACATACTTGGTTACCAAAGGCACGATGTTTTGACCGTGATCATCAAACGTTACTTTGCCGATCAAGGTATCTGCATCTTTGGTTTTGTTCAGCGCATCACGTACCTTCTTGCGGTCCGGACCAACCTTCTCAACTGCGTCCATGATCAAGTTGGCTGCAGCAAAAGAGAACGTGCCATAGGCTTCAGGCGGTTCGCTGTATTTTTGCTTTTGGTATTGCGCTGTGAAGTACAAGCCGCCCGGGATTTTTTCCCATGGAGCACCTTCGAGGAAGGCCAATGAACCTTCAGCCAATTTCTCGCCTACACCCTGAATATAAGCATCCGACTTGATACCAGAAGTACCTTCAAACTGTGCCTTGATACCCAGTTTTTCCATCTGAGTACGAATACGCACGCCAAGCGGAGTAAGGCCACCGAAGTAGACGACATCAGGTTTCAATTCGCGAATCTTGGTCAGCTCGGTAGAAAAATCCTGCTGATCTGCGGTAACGCCATAAGTACCAACAACGGTGCCGCCATTCTTTTTCAGGAACTCGGAGAAGTACTTGTTATGGCCTTTGCCATAGTCGGTGGTGTCGTGAATGATCGCGAAGGTTTTGTAACCTTGCGAAGCCATGAATTTTGCAGCCACTTCGCTCTGGTTGATCATCGTGCCATTAACACGGTGAACTTCCTTGAAGTTGTTGCCATAAGTAATTTCAGGCAAAACCGCACCCCACACGACAACCGGCAAACCGAAACGGTTGTATACGCCCACCGTACCCATTGCGACCGCGGAACAAAAATGCGTCACACCAGCGATGATGTTTTTATCAGCCGCGATTTTGGTCGCAACTTGCACGCCAACATTCGGACGGCATTCATCATCCTGCACTACCAATTCATAGGTGTACTTTGCTTTTGGATCTGCATTACGCAAACGCACAGCGAGATCCGCTGAATTACGCCCGCCCAGACCAATTGAGGAGACCCCGCCAGTAAGTGGACCTACGAAAGCAATCTTCACAACATCTTTGGCAGAAGCTGGCGTGCCAAACAAGCTCATGCCCATGGCGGCACATAGTGCAACTGTCTTTAATACTGTCTTGGTATTAACCACATTTATCCCCTTTAAGAATGGATGGACGGTAACTATTCAAGTTACTTGAATATTAATATCAGCAAAAATCTCATAATTCAAGTAGCTGGAATAATGTGCAGCAAAATCCGTACCAATCGGAATTCAGGCAATTTTCAGGAAAAGGGGGACCTGTTGGTGCAATAAGCGCTCGCCGCTCACGCAATCAGGGATGAGAGTGGAAGATGGCGTCAAAACAGCGCAGCCATGCACTGCTTCGGAATTATTCAAATGAAATCACGGAACGTATGTAAAACGCCACACACAACCGCTCAATAAAAACGATAAAACTGGAAACAGCCGCCCATGGACGAAAAAAAGCGCCCCGAAGAGCGCTCTTTGATTTTGCATTAATTAGTTTGCGTTACTTAGTTCGCAATACTTCGTTTGCAATACTTATTATTTCAGGGTCAGTATCCATTTAACCAGGGTGTGCGCTTCCGCTTCGCTTACCTGACCATTGGCTGGCATAGGGATCGTTCCCCATGTACCACTACCGCCCTTGATGACCTTTTGCACCAGTTTGTCTTCTGCACCTTTTTGACCGGCATATTTAGCACCGACATCCTTGAAAGCCGGGCCCAGCACCTTGTTGTTCACCGAGTGGCAAGCCATGCAGTTCTTTGCTTTTGCCAGATCGGCATTTGCCAGCGCAACATTCGATACACCTGCAACCAAAAACAAACCCAACAAAAAAGTACGCTTCATGCTTTTCTCCACAAGATTGATCGAGGCTATTTTACCGCGTTTAATTCCCGCATAAGCTGCCTGATAATGTTACAACGCGAATCCTACAGCAGCGTTGACGACAGCAATTGACCGTTACACATTTTCACAATATGCTGGCCTCGCAAAAGGAGAAGCCATGCCCCTCATTATCGTCATCGTATTGCTGTCGGCTTTAAAATATTTTGAAGTCGGCCCGCTCGAAAATCTATCGTGGTGGTGGATAGTCGGCCTGTTTGCAGTCGCCTTCCTCTGGTTTGAGTTTTTCGAGCGCATGCTCGGTCGCGACAAGCGAAAAGCACATGAGCAACTGGAAAAAGCGCGCAAGGAACGTGTTAAAAAAACATTCAAGTAAAGCCGCCTTTTTTCATACAGACGATCTTTATTTTGTTTTTTCGGCAAGACATTGCAAACGTGTTTGATTACCGAATTCAGTTCCTCTTGAATTTGCCAGTGACTTGTCAAAATACACTGTATGAATTGCATCCTTTTTTTCCTGCAAGGAAATCCCTTTCACACTGCGCATCAGCTCCAGCGTTTTTTCAGGCGCCATGCCCTGATCGCGCCATGCAGCAATTGATTTAATCATGGACGAATAATTAGAACAGTAAGATTGCTGATCCATATTGGCATTGGCATGCGCCAATGCAGAGGTGAGGATGAGCACTAAAGATGTGATGATTTTTTTCATGGGTTCCTTGGTTCAGTCAGACACTATACAGACATCACCGCGCCATCCACTTCAACTTTATAAAACTGCATGAAATTATCCGCCGCCGTCCCAATCGTTCGCATCTTTTGCGTCGACAAAGCCAAAGAGTTCTATCTTGATTTTCTTGGATTCACGCTGGAATGGGAACATCGATTTGAAGCCGATTTTCCTTTGTACGCACAAGTATCACGCTCTGGGTTGACCCTGCACTTGAGCGAGCATCACGGCGATGCAACACCGGGCTCCACCATTTTCGTGACGGTAGAAAAAATAGATCCACTACATGATGAATTGCATGCGAAGGATTACAAATACGCCAAACCCAGTATCGACACTACCGGCTGGGGGCGCGTGATGCAAGTTACTGATCCGTTCGGGAATCGCCTGCGCTTCTGTGAACTTTCCCAGGAAGAATAGCCTGACTGTTTCAAATGCAGCGCCCTGCGCTACTGTCGTGCCTGCGAAAATGCAGGCTTATTCAGGCCCTATACAGAGAACCATGGACACAAATAAATTTTCAACCGCGGAAATCGCGGCAGTCTACAAAGCCATACGAGAGCGCCGCGATATGCGTCACTTTGTGTCGTCCCCGCTGGAAGAAGGTCAACTGGAACGCTTCGTACAGGCCGCACATATGGCGCCGAGCGTCGGCCTCATGCAACCATGGCGCTTCATCCGAATCACCGATATGTCGTTACGTACCGCCATTCAGCAACATGTGGAGCAGGAGCGCATCGCAACCGCAGATGCACTGGGTGAGCGTTCCAGCGAATTCATGCGCTTGAAAGTGGAAGGCATATTGACGTGCGCGGAAGTGCTGGTTGTCGGCTTGATTGAAAACCGCGAGAAATATATCTTTGGAAGACGCACCATGCCGGAAATGGATCTGGCTTCAGCCAGTTGTGCCATACAGAATATGTGGCTGGCGGCCAGAGCGGAAGGTATAGGTCTTGGATGGGTATCCCTGTTCGAGCCGAACAAACTGCGTGAACTATGCGGTATGCCCGACGACAGCCAGCCGATTGCCGTCCTGTGTTTAGGCCACGTACAGGATTTTTATCCTGCGCCCATGCTGGAAATAGAAGAGTGGGACAAGAGGAAAGCTCTTGGCGATGTCTTGCGCGAAAACACCTGGGCAGCTGAATAAAAATGAATACTATCCATCGCTATCCTGATTCGATCTGATCTGAACGGATTCAGAATCGGAGCGCAACTAGTTCAGCGATCTATTACGTTACTTTGCTTGTTCGCACTACGCCGGTCCCCTTTTCTTCTGCACACATAGTCACCTCTTCTTTCGTCGTGCACGATTTGAGTGGAGCGGCGTGCCCTGTTCAAAACCTGGCCCACATACTGCATATCTGTCTCGATCAAGGAAATCCTCTTTATTTTTTCCTCTGAAACAGCCAGATCGACTAATGAACGAAGCGCCTTCATATACAACTGCTTGTTATGAGCCTTCAAGCTGCAGAAGGCAGTTGCCAATTCCAAAATTGCATTATCTGTGCGATTCATAATCGTGCCTACAAGTGATTAAATTAAAAAACGTGACAGGCACTTATCGCGCGATTTGCAACCTTGCAGCCATCATTCATCTCTATGCTGATGAGCAATTGCCTTGTCCTTCCCTCTCATTAACTAGCGAATTCCCGCTTCATGCAATTTTTTGAGTTGCTGTGAGGTCAGTGCACTGTCGGTACGTTTTTGTGCCTCCAGATAATTCTCGAACATTTGCTTTTGCAAGTTCCCTCTCATTTCATATGCCTTGCGGGCTGCCTGCTCGTCCAGTTTTCCATCACGATAATAATTACCGGATTGAAAATTCTGTTCATGCATTTTTTCCATCAACGTCCACTGCTTTTGACGAAATTCCCTTTGAATATTGAGGATCTTGTTACGCTGCTCCTCTGTCAGGTCCGGAATGTTATATCCCCACCGTTCAGATCCATACCCTCCCATCATTCCAGGCCCGTATCCCCACATCATCCCGGGTCCATATCCTCCCATCATCCCAAATCCATCACAGCCCAACTGTCCCTGCGTGCCACCCATCATGCCCGGCCCCATACCGGGGCCACCACGATACGGAGTCACGCCTCCTGGCTGTGACCATGCTGACGCAGTCGAAAGCAGACTGGCAACGAAAATAACCCACGCTTGCTTGTTCATACATTGAGCTCCCTAAGCCGAGAATCCGCTCGCCACAAGCAATGTAGCAACAGATAATTTTCGGTATTGAAATTTGATTTGATCAAACAACAAGATCAAACAACTTGTTCTTAACTATATTGTGAAAGTTGAAATAAACAAGCTGACTTTAGTGATCTCAGTTGATCCAGATCATTGCTCCGTGACTGACTACGAATTGCTGCCCACCCACGGCGAGGCAAACAAGCATTTTTCGGGTTATTTTTAAGACCACATATTAAAAATTTAAAAATGCTCGCGCGTGTCGAAGGTCGCACCGTTCCATAGAAAGACTGCATGGCATGCTCTGCACTAAAGACGAATCGGGTTCATCCATATGCAAAATCCTGCTTACACTGGACAATACTGCGTCATGGCTGGGGAAGGGCAAGCAAGCAATCCCACACAGGCAGATTTTTGGATAACAGACGTATATGAATGACGTACGCACAAAAAAAAACCGGATAAGAATCCGGCTTTTTTACATATTCAGCTTCTTGATAGCATCAGCCGGTAACTGCGCCTTTGCTTGCAGTCGATGCCAGCGCGGCATACTTGGCCAGCACGCCACGCGTGTAACGCGGCGCAGGTTGCTTCCAGTTAGCGCGGCGACGTGCAATCTCTTCTTCAGACACGTTCAACTGGATCAAGAGTTTATGCGCATCGATGGTGACCGAATCGCCTTCTTCCACCAACCCGATCAAACCGCCGACAAATGCTTCCGGCGACACGTGACCAACCACCATGCCCCAGGTACCACCTGAGAAACGACCATCGGTAATCAAGCCGACTGATTCACCCAGGCCCTGACCGACCAATGCCGAGGTTGGCGCCAGCATTTCCGGCATGCCAGGACCGCCTTTTGGTCCGAGATAACGCAAAACCAGCACATCGCCGGCCTTTATTTTTTCCGCCATGATCGCGTCCATTGCCGAGTATTCGTCATCAAATACGCGTGCCGGTCCGGTGATCACAGGATTTTTCAGGCCGGTGATTTTTGCGACGCAGCCTTCTGGCGACAGATTGCCTTTCAGGATCGCCAGGTGACCTTGGGCGTACAAGGCCTTGTCGATGGTGTGGATCACATCCTGATCTGCACGCGGCACTGATGGAATATCCGCCAATGCTTCTGCAACTGTTTTGCCGGTGATCGTCATGCAATCGCCATGCAACAAGCCTGCATCCAGCAACACTTTCATCACTTGCGGAATCCCTCCTGCCTTGTGCAGATCGGTTGCCACGTATTTGCCGGATGGTTTCAGATCGCAGATGACAGGCACTTTTTGACGCATGCGTTCGAAGTCGTCGATGGTCCAATCGATTTCCGCTGCGTGGGCAATCGCCAGGAAGTGCAACACGGCATTGGTCGAACCGCCGGTTGCCATGATGACGGCCACTGCGTTTTCGATCGCCTTGCGGGTCACGATGTCGCGCGGTTTCAAATCGTTCTTGATGGCTTCTATCAGTACGCGTGCGGATTCTGCAGCGGAGCCGACTTTTTCATCATCAGGGTTGGCCATCGTCGATGAATACGGCAGGGCCAGACCCAATGCTTCAAACGACGATGACATGGTGTTGGCGGTGTACATGCCGCCGCAGGAGCCGGACGATGGGCAGGCATTGCGTTCGATGCCATCAAAATCTTCTTGCGACATACGGCCGGCAGTGAATTCACCAACAGCTTCAAATGCAGAAACGATGGTCAGGTCTTTGCCCTTCCAGTTGCCCGGCTTGATGGTGCCACCGTAAACATAAATACTGGGGACGTTGGTGCGCAACATCGCGATCATGCCGCCTGGCATATTCTTGTCGCAGCCACCGATGACCAGCACGCCATCCATCCATTGGCCGTTGACCGCGGTTTCGATACAGTCGGCAATGACTTCGCGC
>CAYOQL010000038.1:0-24517 GCA_964406085.1 uncultured Herminiimonas sp.
CGTCCACCGAAGTAAAAGTGAACGATTAGCACTAGTAAAAGTGGGAATCGGCGTCGGAGTTTCACTTAGAGAATGGTGCACGGTAAGCATGGCGATTCGCCTGAGCGTCGTAAAGTGCGTGGTGCTCGGGCAATTGCGAGCCTTTGAAAAAATCGTAAAGCATGAGCTCAACGATTTCATTACTCACTAATTTATAGTGGCACCATCGCGGTACACGGTTATCCAGCGCGTCACAAAACAAATCCCAATCTGTCTGGTAATCCACGCAGATATACACATCCTCTTTGTCCCGACGCACAATCTCTAGCCATTTGATGATCTCTAAATGCAGATTGGGGCGCGAGAAATGGGAATGTGGAATCTTTCCCAGTAGAGGTATAACGGCTTCGCGAACAAAGGATGAACATGCATGATCGGAGTATGGTACTTCTGCATAAAAATCCTCTCCATATTCGGATGCCATACCCAAGCTAATAAGTTGAGGGGCTAGGAAGTCTGTGAATTCCGTATCGATAAATACATTCATAATTTCTTGGTCACTCTTTCTTCGCCTTAAATGAATCACCAGCAGAAGAATAGGTTGCGTTAGGCGTCAGAGCGAAAATGCATTCAAAATATGGCTTCACCTCGTTCCAGCTAAGCTTCTGGTCCATCATCGCAACGATGTTTCGCCCAACTTCAACGACACCACCTTGGCTTGAGGCTCTAGCGTAATCAAAAGCGGCTGCCGAATCGGCATGTGCATGCAACGATGTATCTTGGCCGCCATAGGAATGAAACTCACTGATCTCCCCTGCTTTCAAATAGGTCCCGTCAAGACACCTTTCACCGTGTACTGTCTCACGACGTGAGACATGGCCGTGCGCAAAGCTGTCTTCAACGACATGCAAAAGACTGCCGAACGCGACCTCATCCACATTTCTTCTCAATGCGACGTTTCCTAATGTGAATAGGTCCTGCACATTCCATTCCGTCTTACCGAAATGTTCAGAAAAACCTGCCACTTCAACATCACGCAGTCGCGTGTTCAGCTTGTACTCATGCGAGGTAACTCGCCAAGCAAACTCAATCCACATGATTATTTTTTGACGAGTGACTTCCGGCGACTCTCCGTCTTTGGATGCCATGGCATGGAGGAACTGAAGATCACCAAAATGGGAGCGATGCAATAACGAGTATCCGCTATTGGCGTCCATACTTACCCCCTCTTTCGCCTTCTTCTCCGCGTCCCAGAAAAGGCCTGCCCAGCACTTGGGTTGCGTTATAAAACGAACGGTTTCGTCAGTCTTACAAGGCAGACTTTTTGCTTGATCGGGATGTAAACGAAAAGGTGGGTCGTCGTTCCACCTGACGCCCGCAATGACATAGGGACTTGCCATTCCCAGATCTGGATCGCTACAAAATGTCGAGTCACCGTCGCACCCAAATATTCTTTGCGTAATTTCCTCGTGGACCGGTTCCGTAAACAACGGTAGTCCTTTGAGGGCCGCGCTACTGAGGAGCCTATCGAAAAAGCCAGCATTAAGTCGACTAAGCTTGCGCTCCATTGCTGTACCTTCAGTGGACAATTTGAATGCCCAAGAGTCCACCGCCGGGGTCATGACTAATACGATTGCACAGATGATGCTAAAAAGCTTAGGGGACATCTCTCCTCCTCTTATTATTTGATCACTTCTTACAGCAAAGCCGTTAAACGTTCCCTGTGTTCACCCTACGTGCGGAGGTTCACATCGACACGTTGTGAGAGATCTTGCGTGATCCAGTTTCGCGCCTCCAGCTCCTGCCGACCCTCACGATAGATATTCTGATTGCCGTCAGTCGAACGCAACGTAATCAGAATAATTACACGCAGCGGACGTACCAAAGGTGGCTCGAATTCTCGGCGTAGCAATCCAGCCTGCACCCCCCACTGATCGCCGCTCTTACCTTGAAATTCACGCCGGTATGTTTTGACGGTGGACCATTTTCCTCCGTGTTCTAACTGGGCCTTCTCAAATCCGGACATACCAGGTTCGCCGTCTGCAGGAACCTCTCCATTGAAACTCAGTTTGCCTGCTGCATCTTGCGTCAGTACGCCAAAGCCAACATCCACGTTGAAGCGAACATACTCTGCTCCGGCACCCGAATTCAATGGAGGTGCATATGAGACCGTAATGATGACTTCGCCCTTGAGTTTGCCATTTGCATCCCGCATCGACGGTGGAATCGGATAAGGTGTTTTACGCCATTTGGTCGAGTCCACGATATCCAGTTCGAAGAGCGCCGTAAAACTGGAATCGGTGTCGTAGAGCACGCTGACTGGGTCGTCCGGCAGCCCAGCACCGTAGTATCGCCGCTCAAAACTGTTTCGATCGGGCGAATTGAGTTGCGCACTATGAATCATTAAGGCTTTGACCATCGTGGGCGTCACAGCAAGCGGCGTTGTCCGTAGCGGGGACGCGAGCGACTGCCAAGTGTGCGCTGCAACGGATGCAGCAATCGGTGCGGCAAAGCTCGTTCCGCATTGGCAATGAAACGTGTTGCCCGGTCCCAGCACATGCACGCCCGTATCCACGGGATCCAATTGGTGATCCGTGTTACCACCGAAATGCACAATGTCAGGCTTGGGCGTGAACATCGGTCCTGGCCCGCACCGCGAGTAGGGAGCCGGTTCGCCAACCCGTACCATGGTCGTATCATGATCAAGGTGGGCAATGGAGCCCACCGTTAATGCTCGTACTGAATCCGCTGGGCTCGTCAATCGGTCAAAACGATCTAGTGCATCGATTGGCCAGCCTCGTCGGGGCTCGTAAAGATAATTGCCAGCAGCGACGACGAACAGAATATTGTAGGTATCGCTCAAGGCATCAAGTTCACGACCAAAGTGACTGAATTCATCGTCATCGATTAGCTCTGCACCGAGCGACAGGTTCCATACCTTGATTTCAGGATGATTTGCCACGGCCGTGCGCAAGCGCAAAATGAGATCACTGACCGGCGCACCTGCGGAGTCTAAAGCGCAAACATCATGGATTCGGCACGGTGTAATGGGAAACTGAGCGTGATGGTTATTCAAGCCAGGGCCATCGACAATGAGAGAGCTGACCGCTGTGCCGTGTTCATAGTTCGTATCAGGCGGCAAGATGTAGGTTTCGCTACTAGCGACCCATGGCCGTAAAGCGGTTGCATCGGGGGCCACGCCACTATCGAAGACGGCAACGATTGGTAGGCCAGTTGCGGGATTCGCCGCGGTAAACCGGGGCACGAAAGTCTGCCGGACGCCTCGCGCTGGCGCCGTTGCTACCGGTAACACATCCGGCTCAAGTGTTGCGTGCTTAATGCCTTGATAAGAAACAATGCGTTTAAAAGTCTCAAAAGACATCGCTGCCATGTCGATCAATACAATGAATGGACCGGCACGTTGCGTGAGATAGATCGGAGCCAGCTGCAACTCTGCCAAGAAGCCCACAAGGCGCTCTTGAATCAGGTGCGTGGTCTCTGCCCGATAATGCGAAAACAACTGCAGCATCAGCCGCTTTTGGGCCGCATGCATCAACGTAAAAACCTGATCTAAGGGAATCTGCCTATAAGCTTTGGGCAATCGGCGACGCACACCCCATGGTTCCAGCCCTACGATCGAACTGAGATTAGCCCGTATCTTTTGGATCGTTCTGGTCTGAATAACATGACTGAGGCGAACTAATTCAGTCTCATAACCAGCAACGAGAAATTCGTTCAACGCACCGTGACCGGCTGGAGACAGGCCCGCCTCCGTTACGAGTTTCACGGGCCGATGCGTCTTTGCAATCGCTTCGTCACGCAGTTTCATGACGAGAACGCTTGGAATGCCAGGATGCGCAACCGATTCCGCATGGAATTCTGGTTGTGCTGCAAATGCCATATTTCTCAATGCGGCGCGAAGCTCGGCCGTTACAGGAACGTGTATCTTGGAGGCCGATCCGCCTGTGTCGGGTGCCGATAAATCTCCCGGACTATGAGAAACGTGCGCGATTGGGTTATTTGTGTTCGCCCTACCTCGCTCTGGTGTATTTCCCCTCGTCGCCATAATCTCCCCTTATGAGATGGTTTATTTGTCTTGTTGAAATGTTATACAGGCGTGCCAGTTCGCGAATGGAAAATGCCTTTGCATCCCAGTCCCGCAACCAGCGCACTTCGTCACCAATCGAAGCGATAGAACGCCCTTGTGCCAAGGCTAGTGCCAGCGCCAGTCGGCGAAATAGTTCGCTCTTATCTATCTGTGGCTTGGCATTAAGGATGGCTTTTCTTTTAGTGTCGAGCACGATCTGTTCAATCAGCGCGCCGGAGGCGCCAGCAGACTTGTCGATTAATGTAGCCCAGTCGAGATCTGCTGGAGCGTACTGACCAAGCAAGGTCGTCCACATGTCGTCGCGCAGAGCAGGATCCGGCAACGGCATGGAAATTTGAAATGGGAAGCGGCGCCAGATTGCAGGATCAAGCAGCTTCTCGTGATTGGACGCAGCAATCACAATGACATTCTCAGGGAGCGCATCGATATTTTGCAGTAACGCAATGACCACACGTTGCAGTTCACCGACGTCGCGCTCATTGCCGCGCGCACCTCCAAGGGCATCAAACTCGTCTAAAAACAGGACACATGGTCGTTGTTCGGCATGATCGAATACCCGACGCAAGTTTTTACTGGTTTGACCCAGTAAGCTACTGATTAAGGTGTCGCAACGGACCGTGAGCAAGGGTAACTGTAGTTCGCTAGCGACCCATTTAGCCGTCTGCGTCTTCCCCGTCCCAGGTTGACCAAAGATCAGTAAACGCAAAGGTGATGCGGCTTTCGCGGCCCGCAGTTGATCGTAATGTCGCACAGATTCCAGAAAATCGCCGATCCGAGCTGCAGTAGCACCGGGCAAGTGCAGGCGGATACTGTCCTTGGCCGGACGTGATTCATCCACGGTTTCTAGCCGACTTTCACTATCGACCGGCAAACCAAAGTTGCCCCGCGCGGCATCCTGCGCGTGCGCAATAGCTGTTGGCGCACGAGCCAATCGTTCACGGATACGCATGGCCTCTTCTCTCTCGCCTGCCTGTTCCAACTTGTCTGCCAACAAACCAGCATAGTTAGTCGACATGGTCGCGTTGGATTTCAACGCGCCGTCGAGAATTTTGAGCACTTCGGAAAGGTGAGGAAAAGCCATGAAACGATTTTCGGTTAAATTGAAACGATATAAGACCATATCGTAACGGAATTTAGCTTCCCGTATCACTTATATTTAAAAACGTTTCATTCAGACGGTAATGTTGGTGCAATCATAACTCGTGCCGAGTCGAATGGATCTTGGGCATCGACATACCGCATAGCTGATTGCACGTCCTTCCAGCCGATGTACGCCATGAGTGTTTTGATATCCCAGCCGCTACTCATTGCCCAGTTGGCGAATCCGCGGCGCAGTGAATGACTGCTGTAAAGGTCGCTCGTATCCAGTTCGCACTGCGCCAGGATGGCGCGAAGGATCGGCGCAACACTGTCGACATGCAGCCCTACCTCACTTACGTGGCCCCATCGGTCAATCGACCGAAACACGGGCCCCCGTTGAAGCTGCGCCAGATTCTGCCATGCCAGATACGCTTCGACAGGACAGAGTTTTGCCAGTGCAGGCATTTTGAATGGCGTTCCTCGATATTGGCGATCGGCTTTGGTGTGAGGCAAATAGAAAATCATGCCGTGACCAGGTTGTACGATGACATTGTCAACACTCAACCTCACCAACTCGTCACTACGAAAACCTCTCCAGAATCCAACCAATAACAACGCCTTATTGCGCAACAAGCGAAGGAGCAGCGGCCGACTGTCCGCCTCTGTTGCGGCTGTGATCCCTGCATCTAACACTTGTGTTGCTTTTTCGAGCTGAGTTAGCAACAGCGGCTTGGCTTGCCGTTCCTGCGAGGGGTGGGTGGCGCGAATGCCGCGCAGCACCTGCCGTACGATCGGGGCCTTTGTTGGATCCGGAAAACCCTGATCTATATGCCAGCGTGCCAGTCCCGCCAGACGTTGCTTCAAAGTATTGATGGATAGCGTAGCGCCGTAATCAGCCAGATAACGCGAGACAGCATCCGCAGTAGCAGGTAAAAATCCACCCCACTCCACTTCGAAGTGCTGGACTGCTGCCGCATAACTCTTTTTTGTATTTTCGCGCGTGGCAGCGATCAGGTACCGATCAACTTTATCCATGAATTCTGTCTTCCAAATCGATGTAGTACATTTCATCGCTAAAAACATAGCGCCAAAATGGCCTCACACCGGATAAGCATACATTATCCGGGATTAGGATCACTTGAATATTGAAGATTATTAGCCTAAACTTTATTCATATATACATGGTACGTACTACGGTACGTTATTTGGAGTTGACTATGGCAAGGACAGGACTGTACAAGTCGGATGTGAAAAAAGCACGCGATCTGCTATTAGCGCAAGGTCGACATCCCTCCCTCGATGCCGTGCGTATTGCGCTCGGTAATACTGGCTCAAAGAGCACGATTCATCGTTATTTAAAAGAACTCGAGCAAGAGGAAGGCGGAAGCCGCAGTGAGCAACCGGCGCTTTCCGAAACGTTGCTGAGTCTCGTGCAGCGCCTAGCCGCGCAACTTCAAAGTGAAGCTGAAGACAAAATCGAAGCGGTACGCGCGGAGAGCTTGGCTAGAGAGCAGGATTTAACTGCAGTAATGAATGGCTTGCAGAAAGAAACTCAAGGTTTGCGAGACCAACTGCAACACACTTCCGAACGCTTTGAGCATGAGGCCAACGCACGCGCTGATCTGCAACAGCGCTTGCAGGATGAGTCGGTTGCCCATCTCTTAGCGCAACAGCGTGGCGAAGAATTACAAAGAAGACTGGCCGAGAACCAGCAACACCGTCAGTCGTTGGAAGAAAAGCATCAGCATGCACGGGAGGCACTTGAACATTACCGTGCCTCAGTCAAAGAACAGCGGGATCAGGATGCGCGCAGGCACGAGCAGCAGGTTCAACAGTTACAAGCCGAAATCAGAACTCTCCAGCAGAACTTAGTGATCAAGCAGGAAGACATCACGCGCCTCAACGGTGAAGGCATAAGACTGATCGCGGAGATCTCGCATGCACAGCAGGATATGAGGGAGCGCACCACAGAATTGGGGCGAGCCAACGAAAAACTCCGCGTTCTAGACATCGTAGAAGAACGAGCGAAAACACTTCAGGCTTCACTTACTCATGAAGCAGCCGCGTCGAGAAAACTAGAGAAACAGCTCCAAAAACTGGACACCGATCACAGGCAGCTGCAAATCGAGCTTGCTGCCGCCCAATCCACTATCGCCGCACAGAAGACAATCGTCGGAGATTTACGGCATCACATAGAGACAATCGAACGTCCGGTTTAGTATTCGCATGAACGTTACCACCCAATTGGATTCTAGATGGAAGGTTCGCTGAACTTGTATAAATGTCTGCTATCGACGGCGGTTTCAACCGGTGGATGGCGCGCCTAACGCATCTAGCAGGACGAGGCCGCGTTAATCACTGACTGCTCTTCAACAGCTGCGCCAACTCATGCACACCAATTGGTTTAACAGAGATAAATGAATTTCGACAGCAATTCAACAAACAGGGGCTGAATCCGCCCCCTATAACAACTTCAACGCCACCCATGCGATACCTGCTGCCATCGGCAAGGTTGCAACCCAAGAAAGCAGTACGTTGCGTAGCGCACCCCAGTTTAGCGTATCAGCACCTGCGCCAACGCCGACGATAGAACCCACAGATACATGCGTTGTGGAAACCGGTAAGCCGAATTGACTCGCCCCAAGCACTAACGTCGACGTAATCAGATTCGCAGCGACGCCTTGCGTATGGTTCATGCGGCTGACGCGACGGCTCATCGTCTCGGCGACGCGCCGTGCGAAGAGGATGCCTCCTAAAGCCAAGGCTGCTGCAATCAGCGCAATTGAAGCCTGTGCATGGAGCATATGCGCGGCGAACAAGAGTGCAGCAAGTTTTGGCGTGTCGTTTACAGCGCGTGCGAAACAGATCAGGCTGGCAGAAAAAATATGCAGATGATGCAGCATGCTTGTGATTGAAAACCGCACCAGCGGTGGCGTTATCGCATCACATACGGCGACTTCCGCAATTAACAACTGCGGCGCAATCGTGATCGCTATCGCACTGCTATGTGTTACCAAGCCCGATTGCGGTGAGGTCACGCAAGCACAATCTTTTTCTTCTCCGCGCGATCGTAACAATCGGTAGGCCAACAGACCAAGTAACACCGCTGCAATCGGACTGAACAGTAAGGGGAACAAGAAGGTAGACCACAATGTCGCAAATTGAATATCACCGGGAGCAGCAGCCCAACCAGCTCCGACCAGGCCACCGATCAGCGCATGCGTGGTGGAAATCGGTAAACCGACGCGGGTCGCAATGATGACCGTCAGCGCCGCACCAATACCAACACTCACAATGAATTGTGGTGCGTCGACGATAGCCTGCGGTAATAAACCCTTGCCGGAAAATTGTTGCACCAAGCCGTCTGCCAAATACAAAGATAAAATGCTGCCCGCTATTGTGGTGATCGTCGCTAGCAGCAAGGCTTTGCGATAACTCAAGGTATCAGAGCCCCACACAGTCGCAAAGCCCTTGAAATTATCGTTTGCGCCGTTGCCGAATGCTAGAAACAATGCGATTGGAATCAATAGATATTCCAACTTAAACTCCTAGGCAGTAAGTCAACACGCAGCGCGTTTTAGCAGCAAACACTGGCTGTGCTATCACTAGCCTGATCAAACGGCAATTCACTGCCGCAACCTGCGAACAGTCCATAGTGCCTGTTGAAATCGCCAATAAAATCAAAGTGCGGTGCAAAACGCGTGTCTTGCAACATGCGCCAGGTATTGCCACATACAGGGAAGATGCGTCCGGTTTCAATATTGTGATGACTGTCGAGTACAAAACGATCAGCTTGATCAGGAATGCTGCCGCGATAAATCACTGCTTGGCCGTAATCCTCACAGGCCGTTTCCAATCCATCGATCTTAAATAGACGATAGGTCGCCGAATAGAAGCGCAGATTGCCAACGCGTGGTGCCAATGCCGGGTCGGTGATCTCAAGCGGCCTATCATCAACAAGCCGTGGATCAGCAAAGCCCTCACTGTGTGCCAGCCGTAAAAAATCGTTCCAATACAGTGCACCACCCAGGCATTCACCATACAGAACAGGATCGTTACGCACGGGTTCTGGCACCCTGCGATCTGCATAAACATCAGAGAAATAAAATTCACCACCCGGCTTAAGCAAGCGTTGGACTCCGCGCAACACCGCATCTTTTTCAGGCGAAAGATTAACCACGCAGTTGGACACAATCACATCAAAGCTGCCCGGCTCCAAACCCAGTTCATCCAGCCGCTCGATAAATCCATGCAGGAAGCGCACATTAGAAAAGCCGAATGCATCAGCATGAAAATCGAGATGTTTCTCCGCAATAGCAAGCTGCTCATCAGTCATATCGACACCCACTACCTCACCTGTAGGGCCGACCAGCTGCGCCAACGCATACACATCGCGTCCCGAACCACAACCGAGATCAAGCACACGACAACCTTCTAGCAATGGAGGACATACCAAACCACAACCGTAATAGCGAGAAAGTACCTCAGGATGAATACGCGCGAGTAGTGGTTTGAGCCACATTGGAATCTGGCTAATATCACAGCAGGCACTGGTTTTGAGGTCATCAGTATGTTGTAACTGACGGCCGTAGTAGTCTTGAACGATGTCATGCATGGTGGCTCACAATTCTTGAAAATCGAAACATAATCACAATGCAATGTAGTCGGATGAAACGGTCGTGTTATTACACTGCATACAAATTTTTAAAGCTTGCCGGTTCGACATTTTCCAGCGACTAATTTGGTAAGTCCTTCATCCACTCAGTCGGTAGCCATTGCAGATCTGCCGGCTCGTCGATGTCATGTGCAGGAGCGAGAACTTCTACCTGCCAATCCAGAGCTTGCATGCGAGAGAGAGTTACCTGGCTTACAGTGTTAGTACTCCACGCAATGTCCTCGAACAAGGAAGGATCAAAATGGCGCAAACCCATTAGTGCATAACCCCCATCAAATGTTGGCAGCAACACGGCATCATTTTTTTCTAAAGCTTGCGCTGCATCCCGTAAACGATCGGCGTCTAGTTCGGGGCAGTCTGTACCGATCAACAGAACTGAGGCACCGCCATCAAGGATACGCTTGGCTGCGCGCGCCATACGATCTCCGAGATCCCCGGCACCCTGGTCTGCCCACTGAACTGTAGTCTCTACGGACATGGCCTGCCACAAGGGATCTGCAGAAGATGGCGTGACACACAGTTCTATCGCATCAAGCTTAGACGCTATAGCCTCGACGAGCGTGTATTGCAACATCCGCTGCGCCAGATCCGCAGCGCCTTGGGCGCCCAGCGCAGGTATCAATCTGGTTTTGGCGAATCCCGCCTGCGGCAACTTGGCGATGATCACAATATGTACAGTCTTCATCGGTAAGCCTGTGCAATTTTTTCAATCGGCACGCCGCGCCAGTACTGCCAACGCAATCGCCACATCAAAACAATCGTGCGCCAGACACCATATTTTTCCCAACGTCTGCCTGATGTCATGACGCAACGTGAGATGCAAGCCGGCTTGGAAATAAAACGTAGCCGCTTGGACAATTCGATATCTTCCATCAACGATTGATCTGGAAATCTACCCACCGCCTCAAACGCATGGCGGGTAACAAATATTGCTTGATCGCCAGTGGCGATGCCCGTGATGCGGGAACGCAAATTCATCATGTAAGCAACGATACGCAACATGAAGTGTCGACCGACTATAGTGACGTCAAAACGCCCCCACATCGTGTTGTAGTCAACCAGTGCCTGTGTCACCAACAATGCAGCGCCGTTCGGCAATTGTGTATCAGCATGCAGAAATAAAAATACCGACCCTTGTGCATGTGCTGCACCGGCATTCATTTGCCTTGCACGTCCTCGCTCTGAGCACACCAACCTAAATCCTGCGCACTGCACAATATTTTGGGAATCATCCTCACTGCCGCCATCGACGATGATTACCTCGCAGCCCGCACGTTGTAACGGCAGCAATCGTTCCAACAAGACTGGTAAGATGCACGCCTCATTCAAAACAGGGACGATGATGGAGAGACGTGCTGGCAGATTCATCGCGCTTTTCACTGCCTTCCTTTTTCCATGGAAGCGCCCTTATCATTTAGGCGCCAGTCATAGTCGAGAAACTTGACCTGCATATCGCCAGCTAAGAGACTGCGCTCGGCTGTAGCGTTCAGTCCCAGCGCCCGCGAATAGAGCCCAAGGAATTGTGCGAGTGTGCTGGTGCCGCGCCACCCATTTTCAAAATCATCCCGATACCATTTGAAAATGCTGGATACCATGATGCTTTCTCCGTTAAGTCGATTGCGACTACGGTCGGATAAAAACTTGTTTATCGCATCTTCCAGTTGCGCATCTAAGCGGTCTGGCACATAGGCTTCCGCGCGCAAGGCGGGGCAGCCGATACTGGCGCAATTAACAGCAAAGTGTATGCGCGGATCGTTATAACGCTTAGAACCGCGTATCAGATCGTGTTCTATATTGTCGAGCGTGCGTGTATCTCCTAGCAATGGGATGTAAGACATTTTCCAGGGAGACTGCAGAAAAGACCCAACATCTTTGATGGAGCGTATTGCGGGGTAGGCGCTCAGCACCAGTTCTATAGTCCATGCGTTATACGCGTTGATCAAGAATGCAAGTTGCGTGTATTTATCCCATTGGTCAAAATCCGCCCGCGTGATGCGCGAGGTATTCGACAGATACTCCTTCAGTGCAATTCGGTCTTGCATCAACCCAGCATAATCCACCTGCGTTGCCTGACCTCCGCGTACGTTCAACACGTGCTTTTTCAGCAAACCGTCCCAGATGCCTTGATCAAATTCGGCTGCCTGCGCCAGGAAAGTACCAGCGTAGCCGTACATTAAAACAACGAGAAAAATACGACTGACGAGGCGATTCATCCACGCCTCCACGTGTGGTAGCGACCTAGCCATTTGAGTATGCGCTGGGGTGCATGCGCCCTCTTCCATTCGCCCGCGACATATTTGTTCGCTTCTGCCATGGTCGGATAGGTGTGGATCGTGCCTAGTATCTTGTTAAGTCCCAAACCATGTTTCATCGCAAGTACAAACTCTGCTAACAAGTCAGCAGCATGTTCACCAACGATAGTTACACCTAGAATGCGGTCACTTCCTGGCACGGTCAGTACCTTAACGAAGCCATAATCGTTGCCATCGGCGATGGCGCGATCAAGATCATCAATGCCATATTTGGTAATTTCGTAAGCAATGTTTTTTTCTTTTGCTTCTTGTTCATTGATACCGACACGCGCCACTTCGGGCTCAATAAAAGTCGCCCAAGGCACGACGGAGTAATCAACTTTGAATTTTTTGAAGTGACCGAACAGAGCATTCACCGCCGCATACCAGGCTTGATGTGCAGCAACGTGCGTGAATTGATAAGGGCCAGCAACGTCACCTGCTGCGTAAATATTGGGATAGAGCGTTTCTAGATAGTCGTTCGTCACGACGGTGCGCTCGGTCTGAACTCCAAGGTCTTCCAGCCCATATCCTTTTAGGCGTGCAACCCGACCCACCGCGCACAATAATTCATCGAATTCGATACGTTGCTCTTTACCCTCATGTTCAACAATGATGAATTTGCGCGCATCTCCATTTTCATGTCCATCGACTTGCTCCAGTTCGCAGCGCAGTGCAGTATGTTCCGCCAGAACGGATACCCCATCGCGTGTCAGTGCGTGCTTTGCAAGCGCAGATACTTCCACGTCCTCGCGTGCCATTACGCGCGTGCCCATTTCTATCTGCGTAACCTGGGATCCGAGACGTGCAAAACTCTGTGCCAATTCACAACCAATAGGCCCGCCACCAAGTACGACCAAACGTGCCGGCGGCGCATCCTGATTTGAAAACGCATCCCATAGCGTGTCACTGGTCACGTAGCCAACATCTTCCAGACCCGGCAGGGGTGGTATGAAAGGTGAGGCGCCCGCTGCGATGACAATGCTGCGCGTCGTCAAACGTTGTGTGTCGCCATTGTTAAGCTTGATCTCAACTGTCCACGGATCGACGATACGTGCGTATCCCTGCAGTACTTCAACACCCAGGTCGGTATAGCGTTCGACACTGTCGTGCGGTGCAATTTTTGCTATGACCTCATGCACGCGTGCCATGACTTTACGGAAACTGAATGTGGGATTGACGTTTGCCAAGCCATAATGCTCACCATTGCGCATCTGCGTGGCGAGACGAGCGGTCTTGATCAAAGCCTTGCTAGGGACGCAGCCGTAATTCAAGCAGTCCCCTCCCATCTTGTGGGCTTCAATCAAGGTGACTTTTGCCTTTACCGCCGCAGCAATATAAGCAGTCACTAGTCCTGCCGCGCCAGCACCAATTACTATCAAGTTGCGATCAAAATGCTGAGGGCGCTGCCACTTTGCATAGACGCGACGACTTTTCACGACATCGAGGATGCGTTTTGCCAGCAGCGGGAATATCCCCAACAGTGCAAATGAAATCAACAGTCCGGGCGAGGCAATGTCGCTTAGTCCGGATATTTTTGCGATCTGTGTCCCGGCGTTGACATAAACCAAGGTGCCGGCCAACATGCCAATCTGACTAACCCAGTAATACGTGCGGGTCTTGATCGATGTCAGCCCCATCAAAAGGTTGACCAGAAAAAAAGGGAATAAAGGTACTAGCCTCAGCGTAAAAAGATAAAACGCGCCCTCACGCTCAATGCCGTTGTTGATCGCATCCATGCGCGCGCCAAATCTGCTTTTTATGAGGTCACGCAACAAATAGCGCGAAACCAAAAACGCGATCGTTGCGCCAATGCTGGAAGCAAAGGAAACAATCACCGTACCCCACATCCAGCCGAATAGAGCGCCCGCCGCGAGCGTCATCACCACTGCGCCCGGTAAAGACAACGCGGTCACAAGTACATACAACGCAAAGAATACTGCGCCCACCAGCAATGGGTCTGCAGCACGCAACGCCTCGAATCGCGCCAGGCTTGCCTTCATTCCTTCTATCGTCAGAAATTGATGTAGGTCGAAGACAAAAAAGGCCAGCACCGAGGAAGCGATGACAAACAGAATCAGTATTTTCTTTTTCATGTCGTCCTCAGTCGTCGTGCAGCGCACCGCCACAGCTACTGCCTTGACCAGCAGTGCAACCGTAACAATGATCGGCCACCACAATGTGACGACCTGCGGGATCATCTTTCAGTAAATCACGCAAGTGCGGTCGACCTGACTTTAGCTGAGCCAAAGCAGAGGATGCGGGTAATGCCATGCCAAGCTGCTGATTAAAATCACAATCGTAAAGAAAGCCTTGCCAATCGACGCTAACGAGACTGCGACACATGACGCCTGGGAGATTAGCCGCAATGTAATTTGACTTCAGTAACTGGATGTAATCATGGAAGGTGCCCTTGGACACCAAGGTGGAGCCAAAGCGCTGAATCGGCATATTCGCTAGTGCGAAAAGCTCGTTGAACTGTATGCTGAAATGGTCAAACAGCTCGCGTTTAAAATCGGCCTGAAGCTTGGTTTGTTCTGGTGGAAGCGAGGCACCTTGCGGGTTGTAGACCAAGTTCATCGTCAGGCCAGTGCCTGGCATCCCATAGCCGAGCGAATTGAGTTTCTGCATGGCGGCAATACTCTTGTCAAATACGCCGTCCCCCCTTTGCTTATCCACGTTCTCCAGCGAATAACAAGGCATCGATGCGACCACCTCGACACGATGTGCGGCAAGAAATTCCGCCAAATCTTCCTGCCCTGGTTCAAACAGAATGGTCAGATTGCAGCGATCGATCACCTTGACGCCCAAGGCAGTCGCCGCACTGACCAAGCGGCGAAATCCGGAATGCAATTCGGGCGCGCCACCAGTGAGATCGAGCGTCGTAATACCGCGCGCAGTAAGTACCGACAGGATTAAATCCAGATTTTCTTCATCCATCATCTCGGTCCGATTCGGACCTGCGTTGACGTGACAATGAAGACAGGTCTGATTACAGCGATAACCGAGATTGACCTGCAAGGTGGTGAGTTGACCACGACGCACTTGGGGGAACTCGGTTACCTGTAACAGTGGCAGCATGGCGTGCATAAACATTCCTTGTTCGAAGCGATGAGGGCCAGGGTGCACCTCATAATATCTAATGTCGGGACAGACTACCCACTTCTTACACAACACATTCGTATTAACCAGAGTCGTCTACAAAAAGGCTGTTGACGTCGTTTATATGCGTATCCGCTTATCCGGTTTTCTTCACCGCATTCTCGTCTTGTCCGGCCGCGTAACCGCGAGTGAGGCTTCTGAGTGTATGCATCTGTTGTCCAAAATTCCGGCAACCGGCACACATCATCGTATGCAGTTTGAGCGGCATGCGTTCCTGCAGAGTGAGTGGCCTCTCTTGCGATTCCGAAAATAGTCGCGTGACTTCGTGGCAACTCAACATGGCTTTTCCTTTTCTGCAAACCAACGGTTCTCTAGACACTCGCGCAGTCGTAGACGTGCACGATGCAAGCTGACATTAAGATTGCTAACACTAATACCGACCGTCTCGCAAATCTCGGCTGAATCAAGTTCAATGAATTCACGCATCATAAATACTCTGCCTTGTATGCCCGGCAGATTATTGAGACAGGTTTCGAAGACGATCCAGAACTGATCGGACCGCACGGACTCTTCCGGATTACCCCACGCGATCGGACGTTCATCCGGCTGCCAAAAGCCCCGTTTGTTAAAGAGAGCAGAAAAATCTTCGTCTTCCTCATCGTCTCGTAACAAGCTACCGACATTGATAACGCGTTGCTTTTGGCGAAGCGTGTCCGCAATTTTATTTTTCAAGATCGCAAATACCCAGGTCTTCAACGCAGCTCTTCCGCCAAAAGAATTCACATTCTTAAGCGCGCCTATCAATGCTTCTTGTACTGCATCTTCGGCAAGATGTGCATCGGATAATTGCAGTGTCGCAAACTTATGCATCTGACTACGCAAATTTTCCAGAAACTCAGTATCCCCCAGCAATGAAGTTGTAGCCGCCTTTGATTGGCCTGTGCTTGCTGCATCTGTTGTTGCATCTTTTCCTGCTTGAGTCATTGCCATTCCCGTTAACGTAAAGTTGCCTTCTAGTTCTCTGGAGTCAGAGTGAGGCAGAAAGTCGTTCTCAAGTAAAACTGACAGGAAAATCGATTCTTACTGAGGCTTTTATCATCGTTTTGATCGTCAGCTCTACACATACGTTTTTGAAAATCGTTGGATAAATCCACTATCAATGCGATTTTTCCAACGCCATACCCATGCACCTTCTGCACTAAACATACCCCATGAGGCAATTGCATAACGCGGGCCACAGGCGAGCAGATACAGTGAATAACGGCGTGGCCGATACGACTGCAATGCATCTCCGGTAAATACGGCTATCAAGTTATTAGCTAGCACTGGACTGGCACGCACCGCATGGACGCCAGATCGTGCCATAGTCACGTCCTGCCGCGCACAAACGTCACCGACAGCAAAGATATCCGGATGCGAAACACTGCGATGATAAGCATCCACAGCGACGTAACCATGTTCATCCAATTGCAAATTAGAAGAGCGCAACCAGGTTGGCGCCGATGCGCCGGTCGCTGCAATAACGCAGTCCGCAGGGATGAGCTTTCCATCTGAAAGCATCACGCCCTCTTTTACGCCAACTGCATTCATTGAATGGATGGCGATATTTGCCTTGTGCAAAAAGCGTTTAACGCGCGATCTCACACCATCTGCATATCTGGAAAGTAAGCCTGCATCAGATGCGACCAACTCCACGATGCCTTGAGTCCCCGCCTGTCGAAATGCATATTGGGCTGCAAGTGCGATTTCTATACCTGCAGGACCACCACCAACTACCACCAGTCGATAAGCAGCCTGCTTCTTCGCTGCTGACACGACCTGCGGCCACGCTTGGTAAAAATTTTCTAGCGGCTTTGCAGGCAAAAGTTTCGTTCCAACCATTTCCAGCCATGACAGGTCAACATTGCTGCCGACATCGAGTGACAGCAAGTCATATTCGACATCTTGTCCATCGTCCAACTGAACGCACCGCCGCTCGGCATCGATGCCAATAACGCAACTGCTGATCATGCGCGCATGCGCTGCTCGCGCCAAGGGCAGCAAGTCGATCCGAGACTGATCATGCGTATAGTGCCCTGCCATCCAACCGGGCAACATGCCCGAATATTGTTGATAGGTATAAGGTGTGACTAATACGACCTCGACGCCAGTCAGCGTTCTCTCTGCTAATACCTTGAGTACTGAAAGATGGGCGTGTCCGCCACCGACCAAAACCAAACGTTTCATTCATTGCCCTAATTAACATATACAGATCTAGAAGCACTTGGACGCCAGCACACCCATTTCAATAAAGAGATAGAGAAATCACTTGCCCAGCTGTGCGCCTAGTCGTTGACACGCTAAAGTATGCTGATATATACCAACTCTGTCGGTACCCGTGTACCTATTCTTACACTTGGCGAAAAAATAGAGTAAGAATTCGGGTTGCATAGACGACCAAGCAGTCACCACTCAAAATATAAAGGCATCCATGCAAAAAGCTCTTATTGGCGTCATCGGCGGTAGCGGTCTCTATCAAATGGATGCGCTGCAAAGTGCACAAGAACATGTGATTGATACACCTTATGGAAAGCCATCCGATGTAATCGTGACAGGCACGGTACACGATATACCGGTTGCCTTCCTCGCGCGCCACGGTCGTGGACATCGTTTAATTCCATCTGAGGTGCCCTACCGCGCGAATATATATGCGATGAAAAAAATGGGCGTACGTTATCTGGTTTCTATGTCGGCAGTCGGATCGCTGAGAGAAGAGATGAAACCACTGGATGTGGTCCTGCCAGACCAGTTCATCGACCTGACAAAACGACGTGATGGAACATTTTTTGGTGATGGCGCAGTTGCGCATATTTCTATGGCTCAACCAGTGTGTTCAGGTGTTGCTGATGCAATAGCACGTGCTATCGATGAAATCAGCGCAACCTTTCCGATCAATTTTCACCGCGGTGGAACCTATGTATGCATCGAAGGCCCACAGTTTTCGACACAGGCAGAGTCCCATTGGTATCGCAGTATGGGTGCCAGCATTATCGGTATGACCAACATGCCTGAAGCAAAATTGGCGCGAGAGGCACAGATTGCCTATGCCACGCTTGCAATGGTCACGGACTTTGATTGCTGGCACCCACGTGAAGCGCACGTGACCGCCGATATTGCGATTGCCAACTTAATGAAAAATGCTGAAACAGCACAGAAGATTGCTGCGGCGACTATTCGTATTATTGGTAAAGAATGCCAGCCATCGATCGCGCATGACGCTCTGGCCTGTGCACTTATTACTCAACCTGATGCGATGAGCGCAGACACCTTCGTACGATTGCAGACTATCATCGCAACAGATTAGAATATTATTCACAGGTACTTCTACCGGAGGCAGCTGTATTGCCCAAATAGAGTTGGGCAGACACCGACCTTCGATCAAAGCAAATAGTTGATATGCACAACGAACGGCATCAATCCGACTGAAGACACTTGGCTAATCACGCACCTCCTAGCACAACGAATCAGTGATCTGATCTGTAAGCGCATCAAATGACTAGTGACGGCCTAGAAATGGCAAATGCCTTGGGTAGTCCGCCCAGCATTGTTTATAGGCATGAAGTGTAAGTGAGGTTGAATTTTCGCATCCCGTGAATATGGAGTAATAACCGACATAATCGTTTCTGTACCGTTCATTATTAGGAAACTGAGTGTCTGCTATTGGCGGCGGTTTCAACCGGCAGATGCAACACACTAAAGGTAATGCAGATAGCGGACCTTGACAAATGCGCATCAGTGAAAACTTTGCGATGCGATTTGGTGGCAGTTTGATGCAAATACTCAGTCCGGTCAAAGGCGAGAAAAAATGAGCTAGCCTCAGCGTTTGATTTTCATAATCTGCGTCAAATGGTGTTCGCGATGCTCTCGATAGCCACATATTGGCAGTGCAATTTTGCTCAGCTGCTCCCCTGATTGCATGTAAATGCGCACAGGAATCTGCCATGAATCGTGGCCAGACAGTGCCCAATACGACTGGTTTTTCCCACTGGCTGCATGCCGCGACCACTGAATTTTGCCGCTTTTAGCATCACTCATGGCCACTTCAAGCCAGTCATGGAAACTTGAGATGCATGATCTCGCGAATATGTGCTTCGTGACCCATAATTCGGCTGCTCGTGACCATCCCGCCGGACATATAGGAGCAAAGTGAGCATGCCAGCCGACAATGCCTAAAGGTGCTTTACGCATCGGCTCGAATAATTGTCGGGGCACCCCGCATCCTTCCCAATACATACGCCAACGAATAAACGCTTCAGCCACCGGACAAAAGCAAGGTGTTGTTTCGCCCTCCATATGCCACCAGAGTTGCTTCGCAGCGCTGGTTATACAGGTCTGGTGATGCAATACAACGCGACGCCAAATGAAACGACGGATCGCTGCATATGTCCTGTATGTCTGCATCAGCATGTCATCCCACGCATGAGATATGCCTAAGGCTGTTACTTCCTTTATAGCTTTGCGATGACGTTTTCGTAAGAAGGCGCCATTAAGCGGCTCCATACGCTGACCATGCACGATTTGAGTCATCGGATCGAGTCCTAGAGGCGGCTGCATTGTCTCCACCATAGAACGGATTTCATCGAGTACCTGCACAAAGAATGCTGTGTAATGAGCATAGTGACGCTTCATATCTGCTGGCGCTATGACAAGCTCACCTGCTCCCTGATTCTTAAAGATCCGGCTGAATTCCAGTTTCATCGGAATGAACTGGTCTTCGAGTTTGAGCAAATCAGAGACATTGTTCAAACGTTCGATATCGCCATAGCTCAGCTCAAGAGCACGTGTTTTTGGATGGCGAAGAACTGGGGCGAAGTCATGGCCACAAAACGGACAGCCAAACGGCATTTCTAAGACCTGCCTGCTTAATCGGTAAGGAATCTTCGCTTTACAGCTGGGGCACCCAGAAAGTAAGGGCCATGCATGTATTGGGCAATCATGGATCACTTCTATTTGAAACAGCGGAGAGTGAAATCCAATTGCCGCGCACTTCTTGCACCAGCGCAGATGATCTGCCGCCTTTCGTCGGCTGTTGGGCAGCATGGCAAACAGAAAACTTTGCGCGACGGTGTCAATATCGGCACGCAGCGCGATAGATAACGCAGCCAGGTCAAATTTACTTGGGTCACGCAAATCAATTTGCGGTCTTTGAAGCATCGTTGTGCGCGAACCAGGGCTGACGAAAAGTCGAATCAGATCGCTTGCTGCAAACGCATTTAGAAAAGCAAATTTTGAGAATAAAGAATAAGCCGAGTCGTGCTTTGTGTACCAATCATCACGCCAATTCCACGACTTTGGTGGTGGCACATAACGATCCAGAACAATTCGCGCTCCCTTTTTCCTCATCTACACATCCTTGACGGTAGGTTGGAACTCGACGTCCATTACCAACCGCAACTCTTCTTGCGATGCAACAAAATTTGACTCAGCCAAAGCCTCAGCCCACACAGCAGGTGTAAATCGGAAGTCAGGAGAATCATGATCCATGCTATTTATCAATGCGATTTCAACGGTTCGTGCGAAATACTGCATTGGGATATCAATTTGGGAATTAAATCCCGCCGCGTGGTGCACGCGGGTGAACTCATTCCAGAGAGCCGATGCTTGGTCCACGAGTCTCAAGCCATCGTCATACGCAGCAGGTAGGAAATATTTTGTGTAACTCCATTTCGTTGATTCAGGAAAGTAGGCTTGATCGTATCCAGCCAAGCAGGTAGCCATATCCTCCGGTGATCCGATGCCCCGAAAACGCATCTCATCGATCATGAAGCGTGAAACGATTTGTGTTTGCTTGCTCAAGCGAAAAGAACTTTTTTGATGCAACAACTGTGGCTGACCGACCAGGAACGTAATCATTCGCAGGCCGCGTCGCTCCAGTTCGTCGTGGACATCGCGCAGCCATTCATACTCGATGATGTCGAGGCGCTGGGCTTCATCCGCAAAGAAGACTACCCAGTTAAGCCCCGAACTATCGGCCAGTTCTTTCAACCGTTCATTCAACCGAAAACGCTTCTTTGTAATATTCCCGGCCAATGGATCCTTATGCCCCGCTGCATCCAGAAGATTTGCAAAAAATGCATCTTCCGAATGCGTTTTCTTTTTTTGGCAGCCGAACGTGATGACTACTAGCCGAGGGTAATCCTCCTTCAACGCACGCGTCACATACCGGATGCCATATGTTTTTCCAAACCGAGGATGTGCATAGATAATCGCTCCGGGCGTACGCAGACGCATGATCTTCTTTACTCGCAAATAAAGCTCATCGATGGACGGCGTTGGTACGATGTATTTTTGCGCGACTACAGGATGATCATCGATTGCGACAGGACGTTGATAGGTGAGCTTCATGCCTACCCTTTCAGAATGTCATCGTACGTTTGATCTTTAACGTGCGAGGTTGAGGTTGAGGTAGCTCCTTCTCTGGCAGGGGCTTCTGTTCCTGCTCTAGCGGAGTACGTTCCGCCTTACCATGTTCTGAATCTTGAAGATTAACCTCTTCGTCCGATTGGGCGACCGGCTTTACAAATGGACGTAGCGGCGGTTCTGGAAACGGGAGAGCTTCGACAACTTGAGGCGCGATCTTTTGCATTTTTGCTAGATCGTTTGCCGCACGTTTATTGTTGCGACTTTGAGTATGTTTATGCTTTACCCAAGCTTCGACAGGATCGTCTCCGTCGCGGTAGAGAAGTTTCCCTTCTCGCTTCAATTTCAATATCTCCTGCCGTACTCGTAAGGAATGCGGTGTGTAGCACCAAGGACGTGACGCGGTCAAGATGCCAAGTTCTGAACCGTCTTCGAAGAAAGCCCTAAGCACCCGGATATCACGCACATCGAAATAGATGCGCAACATTTTTCCAGCCAGAGCAGCGTTACTGGATAAGACATCGCTGCTATAACGTACACCTGCAAAATTAACGTAAGGACGGGTGCCGGATGCAGCGCTCCCGACGATCTTAATAATACGAACCTCTTGCAGAAGGCAAAGGTTCGCTCGCACTACCTGGGGTAAGGTCCGCAGGAAGCCACGTTGTTTCGTAATCAAGTACGCCATTGCCTCAAGAGGAGTCCTCCCCCCCAACCCATCATGGGACTCGCCGTTATAGTCGGCGATTAGAACCTCGATCATCTCTTCAAGCTCGCTTAACTCGACAAGAAGAGAAAGATCTGATTTGGGATCGGCAAGTTTTCTTACGATCGCACCCGGATCGCTCCCCGTTGTTCCAGGCAATCTATGTGCGAAATGGCGTGCGATTAGATGGAAGAAACGTTCGATGAACGGACGTACATCCGGTTCGCCTGCGGGACCATTATCAGTCCAGCATCCGACAATTTTGGTTAGCCTATCAACCGTATCAGTTGCCACATGTGCTCTTGCCCCATCAAATCTGAACCAATCCCAGCATGCAAACTGCGTCTGCGGTAGGACAGCTGACGGAAAGCCGCCGCCATCACGAATCTTTAGTCCAGGAATTTGATAGGCGCGAGGCTTGAAAGGAGTCAAAGCTGCTTGTAAGGCTGCCGCTACGTCGTCCTTGTTGTATTCTTTTCCCAGCGCTAGCGCGTAGCCAATGACGCATCTGGTTGCGAGATCAAGCAGAACCAATATCCATATTCGGTTCAACTCCATGATGGTTTCGAGACCGAACGGATTCTTGATGCGAAGCGTAATCCGCAAATCAATCTTATGACCGTCGAACTCAACAATCTCGAACGCTTTTGTTGCAGAGCGAATTGGCAAGCCGGAGGTTGGCACGCTGGGCGAAGAACGAGATGCACCAGCTTCGCGCGCTGCAGTATCGAAATTCGTTGCGACCTGTTTTTTGATGTAACTGGACAGACTTCGAATGCCGAGCATTGCATGAGTAAATGGATATTCGTTTGCTTTTACTCCTGCGTGACGACATTCAACCAAGAACATCTTGTGGATGTTTTTCAATGATTTGCGTACCTCACGGGACGTCGTGATCGGTTTGTTTCGGTCCCTGATCGCACGTTTGAGGACCTTTTCAACAGTGGGATACTGTCGCAGTAGAAGATTGAAAGCACCGGCAGATCCAGCGCTTTGTCCTTGAGAAGTTACCGGCTGGATACGCTCGTATTCCTTCATTCGAGCATATGGGATTGCGGCCCTAAACCCATAGATACGGCCATCTGGATGTGTTGTAACGCAGCGTTGAAACAGCCGATATAACGGCTGCGGATGCACGCCTGTTAGTTTCGCAATCGTCGACATGTTTGTCAGCGGCGACTCAAGGAAGATGCGGATTGCCTCTTGGTTAGCTAAAAAACTCCGCTGATTTTCAGGTGATAACGCAGTTACATCGATCGTTGGCCACGTCGACAAATCTCGCAGCTGCTCCGGAATGGAGTCCCTTCCAAACTGAAGCCCGCCATATATAAGGGATTTCATGTCGCGACAAAAAGCGAATGCGGCTCAAGGGGGCGATCCCGAATATCAAGGCATTGAACTTCACCTTGATGCATCAACATGAATAACGCTGCTCGGATTACTGTTGAGTCGGTATTAGGGAAACGGCTTTCGATCAGCGTGAGATTTTTAGCTGATTTGATAAGTGACTTAATCTCTCCTGCATACCTCAAAGAATCTGACTGCTTGCAGAAGGCCATATATCGGAGGATTGCCCCCCAATTTTCAAAAAAAATACTTTCTTCTTGCAAGTCGGGCTGCAATAGAAATTTTGGGTGTATCCGGTGTTTTTCACACCATTTTGCAAATGCGGAAGATGGAGCAAAATGGCTCGCCCCTTCCAATTCTCTATTGCGCAGAAGCAGCCATATTTCCTCACCAGATTTGCGCTGCACCCAAAAATCAGCAACGCGTTTTGGCTTGGCATTTTCGATCAATATTGGCCGTTCGCAGTATGTGACGATACTTGGATCCGACTCCAGCAGTATCCACGACCTTAGCGACGTTTTTCCAAACAGTGTAAGAGTGCGGCCTGCTTTTGGCCCATACACATCAAATCGATGACTCTTAGGAGGACGGGAATCATCGGCCGATTGAGAGAATCGAGGCTGAATCGACATCGCTAGCTCCTGCTAACTGTGGCGATTCCATGCTAGTGCACGATTACGTGAATTCCCAGTTTTAATTCATATTTACGCCAATTCCCACTTTTACTTCCGGAATAACGGAAGAAAAAGTGGGAATCGTGAATTCACAATGTCTTTAAAATCAGAGTGATAGGAGATCCGCAGTCGGTACACATTTGTTTGGTTGGACGT
>CAYOQL010000039.1:0-16625 GCA_964406085.1 uncultured Herminiimonas sp.
CCCAATTCCACTTCCATCTCGCACGCCGCCTGATACGGCATCGGGTTATAGACCGCATATAACTCTGGCAGCAGACGCAGGCCGAATTTCTCCACGTATTTATTGCTCTGTATGCCAGCCTTGTGTTTGTCGAAGCGCAGGTCGGGATCGAGGCCGGTCATGCCTACATACACGCAAGGCTTGCCGGGGATGTAGTCGGGATTGGCTTTCTTGAAGCGCGGCTCGTACATGACGTCGGGCGACAGTTCGACGACATAGACGTGATGATGGTGGCGGCGCGACATGAATGTGGTTGACTGTATGGTGAACGATGCGAAAACGAGCGATCAGCATAGCAGGCCTGACTACGGACATGCGCATTGAAACATCCGCGCCACTATCGGTACAATCGCCGTAGCTGTCATGCAAGCACACCACCCGATCACGCAGAAAGCGAGCGTCGTAATGAATCAAGGTTATTTAAGCGAAGCATGGGCGATCACCAAACAAGCAGTGACGGCATGGATCGATGATTTTGCGCCCAGCATGGGTGCGGCGCTGGCTTATTACACGATCTTTTCGCTGGCACCGATGTTGATCATCGTGATTGCGATTGCCGGCTTCTTCTTTGGCCACCATACGGCGCAAGGCGAAATCATCCAGCAGTTGCGCGACCTGGTTGGCGATACCGGCGCGGTGGCAATCGAAGGCTTGTTGAAGTCGGTCAGCGAACCGGGCAAGGGCATCGTCGCGGCCACGCTAGGCACGCTGACGCTGATGATAGGCGCGACCGCAGTGTTCGGCGAATTGCAAAGCGCGCTGGACCGCATCTGGAAAGTACCGCCGGAAACCAAGCGCGGCGGCCTGTGGAAGATGGCACGCAAGCGCCTGCTGTCCTTCGGCATGGTGATGGGGCTGGGCTTCATGCTGCTGATCTCGCTGGTGTTGAGCGCGGCCTTGGCGGCACTCGGCAAATGGTGGGGCAACCTGCTCGGCAACTGGGGCATCGTGCTGCAGGTGTTGAATCTGGCCGTGTCGTTCGGCGTCATCACGGTGTTGTTTGCGATGATTTACAAGTTCATGCCGCGCGCATCGATACCATGGCGCGATGTGTGGGTAGGCGCGGCCGTGACGGCGATGTTGTTCACGCTGGGGAAATTTTTGATCGGCCTGTATCTGGGCAGCAGCAATATGGCGTCCGGCTTCGGCGCAGCCGGTTCGCTGGTGATTCTATTGGCCTGGATTTATTATTCGTCGCAAATCTTTTTGCTGGGTGCAGAATTTACCTGGGTGTTTTCGCAAAGACGGCTGGCGCGCATGAATGCAGGGATCGCGACAGCGGCAACGGCAACGGCAACACCGACTGCAACGCAAGCTAAAGAGCCAGAATAATTTTTTCATCTTGAACAGGTCGCGCAAGGATGCGGTCTGTTTTTATTTTCGACATGATCGCGCCGATATGATCTTGATGCAGTCTTCAAGAAACATCGTGCAGCCGACATCAGCACCATCTCTTTCAATCAAGCACTAATGACCGCACTTTCGAATCAGCCATATCAGCCACAACATGCACGCTACGCCCGCATAGACGCCCTGCGCGGGATCGCCGTGTTCGGCATCCTGCTGGTGAATGTATGGTCTTTTATCTGGGGCTTCGAGAGCTTGCGTTACGGCGTGTTGCCGGCGACGGCATCGATCTTCGATGTGCTCGCGGTGGCGTTCACGGCCTTCTTTGCCGAACAAAAGTTTTATCCTATCTTTGCCTTTCTGTTCGGGGCTGGCTTTGTCCTAGTGACGCGCTCACTGAAACAACAGTTCGGTCGCTGGAGCGATGCCGAACGCTTGTATCGCCGCCGCTTGAAATGGTTGCTGGGGTGTGGCGTGGTGCACGGCACGGCAATCTGGTTCGGCGACATCCTGACCGTCTATGCGATTGCCGGCTTCTTTGTGCTGGCCGGACTGACCGGCGCGCGCCTGCGTAGCGTGCGCAATACGCTGCGCGTCTGGAGCATCATCTTCTTTGCACTGTTGCTGGGGAATTTCGTGCTAGGTCTGCAAATGCTCAGCCCTTCTGCCTTGCAGGAACAGGCGATCAACACCGTCGCCGCGGTGGAAGCCGGACGCGTCGTTTACACCGAAGGCAATCTGCTGAGCATAGGCATGCAACGTTTGGGCGACTATGCATCAGTCACCACGCAATCGCTGTTTATCCTGCCGCATATCGCGCTGCTGTTTCTGCTGGGTGCGATGTCGGTGCGTCTCGGCTGGCTGACGCAGCCGGCCCGCCACATCACATTCTGGCGCCGGGTGCAATGGATCGGTTTTGCGCTTGGCATTCCATTCAACCTGGCATGGGCGACGATGGTGGTGGCGGAAGCGATCGATCCTTTACATCCATCGATTTATTCGTTCCTGCTTTATGCATGGCTACCAGTGGGCGGCACCTGCCTGGCGGCGGCGTATGTGGCGACAATTTTGCTGGCGAAAGAAACAGTGGGTCAGTGGCTGGATAACTGGCTGGCACCTGTGGGCAAGATGGCGTTGACGCATTACCTGATGCAATCCTTGTTGTGCTCTATCTTGCTGCAGGGTTTTGGCTTCGGACTCGGCGCAATATGGCCACCGGCAGCCTGGCTGACACTTGCGTTCGCCATCATGCTGCTGCAAGTATTTTTCAGTCGCTGGTGGCTGGCGCGTCATGCGCAAGGCCCGCTGGAAACACTGTGGCGACGCTACATCAACAAGGGCATTGCTGATGTCGACAAGCGCGACTGACGCCTTGCCTTAGTTGCCGCTGTCGTTCAAATGACAGGCTGAGAAATGAGCGGGTGCAATCTCTTTCAGCAACGGTTGCTCGACACTGCAACGCGGCATCGCATGCGGGCAGCGTGGATAGAAATGGCAACCGGATGGCGGATGCAGGGGCGATGGAATCTCACCCTTGACTTCGTAGAAATCGATTTTCTTCACTTCCAGTTTGGGTGCCGATGCGAGCAAGGCGACCGTGTACGGATGATTCGGTCGTGCAAATAATTCTGCGGTCGGCGACGACTCGACGATGCGCCCCAGATACATGATGACGACACGATCCGACACGTGGCGCACCACGCCCAGATCGTGACTGATGAATAGATACGTCAGGTTCAATTCATCGCGCAGCTTGATGAACAGATTGAGCACCTGGGCCTGTATCGAGACATCCAGCGCGGCGACTGCTTCATCGCATACCAGCAGTTGCGGATTGACCGCCAGCGCACGCGCGATCCCTATGCGCGCACGCTGGCCACCGGAGAACTGATGCGGGAAACGCCGCGCAAATGCAGGATCAAGCCCGACTTTTTGCAGCAGCTGCGCGACGTAGTCCTGCTGCTGTGCGGCGGCAATCATGCGGTGCGCAAGCGGTGCTTCGCCGACGATATCCTGTATGCGCAGGCGCGGATTGAGCGACGCATACGGGTCCTGAAAAATCATTTGCATCGCCAGCTGTTGCTGCCGTCTTTGCGCCACGCTGAGCGTCGCGAGATCGGCGCCCTTCCACCAGCGCGTCCCGGATGACAAACTATGCAAGCCGACCGCCATGCGGCCCAATGTCGATTTGCCGCAACCGGATTCACCGACCAGGCCCACCACTTCGCCGGCATGTATCGTCAGCGATACCTGATCGACCGCGTGCACGACTTCTGCGGTCGTGCTCGCGCCAAACAGATTGGTCAACCTGGCAAGCGCATCCAGCGGTTTGCCAAAGCGCTTGCTGACATCGCGCAACTCAAGCAGCGGCTGCAGATGCTTTGATTGCTGCAGCCGCTCAGTCATGATTGACCCCGGACAGCAATTGGTTTGCATCATGAATGGGATGGAAGCAGCGCAAGGTGCGCCCGCCATCCGTTGATATGGGCGGCGTGTTTTCGCAAACCGCCGTGGCACGTTCGCAGCGCGTGCGGAAGGCGCAGCCGGAGGGCAGGTTCAGCAATGAGGGCGTCATGCCGGCAATCTGGCGCAGCGGCTGCCCCGGCAGATTGCGCGACGGCGACGAGGCGATCAAGCCAAACGTATAGGGATGCTGCGGCTGACCCAGCACTTCTTGCACGCTGCCGCTTTCGGCTATTTTCCCCGCGTACATCACGCATACTGCATCGGCCAGGCCGGCAATCACCGACAGATCGTGCGTGATCCAGATCAGCGCGGTGCCGGACTCGCGACATAGCTTTTGCATCTCGTACAAAATCTGCCCCTGTATCGTCACATCGAGCGCGGTCGTGGGTTCATCGCAAATGATCAGGTCGGGCTTGTTCAGCAAGGCAATCGCGATCGCGACGCGCTGGCGCATGCCGCCGGAGAATTGATGCGGATAGGCGAGCAGTCGTTCATCCGGTGACGCGATGCCGACGCGTACCAGCGCATCGCGCGCCATATCGCGTGCAGCCCTTTTGCTGACATCCTGATGTGCCAGCACGGCTTCTATCATTTGCGTATCGATACGTAGCACGGGATTGAGCGTCATCATCGGATCCTGGAATATCATCGCGATCCGGTTACCGCGTATGCGTCGCATCGCTTCTGGCGATAGCGCGCGCAGGTCCTGATCCTTCAACAGAATTTTTCCGGCTACGATTTTGCCCGGTGGGTCTATCAAACCCATGATCGAATACGCGGTCATCGATTTGCCGGAACCCGATTCACCGACCAGCCCCATGATCTGACCGGGCGCAACCGAGAACGACACATCCTCCACCGCCTTCACGATGCCGTCGCGTGCAGAGAAATGCATCTGCAAGTTTTGCACGGTCAGAGTGGGCGTGATGTTTGTTGTTGCTGTCATCGTCGTCATGCTCATTGGGTCTGCAGGCGCGGATTCAATACATCGCGCAATTGATCGGCAACCAGATTGATGGCCACCACCGTCACCAGCAAGGCAATGCCGGGAAACACGCTGATCCAGTATTTGCCGGACATCATGTAGTCGAAGCCGTTAGCGATCAGCAAGCCTAGCGACGGTTCGGTAACGGGCAAACCCAGGCCGAGAAATGACAAGGTCGCTTCCAGCGAAATCGCCGATGCGACTTGCAGCGCAGCGATGACGATCAGCGGCGGCAGGCAGTTGGGCAACAGATGGCGGAACACGATGCGCAGCGGCGACAGGCCCAGTCCGCTCGCTGCTTCTATGTATTCCTTCTTGCGTTCAACCAGCGCCGCACTGCGCGCCGTACGCGCGTAATATGCCCATTGCACGGCAACCAGAGCGATGACGATCTTGCCGGTACCCGGCCCCATCAGGGCCAGCAATATCAGCGCCACCAGTATCGGCGGAAACGACAATTGAATATCCGCTACCCGCATGATCAAACCTTCAACCCGGCCGCCGAAGTAACCAGCAAACAAACCCAGCGTCAAACCGATCAGCAACGCAATCGCCGTACTCGCGACGCCGACGATGATCGAAATGCGCACGCCATACAAAATCGCCGACAGCATGTCGCGCCCCTGTTCGTCGGTACCGAGCAAATAGGTAAACGTGTGATCGAGATTCTGCCCGCCCGGTGCCAGTCGCGAATCCATGATGTCGATCTGCGACAGGTCATACGGATTTTGCGGCGCAATCACGGGCGCGAAAATCGCCGCCAGCACGATCAGGCTCAAGACAATCGCGCCCGCTGTCGCAATTTTGCTGGCGAAGAAGTTGCGTGCAAAACGCCTGAACGGTGTTTCCACTGCGACTGTCGACCGGGTGGTATCCATGTCAGCCTTTCGCATCCGACAGGCGCACGCGCGGATCGAGCAGCGAATACACGACATCGACGATCAGGTTGATGACGATAAAGAGCGCGACGATCAGCATCAGGTAGGCGACGATCACCGGTCGGTCCAGCACGCGTATCGAATCGATGATCAGCTTGCCCATGCCGGGCCACGCAAACACCGACTCGGTGACAATCGCAAACGCGATGATGGAACCGAACTGCAATGCAATGACCGTGATGATCGGGATCAGGATGTTTTTCAGCACGTGCACGCCGATGATGCGGCTGTTGCGCAACCCCTTGGCGCGCGCAAACTTGACGTAATCCTGCAGCAGCGCTTCCTGCGCACCCGCGCGTGTCAGCCGTATCACCAATGCGATATTGAACAAGGCCAGATTGAAGGCCGGCAGCAATAGATGGCACAAGCCATCCAGCGTCAGGAAGCTGACCGGCACGCCGAACAGCAAGCTTGTTTCTCCGCGCCCGCCCGACGGCAGCCAGCCCAGCTGCACGGCAAACACCATGATCAACATCAGGCCTACCCAGAAAGTCGGCAGCGAGAAGCCGAGTATCGACACCGCCATGATGCTTTTGCCGGTCCAGCCATGCGGACGCAGACCGGCCCACAAGCCTAGCGGAATGCCGAGACCAATCGCCATCGCGATCGCGCTGATGGCCAGTTCCAGGGTTGCCGGCAGACGTTCAAGTATCAGCGCCAGGGCCGAAGTACCGAAGGAAAACGAGCGGCCGAGATCGCCGCTCAATGCCTGCTGAATGAATATGAAGTATTGCTGCCACAAGGGTTTGTCGAGGCCGAAGGCCGCGATGGTGCGCGCGCGCTCCAGCTGATCGGCATCGGGACTGATCAGCATATCGATCGGATTGCCGATCGCATACACGCCGATGAAGACCAGCAGCGACATCACGGCCAGCACCAGAATGCTTTGGGCCAGGCGGCGCAGGATGAAGTCGAGCATGATCAGTTCCCTCTCGCGGCGACAACGCTAACAGCGCACGCGCGAACGTACTGCAGGCACAAGGGCGCGCCGGATTTATTCAGGATGGAACTGATGTGCGAAGGTGAATTCATCGGTACGCGCAGTGTACTTCAAGCCTTTGCGCAGCGCCCAGGTCGCATACTGATGATGCAAGGGTACGACTGCGTAATCCTGCAGCGCCAGCGCGGCCGCGTCTTTCGCATATCCCTCGCGCTTGCCCTGATCGACTGACGACAGCGACGCGGCAATCAATTTATCGACCGCCGGGTTGCTGTATTTGCCCCAGTTCCACGAGCCCCAGCCGGTTTCCGGATTTGGTGTACCGACCAGCGTACGCAAGCCGAAGTCGCCCGCCAGCGTACCCCAGCCCAGCAATGACATGCTGAATTCGCCGGCACGCGCCCTGGCAAAATAGACGGACAGCGGCAGCGTCTCTACCTTGGTTTGTATGCCGATACGGTTCAGGAATTGTGCGACCGTCTGCACCACTTGCTCGTCATTGATATAGCGATCATTCGGCCCATGTATCGTCAGCGCAAAGCCGTTCGGATAACCGGCTTGCGCCAGCAATTTCTTGGCGCCTTCCGGATCGTAGGCTTCCACTTTCAATGCACCGTTGTAGCCGAATACGCCGGGCGACACGATATTCGAAGCCGGCACTGCCAGCCCTTCCATCGTGCGTTCCACCAGGGCCTGACGATTGATCGCTTTCGAAATAGCCTGCCGCACGCGCACATCAGCGAGCGGATTTTTCGGCAAAGGCTTGCCGGCTTTGTCGGTCACATACCGCGAAGGGCCTGCGGATTGATCGAGCTCCCAGAATATCGTGCGCCAGGATATCTTTTGCGCGAAGCTGAATTTGGCATTGCTCTTCAGGCGCGATAAATCGGCGGTCGGCACGCCTTCAATCGCATCGACATCGCCGGACAGCAAAGCTGCCAGACGCGGTGCGGAATTGGTGATGATGCGGAAGGTAACTTTGTCCCAATCCGATTTTCCGCCCCAGTATTGATCGTTGCGCGCGACTTCTATCCGGTCGCCGCGTTTGAAGCTGATGAATTTATACGGGCCTGTGCCTATCAGCGCCTTGCCGCTGTTGAAGTCATCGGTGCCGGCTTTTTCTGCCGCCTTTTTCGACACGATGAACACCGCGCTCATGTCCAGCGTCAACGGCCCATAAGGCGCAGCGGTCGTCAGGCGCACGGTGTAGGGATCGACAATCTTCTTGGCGACGATCTGTTTGGTGTAGGCGGTGAAAGGGCCGGGACTATTCGTCAGCCTGGCTGGCCTATCCAGCGAAAAGATGACATCTTCTGCGGTGAAATCCGAACCATCATGAAACTTCACGCCGCGTCGCAATTTGAATTCCCAGGTAGTCGCATCGACGGCACGCCACGAGGTTGCAAGGCCGGGCACCAGCTTGCCATTCGCATCCACATTCAACAGCGCGTCGAAGATATGCGAAGAGAACGCGACATTCGGTGCGATGTTCAGATAGTGCGGATCGAGCGAAGAGACATCCGCCGATAATGCAATTTTCAGATCGGCAGCATGGGCGGAGTAAGTCGTCAGCGTCGCCGCACATGCGAGAACGCCGGCCAATGCCAGCGCAGATAAAGTTTTTGTTGGGAGACCGAACATGATGTGCCTTCAGGAAAACGGTGGGTAATGCGTGTCATGGCTTGCGCGTTTTGCAGCGAGTGACGCTACGCACCAGTATGCATGACCGATGTCAAACTGCGATGTTAGTCACGTCACCGATGAATGTAAATCACCCATTTCGGCTATCGATAGTGCAAAAACATATAGCGGCCAGCAAAGTGGCAGTCATGGGCGGATAATGGTCAGGCTTGCCCATCGCATGGTGGGTGTTTATCTGCAGTGAAAAATGCGCGCTGCAAGATGGAACCACGGCCAGGTTCTTGCGCTCCAACCATTTACCGCTGCCGTCACGTATGGAGATCGTCATGTTGATCAGAACACTTATTCTTGCTTTTGCCACGTTGCTGGCATTCAGCACACCCGCTTTTTCCGAGCCACGACTCGACCTGCTCGGCAACCCTGCACCGACCAGTGCGGCCCAGCGCACCATCGTCATTACACCTGACACCAAATGGGTCAATGTCGAAGGCGGTGAAATTATCAACTTCGTTGTCGGCGACAAATCCTTTGCCTGGGATTTTTATGTCGCCTCCACAATATCGTCCTTCGATCTCAGCCGCGTTGCACCACCCGGCGTGCTGACCAGACGCGTCGAAGCCTATGTCTCGCCCGACCCGCGCTATCGCAGCAGGGATTAACTTCAACGCCATGAAGTGAACGATAGCGTATTAGTAAAACAGTGGTCATCCACGCTGAACAAACCCAAGAGAAACACCATGAACATCGGTCAAGCTGCAAGCGCCTCCGGCATTTCCGCGAAAATGATACGCCACTATGAATCCATACATCTGATCAAAGCCAGTACGCGTACCGATGCCGGCTATCGTACTTACACAGAAAGCGATCTGCATACATTGCGTTTTATCAAACGCGGACGGTCGCTGGGCTTTTCACTGGAACAGATCAAGGATTTGCTGTCGCTGTGGAATGATGCGCATCGCGCCAGTGCGGATGTAAAGGCAATTGCATTGATGCATGTCGCCGATCTGGAAAAACGCATCACAGAATTGAGTGAAATGCGCGACACCCTGCAGGATCTGGCGCAATCCTGTTCTGGTGATGCGCGCGCAGATTGTCCGATCTTGCGTGGACTGGCACAGGAAAGCCAGGACACTGAATATGGTGAGTGCCACTAGCGCGCACCGGATAAACGGACAATAAAAAAGCGAGCCGGCTCATCACCGCTCGCTTTTTTCGTCTATCTACAACTTAAACCGTCGTACTAGCCACCACCGGATAACCGGCCGCCACGATAGCCGCAGCGATCTTGTCCAGTTCTGCCACGGATTGCACGCGTACCTTGCGTTCTGCAAGATCAACCTCGACCCTGGCTTGCGCATCAATCGCCTGCACCGATTTGGTCACCGCGCTGACGCAATGGCCGCAACTCATTTCTTCAACTTGCAATTCATACATGACTGCGCTCCTTGTAGTGAATGAACGCCTTTACTCTAATCCTTGCCATGATGGGAAGGTCAAGAGTCTTTTTCCGCAAGCTTGCTTTTTGTTTCGCCCATTTTGGTCTCCGCGATACGCACGATCACATAAGCAATCAGTGCAAACATGAAGAACACCAGCAACATCCATGCGATGCCTTGCAGGGTTTCGATCGCCGTTTGATACAGTTCCAGCACCCAGCGCTGGGTGGTGAATTCAACTACTTTCGCATCCTTGTCCCAGCGCGATGGCGAGATGTATTTTTCGAATTCACGCACACGTACGCCGGATGAAACACCCACCACCAGAATCGCAAATTTCAGATACTTGAGCCATGCGGCACTGATCTCATCGGCAATGATCCGATACAGGATGGCATTCAGCGGTTTGGCAAAAGCCTGCATGACTGCGATTGAAATGCCGACCGAAATAAACAAGGTGACTGCCAGCAATAGAATAAACATGTACTACTCCACGGTAAGTCGAACGCCGGCGGCGCTCATAAAATTCCACGCTATTGTGTTCGCGACAAGCTTGCCTTACAAGAAATTAATCATGCAATCCAGCGTTTAAACTGGGTACAAAATTTGCATAATAATTTCTCATCCAGCGCTTCATGTTCACCATGCATCATGCATGAGCGCCGATTAAATTTCCACATGGAAATATATTTGTTAAATTTTTGAAATCGTCTGTTGCGTCTCTGTCACTTGTTTCATAGGAAAGAAAAATGACAAACGTAAAATATAGTCACGATTGCTCAACTAGTGATGCTGTAGCAGGGTATTCGGCTAAAATAGTTCGCTTGAAATTAATAATAAAAATATATAAATCAATCAGTTGCACCTTTTTTGCGCGCTTGAAATTAGCTTCTTAAAATAGAAATTTTCTTGAAGTCACGCTCCTATGCTCACCCAGATACAGCACATAAATACTGATCACCGGTTCGACGTGGGCTCATTGTGACTAAAGATCCTTCAATGATGGGATCGCTACTGGATCATCTGGTAGAGATCACCGGCCATCGCGATCATGACTTGCTCGACATCTCCGTGATGACGGCGTTGCTGAACATGATCGGCGTGCATCGTGCGCGCGTGATGGAGTTGTTTCAATCGCGCGGCGATTTGCTGATACGCCCGCGTGTATGGATCATCGACGGCAAAGTGTACACCGTGGATGACGACCCCTCCACCTCGGAACTTGCCGGTGAACCGATCGTCGATTACCCCGGGCTGGTAGCGTGTATTGCCCAACGCAAGAATCGTCTCGAAGAAGAACGGCCTGAAGGTCAATACGCCTTGTGGATTCCGATCTGGCAAAACGACAAGGTATCGACCTGTCTGGAAGTAGTCAACGAAACGCCATTCACGCCGCAGATGCTGCAGGTGATGGAAGGCATACTCAGCGTTTATCGCAACTATCAAAGCCTGCTCGATTACAGCGAACGCGATTCGCTGACAGGTTTGCTGAATCGTAAAACCTTCGATGAAAAATTTGCGCGCATGGTTCACGCCAGGCCGCAGGAATCTGTGCCTCGGGATGATGTAGAACGTCGTCATCACGAAGAGATCAAGTCACAATGGCTGGCCGTGATCGATATCGATCACTTCAAGCGTGTCAACGATGTCTTCGGCCATCTGTATGGCGATGAAGTGCTGATCCTGGTTGCCAATGTATTGCGCTCATCGTTCCGCTCGCAGGATCGCGTATTCCGTTTTGGCGGCGAAGAATTTGTCGTCTTGTTGCGTTCGGCCACCCTGGCTGATGCGCAGATGGTATTCGAGCGTTTCCGTGAAAATATCGAGCAGCATGCATTTCCACAAGTTGGCCAGATCACGGTCAGCGTCGGTTTTGCCAGCATTTCTCAAGAAACCCCGGTCGTCATCCTCGGCCATGCCGATCAGGCGCTGTATTACGCCAAGGATCACGGCCGCAATCGGGTCTGTCATTACGAAGCGCTCCTCGCCGAAGGGCACTTGCATGCGGACAGAAAATCAGAGTCGGTAGAATTCTTCTTCGACTGATTTTCTTAACATCGAACTACCTGCCCCAAAAGAGACGCTGGCCGGCACACGTCTCGACGCCACACTTTCATACTGTTCCGACATCACTCAGTGAGCGCCAGCAAGGCGGTACGATTGCTGGGATAATCCTTCGCTTGAATTCCTCACTGCAATAACAACGCCGTTGCTGCACCTCTGTCATTTTCAACAAGCGATTTCGCCATGAACCCCGGCATACTCTACGCCCTCTGTGCCTATGTGATCTGGGGCATGTTCCCGATTTATTTCAAGTCCCTGCAGGAAATCCCGCCGCTCGAAGTCCTGATGTATCGGATGGTGTGGGCATTGACGTTCCTGGCAATCGTGCTGAGCGTACGCAGGCAATGGGCATGGCTGTGGCCGGTGTTGAAACGACCGAAGGTATTGGCCGGCTTCACGGCCAGTGCGCTGCTATTGTCGAGCAACTGGTTTCTGTACATCTGGGCCGTCAATCAGGATCGCGTGGTCGATGCCAGCCTCGGTTATTTCATGACGCCACTGGTCAATGTATTGCTCGGCTCGGTCATCCTGAAGGAGCGGCTGCGCGCTTTGCAGTGGATGGCGGTCGGCATGGCGGCACTGGGTGTGTTGTGGCTGACCTGGCAAAGCGGCCATCCGCCGTGGGTCAGCCTGATGCTGGGCATCACCTTCGGCATGTACGGGCTGTTGCGCAAAACAGCTGCACTGGGAACGCTGGAAGGCCTGTCGCTGGAAACCATGCTGCTGTTCCCACTGGCCGTCATTTCCCTGCTCTTCATGACCTCGCAGGGCGCACACGGATTCGCCGATGCGTCGACCACGACCAAATGGCTGATGATTGCATCGGGTCCGATTACCGCCATACCGCTGCTGATGTTCGCCGCGGCGGCGCGTCTGGTGCCGCTATCCACGATGGGACTGATGCAGTACATCACACCGTCGCTGCAACTGATGGCCGGCATCTGGCTGTATCACGAGCCCTTTGGCGGCGCGCGCCTGATCGGCTTTGCCGCGATCTGGATTGCACTGACACTGTACACAATAGACGGGCTATGGTTCAGCTACGGACGGCCAAGAAAATGATTGTAAAAAAGCGCGAGACAAATAAAAAGGACGGCCATGCCGTCCTTTTTTGCATTGCACGTTAGTGCACAAATACGCCGCGCTTAAATCTCAACCTTGGTGCCAAGTTCAATCACACGGTTAGACGGGATCTGATAATAGTCGGCTGCGCCGCGTGCATGGCGCGACATCGCGACGAAAATATGCTCGCGCCACAAAGCCATGCCGCGTACCGGGTTGGCAACGACGGTCTGGCGCGCGATGAAGAACGAGGTTTCCATCATTTCGAATTCCAGCCCCTGGTCCTGCGCCAGATAAAGTGCCGCCGGAATATCCGGCACGTTCTTGAAGCCGTAACTTACATTCATTTGATAGCACTCGTTACCGAGAACCTCGACACGTACCTGATCCTCTAGCGGAACGTATGGCACTTCCTGCATCATTACCGTCAGGAATACCACGCGCTCATGCAGCACTTTGTTGTGCGACAAATTATGCAGCATCGCGTGCGGTACGCCGTCCGATTCGCCGCGCAGAAAGATCGCCGTACCCGGTACACGCACTGGTGGCGAAATAAACAGCGAGGCCAGAAAATCTTCCAGTGGAATCGCATGCTTTTGCAGATTCTCGAACACCAGTTCGCGGCCACGCTTCCATGTCAGCATCATCGTAAACAGGAAGGCGCCGAGCAGCAGCGGAAACCAGCCGCCATGAAACAGCTTCAACATGTTCGCGGAGAAAAATGCGATGTCGATCACCAGGAAAAATCCGGTCGCGGCAAAACACAGGATCAGGTTGTAGTGCCAGCGATAACGAATCACGAAGAAGGTCAGGATTGTTGTCACCATCATCGTCGCCGTGACGGCGATGCCGTAGGCCGCCGCCAGATTGGACGAGGAACCGAAGCCGATCACGGCCAGCACCACCACGATCATTTGCAACCAGTTCACCGCCGGTATGTAAATCTGGCCGATCTGGCTCGCCGATGTAAATTCGATTTTCATCCGCGGCAAAAAGCCCAGCGCAATCGCCTGCTTGGTCATCGAGAATGTGCCGGAGATCGTTGCCTGCGACGCAATAATCGCCGCCATCGTCGCCAGCACCACCAATGGATACACGCTCCACGGACCAAGCTGCTGATAGAAGGGATTGCTGACTGCCGCTGGATTGACCATCAGCAAGGCGCCCTGGCCGAGATAATTCAATGCAAGTCCGGGGAACGCAACCATGAACCACGCCATGCGGATAGGCTTCGCGCCGAAGTGGCCCATGTCGGCATACAGCGCTTCGGCGCCGGTAAATGCCAGCACCACGGCACCGAGTGAAATAAACGCCAGCAGCTTGTTCCCTTCCAGGAAATGCATCGCATACCAGGGATTCAATGCCGCCAGGATTTCCGGCGCATCAATGATATTGATCACGCCCATAATCGCCAGTGCACCGAACCATATCACCATGATGGGGCCGAACCATTTGCCGATGCCGGCGGTGCCCTTGGCTTGCAAGGAATAGAGCCCGATCAGGATGGCGACCGTCAATGGCACGACATACGGATCGAAGGCCGTGGTCGCAACGCTCAAGCCTTCCACCGCAGACAATACCGAGATCGCCGGCGTAATCACGCTGTCGCCATAGAACAGTGTGGCGCCGAACAAACCCATCACCATCAGCGGGAAATACCAGCGTGAATGTTTGGTAACCGAAGAAAGTGCCAGCGCCATCAGCGCCATGATGCCGCCTTCGCCGCGATTGTTGGCGCGCAAAACCAGGGTGACGTACTTGAGTGAAACGATGATGATCAAGCCCCAGACGATCAGCGAAACCACGCCGAGCAGATTTTCAGAGGTAAGGGCAAGACCGTGTTCTTTGGAGAACACTTCTTTCATCGTATATAAAGGACTCGTACCGATGTCGCCGTAGACAATGCCGACAGCGGCCAGAGTCAATGCAGCAAGGCTGCTTTTTTTGTCTGGTGAAGCCAAAGAACGCTCTCTTAGAGGGATGGTGCATCGCACAATAGGACAATCAACTTCATAATGCAAGAAAATTTGCCTGAGTGCATTAACACTGTTGCGTCGGTGCCGAAATGTGCGTTTCCGTATTTACAAACCGAAATTCTTTCGATTTTTATTCGATATTGTTTACCTTTTCCGCAATCAGCGATACCCCTACCGCCTCGCCATCGGGTATCCTTGCTGCCACTTCCCTTGCAAGCAATCCAAACTGAACATACGACCGAAATCACAATGGCAAATTACGTCTACACCATGAATCGCGTGGGGAAAATCGTCCCACCAAAACGTCAAATTCTGAAGGATATTTCCCTGTCCTTCTTCCCGGGCGCAAAAATCGGCGTGCTGGGTACGAATGGCTCCGGCAAATCGACCTTGCTGAAAATCATGGCCGGCCTCGACACCGACATTCAGGGCGAAGCGCGCCCGATGCCCGGCCTGAATATCGGTTACCTGCCGCAGGAACCGCAACTCGATCCGGAAAAAACCGTACGTCAGGAAGTCGAATCCGGCCTTGGCGAAGTATTCGAAGCGAAAGCACTACTCGAAGCAGTCTATGCTGCCTATGCCGAAGAAGATGCAGACTTCGATGCGCTCGCCGCAGAACAAGGCCGACTGGAAGCGATCATCTCAACTGCAGCCGGCGACAATCCTGAACAGCAACTGGAAATGGCTGCCGATGCACTGCGCCTGCCACCATGGGACGCCAAGATCAGCGTGCTATCCGGCGGTGAAAAGCGTCGCGTTGCATTGTGCAAGCTGCTGCTCTCCAAACCCGACATGCTGCTGCTCGATGAACCGACCAACCATCTGGATGCGGAATCGGTCGAATGGCTGGAGCAGTTCCTGTTGCGTTTCCCTGGCACCGTGGTCGGCATCACCCATGATCGCTACTTCCTCGACAACGCAGCCGAATGGATACTTGAACTCGATCGCGGCAGCGGCATTCCGTGGAAAGGCAATTACTCATCCTGGCTGGATCAGAAACAGGCACGTCTGAAGCAGGAAGAATCGACCGAGTCTGCGCGCCAAAAAGCACTGCAGAAAGAACTGGAATGGTCACGTCAGAATCCGAAGGCGCGTCAGGCCAAATCGAAAGCACGTCTGGCACGCTTTAACGAACTGTCAGAACACGAATATCAAAAGCGCAACGAGACTCAGGAGATCTTCATCCCTGTCGCCGAGCGTCTGGGTAACGAAGTGATCGAATTCAAGAATGTATCGAAAGCTTTTGGCGATCGCCTGCTGATCGACGACCTGTCATTCATCGTGCCACCAGGTGCAATCGTCGGCATCATCGGCCCCAACGGTGCCGGCAAATCGACCTTGTTCAAAATGATCGCCGGCCTCGACAAGCCAGACAGCGGCGAAGTCGTGATCGGACAAACGGCAAAAGTCTCGTTGGTCGATCAGTCACGCGACGATCTCGCCAACAATAAAACCGTATTCGAAGATGTCTCCGGCGGCGCCGACATCCTGAGCGTGGGTCGCTTCGAAATGCCGTCACGTGCCTATCTGGGTCGCTTCAACTTCAAGGGTGGCGACCAGCAAAAGATCGTTGGCAACCTGTCCGGCGGTGAACGCGGTCGTCTGCATCTGGCGAAGACCCTGCTCAAGGGCGGCAACGTTCTGTTGCTCGATGAACCATCGAACGATCTCGACGTGGAAACCCTGCGCGCACTGGAAGATGCCCTGCTGGAATTTGCCGGCAGC
>CAYOQL010000039.1:16635-23599 GCA_964406085.1 uncultured Herminiimonas sp.
AGGGTCGTAAACCACATCACCGCCTTCGAAGGCAATTCGCAAGTGTCGTTCTTCGACGGTAACTATCAGGAATATGAAGCGGACAAACGCAAACGTCTGGGTGAAGAAGGTGCGAAGCCTAAACGCATTCGCTACAAGCCTTTGACGACCTGATCAATCAGCCATGTGAGCTCATCACATCGGTTTGAAAGAATAAAAAGCCTGCATCGATCGTAGATCGATGCAGGCTTTTTTAATACTTGGATTTCCCAAGATTTATTTTTTCATTTCATCCTTGGACATCGCATCCTTGCCCATGCTGTCTTTCTTCATGCCGTCTTTTGCCATCGAATCTTTTTTCATCGCATCTTTCGACATGCTGTCTTTCTTCATGCCGTCTTTTGCCATGCTGTCCTTGGCCATACTGTCTTTCGCCATGCCGTCTTTTTTCATTTCATCCATTGCAAAAGCAGCGCTGGACATCAACAGGCAAGCGGAGAGAACTGCGGTGGTGATTGTTTTCATGGTGGTTTTCCTTTGATTAAGTTTAAAAAGAACTGCGGGGGAATTGCTACTGCTTGAAACTTCAGGGCCGCTGCACTGCATGTCGGTCAGCTGCCGCCGAACCAGTTGTACCCCTGGTCTTCCCAGTAACCGCCGGGGTAGGTATTTGTGACGAACATCGCCTGTATATGTTTCGGATTCTTGTAGCCGAGCTTGGTCGGCATGCGCAGCTTCATCGGGTAGCCGTATTTCGGTGGCAATTCTTCACCGTCGTAGGTCAGGGCCATCAGCGTCTGCGGATGCAGCGCGGTCGCCATGTCTATGCTGGTGTAATAGTCATCCGCGCATTTGAAACCGACATACTTCGCGCTCAGATCCGCGCCTATGCGCTTAAGAAAATGCGCAAACGGCACGCCGCCCCACTTGCCGATTGCGCTCCAGCCTTCGACGCAAATATGGCGTGTGACTTGATCGGTCTGCGGCAAGTTGCGCAGTTGCGCCAGCGACCACGGCTTCTTGTCCATCACCAGCCCGCTCAACTCCAGTCGCCACGCATTGCCATCGACTTCCTTCACTTCGTCTTCACCGTAAAAGGCATTGAAGGGAAAAGGCCGCGTGATCATCGAGTCCGGATACGTCGGTGCCAGGCGATTCGGATCGAACAGCACGCCTTGTACCCTGTCATTGAACTCGGACACCTTCATCAAGGCTGATTCAACGCTGGCGTTGTCGCTGATCGAACAGCCGGTCAGTAGCGACAAGCCGCCCAGCGTCAGCGTGCGCTGCAGGAAAGCACGGCGCGAAGGTTCGCGCACGCTGCGTATCGCATCATTCAGGATCGCAGCACTATCGCCGGGCATTACAATTTTTTTCTTGATCATGTCTGTTGTCCTTTGCGCTTGTTTATTCCAGGCCTGCGCATCATCAGCGACCGCGCAGCATCGCCAGCAAGGTGCGCGGCACCAGTGCCACCATCACCAGATGCACGGCGACGAAACCGACCAGTGCTGCCATCGAAAAGAAATGCACGCGGCGCGCCGCCTCATACCCGCCCATCAGTTCACGCAACAAGGGGAACTGCACCGACTTCCACAGCACCAGACCGGACAGCACGATCAGGACGATATCGAGGATGACGAACAGATAGGCGACCCGCTGCACCGTGTTGTACTGGCGCGGATCGGCATGCGACAACCTGCCCTTGAGCGCAGCCTTCATGTCTTGCAAAAATGCGCGCGGCGAGACCGGAAAGAACTGGCGCCGCAAACGACCCGAAAACAAATTGATGAGCAGGTAGGCGATGCCGTTGATCAACAGCAGCCACATGGCAAAGAAGTGCCATTGCAAGGCGCCGCCGAGCCAGCCACCCAGGGTGAGATTCGACGGGATGGTGAACGGAAAAAATGGCGCGGCGTTGTAGATGCGCCAGCCGCTGGTTACCAGCAGCAGCACCGCGATGGCATTGACCCAATGGGTTAGCCGCAACCAGCCCGGATGAATCACGCTCGTTTTCTCTGCCTTCATCCCTGCCCCCTGCCTTGATTGCATTGCGCAGTGCTGACTACCTGCAGCACATCACCGCTTTTTTGATCCTGTACAAAAGCGACCACCTGCACATCTTCGCGCTTCCAGCCAGCCGGAATCTCTATCGCCTGTTGCATGTATCCGCTGCCGCGCACCATCTGCACAGGAGCAAACAGCACACGCACGGTATTGTCGTGCTTGAGCGTGACCCCGCTGTTTTCGCCACGGGTCACGCGCGAGGTCAGCGCACTTTCACTGATGGCAAGATAGAGCGCACCATTAATGTCTGAATTCTGCGCAAGCGCTTCCGCATGCACGACCAGCTTTCTGCTGTCTGGCGAGTCGGTTTTCAAGGTAATCGTCACAGGCGCCGGTTTGGCATTGATCTGTCTTATTTGACCTGGCAAGTCATTGCGCCAGCCGCGCAACTCGACACCATTGACAAAGAACTGCGGGGTATAGACCACGCGCTTCTTTTTGTTTGCCAGCAACTCACTCTGGCGCGCATCGAAGGTTTTTTGTGCAAACACATCTTTCCACCCGATTGCATCCCAGTAACTGACATGCAAGGCCAGCGGCACGATCACTGCATTTGCATCGCTGAGCTGGCGCAAGCGGCTCAGTTGCCGATCCGCCGGCGGGCAACTCGAACAGCCCTCGCTGGTGTAAAGTTCGACCAGCGCTGCCGTCGCTCTGCCACTTTTGACTTCGCAGGCATTCCCGGCATACGATGTCGGCGCAATGGAAATAGCACTGGCTGCGGCAGTGATGGCAAAGAACTTTGTATATCCAATTGATTTCATGTTGCGAGCGGTTTCAGCAAGTGGGGTACAAGGTAATTCGCAACGGGATGGGAATTGGTTACAAGACAAATGAAAATAATTTCGACACCACCGAAATTTATTTCTCAAACGGTGTTACCGAAAGCGTAGATGCAACGAATACCCAATAGAGAGCAGCCGAATGGCAATGCACGCAATGAAATGATTGAATTGCGTCTGCATGCACTGCTGCTGCAGGGACTGAGCGGCGATGAAGCGGCATATCGCGATTTTTTGCAGGCCAGCGCTACGCATCTGCGTGCGTTTCTGCGCCGCCGCCTCAGCCGCTGGCCGGATGAAGTGGAGGATTTGCTGCAGGAATCGCTGCTGGCGATTCATAACCAGCGCATGACGTATGACACGGGCGCACCGGTGACTGCCTGGCTGTATGCGATCGCACGCTACAAGCTGATCGACTGGTTGCGCCGTCATGCCAGGCGCGAGATGCAGAATGATGTTCTGGATGACGAAAACGAATTGTTTTCCACGGCCGACGCCGATGCCCATGAGGCGCAGCGGGACTTGGGGAAACTGCTGGAATTGCTGCCCGAGCAGCAACGCGCCTCCATCCTGCATACCAAGATCGATGGCTGGTCGGTACGCGATACGGCGGTCGCATTGAATATATCGGAGGCATCGGTCAAGGTTGCCGTGCATCGCGGCTTGAAAGCCCTGGCAGAAAAATTAAGAGATGAATCATGAAAACAGATGACTTGATCAACATGCTGTCCAGCGGACCTGACGTTTCGGCACCCAAAATGCCGACGCGCCGGTTTGTACTGTTCATTGCGCTGGGCGTATTGGCCAGCATCGCGATCATGATGACGACACTGGGCCTGCGCCCGAACATGGCTGAACTCGCGCTATTGCCTGCATTCTGGATCAAGATGGCATTCGTCATCGCACTCGCCGCTGCCGGCTGGATGACCGTGGTGCGCCTGGCGTCGCCCGGTGTGCGCACCGGGATGTTGCCGGCACTGATTGCCGCGCCCATCGGGTTGATATGGCTGGCCGCTGCGGCATCACTGATCAATGCTGCGCCTGTCGAACGTGCACATCTGTTCTGGGGCGAGACCTGGCATTACTGCTCGTCACTGATCGAGATCCTGTCGCTGCCGATTTTTGTCGCGATCCTGCAGGTGATGCGCAATCTGGCGCCGACGCGCTTGCGTCTGGCCGGGGCAGGTGCCGGTTTTGCCGCCGGTGCTGCCGCGACGCTGGTGTATTCCTTCCACTGCCCGGAAATAGACGCGCCCTTCATCGGCTTCTGGTATCTGATCGGCATCCTGATTCCGACGGCGCTAGGCGCATTGACAGGACCGCGCGTGCTGCGCTGGTAAGAACCGCACCGTTCCGCCAGCGCGGTTTCACAGTATTTTTTCACTTGTCTGTACGCATGTATCAACTAGCCGCAGCCGCCAGCGCCGAAATCGAAATCAAGAAGAGTCGCTTCATCGGCTTGCTGTATCCGCTGACAACACGCGCCGAGGCGCGCGCAACACTATTGGCATTGCGGGCGCAACATCCGAATGCCGTGCATTTTTGCTGGGTGCTGATATGCGACGGCGACTCCGGCCTGGATGATGACGGCGAGCCTTCGGGTACAGCCGCGCGCCCCATGTACAACGTGCTGGTGCACAAGGATGTCTTCAATGTGCTGGCAGTGGTCGTGCGTTATTGGGGCGGCACCAAGCTGGGCGCAGGCGGTTTGGCGCGCGCGTATGGGCAGGCGATTTCAGAAGCGATCAAGAACGCGCAACTGATTCCGGTGGAGGCCATGTGCGAACGGCGGTTTGTCCTGCAGTTTGCCGACGAATCGACCTTGCGCAGACTGTGTGAACAGTACGACGTATCTGTATTAGATGCGCAATACGGTGATGCGGTGACGCTGCGATTGAAAATGAAATGCAGTCAGGCAGATGCATTCACGCTTCAGGCTTTTGATTTGTTGCGCGGCGCGCTGGAAGATCGCAGCGCACCTGATTGAATCCCTCAAGATCAAGAAAAACCGTGCAAACATTTCGCTGTAGGCATTATCAGCAATCAATGTCACTTGAGTAAGGCCACTAGGAGATGAATAAAATCGTACTAGCAAGCAGCAAGCACCTCTAACATTTATAATCGGGCCATTCTGATAGGGCTGGGGGAAGTTGCATGTTATTCGCTATATTAATCATCGGTGTTTTCTTAATTATTGTCGCAACATCGAAATTCAAGTTACATCCGTTTTTATCCCTGATGTTGGGGGCATTATTCGTCGGAATTGCTTCTGGCATGCCACTGGCGAAAGTCGTTGAAAATATTAATAGCGGCTTTGGTGGATTAATGGGTGGAATTGGCCTTGTCATCGTTTTCGGGACGATCATCGGCATAATTTTAGAAAAAACCGGTGCGGCACTCCGCATGGCAGAAGTTGTACTTCGAATTGTCGGTCCGAAAAATCCACAGCTTGCGATGAGTTTAATTGGTTACATCGTGTCGATTCCTGTCTTTTGTGACTCAGGATTCGTTATCTTGAATAGTCTAAGAAAAGCATTAGCAAAGAAGGCAAATGTTGCACTTGCTTCGATGTCTGTCGCACTGGCAACTGGCTTATATGCAACGCATAATCTTGTTCCTCCAACGCCAGGTCCGATTGCAGCAGCTGGAAATATTGGTGCTGAGAACTTCTTAGGCACTATTATTTTATTCGGTTTAATCGTTGCAATCCCCGCTACTGTTGTTGGCTATTTTTGGGCAACAAGAGTCGCTAGTAAAATCGAAGTAGAAGATTTTGGCGACGACTTGGATTACGATGAAATCGTCAAATCATTCGGAAAAATGCCGTCTACTTTCGCAGCGTTTTTACCCATTGTCTTACCAATTACCTTAATTGGGATCGGTTCTGTTCTCAGTTTTTTGAAAGTGGACGGAACGGTAGCAAGCTTTTTCAACTTCTTAGGTCAACCTGTTATTGCGCTCATCGCTGGCGTTGTCGCAGCAATGTTCCTGCTGCCTAAATATGATGAGGAAACGTTAACAAAGTGGACAGGCGCAGCATTATTAGATGCCGCACCTATTTTGCTTATTACAGGTGCTGGTGGCGCATTTGGTAAGGTGATTAAAGAAACCGGCATAGGTGACATGATTCAAGGTTGGAGTTTCATCGATTCATTTAGCGGTGTCTTATTCTTACTTATCCCATTTCTTATTGCCGCTGCTTTAAAAACAGCTCAGGGCTCATCAACTGCAGCACTTGTCATCACATCATCACTTATTGCACCGCTGTTACCAACGATGGGCATTCAAGGCGCCGTACCACTTGCGTTAGTCGTTATGGCAATCGGAGCAGGCGCAATGACAGTGAGTCATGTCAACGACAGCTTCTTCTGGGTTGTTACTGAGTTTAGTGGGCTCAAAGTTAAAGATGCCTATAAAGCACAAACGATGGCTACTTTAATGCAGGGATTGGTAACCATCATCTTCACCATGATTTTATGGTTGATTCTGGTTTAAATAGTTTAAAAGGCAGTACGCATTTCATTGCGTACCGCCTTTTTTACTCTTCTTAAACCGAGTCAAACATTGCTGCACACTCAAGTGCTTACTCATTAAGATGGGCCGCTAACGTTAGGGATGTTGATGACGTTGGCACTGGCACATTTGCATCACAACATTTCCAGGGATTCCGGCCCGTTTGGCGGCGGAAAGGCTTCATCCAGTTCGGCCAGATCCTGCTCTGTCAATTTGATTTCCAGCGCGGCGCGATTCTCTTGTACATGGCTGAACGTCGACGCTTTTGGAATCGCGATCACGCCTTGCTGGCGCAAGACCCAGGCCAGGGCAATCTGTGCCGGCGTGACGCCATGCCGGTCGGCGATTTCTTCCACTTCCGGATATTCGGTCAGGCGTCCCTGCTCGATGGGCGAGTAAGCCATCAGCGGCAATCCCCTAGCCTGCGCTTGCGGCAGCAAATCGTATTCAATGCCGCGGCGCATCAGGTTGTACAACACCTGATTGGTCGCCATGGCATCGCCGCCAGGCGCCCGCGCGATTTCCTGCATGTCGCCCACATCCATATTGCTGACGCCCCAATGACGGATTTTTCCGGCATCCTGCAAGGCTTCGAAGGCGGCAATGGTTTCGGCAAACGGGGT
>CAYOQL010000040.1:0-21198 GCA_964406085.1 uncultured Herminiimonas sp.
AAAGTGCAGGTATCGAGCAAGTCAACACCGCAATTGTGCAAATGGATGAAGTCACACAGCAGAACGCCGCCCTGGTTGAAGAAGCAGCCGCAGCTGCCGCATCACTCAGAGATCAGGCAACCAATCTGTCCGGCGTAGTCGCCGTATTCAAATTGCATGGCCATGCATCGGGCACACAAAGCATTACCCCGCAAGCTCGTCCCAAGGCTTTGTCCAGCCCCCCTGCAGTGCCAGTCGCAAAACGCAGCATCTCAAGTACGGCGCCCGCAAAAATCGCCAGCAATAAGGAGTCCGACGGCGACTGGGAGCAATTCTGATGGCGTGCATGAACCATGCACACGCTTGACAGGCTGGACAGAACACACCTGATAAAAAAATCCGCTTCGGCGGATTTTTTTATTTCAGTTCAAGCATGGGCGATACACATACAGGATGAACACAGGCAGGAAGAATCAGGCTTGCCTGAACATCGATATTTATATGTATTTTTTACAAAACGCACATTTCCGGGAAAAATATTCTATTGAACAGAACGACAATTCAACGTAATTCACAAACGCCACGTGTAAATTTTACAGGCCCGCTCATGCGAGAAATACGTCGCCGAATCAATACATCACGCGCGCCCATCCTCTGTCGATAAAAATAGGTTGAAACAAGCTTTGCCTTCCCTCTGAAACACAGGACTACGAATGTGCTTTACCCCGTGGTTTTGCTTTACACTTTGCCGTTTAAGTTTTGGAAGAACACATGCCATCCGCACCTGCCCTCGACCAAACCGGCTTTCGCCGCATCCTCATACGCAACATCACTTTGCCTTTGGCAGTGGGCATAACCAGTGCGGCCATTTTCATTGGATTGATTTTCTATCTGCTGTCCGTACTCAATTGGGTGGGACACACAGAGCGCGTGATCGGCAATGCAAGCGAAATTACCAAACTGTCCACCGATATGGAATCCGGCATTCGCGGCTATGCGCTGTCCAACGACATCAACTTTCTGGCACCGTATGAAGTAGCCAAACCGAAAATCGCGGCCGAGATGCTCACGCTGAGTGAGTTGATCAAGGACAATCCGGACCAGGCCGCCAGACTGCAGCGCATCAAGGCCATGCAAGCGCAATGGGACGAGTTTGCACAAACCACCATACGGATGCGCAGTAACAACGAAGATGTTGCCAAATTCATTGCCAGTGGCCGCGGCAAGTTGCAGTTTGATGAAATTCGCAGGGAGTTTGCGGACTTCCTGCAAATCGAGCAAGGCTTGCGCAAGGAACGCAATGAAGATGCCAAGCGTGTCACGACAATCGTCGTGGCGCTCTATCTCGGCATTAGCATATTGCTCAGCGGACTGCTTGCGCTGTTTGGCCGCCGTGAGCTGCTGCAGCTTTCCAAAACCTACAGCGATGCGCTCAATCAACAACAGTCGCATGCAAGCTCCCTTGAACAACTGGCTTGGCAGCGTGCCGGTCAGGCACAACTCGGCGAACAAGGAATTGGCCAGATGGCATTGCCGCAACTGGGGCGTGCCGTACTGGATTTTCTTGCTCGGTATGTCAGCGCTTCCGTCGCGGCGCTTTATGTGCGCGAGGAAAATGGCACATTGCGTCGCGTAGCCAGTTTTGGCTTCAGCAAGGAAAATGAATACATTGAGCAATCCTTCGATCATGCAGAAAGCCTGGTCGGACAAGCAGCATTGGCCAAACGCCTGATCCATCTCGATAACGTACCGGACAATTATCTGAAGGTGACGTCGGGTTTGGGCAACTCCAAACCGCGTAATGTAGTGATGCTACCGATCAATCACGAAGGTGATGTCAATGGCGTAGTCGAGCTCGGATTTTTGCATACGCCTGGCGAACGGGATCTGGACTTCCTCAGACTGGTAGCCCCCAGCCTGGGCATGGCCGTAGAGGCATCGCTGTATCGCCGGCGCCTGCAGGATGTACTGGCAGAGACGCAGCAGCTAAACGAAGAACTACAAGTCCAGCAGGAAGAATTGCGCACCACGAACGAGGAGCTGGAAGAGCAGTCGCGCATCCTGGAAGAATCCCAGGTCAATCTGGAAAACCAGAAAGCGGAACTGGAACAAACCAATGAACAGCTGGCTAGCCAGGCCCTTGCACTCGATCAAAAGAATCTTGCCTTGAATGAAGTGCAAGGTGCGCTGGAAGAACGTGCGGTAGAACTGCAGCGTGCGAGCAAGTACAAGTCCGAGTTCCTGGCCAATATGTCGCATGAGCTGCGCACGCCACTCAACAGCTCACTGATTCTGTCAAAACTGCTCGCCGACAATACCAAGGGCAATCTGGATGAAGAACAGGTCAAGTTTGCCAACACCATTTATTCGGCCGGCAATGATCTGCTGAACCTGATTAATGACATTCTCGATATCTCCAAGGTAGAAGCCGGCAAGCTTGATCTTTCGCCAGAAGAGATTCCGCTGCCGCGCCTGATCGAAGGCGTGAAGATGACCTTCGAGCCGCTCGCCGGTCAGAAACGTTTGCAGTTCACGACAACCATCGATGCAACTGCGCCACAGACCCTGTTTGTGGATAGCCAGCGGATAGAGCAGATACTCAAGAACCTGCTGTCGAATGCCATCAAGTTCACCGAAGCAGGCCAAGTCACATTATCAATAAGCGGCAAAGACAAGGATCACGTTGCCTTCGCTGTCACCGACTCCGGCATCGGCATTCCGCACGACCAGCAACAGATTATTTTCGAGGCCTTTCGCCAGGCGGATGGCACAACCAGCCGTCGCTACGGCGGCACCGGGCTGGGCCTGTCGATTTCACGCGATCTTGCCACGCTGCTGGGTGGCTCGATTTCGATCTGCAGCACACCCGGCAAGGGCAGTACCTTCACCTTGCTGATCCCGGTCCGGGCGCCTGCGGTCGCGCCCGTAATCGAGCGTAGTGCGACAACCATACAGCCCAACTTCTCGCCACTACCCGTGCCCGCACCGGCACCTGTCGTGGTCCCAACATTTGCAGACGACAGGGACAGCGACAAGCACAACGCGCGCACGGTACTCGTGATTGAAGACGAAGTCGTGTTTGCCCGGATTCTGTATGACCTGGCGCACGAGATGCAGTATCGCTGCCTGGTTGCGCATGGCACGGTGGACGGCATGCATGCTGCGGCGACGTATGTGCCGGATGCCATTCTGCTCGACATGGGTTTGCCTGACGGCTCCGGCATGGCGCTGCTGCAACAACTGAAAACCGATCCGAAAACGCGGCATATCCCGGTTCACATCGTATCTGCATCGGACAGAACAGAAGTCGCCTTGCAAATGGGGGCAGTCGGTTACGTGACGAAGCCGGCTTCGCGCGAGCAACTCAGGCAGGTATTCCAGAAACTGGAAAGCAAGTTCTCGCAAAAAATGAAGCGCATCTTGCTGGTAGAGGACGATGCACGCCAGCGCGAAAGCGTCGCCCAGTTGATTAGCGATGCAGATGTGGAAATCACTGCCGTGGCGACCGGCGAAGAAGCACTGGCATTGTTGCGTGACACTGTCTTCGACTGCATGATCATCGATCTCAAACTGCCCGACATTCAGGGCGAAGAGCTGTTGCAGAGAATGTCATCGGAAGAAATTTCATCCTTCCCGCCGGTGATTGTCTATACCGGTCGCAATCTGACGCGGGACGAAGAAACCAATCTTCTCAAATATTCCCGCTCCATCATCATCAAGGGTGCTCGTTCACCCGAACGTTTGCTCGATGAGGTGACGCTGTTCCTGCACAAGGTCGAATCCGAACTGTCAGTGGAACGGCAAAGCATGCTGAAGACCTTGCGCAGTCGCGACCGCGTGTTCGAGGGACGACGCATCCTGATTGTCGATGATGACGTGCGTAACATCTTTGCATTGACCAGCGCGCTGGAACAAAAAGGTGCCGTCATCGAAATCGCACGCAATGGCTTTGAAGCACTTGAAAAACTGGATCAAACGCCAGAGATCGATCTGGTATTAATGGATGTCATGATGCCGGGTATGGATGGACTGGAAGCAACACGCCGGATCCGTACCGATGCCCGTTTCCAGAAACTGCCTATCATTGCCATCACAGCCAAGGCCATGAAAGACGATCAGGAGCAATGCCTGCAGGCGGGTACATCGGATTATCTGGCCAAGCCGATTGATCTGAATCGTCTGTACTCGCTGGTGCGTGTCTGGATGCCGAACATGGAACGCCTTTAATGCCGGGTTCGAGCAACACTGATATCGAATTGCGTCTGCTGATTGAGGCGATCTACCTCAAGTACAGCTATGACTTTCGCAACTATTCCGGCGCTTCGCAGAAGCGTCGGGTATTGCATGCCTTGCCGCATATGGAATGCAAGACCATCTCGGATTTGCAGGCACGTGTACTGCACGATCCGAATGCCTTCATGCAGTTGTTGCAGTATTTGACGATCCCCGTCAGCGAGATGTTTCGCGATCCTTCGTATTATCTGGCACTGCGCCAGCAGGTCGTGCCTTTCTTGAAAACCTATCCTTCACTGAAAATATGGATAGCAGGATGCAGCACCGGTGAAGAAATCTATTCGATGGCCATCATGCTGAAAGAGGAAGGCTTGCTCGACCGCAGCATTATTTATGCAACCGACATCAATCCGATCTCGCTTGAAAAAGCGCGCAAAGGTGTCTTCGCGCTCGACAGGATCAGGGATTACACCAGCAACTATCAAAAGGCTGGCGGCAAAGCCACGCTTTCCGATTACTACACTGCGGCCTATGATGCGGCGCTGTTCGATCGCTCCCTGTGTGAAAACGTCAGCTTCGCCGACCACAGCCTGGCAACCGATACCGTGTTTTCCGAAACGAATTTGATTTGCTGCCGCAACGTATTGATTTATTTCAACCGTAAATTGCAGGAACGTGCGCTGGGACTGTTCCATGAATCCTTGTGTCATCGCGGATTTATGGGCCTGGGCAGCAAGGAGAGCATAGAATTTTCTGCATATACCAATCGCTTTGAACCACTGGATAAAGCACAGCGGATTTATCGCAAGGGTTAAGCATGATGCAAAGCGCAAGTTCGGCAAAGGAAGCAAAGATAGCGGCGATTGCCATCGGTGCGTCTGCCGGCGGCGTCGACGCACTGCTCAGAATATTGGGCGGCCTGCCGGCCAGCTATCGCCTGCCCATCTTCGTGGTATTGCACATGCGCGATGATAGGGAAAGTCGACTGGCAGAAGTATTTGCACAGCATGTGCGTAACTCTGTCAGACAGGCGCAAGACAAGGAAGAGATAGCGGCGGGCGTCCTCTATTTTGCCGCTCCTGGCTACCATCTGTCAGTAGAACAGGACCGCAGTTTTTCACTAAGCGGCGAGGATCCGGTGCATTATTCACGGCCCGCGATCGATATCCTGATGAGCTCAGCCGCCGATGTGTATGGTCCCGCTCTGGCAGGCTTTTTACTTACCGGAGCGAATCAGGATGGCGCCGAAGGATTGGCCAGCATCCATCAGGCTGGCGGCTTGACCGTTGTACAGGATCCGAAAGAAGCACAAATATCCATCATGCCGCAGGCGGCGATTGATCGCTGCCAACCGGATTTGATCTTGCCCTTGCTCGACATGCATGCCTTACTAATGAAGCTGGGAACACCCTGATATGTACGCTGAAAACATCACTAAATTGTTGATCGTCGACGATTTGCCGGAAAACCTGATGGCACTGAACGGGATCATCAAGCAAAACGATCGCATCGTCTATCAGGCGACGTCCGGTGAAGATGCGTTGATGCTGTTGCTACAGCATGAGTTCGCTCTCGCCATCCTCGATGTAACCATGCCCGGCATGGATGGCTTTGAATTGGCAGAACTGATGCGCGGCACGGAAAGAACGCGTCATATTCCCATCGTATTCGTCAGTGCTGCCGGCAAGGAATTGAACTACGCGTTCAAGGGCTATGAAACCGGCGCCGTCGATTTTCTGCACAAGCCACTGGACATTGCTGCCGTCAAAAGCAAGGTCAATGTCTTTGTTTCCCTTTACCAGCAACGCAATGAAGTAAAGCGGCAGGTTGAAGCACTTGAAAAAAGTCGTCAGGAACTGCACGCGACACAGGTGGAACTGCAACGCTCGCTGCGGATGCGCGATGATTTCATGTCGATGGTTGCACACGAACTGCGGACGCCGCTCAATACCCTCTTCCTTGAAACACAGATGCGCAAGATGCAGTTGGAGAAATCCAATATGGAAGCATTCAATGAAGAGAAGCTGCAACGCATGGTGGCACGCGATGGCCGCCAGATCCAGAGCATGATCCGATTGATCGACGATATGGTGGATGTATCGCGCATACGTAGCGGCAAGTTGTCGATACGCCCGACCGAAACCGAATTGTCCGATCTACTGCAGCGCATCGTGAGTGATCTGTCGCATCAGGCTGCTGCAGCCGGCACCGATATCACGCTGGATGCAGACAAAATTTCCAGCGGCACCTGGGATGAATTCCGCGTTGAACAGATCATCATTAATCTGTTGACGAATGCACTGCGCTACGGCGGTGGCAAACCGGTCAAGGTCATGCTGGAAGCAAACCCAGTTTATGCCGAAGTCACCGTGCGCGACCAGGGTAATGGCATCACCGCGGCAGACCAGCACCGCATTTTCGAACCATTCGAAAGGGCCGGGACAAAAACTGGCGCCGGACTGGGTCTGGGCTTGTATATTGCGCGGCAACTGGCAGAAGCCCATGGCGGCAGTCTTACCGTCGACAGCACCTATGGCGAAGGTGCTGCATTCCGTTTGCGTCTGCCATTTCAATAACAGCCTGATATTCAGTCTGGCAATCGACGGCCGCTTTGCATGGCTAACATCGTTTTCAAGACTTTTTCGACCAAGTAAAAAAGCCTCCATTTTTCAATGGAGGCTTTGAATACCCCAGACGTCTTCTTTTAAATCAGATGGTCCAGCATGTCGGGGCCGAACACTTCGCGGTGCAGGTGATGTGCGGGCACACCTTGCGCAACCAGATCCGCCCATTGGGTCTGCATGAATGGCAATGGACCGCACATGTATACCTTTGCCTTGTCCACTTCCCACGACGGCAATTTTTTCAATTGCATTCTGCCAGCCATGCAGGTCACACTATCCTGATCGACCTTGTCATCCTCGTAAAAAGTAACGCTGTGCAAATTCGGCATCAGCGCGACGGCTTTTGCTATATCGGCGCGATGCGGATGGTGACTTGCATTGCGTGCTGCATGCGCAAAAATGACGCGGCGACCTGGGGATACCTTTGCAATCCGGTTCAACGCAGAGATCATGGGAGTAATGCCGACGCCGGCCGACAGCAGAACGATAGGCTCATCTCCTTCCGTATCGGGAGTGAAGTCACCGAACGGCTTACTCACTGGAATGATGCTGCCAACTTCTACATTGTCATGCAACCAGTTAGACACCATGCCTGCCGGTGTTTCCTTGCCGGCTATTTCACGCTTGACCGAGATGCGCAGGTGCTGATGATCCGGCGTATCGGACAAACTGTACTGACGAAGCTGGCGCAGGCCGTCCGCAAGATGCACGGCTACGCTGATGTATTGGCCTGGCTTGAAGGACGGTAATTGGCCCTCCACCGGTACCAGAGAGAACGATTTGATCTGGTCGCTTTGCAGATCGACTGCGACCACGCGCATGTCAAACAAATCACCCGGCTCCGTCCCGGCTGCTTTATACAATCTTTTCTCTTCATCGATCAAGGCCTGAGCGAGCAGGCCATACGCTTCTGCCCACGCTGCGATTAACTCCGGGGTTGCTGCATCACCAAGCACTTGCTTGATGGACGCGAGCAAATGATGACCGACGATAGGATAGTGTTCAGCTTTCACACCCAAAGAAACATGCTTGTGCACGATGCGTGAAATTACTGGTGCCAATGCAGCCTGATTATCGATGTTTGCGGCATAGGCAAACACGGCGGAGGCGAGCGACTGCTGCTGCGAACCATTAGCTTGATTGCCGGCGTTGAATACATTATGTAATTCAGGATGGGCGGCAAATAGCGCCTTGTAAAAAACCTGGGTGATGGCAAGACCATGTTCACGCAAAACGGGGACACTCGCATCGATGTACGGACGGGATTCAGCTGATAACATTTTCACTCCTATGTAGCATTTTAAATGCAACTTATAAGTTTTAAAAAAAGACCTTGCGGTCCGGTTATTTAAAAATCGCGCTAGATACTAGCGCGATCCATCAAGAAAACACGATGCATATGAACAATCTGTTCGCCGACATTGCCGCCGACTATGTCTGCCAGCGTGTACTGATTCATGGCATCGTAAAATGCTTCAACCCCCACTTTCAATGCATTGCGCAAAACACAATCCCCCGAAAGTCGGCAACCAAGGCCTTCGCAATCAACCAGTTCGGTATCACCTTCAAGCACACGCAAGGCAACGCCTATGCGCAACTTGTCGGGCTCGATCGCAAGCCGGATACCGCCATTGCGGCCGCGTACAGCATCGATCCAGCCCATTTTTGCCAGTGCACCTACCACTTTGACCAAATGATTATGCGGTACGTCAAACTGCACGGCGACTTCTGCAACTGTCACTGCCGGGGTGCGGGCCTCCTTTGCCAAGTACATCAGCACGCGCAATCCAATATCCGAGAATCTAGTGAGTTTCATCAGTCAGTGCACTCCAATGGAGTCATTTTATTTAATATGCATTTTAAAAGCAACATATGATTTTATTCCGTTTTTTGACAATGAAATACCACGAGCAAGCAATGTGCCAACCAAGCGCTATTACCGTAAATGCCGTCTTGATTTTTATCCAGCCAATTGAAAATTCCGGATGCTAGAATGCGCGTACATCTGTATTAAGGAAAAAATACCATGCTGATCGCTTTTATCGGGCTATTCGTTGTCTATGCATTGTCGCACTACTGGATTACGTTGAACAAGCGTGATTTCTTCTCGACCGTACTGGTGATCATACTGCCATTTGTCGGCATGTATTACCTTGGATGGAGAGCCTTGTTTTGCTGCCTGCTCGCAGCCTATCTCGGAACCAAATGGGGCCTGAAGAAGTTGCAGCGGAAGCAAACGATACGCGTCTCCTTTTACGAAGACGGTGACGAAACACCAAAGTAAACACGGCAGCAAGCGGCAGTCACGATCCGCCTTGCCCTGGCTGACTTCTGTTTCGTTTTTTTTACACGCGTACCACGACCTGATTGCGGCCGTTGCTCTTGGCCTCGTAGAGCGCCTCGTCGGCCCGCTTGATGGTTTCATCGATCGTCTCTTCCGTGAGCCGGTAGCGCGATATGCCACAACTCACAGTGAGCGATAGCATCTGGCCATTGACCTCAAATGGACGCGCCATGATGCTGGTGCGCAAACGTTCGGCAATCTGCTGTGCCGCATGTTCATCGGTATCCGGAAATGCCATGATGAACTCTTCGCCGCCAAAACGGGCAAATACATCGTCGGCGCGCAATATATCCTTGCAGGCCGATGTCAACAACTGCAAGACCATGTCGCCTGTAGGGTGGCCGTATACATCGTTGATACGCTTGAAGTAATCAACATCGATCATCATGATCGATAGTGCGCAATCGGCATGATGAATGTCATCGGCAAGCTTGCCAACCACATCAAGAAAATAACGGCGATTGTAGGCACCCGTCAGCGAATCGGTAATCGATACGATGCGCATCTCTTCGCTGAGTGTCTCTAATTCTTTGTGCTTGTATTCCAGGGCATCGTGCGCGGCCTGTAGTGCCAGACGTGAGCGCTCGCGCTCGTGAATCCGACTGCGCGTTTCCAGCAAATACATCACCGCCAAGAGCAGGAAACCGAACATCGCTACCGTCAACATGGCAATACGTATCGCGACCAGATTAACCGGCTTCATTGGTACAAATACATTCACCATCCACAAAGAACCCGGCAATTGCCCCGAGCGCGCCAGGTACTGAACCTGATGTCTTTCATCAGGTCTATCGTCTGATAGCCTGACATTGACGATGCGCTCATTCGGGCCGAAAGATGTTTCCACCGTGGCCGGCAGAGGGGCCTTCAATACGCGTTCATACTGTCGAGTGCTCTTCACTTTTCTTTCAGCGTCGTCGGTCAGTGTGGCGATCGGGCGATATTTCCAGTCGTCTACCGTACTGAGGAAGGCAATGCCGTTTTCATCGGTCACCGTGACTTCTGACAAACTTCTTTCCTGCGCGCGATTCAAATTGTCAAAATTATCCATGGCGATCTTGATCACAATGACACCGAGTACCTCGTCATCTTTTTTCACCACGCTGGAAAGGTAATAACCGGGAATCAGGCTGATCGTTCCCATCGCGTAAAACTTGCCTGAACCGTCTTTGACTGCATCCTGAAAGTAAGGACGGAAACTGTAATTCTGACCAAGGAAAGATGTCTTTTCCTGCCAGTTGCTGGTTGCCACGGTTAGACCGCTTGCATCCATCAGATAGATAACGGCCAGTTGCGTGTCCGTATTGAGCTGCTGCAGGAATAAATTGGCGGCGCGAATAACATCGGGGTCGTTCTTGCCAAGCAAGGTGCGCATCGTCGCAGGATGGTCGGCAATCATGCCGGGCAAATAGCTGTATTTATCCGCCGGCCCCTGCAACACCGCACTCACGATACTCAAACGCGTATCGGCTTCATGACGAAGATTCTCGATACCACGCTGATGACTCCACGAATAGGCCAGGTAACCCACGCAAGCCATCGCTAAAATTACAATGAGTGCATTGCGAAGACTGCTAATCAGCTTGCTTGCCATGGCTGCACGATCAAAAGAAGTAAAACACTGTTATCCCTAGAGATCCAGTTAAGAAGACGATCCATCCATTACAAAATGACCGCCGATAAAATCGCTGCCAAAAACCGGCAGCTTGTTCGTACTGGGCGCAAATACTAACACTACCTTTTTCAGTGTAAAAACCGGGCGTTGCATCCACGCCACTGATTCAGGCGGCTTCATGACAGCATGCGTTATTGAATATATATCAAGCGCCAGCAAAGATAAGCCAGCAAACCCCAAAGGGTAACCACCAGAACCGCACCCAGATAGCTTCTCGGTCTGGCCCCTTGTATGGCCATCCAATCATCTGCCTGTTGCCTGCACAAGACCAGCACCGGCTGTGGCAACAAGCGCACGGCAAGCCAGATCATCGCCGGCAGCACCAGCGCATCATCAATGTAGCCGAGCACGGGAATGAAATCCGGCACCAGATCGATGGGACTCAATGCATAGAGAACTGCCAGCAGGCACACGATCTTCGCCAACAGCGGTGTGTCGGGATGCTTGCGTGCGAACCACAGCATCACTGCATCGCGCTTGACCTGCTTGGCCCATAGACTGATTACTTTCCTTAATTTCATATGGTCGATACCTGAAAAGAGCGCATGGAGCGGGAATGCTTATAATGATTCCAGCTTCTTTTTGAATTGTACGCATCACTTGAGTTTATCTTTTTCTCTTGGACTTACAACAAATTGATGGCAAAGAATAACTTTATAGAAAAATCAATCATGCCTGTTTCACTCGATCGTTTGCTGGTAGTCGGCATCTCATCACGTGCGCTATTCGATCTGGAAGTCGAAGAAGCTATTTTTCGCACCCAGGGACTGGAAGCCTATCGTCAGCACCAACTCGACAATGAAAATGAGATCCTGAAACTGGGCGCCGGTTTTGCGCTGGTGCGCGCACTGCTCAAACTCAATGCGCTCACACCCGGTCAGCGCTTTGTCGAAGTCGTCATCATGTCGCGCAATTCGACAGAAACCTCGATGCGGATATTCAATTCGATCAAACATTACGACCTGGACATTACGCGCGCAGTCTTGTCCGGCGGTGCGTCGCTGGCACCCTATCTGCAGGCGTTCAACGTCAGTCTGTTCCTTTCACTGCACGAAGATGATGTACAGGCTGCCGTCAATTCCAGCGTCGCCGCTGCGCTGCTGTACCAAAAACCCGAGAATGCGTTTGAAGAACTGGGGCAGATTCGCATCGCATTCGATGGTGATGCAGTCATTTTTTCGGACGAATCAGAACGGATATATCAAACCCAGGGCATTGAAGCATTTGAAAAACACGAACATGAAAATGCATTGAAGCCGCTACCGGAAGGGCCGTTCGCTCGCTTGCTGAAAGCGCTGTCATTTATACAGAACAGCTTCAAAAATGCTGAAAGCGGCGCAGGGCCGAACGCTGCGCGGGCATTTTCACCTATCCGTACCGCCCTCGTCACGGCGCGCTCCTCACCTGCGCATGAGCGTGTGATACGCACGTTACGGGCGTGGGATGTGACGATAGATGAAACATTCTTCATGGGCGGCGTTGCCAAATCCGATGTATTGGCAGCCTTCAAACCGCATATGTTTTTCGATGACCATGCAGGCCATTGCGAGCGGGCATCACCGCTGGTACAAACCGGGCGTGTCCCCATGCGCGATGACATCACTCTCGACGGAAAAATCTAGCAGCATATTCTGTGAGACGAAAAAAAGCCGCTCTGACGAACAGCCAGAGCGGCTTTTTGCTTCTGCAGAGACTAGCGTTCCGCTACTGCATCTGCCACGCACAATGCCGTCATGTTGACGATACGTCGTACCGTTGCTGACGGCGTCAGGATGTGTACCGGCTTTGCGCAGCCGAGCAAAATCGGCCCGATTGCGACACCGCTACCGACCGTCGTCTTCAGCAGATTGTAGGCAATATTCGCAGCATCGATATTCGGCATCACGAGCAGATTGGCATCGCCTTTCAGCGTCGAATTCGGAATCGCCTTTTTCAGTTGCGCAGAATTGAGAGCGAGATCACCATGCATCTCGCCATCGATTTCCAGATCTGGCGCGCGCTCCCTGACCAGATGCAAAACCTTGCGCATCTTCTGAGCCGATTCGCTGTTGCTGGTACCAAAGTTGGAGTGCGACAGCAGGGCGACGCGAGGTGCCAGGCCGAAGCGGCGCATCTCTTCCGCTGCCAGGATCGTGATCTCTGCCAATTCTTCCGCGGTCGGATTTTCATTGACATGCGTATCAACAATGAACAATTGACGATCCGACAGAATAAGGCAATTCATCGCCGCATACTCATTGACATTGGCACGCTTGCCCAGCACTTGATCCACATATTTCAAATGCAAATCGGTGGTGCCGAAGGTGCCGCAAATCATGCCATCGGCATATTTCTTGTGGATCGCCATGGCACCGATCAGGGTATGACGACGCCGCATTTCCAGCTTCGCGTATTGCTCGGTCACACCCTTGCGCATGGTCATGTCCAGATACGTTTGCCAGAAGTCGCGATAGCGATCATCGTGTTCCGGATTGATGATGGTGAAATCAACATCCGGCTTGATGCGCAAGCCAAAGCGCTCTATGCGCTGCAACAATACGGCTGGACGGCCGATCAGAATAGGTCTGGCAAGTTTTTCATCGACCACCACCTGGACTGCTCGCAATACACGTTCTTCTTCCGCTTCGGCATAAACGATGCGTTTCAGATCCGGCGGCGTTGCCTTGGCGATCTGGAAGATGGGCTTCATGAAAGTACCGCTGCGATAAACAAATTGCTGCAGACGATCGGCGTAGGCTTCCATATCCTTGATAGGACGTGCCGCAACACCGCACTCTTCCGCTGCCTTGGCAACTGCCATTGCAATCTTGATCATCAGGCGCGGATCGAAAGGCATGGGAATGATGTAATCCGGACCGAAGCTCAGATTATTGATGCCATAGGTCGTCGCCACGATATCGGATTGCTCGGCCTGCGCCAGTTGCGCAATCGCATGCACTGCTGCGATTTCCATTTCACGCGTAATCGTCGTTGCACCGCAATCGAGTGCGCCGCGGAAAATGTACGGGAAGCAGAGAACGTTGTTTACCTGATTCGGGAAATCCGAGCGACCGGTTGCAATTACCGCATCGTCGCGTACCGCACGGATTTCATCCGGCAGGATCTCTGGCGTAGGATTCGCGAGCGCGAGAATCACAGGACGTTTCGCCATCGCTGCGACCATGGCCGGCTTCAATACTCCGCCAGCGGAAAGACCAAGGAAAATATCGGCGTCGGTGATCACCTCGGCCAAGGTACGTGCATCGGTTTTTTGCGCAAATTTTTCCTTGTCCGGATCCATCAGCTCGACGCGGCCTTGATAAACGACGCCAGCCAGATCGGTGACAAAGATGTTTTCGCGAGGAAAGCCCAAATCCACCATCAGATCGAGACAGGCGAGCGCCGCAGCGCCAGCGCCGGACACGACCAGTTTGGCCTTCTTGATATCTTTGTTGACCACTTTCAAGCCATTCAGGATCGCGGCTGAAACAATGATCGCCGTGCCGTGCTGATCGTCATGAAAGACCGGAATCTTCATCCGCTCACGCAAGGTACGTTCGATGTAAAAACATTCAGGCGCCTTGATGTCTTCCAGATTGATACCGCCGAAGGTCGGTTCCAGCGAAGCGATGATGTCGCACAGCTTGTCCGGATCGGTTTCATTGATTTCGATATCGAACACATCGATACCGGCAAATTTCTTGAACAGGACGCCCTTGCCTTCCATCACCGGCTTGGCTGCCAGCGGCCCAATGTTCCCCAGACCTAGAACGGCTGTGCCGTTGGTGATGACTGCAACCAGATTTCCGCGCGCCGTATAGCGATATGAATCCGCCGGATTGAGGGCGATTTCTTCGCAGGCGACCGCAACACCCGGCGTATAAGCCAAGGCCAGATCACGCTGATTGGTTACCTGCTTGGTCGGAGTGACGCTGATTTTCCCAGGAGTCGGAAACTCGTGATATTCCAGTGCTGCCTGACGTAACTGAAGGCGAAGTTCTTCTTTCTTGTCGATGTTCGAATCCATACTGAGCAGCCATCCTTTTTAAGCGTAGGGAAGCCTTTGATTTTAGCAGAGGCAATATTTTGATTATTGTTTATATACGTATTTTCACTAATATTTCAGCCCGCCATGCCTTTAAGCACGTCAAAAATTAGAAGAAAAGCTATCAGATATAAGACTTGCATCAATTTAATTGATAAATGATGCAAACCGCAGTGCACGAGCGCAGACAAATAAATTGATTTTTTCCCAACACGTCACAGGGTTGGATATCGCTGATCAGATAGAAAAACGCCCGGACAAATGCATAAAGATGCATTCAAATGTGCGGCAGATTGCACTTGAAAACGGTAACATGACCGCCGCGGCAGTTTTCGATACGCGCATCGCGGATTGAAAGGTCGGCTGGCACGATCACAAACGCATCGTAGAATTCGGCGCGTCATTTTGATAATAAGGAAAACAATGAAACCGATCATCATCATCGGAGCAGGACTGGCCGGCTACACGGTCGCACGCGAATTTCGCAAACTGGACAAAGCGACGCCATTGATCATGATCACGGAAGACAGTGGCAACTTCTATTCCAAACCGATGCTGTCGAATGCTTTTGCGCAAAACAAGGATGCGCAACAATTGGTGTCGCAAAGTGCGGAAAAAATGGCTGAACAGCTGGACGCGACATTGGTCACGAATACGCGCGTCAACGGCATCGATAGCGCGGCGAAAACCGTGGATACCAGTTCCGGCGCTTACGAATATGAAAAACTGGTCCTCGCTGTCGGCGCGCAAGCCATACAGCTTGGCTTGCAAGGCGATGCGGCAAACAAGGTTTTATCGGTGAATCACATCAACGATTACGCCGCATTCCGCGAGCGCATCAGCGCAGTGGGCAATGCCTCACCCGTGCGCGTCGCGATTCTGGGCGCGGGTTTGATCGGCTGCGAATTCGCCGACGACCTGGCTGGTGCCGGACACGCCGTCACGCTGATCGATCCGAGTGCACGCCCCATGGCTGCATTGGCAGCGCCGGCGCTGTCAGCCGGATTACAGGCCGCACTGATCGCGCGCGGCGTAAAGTTTCATCTCGGTACCGTTGCAGAAACCGTCACACAGGCGGGTACTGATCTGCACGTCACATTGGGTGACGGTACAACGGTGGAAAGCGATATCGTCCTGTCCGCAGTCGGCTTGCGCCCGGATCTGCGTCTGGCACAAACCGCACAACTCACAACCGGACGCGGCATTGTCATCGACACGGCGGGACAAACCAGCGCGGCCGACATTTATGCGCTAGGCGATTGCGCCGAATACACGTCAACCATAGACGGCAGCACGCGCATCCTGCCCTACATCGCGCCTATCATGACTGCAGGCCGGGCTATTGCCCGTACGCTGACAGGTGAACGTACTGAAATCGATCTGAAGCCGTCACCAGTGCTGATCAAGACTCCAAGCTATCCACTGGCCTTGATACCACCGGCTCCGCACATCGTGGCGAGCGGCAACTGGATAGATGAAACCACGGAAACCGGCCGCAATATATGTCGTTTTTACGATGCCAATGGCGTGCTGGAAGGTTTCGGCGTATCACCGCATGACAATGCGATACGCCAGGAATTGCTGGCAGCGCTGGGGCAAAAGGCCAGCCAGTAACCGTGCTGGTGGCTGCAAACAATGGCGGCAACTACCGCCGACCATTCATCTGACCGTCATTCTCGTACCAACGGGTATGACGGTTATTTTTTCCTTGCGACAATCTGTTGCAGCCCTCTCATCATCAGCGATACGGCTGCATCCTCGCTGCACATCATTCTGTACAATGAAGGCATGTCCGAATTCGATCTGATCGCGCACTATTTTGTGCGCCCCGCTCATCCCAAAAACCGCGCCACGCTCGGCATCGGTGACGATTGTGCGTTGCTGTTGCAGCAAGATGGCATGCACACCGCCATTTCATCCGACATGCTGGTCGAAGGCCGTCATTTTTTTGCCGGAGCGGACGCATATAAACTCGGACACAAATCCCTGGCCGTCAATTTGTCGGATCTGGCAGCGATGGGCGCAGAACCTGTTGCATTCACGCTGGCATTGTCATTGCCCAGTGCAGACGAACCGTGGCTGGCGAATTTTTCCGCCGGCCTGTTTGCTTTAGCCGATCAGCACAATTGTGAATTGATAGGCGGCGACACCACCAAGGGACCGCTGAATATCTGCATCACGATTTTCGGCCAGACGCCCATCGGTACTGCCTTGAGGCGCGATACCGCGCAAATCGGCGACGATATCTGGGTGTCAGGCTCCTTGGGTGAGGCCCGTCTGGCGTTGGGTGCGATGCGCAAGGAATACGAACTGGATATCACCACGCTCGATGCCGTCGCCGTGCGCCTGCATACGCCGCAACCGCGCGTCACGCTCGGCCTTGCATTGCGCGGAATTGCGCATTCAGCGCTCGACGTATCCGATGGATTGATCGGTGATCTCGGCCACATCCTTAAACAATCCGCGGTTGGCGCCACACTAAATGTCGATGCCTTGCCCGCGGGCGCCGCGTTGCAAAAGCAGCCTGAGGAATTACGCAGGCGCTTCACCTTGGCCGGCGGCGATGATTATGAACTGTGCTTTACCGCCCCGGCATCCAAACGTGAAGCCGTGCTCGGTGCCGCATTGGCCGCAGATACCAACGTCACGCGCATCGGCGTGATCGACGAGACATTAGGAACCCGTTTGCTGGACCGAGATGGCCAGCCTGTCGATCTAAAAATCGCATCTTTCGATCACTTCGCCTGACATGAATTCAACATCGGCATCATCTACTATCATTACTGTAAGACCTAACTCCGGTTTTATGCTGTCCCATCCTGCGCACATGATTGCGCAGGGTTTCGGCAGCGGTTTGTCGAAAATCATGCCGGGTACCTTGGGCACACTGTTCGGCTGGTTGTCATTCCATGTATTGACCTTGCGCTGGCCGGAGGTCTTTTCGCAAACCAACTGGTGGATCATCATCGTGGCCGGTTTTTTTATCGGGGTCTGGGCGTGTGATAAAACCGGACGCGATCTCGGCGTTGCCGATCACGGCAGCATGGTGTGGGATGAAGTGATCGCGATATGGCTGGTGATGCTGTTCGTCACGCCTGCCGATCTGTGGACGCAATTCTATGCATTCCTGATATTCCGCTTCTTCGACATGGTCAAACCCCCGCCCATCAATTATTTCGACAGGCGCTTCAAGGGCGGCATGGGCGTCATGTTCGACGACATCGTCGCCGCGTTTTTCACGCTGCTGGTGTTTGCGATATGGCGCTCAATATGAGCATGCCAGTGGACGCAGCACAGGACATCGTCGCGCTGGCCGCTCTGGTCGGCCAGCAATTGAAAGATCGCGGATTGATACTGGCGACTGCGGAATCCTGCACCGGCGGCGGCGTGGCACAGGCGATTACCGAAATCGCCGGTTCGTCCGCATGGTTCGATTGCGGTTTCGTTACCTATTCCAACGCCTCGAAAATGGCCTTGCTGAAAGTCCCGGCCGATGTGCTGGACCAGCATGGTGCTGTCAGCAATGAAACGGCAACAGCCATGTGCCAAGGCGCATTGCGCAACAGTCTGGCAACGGTAGCGCTATCGACCACAGGTATTGCCGGTCCTGATGGTGATGTTCCCGGCAAACCGGTAGGCACGATTTATTTTGGCTGGGCTTGCGGCGATGTAACGCGGGTAGAACGCGTGCTCTTTAGCGGCGATCGCCATTCGATCAGGGAACAAACCGTCAGGCATGCTTTGCGTGGTTTGCTAACACTACTGACAGCAACGCATTAGTTCTTCGCCCGGGATAATCAATGCAGGCATGCCTGCACCAACAATCTTCTCGTCAGAATAAAAAGAACAAGGTCAATGCAGCTAGCGCGATGGCGGATGCCATCGTCTTGGCGGGATGATTTTCAATCAGGTAATTCATGACAGGAAGGCCGTTAATTCAGATGCCGCAGTATAGGGCTCACCCGACTGTGTATCTATCCCATGAATATGGGAATTGTTATTTGCAATACTGATTGATCGCGTCACGCGTATCCAGTGCCACTTGCCGCGCAGCTTGTGCAAAACTCTCGTCCGCCTTCGCGTACAAAATCGCGCGCGATGAATTGATCATCATGCCACTTCCGTCTGCCGTGCGCCCCGCCTCAACCGTCGCCTTGATATCGCCACCCTGGGCGCCGATACCGGGAATCAGCAAAGGCATCTCACCCACTATTGCACGCACCTGCGCCAGTTCGTGAGGGAAGGTTGCGCCCACTACCAGCGCGCATTGGCCATTGCTGTTCCATTTGTCCGCAACCAGAAGCGCCACACGTTGATACAAAGGCTGGCCGTCAACATTCAAGAATTGCAGATCCGAGCCGCCCGGATTGGAAGTGCGGCACAATACGATCACGCCCTTGTCCTGGCGCTCCAGATACGGCTGCACAGAATCGAAGCCCATATACGGATTGACTGTCACGGCATCGGCACCGTAACGCTCGAAAGCCTCGCGCGCATACTGTTCTGCAGTCGCACCGATATCGCCGCGCTTGGCGTCCAGCACGATAGGAATATGCGGATAACGTTCGCGCAAATATTTGCAGATTTCTTCGAGCTGATCCTCGGCACGCAAGGCAGCAAAATAGGCGATCTGCGGCTTGAACGCACAGGCAGTATCGGCCGTGGCATCGATAATGGTTTTGCAAAAAGTCAGAATCGCATCCGGCTTGCCCTGCAAATGGGCGGGAAACTTGGCCAGATCGGGATCAAGCCCGATGCAGAGTTGCGAATCTTGCGTCTGCCAGGCAGCCGATAATTGTTCTATGAAGGTCACAGCGATATCTCTCTTTTTCGTGCAGACCGTATTGTAACTCGTCATGTTATCGTGCCGTAATACCTAGGTGACCAAGCATCGAGCAACTTTCCGCTCATTCCTCACTTTGGCTTCTGGTTTCGATATCCGACCCACGACTTGTTGCCCATGACATCGTTCTCCCGCAAAGACTGGATTCTGCTGGCACTCCTCACTCTGTGCTGGGGCATCAACTGGCCCGTCATGAAGATGGCAGTGCAGGATTTTCCGCCGATTGCCTTCCGCACGCTGTGCATCTTAGGCGCAGTCCCGGTTTTGTGGCTGGCAGCACGCTGGAGCCGCACTTCGTTAAAGGTATCGCGGGACGATCTGGGAACCATTTTCACACTGGCCATTCCTAATATCATTATCTGGAATACCTTCATGATCGTGGGCGTGAAAATGCTGTCCTCCGGACGCGCGGCTATCCTCGGTTACACCATGCCGATCTGGGCAGTGCTTTCCGGCCTGATCTTTTTTCGGGATCGCATCAGTCGGCTCGGCTGGCTGGGAATAGCATTCGCAATCAGCGGCGCGCTACTACTGTTATCCAGCGAACTTGCCAATCTGCGCGGCCAACCCTTGGGTAGCGTGATGACGCTGGTTGCGGCCGCCGCCTGGGGTTATGGCACCGTCTTGATGAAACGCACAAAGATGGCAATCCCGACCATCGCACTGACGTTCTGGATGTTGCTGATGGCAAGCGCATGCATGGGCATCACATCGGCCTTGTTTGAATATCATTTGTGGCGCATGCCGACAATGAAGGAAGCGGCGGCCATTGCCTACAACGGGCTCATCATCTTTGGCTTTGCGCAGGTGATCTGGTTTTCACTGGCGCGCAGACTACCGCCGGTGGCATCCAGTTTGTCGGTGATGATGATTCCGGTGCTGGGTGTTTTTTCCGGCGCTTGGTGGTTGAATGAAACACCGCACTGGCAGGATTATGTTGCGATGTTGCTGATTTTGATGGCGATGAGCACGGTACTATTGAAACCTCGCATCAACGGCATCAAATAAGCGAGACCTAAGAGAATCGATTCTGGAACACAATTCAGAACGATATCCAAGATTGCACTCAGCAGAATTTTTATATTCACGGAGAAATAAAATGGCGACATTAATGAAATGGCTGACGATTGCCGCGTTGGCCTCGATGCTGAGCGCATGCGGCTATAACGACTTCCAGACCAAGGATGAGGCAACCAAAGCCGCATGGAGCGAAGTCGTCAATCAATACCAGCGCCGCGCCGATTTGATTCCGAATCTGGTAAATACCGTCAAAGGTTATGCATCGCATGAGCGTGAAACCCTGGAAGCCGTCACCAAGGCACGTGCCGCTGCGACCAGCTTCCAGATCACACCGGAAGTATTGAACGATCCGCAAGCATTTCAGAAGTTTCAACAAGTTCAGGGTGAGTTGTCTTCTGCCTTGTCGCGCTTGATGGCGATCTCGGAAAACTATCCGCAACTCAAAGCCGATACCAG
>CAYOQL010000041.1:0-21066 GCA_964406085.1 uncultured Herminiimonas sp.
ATCTGGAAAACTGGATGAACGAGCAGGTCGGCTGGCGCGGCTTCCTGGAAAACCTCAAGGCAGAAGCGCCGCGCTACAGCAAACTGCTGCCACAACTACCACGCCTTGCGCATCAAGCGTTGACGCAAGCATCCGAGCCGCGGCAAGACAATACCGAATTGATGAAGCGCTTGCTGGAAGAGCAGAAGCGCACCAATCTGCTGCTGGGGGTAGCAATTTACTTTGGCGTTGGCTTGGTAGGCGGCGGAATTTTGACGCTGGTGTTTTTTACGTTTGGTGGATGATGAGGAGTTAGTTTTGGCTGTAGTTTGCCAATACTTTTTGTTTGGTAAAAAAGTTGGACGAGGACATTCTCTGTGGAATTTATAAAGCAATTTTTCGCAATTACTTTTCTTGTTTTCATGGTGTCTGTAATCGTACTTTATGCTCACCCGATTCTCTCCCTAGCTATTGTGGTCGCTGGTGGTTGGTTAGTGGGACAAGCGTTTAAACCTGTATATGGCGTAATAGCAGCGATTGTAATCGCGGGTTTTTGTCTTTTAAGCCAGAAATTTGGAGTTTCAATTAACAGCTATCTGGGGTTTAAGAAAAACCATATTGCAGGCATGTTTGCGGTCGCCGCAATTGTGGCGATTACTCTGATGCTCGGTCTATCTGTAGTTAAAAATGATGATGAAAAAAGTTCTTCGTAGCTTTCATTGTTGATGTTTTTCTCATGGGCTATTCTTTTGTACGGATATTGTCGGCCTCGTAAAGGCGGATTATCTCGACGACGAAAGGTGGCTATCGGCAATGCGGTTGTTCTTGGCGTCTGAGTTGATGCCTTTTTCTAGAAGTCGCGGTTCATTTCGGAGCGTCATTTTTTTAGAAACCACCCCCGCTATTTGCTACAATTGCCCCGTTTTTTTCATTCCCTGTAACCCCTTGCAGCCCGGCCCAGGACAAGATGGCGCTCCTCGAAATTCGCAATCTCACTCGCCGTTTTGGCGATAACACCGTAGTCGACAACATCAGTCTTGCGATTGAGGCTGGTGAGTTCTTTACGCTGCTTGGTCCGTCGGGCTGCGGCAAGACGACACTGCTGCGCATGATTGCCGGCTTCGACGAGCCTGACGCGGGACAAATCCTGCTCGATGGCGTGGACCTGACCGGTGTGCCGCCCGAGCAGCGCGCGGTACGCACTGTGTTCCAGAATTACGCTCTGTTCCCACATATGACGGTGGCAGGCAATATCGCGTTTCCTTTAGAAATGGCGAACACACCTAAATCCGAAATCAAGCAAAAAGTCGATGAAGCGCTGGCAGATGTGCGCCTCACCGGTTTTGCCGCACGCTATCCGCACGAATTGTCCGGCGGTCAGCGGCAACGGGTATCGATCGCGCGCGCCTTGGTGACGCGTCCCAAATTGCTGCTGCTGGATGAGCCGCTGTCGGCACTGGATGCGCAATTGCGCGAGCAGATGCAGATCGAGCTGATCAATCTGCAGAAGGAAGTCGGCATTACCTTTATCTACGTCACCCACGATCAGGCCGAGGCGCTGGCGCTGTCGCACCGCATCGCGGTGATGAACAAGGGGCAGGTCGAGCAGCTGGATGAGCCTACGCGTATTTACAGTTATCCCCGCAGCCGCTTCGTCGCCGACTTTATTGGCACCTGCAATCTGTTCGATGGCACGGTGACGAAGATAGCCGGCGACATGATGCTGCTGGACGTGCCCGGCATGGGTGAGGTGAAGGCGTTGACGGTGGCTGGCGTGGCGGTCGGCAGCAAGGGCACGATTGCCTTGCGCCCGGAAAAAATCCAGGTCAGCGCCGAGATCGTGAGCGGCGTACCGGATGAAAATCACTTCGACGGCTACGTCAAGGAATTGCTCTATATGGGCGGCGTCACTGTCTATATCGTCGAGACCGAAGGCGGTGTGCGCATAGAAACGCTGCTCGCCAATTCGGCCATCGGCAGGCCGCGCTTCTATGAAGTCGGCGACACCGTCGATGTGGCCTGGCGCGTTGATGCCGGTCACTTCCTGGCTGACACTGTTCATGGCTGATGGTGTGCAAAAAGCGGTGAGTACTCCGGCTGGCGGCAAGCACTCCGTGGCGCGCTGGCTGATCAGCGGGCCGCCACTGCTGTATCTGATTTTCTTCTTCGCGGTGCCGACGCTGATCATGGCGTTTGCGGCATTTCGTTATCCCGGCGATTACGGCGGCTTGGCGCCCTTGTTTGACGACAGCGGTGCGCTGGATCTGACGCTGGAAAGCTTCGCGCCGTTTTTCTCCGACTTCGTCTACACGGCGATTTTCCTGAAGTCGTTTTTGTTCGCGGTTATTACAACGCTGGTTTGTCTCTTGATGGCATATCCGCTTGCGCTGCTGATCGCACGCAGTCCGCAGAAGTGGCGCAGCCTGCTGGTCCTGCTGGTGATCCTGCCGTTCTGGAGCAACTTCCTGATACGCATCTATGCATGGATCATTATTCTGGGGCCGCAATCGGCATTGACGCGTGGCGTGAATGCGGTGCTGGGCGTGTTCGGTTTCGAGCCGGTGACCTTGCTCTACAGCGCTTTTGCGGTGATCGTCGGCCTCGTCTATGTGCATCTGCCGTTCATGGTGTTGCCGCTGTATGCCAATCTGGAAAAACACGATCCGGCCTTGCTCGATGCGGCGCAGGATTTGGGTGCGAATGCATGGCAGCGTTTCTGGCGCGTGACATTTCCGCTGTCGCTGCCCGGCGTGTATGCGGGCGCGGCCCTGGTCTTTATCCCGGCACTGGGAATTTTTGCGGTGTCGGATCTGCTCGGTGGCACTGGCGGCATCATGATAGGCAATGTCATCAAGCAGCAATTTCTCGATTCGCGCGACTGGCCGTTTGGCAGCGTGTTGTCCATCATGCTGACGGTAGCGGCGCTGGCGGCGGCCGGTCTGGCGGCCTTGCTGGCAAGACCGCGCAGGAGGACGCATGGCTAGGTCTGGAAACAAGCGCCTCTCGATCGGACTGACGCTGGCAGCGGTGCTGGTCTATGCATTTTTATATATACCGCTGATGATCGTGGTCGTGTATTCATTCAATGATTCGCGCCTGAATGCAGAGTGGGTGGGCTTTACACTGGACTGGTATCGCAAGCTGTTCGCCAATGAAGAAATGCTGCGCGCCGCTGGCAATTCGCTGATCATCGCGCTGGTGTCGAGCGCGGTATCGACGGTGCTGGGGACGATGGCCGGTTTTGCGCTGCATAGATACAAAATCCGTGCGCTGCAGATACTGGTGCTGACGCCGATTGCGATACCGGAAATTCTGGTCGGCGTGTCGCTGCTGATTTTTTTCGTGATGCTGAATCTGACTTTGGGCATGCTGTCGGTGACGCTGGCGCATATTGCTTTCAGTCTTGGCTTCGTCGCGATTGTGGTACGTTCACGTTTGAGCGGCATGGATGAAAGTCTGACCGAGGCGGCGCGCGATTGTGGTGCAACGCCGTGGCAGGCATTCCGGCGCGTAACCTTGCCTTTGATCATGCCGGGCGTGGTGGCGGGAGCGCTGATGGCGTTCACATTGTCGATTGACGATTTTGTGATTACCTTCTTTACTGCCGGTGCGAATACGCAGACCCTGCCATTGCAGATTTATTCAATGCTCAAGATTGCGGTTACGCCGGAAGTGAATGCGGTTTCCACACTGCTGATGGCATTGACTTTGCTTCTGATTGTGATCGCTTCCAAGTTGTCACCTAACGCCTTACGTTCCTGATTCTTTTCTCTGGACTCGCCATGAAAAAATTATTCGCTCTTGCCTCGCTGCTGGTGCTCGCCGTTTCCACCGCTACCTCGGCACAGGCACAAAACAAGCTGCATCTATATAACTGGAACAATTATCTCGCGGCAGAAACCGTGCAGCGCTTCGAGGCGGCATGCAAATGCCAGCTGGTACAAAGCTATTACGGCGACAACGAGGAAATGCTGGCCAAGCTGGCTGCCGGTGCCAAAGGCTACGACCTGATCGTGCCGACCGGGAATGCCTTGCAGTCGCTGATCAAGCAAAATGCCTTGCAGCCTATCGACAAGAGCAAGTTGAGCAACTTCAAGAACCTGAACCCGCAATACCTGAACACCGATTTCGACAAGGGCAATCAGTACTCGGTGCCGTATGCGTACACGATCACGCTGCTGGGTTACAACGAGCAAAAGATGAAAGAGCTGGGCGTACCGGTCGATAGCTGGGCGGCAATTTTCGATCCGGCGATTCTGGCCAAGATCAAGGGCAAGGTGACTGTGCTGGATTCGGCCAACGAGTTGATGGCGGCGGCCTTGAAGTATCTGGGTTACTCGATCAACGATACTGATGAAAAACACTGGCAGGAAGCCAAGAACGTCATCCTGAAAGCCAAGCCTTACTGGGCTGCGTTCAACGGCACCAGCTATATCAAGGGTTTGACTGTAGGCGATATCTGGCTGGTGCATGGTTATTCCAGCGATATTTTCCAAGCTGATATCGATGCGCAAAAAGCCGGTCGCAAGTTCCGCATACGTCACGCCTTGCCAAAAGAGGGCGCAGCGATGTCGCTGGATAGTCTGGTGATACCAAAAGATGCGCCGCGTGCGGATCTGGCGCATCAGTTCATCAATCTGGTGCTGGACGGCAAAAACTCTGCCGAACTGACCAATATGATCGGTACCGGCAACCCGAACAGTGCTGCGCTCGCATACATCAAGCCGGAGATTTCGAAGAACCCTGCAATCTTCCCCGATGCGGCTAATGCCGCCAAACTGGAAATGCTGAAAGACTTGAACAGCAAACAACGTCGCGCACTGAATCGCATCTGGACCGAAATTCGCGCCAAGTAAGGCCCTTCTGTTCCTTGCGAGGGCGGTCATTGTGATGTCGTCTTCGCAAGGAATGCCCGTTATCTGGCTGGTCGCAGCTGGGCCGCTGCCAACAAGCAGGTATTTTCCGCCCGGCGGCAGGACACCTCGCACAAATCCGCAGTAAATCGGGGCTGAAAACCTTTATAATTCAGGGTTTTGTAAGATTTTCGCGGGAATTTGTCATGCCGATTTATGCGTACCGTTGTGAAGCCTGTGGTTTTGCCAAAGATGCGTTGCAAAAAATATCCGATCCAGTTCTGACCGAGTGTCCGCAATGCGGCAAGGCTACGTTCAAGAAACAGTTGACCGCCGCAGGTTTTCAGCTCAAGGGCACAGGTTGGTATGTCACTGATTTTCGGGGCGGTCAAGGTGGCACGACAGCGCCTGCAGTCGCTAACACGGCGGGCAGCGATACGCCTGCTGCCAAATCCGATGTCGCCGCTTCGGCAGCCAGCGCCACGCCGGCACCTGCAGCCGCGTCGGCAACATCGGCTGCCGCGACTACCAAATCCGATTCATGACATTGCATCGCGCCGGAACAGTCCGGCCGATTTTTTTACGGTAAATCATCATGCGTAAATATTTCATTACCGGTTTGCTGATCCTCGTTCCGCTCGCGATTACCTTGTGGGTGTTGAACCTGATCGTCGGAACGATGGATAAATCCCTGCTCTTGCTGCCGATGAGCTGGCGGCCGGAGGCGTTGTTCGGTTTTGCGATTCCCGGACTCGGGACGATACTGACGCTGCTGATCATTTTCCTGACCGGTCTCGCCACACGCAACTTTATCGGCAATCGCGTCGTTGCCTTGTGGGAATCGGTGTTGAAGCGCATCCCGGTATTCAACACGATTTATTCCAGCGTCAAGCAAGTGTCGGACACCTTGTTCTCGTCATCGGGCAATGCGTTCCGCAAGGCGCTGCTGGTGCAGTATCCGCGTCAGGGCTCGTGGACGATTGCCTTTATGACCGGCGTGCCGGGCGGCGATGTACGCAATCACTTGACTGGCGACTATGTCAGCGTCTATGTGCCGACTACACCTAATCCGACTTCGGGATTCTTCCTGATGGTGCCGCGCGCAGACACGATAGAACTCGACATGAATGTCGATGAGGCGTTGAAGTACATCGTCTCCATGGGCGTCGTTACCCCTGAATATTTCGACAAAACACACATCATCGATCCGAACAAGGTGCACTCGGACGAAGTTTAGCAATGCGCAATCGCGTATTTTTGCGATTGAAAACAAGAAACCTGAAACTGGAAATTGAATATGTCTATGCGAACCCAATACTGTGGTCTTACTTCCGAAACGCTGCTCGACCAAACCGTCAGCCTGTGCGGCTGGGTCCATCGCCGTCGTGATCATGGCGGCGTGATCTTCATCGATCTGCGCGATCGCGAAGGTCTGGTGCAAGTGGTGTGCGATCCGGATCGCGTCGATGTGTTCAAGGCAGCGGAAGCTGTGCGTAACGAGTTCTGCCTGCGCATCACCGGTGTCGTACGTCACCGTCCTGACGGCACGACCAACAGCAATCTGACTTCGGGCAAGATCGAAGTATTGGCGCATGAACTGGAAGTGTTGAACCCATCGGTGACGCCACCGTTCCAGCTCGATGACGACAATCTGTCTGAAACCACACGCCTGACCCATCGCGTGCTGGATCTGCGCCGTCCGCAAATGCAAAACAATCTGCGTCTGCGTTACAAGGTAACGATGGAAGTGCGCAAGTTCCTCGATGCGCAAGGCTTCATCGATATCGAAACACCGATGCTGACCAAGTCGACGCCGGAAGGCGCACGCGATTATCTGGTGCCGTCACGTGTCAATGCTGGCCACTTCTTCGCGTTGCCGCAATCGCCGCAATTGTTCAAGCAATTGCTGATGGTGGCCAACTTCGACCGCTATTACCAGATCGTCAAATGCTTCCGCGACGAAGATTTGCGTGCTGATCGCCAGCCTGAATTTACGCAGATCGATTGCGAAACTTCGTTCATGAACGAGCAGGAAATCCGCGATATGTTCGAAGGCATGATTCGTCTGGTCTTCAAGAATTGCCTGAACGTTGATCTGCCTAACCCGTTCCCTGTAATGGATTACGCAACCGCGATGGGCATGTATGGTTCGGACAAGCCGGACATGCGCGTCAAGCTCGAATTCACCGATCTGACCGCGATCATGAAGGATGTCGAATTCAAGGTGTTCTCCGGCGCAGCGAATATGGAAAACGGCCGCGTAGTCGGCTTGCGCGTCCCAGGCGGCGGCGCGATGCCACGTTCCGAGATCGATGCATATACGCAGTTCGTCGCGATCTACGGCGCCAAAGGTCTGGCGTACATCAAGGTCAATGAAAAAGCGAAGGGCCGTGACGGCTTGCAATCGCCTATCGTTAAAAATATCCACGACGAAGCGCTGGCAAAAATTATCGAAGCAACCGGCGCACAAGACGGCGACCTGATTTTCTTCGGTGCTGATAAAGCCAAGGTTGTTAATGATGCGATTGGCGCGCTGCGCGTCAAAGTCGGCCACAGCGATTTCGGCAAGAAAAACGGTTTGTTCGACGACGAATGGCGTCCATTGTGGGTAGTCGATTTCCCTATGTTCGAATTCGACGAAGACAATCAGCGCTGGTCGGCAACCCATCATCCATTCACCGCTCCGAAAGACGGTCACGAAGACTTGATGGAAACCGATCCGGGCAAATGCCTGTCCAAAGCCTACGATATGGTCTTGAACGGCTGGGAACTGGGCGGCGGTTCAGTTCGTATCCACCGTGCCGACGTGCAAAGCAAGGTGTTCCGCGCATTGAAGATCGGTGCTGAAGAAGCGCAACTGAAGTTCGGCTTCCTGCTGGATGCATTGCAATACGGTGCGCCACCGCATGGTGGTCTGGCGTTTGGTCTGGATCGTATCGTCACCATGATGACCGGTGCCGAATCGATACGCGACGTGATCGCTTTCCCGAAAACCCAGCGTGCGCAATGTCTGTTGACACAAGCCCCATCGGAAGTCGATGAAAAGCAATTGCGCGAATTGCATATTCGTTTGCGCAATGTGGAACCTGCAGTAAAAGGCTAAGTTCCTTGGGGAAATTGCTTTTTACGGCATAATAAAAAGGCGCGGAATTCCGCGCCTTTTTTTCGCTCCAATGCTTGAGTAATTCGCACCTTGAAAGACACGATTGGTATGAGCCGGCCTTACAAAATTCCTGAGTCTGTTTTAGTGGTGATTCATACCGCTCAGCTGGAAGTGCTGTTGATAGAGCGTGCCGACAGGCCGGGCTTCTGGCAGTCTGTGACCGGCTCCAAGGATAGCGTGGATGAGCTTTTCCTGGAAACGGCGGTACGTGAAGTCGAGGAAGAAACCGGGATTGCCGTGCGAAATTTGGCTTTTGCACAAGAGCAGGCTTCAGGACTGGTCACAATAAGCGCCCATGTTCCACTGGAAAATCTCAAGGATTGGCAACTTTCCAATGTCTATGACATCTATCCTGTATGGCAGCACCGTTATGGCCCGGATGTGACACGCAATACCGAACATGTATTTGGCTTGCGGGTGCCGCGCGACATTCCGGTTGTGCTGGCTCCGCGCGAGCATTTGAACTTTGTGTGGCTGCCGTATCGCGAAGCGGCGGATAAATGTTTTTCTGCGTCGAATGCGGAGGCAATTTTAATGTTGCCTAAGTACGTCGATAGTGCGGGATAAGCGACTTTCTGCCATTGACCGAGGATGCAAATATTTGCAATTGAATACCCTGAAACAGATTTACTCGATCATCGATTCAATTTAATTCGTCAGGCATAGACTGCATGAAACTGCGTATCACCACTTACAACATTCACAAGGGCGTATCGTCATTCGGAGCCCGACCACGCATACACGCATTAAAACAAGCCATCAATGCGATGCAGTCCGACGTGCTGTTCCTGCAAGAAGTGCAGGGGCGCCACGATTTGCATGCGCTTAAACATGCGACTGACTGGCCGGAGTTGTCGCAGCAGGATTTTTTGGCAGGCGACTCGCATCATTGTGCCTATGGCATGAATGCCATCTATGATCACGGCCATCATGGCAATGCCTTGTTAAGTTGTCATCCTATCCTTTCATCTCGTAATCAGAATATTTCGGATCACAAATACGAGGCGCGCGGCATTCTGCATTGCGTGGTGCAGGCGCCGGAAGCAGAGGTACATTGTTTCGTGATTCATCTGGGGCTGTTTGCCGGCAGCAGAAAGCGCCAGACCGAGGCCTTGATCGAAGCAGTATCCGAATCTGCTCCGGCCGATGCACCTGTGATTATTGCCGGCGACTTCAACGATTGGGGCAATCACTTGAGCGAGGAGTTACGCGCCAGGCTGGACGTCACTGAGGTATTTGATGCAAATCTTTCGCGGCGCGGCTTTGGTACTTACCTGCGTCAGTTGAGTGGACGCGGCACCAAGATTCAGCCGGCACGCACTTTTCCGGCGGCGATGCCTTTCCTGCAGCTGGACAGAATTTATGTGCGCGGATTCAAAGTAGAATCGGCGGAGGTTCTGCACGGTGCAATGTGGGCAAAATTATCTGACCATGCGCCCATTGTCGCGAATTTGCAGCTGAAATAACCGACGGCTGAACAGACATCATGAGAAAGCGGGTGCATGTGCTTTGTGCGCTCCGAAAAATTGGTCAGTATCAAGTCGCACCGTATCAATTTGCATCTATACCCATCATCCTTTCTCGCAAGGTAGGCCCACACTTATGCGCCCGGTCAGCTTTATCGGTCAAAACGATATCCAGCTCCTGCATGGCGGTGCGGAATATTTCCCCGCCATGATCGCGGCCTTTGACGCGGCGCGCTCAGAAATTTATCTCGAAACGTATATCTTCGCAGCCGATGAAGCGGCGCAAGCCATCAAGGCTGGCCTGGCGCGTGCTGCAGCGCGTGGCGTCATCGTCAATGTGATTACAGACTGGATAGGTACTGGCAATCTCGCATCGGGCATATTGCAGCGCGAGTTCCAGGAAATGGGTGTCGATCATCGCAGCTTCAATCCATGGTTCAGGCGCGGCATCGCCCGCATGCACAGGAAATTATGTGTAGTGGATCGCTCGGTGGCATTTCTTGGTGGCGTCAACATCGTCGACGATATGCACGACGATGACGATGCAAGTATCGTTCTTCCCGCACCGCGCTGGGATTTTGGCGTACGTATTGTCGGTCCCTTGGTGGCAACCATCCATTGGGAAATGGCATTGAGCTGGGTGCGCCTGGGTCATATCAGCCTGCGCACGCGCTGGGCTACTTTCAAGGAGCAGCGTGCACGCCAGCCGACCGAGGCTCGCGTACCGATAGTGGCCGGCATGGTGGTGCGCGATAATTTGCGCAATCGCCGCACGATACAGAATGCGTATTTAAAAGCACTGGGTGGTGCGCGCGAATCGGTATTGCTGGCTAATCCTTATTTCGCTCCGGGCCGCAAACTGCGCAAAGGATTGTCGTCGGCTGCCTCGCGCGGCGTAAAGGTGACCTTGTTGCTGGGTGTCGGGCATTACCAGTTTCAGGATGTAATTGCGCGCGCGTATTATCCAGAGTTGTTGAAATGCGGTGTCAAGATCGTCGAGTATCGAAAAACGCAATTGCATGGCAAGGTCGCAGTGGTCGACGACAGATGGTCTACGGTGGGCTCCAGCAATTACGATGGCTTCAGTCTGTTCGTGAATCAGGAGGCCAATGTGGTTGTGATTGATGCCGATTTTGCACAGCAGTTGCGCGCGCATATCGAACGTGGCGTGTCGGATGGCGTCGTGATGGAATTATCGGAATTCGACCAGATTCCCTGGTACAAAAAAGCGTTCTATCGTTTCGCATATCTGATTTATAAAAACCTGTTGCGACTGATCACCTGGGGCAAGTCGGCCGAGTAGTGAGTTTGCGTCTAAGGTCCTGGCGTTTGTAACCATGCACTGTGTGGCGCGATCTGCGGGCAGCGTTCAGTAAGCGCGAAATCTCTGGATCAGCGATGCGCATAAATTCTCGACTTCGCGGTGCGAGATGCGCAAGGCTTTTGACGCATACAAGCCGGCCGCCACCCATTCCAGCGAACCAGTCTGGCCGCGATATTCCTGAATCGCTTTTTCCACGACGTAGTTGAGTGCGATCAATGTGCGTACCACCGGCGTATAGCTTTTATCGAACAGCACCTGATGCGAATGATGCATGCGGATTGCCAGTACGATTTCCGGTCCCAGCGACCAACGTTCAGCCAGCAGGGCGCCGACTATCGTGTGATTGACGCCATGCCTGTCGTTTTCGACCTGCAAAAATTCGTCCGATGCCTTGAGGTTGGCATGGAATAGGGTTTCCAGATAAGACGGAAATGCACCTTTCAGCACCGGAATGCCGGCATCGCAAAACAGGCCGAAGGTGTAGGCGATTTCCGGCGAGAGTATGCGCGTTCTTTTGGCCAGCAGGCTGACGCCTATTGCGCGTTTTTCCGAACCGTCCCAAAACCTTGCCATCATCTTGTTGCCGAAGTGAAGTGACTTGCGCAGCATCAGCCCCGACATGATGGCGTTGCATTGATTCAACCCTAACAGCACGATCGCGTCCTCAACCGTGGCAATACGACGGCCGGGATTGAAGTAGGCCGAATTGGCAAGTTGCAGCAACGTGCCCGTCATGGCGACGTCGCGTCGAACCAGGTCGGCAAAGCGTTTGGTATTGGGATTATCTTTTTGGATTTCGTGTTGCAATGCCATCAGCAACGCAGGGCGCGGCGGAATATTATCCAGTGAAAAATCCGGCGTAACCAAATGTGATGGCGCAAGACTGGATGGGGGCGATGCCACGACGAATTTCCTTTAGTGTATTGATGTATGGCAACATTTTGTTGCTCGTTTATTATTCTTTCTGTGTCGCAAGCAAAATAACATCTTTTTAACAAAGCAAGAGTACTTGCCCTTTCTTTTCTAGCCTTATTTGCATAAGTTCACAATTCGACGACCATCTTTTTGTCATCTCAAAATGTGCGGGAGCTTTCCAATCTCGCCATCGTTACAATGATGTTTCTGAAATCGCATAACGGTTTGTAAATATGGCTGCAGAAAACGTACGCATCGACAAATGGTTGTGGGCGGCACGGTTTTTTAAAACCAGAACGCTGGCCAGCGATGCTGTCGATAACGGCAAGGTGAAGCTGGATCGCGATCGCATCAAGCCCGCGCGCAATGTCAAGGTAGGCGAGGTCCTGCAAATCGATAATGGGGCGACTCAATGGGAAGTGACAGTCCAGGCATTGTCGGACGTACGCGGTTCGGCAGAAATGGCACAGAAGCTTTATACGGAAACCGAGCAGAGCATCCTCAAGCGGCAACAGGACGCGGAGAAAAGAAAGTTCTTCAAGGAGCCGGGATTGGCGCTCAAGGGCCGACCCACAAAACGCGATCGCCGTCTGCTCGACAAGACGAATCAGTAATCGATTTCCGATGATAGTATTCAATAGCGTTTAAACCAAAATAGCTGCCAGGAGACATACATGGGTCAATACATTGCGCCTTTGCGCGATATGCAATTTGTACTGCACGAACTGCTGCATGTTGCAGATGAATTGAAACAATTGCCTAAGCATGCCGACATCGATGCCGACCTCATCAATCAGGTGCTGGAAGAAGGCGGCAAGTTCACTTCAGAAGTTCTGTTCCCACTCAATCATTCGGGCGATCGCGAAGGCTGCAAGCTGGATGCGACCACGCATGAAGTCACTCCCCCCAAGGGATTCAAGGCTGCGTATGAGCAATACGTTGCGGCGGGCTGGCCATCGCTGACTTGCGACCCGGAATACGGCGGCCAGGGTTTGCCTATGGTGGTGCAAAACTCGTTTTATGAAATGCTGAATGCGTCGAATCAGGCATGGACCATGTATCCGGGCCTGTCGCATGGCGCGTATGAATGTTTGCATGAACATGGCACTGCCGAACAGAAGGCGCTGTATCTGCCCAAACTGGTTTCCGGCGAATGGACAGGCACGATGTGTCTGACAGAAGCGCATTGCGGCACCGATCTCGGCTTGCTACGTTCCAAGGCCGAGCCGCAAGCTGATGGCTCCTACAAAATCACCGGCAGCAAGATTTTCATTTCGGCTGGCGAGCATGACATGGCGCAAAACATTTTGCATCTGGTGCTGGCACGTCTGCCGGATGCGCCAGCCGGGACCAAAGGTATTTCGCTGTTCATCGTGCCGAAATTCTTGCCGAACGCAGATGGCACGTTGGGTGCGCGCAATCCGATTTTTTGCGGCGCGCTGGAAGAGAAGATGGGCATCCACGGCAACGCAACCTGCCAGATGAATATCGATGGCGCGATCGGCTGGATGATAGGCGAACCGAACAAGGGCCTGAATGCGATGTTCGTGATGATGAATGCTGCGCGCCTCGGCGTCGGCATGCAGTCACTGGGCTTGACTGAAGTCGCATATCAAAACGCATTGATCTATGCGAAGGATCGTTTGCAGATGCGCAGCCTGACTGGCGCGAAAGAAGCAAGCAAGCCGGCCGACCCCATCATCGTGCATCCCGACGTACGTCGCATGCTGTTGACAGCAAAAGCGTACGCTGAAGGCGGCCGCGCATTCAGCTCCTACGTTGCGCTACAGATCGACAAGGAACTCAATCATCCGGATGAAGCGATCCGTGCCGAAGCAGTCGATGAAGTCGCGTTGCTGACACCTATCATCAAAGCCTTCCTCACTGACAACGGCTGGATCTCGACGTCAGAGGCGATGCAGGTGTATGGTGGCCACGGCTTCATCTCCGAATGGGGCATGGAACAATACGTGCGTGACTCGCGCATCAACATGATTTATGAAGGCACCAACACCATCCAGTCGCTGGATTTGCTGGGTCGAAAAATTCTGCTGGATAACGGCAACAAACTGCGCAAGTTCGGTGAAAAAATCCGCGCCTTCATCGAAGAAAACGGTACCGATGAAGCGATGTCGGAGTTCATCACACCGCTGGCTGACCTCGCAGAAAAAGTACAAAAGCTGACGATGGAAATCGGCATGAAAGCTTTCCAGAATCCGGATGAAGTCGGCGCCGCCGCAGTGCCGTATCTGCGCGTAGTTGGTCATCTGATCTACGCCTATTTCTTTGCGCAAATGGCCAAGATCGCTTTGGCGAAACAGGATGGCGGTGACAACTTCTACAAGTCCAAACTGGGAACCGCGCGTTTCTACTTCGGCCGACTGCTGCCGGAAACAGCGATGCTGATCCGTCAGGCACGTTCCGGTTCTGCCAATCTGATGGCATTGGACGCCGAACTGTTTTAAAACCTGAGCAATATTATTGCGATTGAAGCTGTGCGCGATTGACTATGCCTTAGTTCAAAAGTCGATGGCGCGCCATTCATCAAAAGTTTATCGAGAGGTTGAAGCATGTCAAATTTCATCGTCAAAAAAGTAGCAGTACTCGGTGCCGGCGTGATGGGCGCGCAGATCGCCGCGCACTGCGTGAATGCCAAAGTACCGGTCATCCTGTTCGATCTGCCAGCCAAGGATGCGAATAAAAGCGTGGTCAAGAATGGCGTCGTGTTACGCGCCATCGAGAATCTGAAGAAACTCAATCCCGCGCCACTCGCCAATCCCGATTACGCATCATTGATAGAGGTCGCCAACTACGAAGATCATCTGGAGAAATTGCGGGATTGCGATTTGATCATTGAGGCGATCGCCGAGCGTATGGACTGGAAGCACGATCTGTACAAGAAGGTCGCGCCGCATATAGGCCCCACCACGATCTTTGCATCGAACACATCCGGCTTGTCGATCACGGCGTTGTCGGAAGGGTTTGATGCCGATCTGAAGTCGCGGTTTTGTGGTGTGCATTTCTTCAATCCGCCACGCTATATGCACTTGGTCGAATTGATTCCGACCGCTGCGACCAAGCCGGAAATTCTGGATCAGCTGGAAGGCTTCCTGACCTCGACTTTGGGCAAGGGCGTAGTGCGTGCATTTGATACGCCTAACTTCATCGCCAACCGCGTCGGCATCTTTGGCATGCTGGCTACCATGCATGAGGCGGAAAAATTCGGCCTGACGGTCGATGTCGTCGATGACCTGACCGGCAGCAAACTCGGTCGTGCCAAATCCGGCACCTTCCGCACCGCGGACGTGGTCGGACTCGACACGATGGCGCACGTCATCACGACGATGCAAAACACCTTGCAGGATGATCCTTTCTTCCCTGTGTACGAGACACCGGAAATTCTGACCAAGCTGATAGGCGGCGGCGCCCTGGGTGCAAAAGCCGGCGCCGGTTTTTACAAGAAAGTCGGCAAGGATATTCTTCGCATTGATCCGGATAAAGCGGATTATGTCGCCGGTGGCGGCAAGGCCGATGATCTGGTGGCGCGCATCCTGAAAGAAAAAGATCCCGCCAAGCGCATGAAGGCTTTGCACGATTCGACCAATCCACAGGCGCAATTCCTGTGGGCGATTTATCGTGACATGTTTCATTACATCGCCGTGCATCTGGAGTCGGTGGCCGACAATGCGCGCGATATTGATTTCGCCTTGCGCTGGGGTTTCGGCTGGACTAGCGGTCCGTTTGAAACATGGCAAGCCGCAGGCTGGGAACAGATCGCAAGCTGGGTCAAGGAAGACATAGACGCCGGCAAAGCACTCAGCAATGCACCGTTACCGGCTTGGGTCTTCGAGGGGCCGGTGGCACAAAATGCAGGCGTGCATGCGCCGGATGGCTCGTGGTCGCCCGCACAGAAAATAAATGTGGCGCGTTCAGATTTGCCGGTCTATCAGCGCCAGGTATTCCGCGCGAGTGTCTTCGGTGACAAGGCTGCGAATGGCAGTACTGCCGGTACAACTGTATTTGAAGATGAGTCGGTGCGTATCTGGCATCAGGACGACGAAGTATTGATCTTGTCATTCAAAACCAAGATGCATGTGATCGGTGCCGGCGTGACTGCCGGTATCACGAAGGCCATCGAAGAAGCGGAAAAAAATTACAAAGGTCTGGTGATCTGGCATGCGGATGCAGCCGAAGGCGGCGCGTTCTCGGCCGGTGCCGATTTGCAATCGATGCTGCCACTGTTCATGTCCGGCGGCGTCAAGGCGATCGAGCCGGAAGTCGTCAAACTGCAGCAAGCGCATCAGACACTGAAGTATGCGAATGTGCCTGTCGTCGCGGCGGTCGCAGGTCTGGCACTGGGTGGCGGTTGCGAACTGCTGTTGCATGCAGCCAGGCGCGTTGCCTCGATAGAATCGTACATCGGTCTGGTGGAAGTCGGCGTGGGATTGATTCCTGCCGGTGGCGGCTTGAAAGAAGCCGCAGTGCGTGCCGCGACCGAAGCCAAGGGCAACGACATCCTGCAGTTCCTCAAACACTATTACATGAGTGCGGCGACGGCGGCCGTTTCCAAATCGGCACTCGAAGCGCAAACCATGGGTTATCTGAAGAGCGATGACGTCATTGTGTTCAATCCCTACGAGTTGCTGCATATCGCGAAGGTGCAGGCACGTGCGATGTTCGATGCCGGTTATCGTGCACCACGTCAAACACTGGTGCCGGTTACCGGTAAATACGGTTTGGCGACGATAGGTGCACAACTCGTGAATATGCGCGATGGCGGCTTCATCTCAGCGCATGATTACAAGCTGGGCACGATGATCGCCGAGATTGTCAGCGGTGGTGATATCGAACAGGGTTCACTGGTTGATGAACAATGGCTGCTTGATCGTGAGCGAAAGGCGTTCATGGAGTTGCTGAACAATCCGAAAACCCAAGAGCGCATCATGGGCATGATGCAAACCGGTAAACCAGTCCGCAACTGAAAAGGGCTGATTAAGCTACTGCGCAAACCAATCTCAGCGCTGCGATGCTCGCCGTACTTGCGTACGACTGCGCTTCTCGCACCGACCTTGGCTTGCTCGCTACGCTTACTCAACCCTTTTGATATCTAATAAGTTAAATCCTGTTTTAGGAGTACAAGATGAGCAAACAACTTCAAGATGCCTACATCGTTGCAGCGACTCGCACACCGATAGGCAAGGCGCCGCGCGGGATGTTCAAGAACACACGGCCCGATGATTTGCTGGTGCGCGTGCTGCAGTCGGCCTTGGCGCAAGTACCCGAGCTCGATCCGAATCTGATCGAGGATGCGATAGTCGGTTGTTCCTTTCCCGAAGCCGAGCAGGGTTTGAACCTGGCGCGCATGGGCGTGTTGCTGGCTGGCCTGCCGAAGACAGTGGGCGGCGTCACGGTCAATCGCTATTGCGCATCCGGTTTGACCGCGATTGCGATGGCTGCTGATCGTATTCGTGTGGGCGAAGCCGATGTGATGATAGCTGCAGGTGCCGAGTCGATGTCCATGGTGCCGATGATGGGTCATCATCCTTCGATGAATATGGGGATATTCAAGGATGAAAATATCGGCATGGCTTACGGCATGGGCTTGACTGCAGAAAAAGTCGCGTCGCAGTGGAAAGTATCGCGTGAAGCGCAGGATCAGTTTGCGCTGAACTCGCATTTGAAGGCACTGGCGGCACAGCAAAGCGGCGAGTTCAACAACGAGATGACGTCGGTCGATATCGTTGAACGCTTCCCGAATCTGTCCAGCGGCGAAATCGATATCGCGACGCGTATGGTGAATATGGATGAAGGCGCGCGCGCCGATACCAGCCTCGAAGTACTCGCAAAACTGCGCCCGGTGTTTTCGCCTAAAGGTTCGGTCACTGCCGGCAATAGTTCGCAAACCTCGGATGGCGCCGGCGCATTGATTCTGGTCAGTGAAAAAATCCTCAAGCAATTCAATCTGACGCCGTTGGCACGCTTCGTCTCGTTTGCCGTGCGCGGCGTGCCGCCGGAAATCATGGGCATAGGACCGAAGGAAGCCATCCCTGCGGCCTTGCGCGCGGCCGGTTTGAAGCAGGATCAGATGGACTGGATCGAATTGAATGAAGCGTTCGCAGCGCAAGCCTTGGCAGTGATCCAGGATCTGGGTCTTGACCCGTCGAAAGTTAATCCCATGGGCGGTGCGATTGCACTTGGCCATCCGCTCGGCGCGACCGGTGCGATACGCTCGGCGACGGTCGTCCATGCAATGCGCCGCAAAAATCTGAAGTACGGCATGGTCACGATGTGCGTGGGTACCGGCATGGGTGCAGCGGGGATTTTCGAACGGATGTAATCAGTAAAGGATGTGATCAGTAATATTGGTATTGCTTAAAAAGCCGCACGATTTGGTTCGTGCGGCTTTTTTACATCTCATCTTTACCCAGAGTTTCTAATAATGAGGGCGCTGCTATAGTTGTGGCCGCATCCCATTCAAGTTGCAGACTGGGTATTCGCGTCTTGCACGCGCATGTTATTTCCCCAGCAGCGCCAGCGTATGTTCCCATTCCGCAGACCATGCATACAAGCATGCATGCGTATTGAAGGATTTTTTCAAGTGCGACATCGGCACCCGATACACATCATTCAATCCCAGCGCCAGCGTGACCGGATTCCACATAGCCTTGTTCCTGGCCTTTTTTCCGCTGCCCTTAATTCTCGCGCCCTCATCGCCGAATATGCCGCCGCCACTGGCCAGCGCCTGCTCCAGATCGATTTTTACCAGGCTGGAAAATGCGATCAACACTTCGTCCTTGTTGATGCCGACCTTTGATTCCGTGGCTTCTTCGACTTTGGCGGGTTCAGCTTCGCGCTTGAGTTTTTTTACCAGGTGTTCCAGATCCTTTTTCAGGAAACGCAACTCATGCAAGTCCCTGCGAAAGCCCGGTGGCGGCAGCTGCGTCACTATCTTGTAGGCGTCTTTCGTGATCGTAATGAGTACGTCTTCGCTACCGGCGGAAAGTCGCCGCGTGTCATCCTCGAAAAATATCGGCGCTGCATAACCACCATTTGCATCACCGAACAGCGCCGGGTAGTCGGCGTCGTAATCCAGCCAGACGTAGGGCGTCAAGCCATGCTCCAGCATGAGTGCCAGCGTCCATGGCGTCCCGGTCTGCTGTGCCAGCCAGCCGCAAGCCTGCTCTGTTGTTGCGCGAAATGGCAGTTCAATGATCGTCATTTTTTTACACACGTTAAAAGTTAATTGCCTGCATGCGCGCCTGACGCCGCTTGCAGGAAAGTGCACATCATATGCGAAAGCGGCTCGAACACTTTGTTTCATCATGGTGCACACATGCGGTGCACGTTTTGCACCAGCGCGACACCCTTACTTCTCGCACTGATGTTTCTCTTCATGCGCGTAACTTCCTGCACTCTCCCTCGTGATTCTGTCGTATTGGTATCTCCAGACTGACATGGCACAGACCTTGCACTAACAAACTTGTACACAAGAAGGTATTTAATCGCCGGCTCGCGTCGACACCCGCCCATCCGTTTACTCTAAGGAACCGCCATGCAAACACGCAGAACATTCATAACCACCCTGATCGCTGCCTCCTTCGCGCTTGCTGCAGGAGCATCTTCCGCATTCGCAGCAGACCAGGTGATCAAGGTCGGTACGCTCAAACTGATGCATGGCATCACGCCTTACTTCTACGATAAATTCACGCCGCCTGGCTACAAGATTGAAGTGATTCCATTTGAAACGCCGACCGATGGCAAGAATGCAGTGGTGACGAAGTCGGTTGATTTCGGAACCTATGGTCTCGCGGCAGCAACATTGGGTGCCGCCGCAGGTGAGCCGGTTGTCATCGTTGCCGCACAATGCAATCGCGGCATGGCAGTCGTGGCGCGAGCTGATGGACAGATCGCCAAGATCAAGGATTTGAAAGGTCAGCGCGTCGGCATTCTGCCTGGTTCCACACAGGAAGTCGTGATTCTGGATCGATTGAAGCAGGAGGGCATGACCGTCAAGGATATCAAGCCGGTGCGCGTGTCCTTTAGTGAAATGGCGTCGGCGCTGGAGCGTGGAGACATCGACGCATTTGTTGGCGCTGAGCCGGGTCCTTCGATCAGTGTCGGCAAAGGCGTAGGCAAGGTTGTCGAATATCCGTATTCGACACCGACCGGTACCGTCAATATGGTGATGACGACACACGCTGATAACGTTAAAGGCAATCCGGAACTGATCAAGGTTTTCCTGAAAATTCATCGGCAGGCAACGGAGTATGTGATGGCAAATCGCGCAGCATTCGTTGACATGAATGTGCAAAAACTTGGCTTGCCTGCGAAGACTGCCGAGCTGGCTGCGCCGAATGTGGAGTTGACATGGAAGCTGGATGACGAATGGGTAAAACGTGCCAAATACTATGGCTCACAAATGCTGGACAAGAAACAGATACGCCAGTTGCCGGATTACAGCGCATTCATCAACGCCAGTTTTAACCCGAAGTAAGAGATGAAGTAGCTCAGCGGCCAGGTTGAATCAAGGTCGCTGAGCAGCAGGCGAATAAGCAAGTGCAGTTTATCTGGAAGGAATAATCGTGGAACAAACCGCCGAGTTAACGACGAAGGAAGTGGGTGCAGTAACCACGTCTGAATTCTGGCCCCGTCTCAAGCGCATATTGATACCGCTGATTGTGCCGGTTTTTTTATTGTTTGCCTGGCATGCAGCAGTGCGCTTATCGGGTACGCAATTAATTCCATCACCGAAGGAAGTTGGTCTGATGTTGTATGACTTCGCATTCGGCGGCATCTACGATGATGCATTCAGTGAAACTCTATGGCTGCATTTGTGGAAATCCGTTACGCGCGTCTACGGAGGATTTTTCGCCGCAGCGCTGGTTGCAATTCCGCTGGGCTTGCTGATAGGCCGCATCAAGCTGATACGCGATTTGCTGGATCCGACTTTGCAGTTATTGCGTCCAGTGCCGGTAACTGCATGGTTGCCGCTGTCGATGATTTTCTTCGGCATCGGTCCTAATGCTGCGATCTTTCTGGTATTTCTCGGTGCGTTTTATCCTATCGTCTTCAATACGATCTTTGGCGTGAAAGCGGTCGATGGACGCTTGTTTGAAGCAGCCTTGATGCTGGGTTGCTCAGGTTCTTCGTTGTTCCGCCAGGTGGTCTTGCCAGCGGCGATTCCATCGATCCTGAATGGCTTGCGACTGGGCCACGGCTTCGCATGGATTTTGATTGTGGTTGGTGAAATGACAGGCGTGCCGGAAGGACTGGGTGCCGTGATCATGGACGGGCGCATGCTGTCGCGTACTGATCTGGTGATCGCTGGTATGGTGGTGATTGGCATCACCGGCTATACGACAGATC
>CAYOQL010000042.1:0-19222 GCA_964406085.1 uncultured Herminiimonas sp.
AACCCTTTGTTCAAGCGTAAAAAATTCTGCCGCTTCACCGCTGCACATGTAGAACAAGTTGACTACAAAGACGTGGACACATTGAAAGATTTCGTTCAAGAAAACGGCAAAATCATGCCAGCACGCTTGACCGGCACCAAAGCAATCTATCAACGTCAAGTCGATACAGCAATCAAACGCGCACGTTTCCTCGCGTTGTTGCCGTACACCGATTTGCACCACGCTTAATTAACGACTGCAATAGGAGAAAAACATGCAAGTCATTCTGTTAGAAAAAGTCGTTAATCTCGGCAACCTCGGTGAAGTCGTCAAGGTAAAAGACGGCTACGCACGTAACTTCCTGATTCCACAACGTAAAGCGCGTCGTGCGACGACCGCTGCAGTTGCTGAATTCGAAGTCAAGCGCGCAGAACTGGAAAAAATCGCCGCTGCAAAATTGGCAGCATCGCAAGCGCAAGGCGAAAAATTGACAGGTCAAACTGTTCAAGTTTCGCAAAAATCGGGTGTTGACGGCCGTTTGTTCGGTTCGGTTACCAATGCCGATATCGCTGAAGCGTTGACCAAGCAAGGTTTCGCAGTGGAAAAGGCGCAAGTTCGCTTGCCAACCGGCCCGCTGAAAACCACCGGCGAGCACGTCGTTTCGGTTTCGTTGCACACAGATGTAGTGATCGAAGTCACGATCTCTGTCGTAGGCGAACAAGCTTAAGTTTGTTATAAAGTTGTCTGGCACTTGCTGCCGCTGAAAAGCCGGGTTTTCCCGGCTTTTTTATTGCCCATTTTCCCAAAGCGCTCCCTCCTAGCAGGTATAATTCGCGCCATGAACAACCGTGCTGATCCACAAGTAGATTCCCTCCGCGTTCCCCCGCATTCGATAGAGGCTGAGCAATCCGTCCTCGGCGGTTTGCTGCTCGACAATGCCGCGTGGGACAGGATCGCCGACTTCGTCCATCAGGACGATTTTTATCGCTACGATCACCGGATCATCTTTCAACATATCGTCAAGTTGATCAATGCCTCCCGTCCGGCTGACGTCATCACTGTTTTTGAAGCATTGACGAATAGCGGCAAGGCAGATGAGATTGGCGGCGTTTCCTACCTCAATGCGCTGGCACAAAATACGCCGTCCGCCGCCAATATCCGGCGTTACGCCGAGATCGTGCGCGACCGTGGCGTGCTGCGCAAACTCATTACCGTGTCGGATGAGATTTCCGGCAATGCATTCAATCCGCAAGGCAAGGAAGTCAAGCAGATGCTGGACGAAGCCGAGTCCAAGATCTTTGCCATTGCGGAAGAGGGCGCACGCGGCGCCCAGGGTTTCCAAGAGATTCAACCGCTGCTGACGCAAGTCGTCGAGCGTATCGATGAACTGTACAGTCGCGATAGCACCAGCGATATCACCGGTGTGCCTACGGGTTTTGCCGATCTGGACCGCATGACCTCTGGATTGCAGCCTGGCGACTTGATTATTGTTGCCGGCCGCCCGTCTATGGGTAAAACCGCATTCTCGATCAACATCGGTGAAACGGTGGCCATTGAAAGCGGTTTGCCGGTCGCGGTCTTTTCGATGGAAATGGGCGGCACACAATTGGCGATGCGTATGCTGGGTTCGGTCGGACGTCTCGATCAGCATCGTTTGCGCACCGGCCGCCTGGTCGACGAAGATTGGCCGCGCCTGACGCATGCCATTCAAAAGATGAACGACGCACAATTGTTCATTGATGAAACACCTGCGCTGAATTCGATCGAATTGCGCGCACGTGCGCGTCGCCTTTCTCGTCAATGCGGCAAACTCGGCCTGATCATCATCGATTACCTGCAACTGATGTCCGCCAATTCATCCGGCGAAAATCGTGCGACCGAAATTTCTGAAATTTCGCGTAGCTTGAAAGGTTTGGCCAAAGAATTGAATTGCCCGGTGATCGCACTTTCACAGTTGAACCGTTCGCTGGAGCAGCGTCCGAACAAGCGTCCTGTGATGTCTGACTTGCGTGAATCCGGCGCTATCGAGCAGGATGCCGACGTGATTTTGTTCATCTATCGCGATGAAGTGTACAACCCTGATTCTCCGGATAAAGGCACCGCCGAAATCATTATCGGCAAGCAGCGTAACGGCCCTATCGGTAGCGTGCGCCTGACCTTCCTCGGGCAGTACACCAAGTTTGAAAATTACACCGGTTCGGCTGCGTTGTATCAAGGCGATTGATGCGCGCTTGGCTTGATGTGCAACCGATGATGAAAATAATTTCAGATATTTTAAATTTTTCCTGCGGCACCAAAGCATTGCGTGCGTACCACTTCATTTCAACATTTTAATATTCAAAGAGAGTAATCATGTTTGGACGACTGATGCCTAAAGAAGGCAAATTTTTCGATCTCTTCAATGAGCACGCAGAATTTTGTGTCAAGGGTGCAAAAGAGATGGTGGCCCTGATGACGAATTTCGACGATCTGGAAATCCGTGTGCACGCGATCGAGGGTATCGAAAAGCAGGCTGACAAGGTGACGCATGCCACGCTGGACGCGCTGCACAAGACTTTCATCACGCCGCTGGATCGTGACGATATTCACCAATTGATCACACGTATGGATGACATTCTCGATTTGCTCGAGGATGCCGCACAAACCATTTCCTTGTATGACATCAAGGCCATCACGCCTGAAGCAAAGCGTCTGGCGGAACTGTGCCTGGCTTGTACCGAAAAAGTAAAGGCAGCGGTTGCCTTGCTGCACAACATGGATAACTCGCGAGAAATTCTGGCGATCTGCCAGGAAATCGATCGCCTGGAGTCGGATGCCGATCATGTGATGCGCGCTGCGATGTCCAAACTGTTCCGTGAAGAACCGGATGTACGTAACCTGATCAAGCTGAAAGCGATTTACGAATTGCTGGAAACCGTTACCGATCGTTGCGAAGACGTTGCCAATATTATCGAAGGCATCATCGTCGAAAACGCTTGAGAATTTAAACGTATTTTGATTGCATCTGGCTCGGGTAGTCTGCCGAGCCATGTATTGCAGGTTTTGCGGTTGCCGACATTGTTGGCCCCACGTGCAGATAGAACAGAAATTAAAACTCCATGCAAACTCTTACCATGAGCATTTATGTCCTCGCCGCTTTGATTGCACTGGCGCTGGTATTCGATTTCATGAATGGCTTCCACGATGCAGCAAATGCGATTGCGACGGTGGTTTCTACCGGTGTCCTGAAACCGCAAAACGCGGTGATGATGGCGGCATTTTTCAACTTTATTGCGATTGGTGTTTTCCACCTCAAAGTGGCATCGATGATCGGCAAGGGCACGATCGATCCTATCGTCATTGATCATTACGTCGTGTTCGGCGCGTTGATGGGCGCGATTTTCTGGAATGCCCTGACCTGGTATTTCGGCTTGCCATCTTCGTCGTCACACGCCTTGATCGGCGGTCTGGTAGGTGCTGCAGTGGCCAAGTCCGGTACGGATGCCTTGATCGCATCGGGGTTGCTGAAGATTATTGCCTTTATCGTCTTGTCGCCATTGTTGGGTTTTTTCTTCGGTTCGCTAATGATGATACTGGTGTCGTGGCTGTTTGTTCGCTCTACGCCACGCAATGTGGATAAATGGTTCCGACGCTTGCAACTGGCATCCGCTGCGATGTACAGCCTGGGTCACGGCGGCAACGATGCACAAAAAACCATGGGCATTATCTGGATGTTGTTGATCGCCGCCGGCGTCTCGACCGCTGACGAAGCGTTGCCATGGTGGGTTGTCATCAGCTGTTATAGCGCGATCAGTTTGGGCACCTTGTTCGGTGGCTGGCGCATCGTCAAGACCATGGGTCAAAAGATCACCAAATTGAAGCCTGTAGGCGGTTTCTGTGCTGAAACCGGTGGCGCGATTACCTTGTTCCTGGCGACGGCGATTGGTGTTCCGGTATCGACTACGCATACGATTACCGGTGCGATTGTCGGCGTCGGCGCATCGCGCAAAATGTCGGCAGTGCGCTGGGGCGTCGCCGGCAATATCGTCTGGGCATGGGTATTCACGATTCCTGCGTCGGCTTTCGTCGCAGCGATTGCATGGTGGCTAGGCACGATGATCATGTGATGCGTTCGCCGCAAGCGACGGATTGATCCATAAAAAAAAGCCTGCTGATTCAGCAGGCTTTTTTGTGTCTAACGACTCAGGCTTTTACAGCACTTCGCTGGCGTGATCGGCCAGACGCGAACGTTCGCCGCGCGCCAGCGTGACATGACCGCCGTGACTCCAGCCCTTGAAACGATCGACCACATATGTCAAACCGCTGGAACCTTCGGTCAGGTAGGGCGTATCGATTTGTGCAATGTTTCCCAGGCAAATGATCTTGGTACCCGGACCTGCGCGGGTGACCAGTGTTTTCATCTGCTTCGGCGTCAAGTTTTGCGCTTCATCGATGATCAGGAACTTGTTGACGAAAGTGCGGCCGCGCATGAAGTTGAGCGACTTGATCTTGATGCGAGAGCGAATCAGATCCTGTGTTGCGGCACGACCCCATTCTCCGGCGTCGTTGTCCGACTTGTTCAGCACTTCCAGGTTGTCGTCGAAAGCGCCCATCCACGGCGACAGCTTTTCTTCTTCGGTGCCAGGCAGGAAACCGATGTCTTCGCCGACCGGCACCGTGACGCGCGTGACGATGATTTCGCTGTAGAGCTTGGTTTCCAGCACTTGCGCCAAACCTGCTGCGAGTGCCAGCAAGGTTTTGCCGGTGCCGGCCTGGCCGAGCAGCGTGACGAAATCGCATTCCGGATCCATCAGCAGATTCAGTGCGAAATTCTGTTCACGGTTGCGTGCAGTCACCCCCCACACGCTGTTCTTGGTATGTGCGTAGTCGCGCAAGGTCTGGATGACGGCGGTCTTGCCATTGATCTGGCGTACCAGTCCATAGAACGATGCTTCGCCATTCTTCGGTTCCATGAAGACGAACTGATTGACCAGCATTGCAGGGACGACCGGGCCACTGAGCCGGTAGAAGGTATATCCGGTCCCGTGCTTGTTTTCCTGCCACGATTCCATGCCTTTCGCATGCTTGACCCAAAAGTCATCCGGCAATTGCATGATGCCGGAATAGAGCAGGTCGGTATCTTCCAGCACGTGATCATTCAGGTACTCTTCAGCCGGCAAGCCCATCGCGCGGGCCTTGATTCGCATATTGATGTCTTTCGACACCAGCACGATGGGGCGCCCCGGATATTGCGCCTCCAATGCACGAACCACACCCAGAATTTGATTGTCGGCCTTGCCCATAGGCAGGCCTTCCGGCAGTGTGACGTTCTGCAATTTGGTCTGGAAGAATAAACGGCCCTTGGCGTCTTTATTACCCAGCTTCGATAAAGGAATGCCTTCATCGATTGCATTTTCTTCGACCCCGCTCACGAGGGCGTCCAGCGAACGCGATACCTGACGCGCGCTGCGCGCGACCTCCGACATACCCTTTTTGTGATCGTCGAGTTCTTCCAGCGTCATCATGGGCAGATAGACGTCGTGCTCTTCAAAACGGAACAAGGATGTCGGATCGTGCATCAGCACATTGGTATCGAGCACAAACAATTTTTTGACGCCGGATTTGTCTACCGGGCGGCGGCTGCCGGATTTCGGTGCCAATGCCACGGTTTGTGCAGAAACGGCGCGCGTCTTTTCTGCAGATGCCTTGTCAGCGATTTTTGCGCGTGCAGGTACGGGCGCTGTCGTCGGGGCATTCTGGCGCGCTGCCGGCTCAATCAATGTCAGTGCTTTGACAATCTTGTCCTTGTCCGCCTTCGTATAGTCTTGCGGTGAAAGCAGTGCGGCAGGCTTGGTCGGTAATTTAGGCAGTGGCATCAGGACCTCGATCTAGTAAGTTTGGAAACATGAAAACGGGTACAAACGGTGACAAAGGTGCGAATAACAGATGGAGGGAGGGCTTGAACGACGGATGCAGCGGTGAAAAAACAAAGAGGATACAAATCGAAAAGTAAAAAAGCCGTTTGGGCGGGCCTGTGGCCACATCCGCAAACGGCTTTCTTGAAGAAAAATTCTTTTGAATTCAATGGGTTTCTGCAAACCTATGCAAGAGCCTTCACAAACTCCAGTACTTCATCGATGTGTCCAGGCACTTTCACTCCACGCCATTCTTTCACCAATTTGCCTGACTCGTCAATGATAAAAGTCGAACGTTCGATGCCGCGCACTTTCTTGCCATACATATTTTTCATCTTCATGACATCAAACATCGCGCACAGCGTTTCATCCGGATCTGAAATCAGCTGGAAAGGCATTTCCAGTTTCGCCTTGAAGCCTTCGTGCGAACGGATGCTGTCACGGCTGACACCGAAAATTTCAGTATTGGCTTGCTGGAACTGCGGATACATTTCACGGAACTGAATACCTTCTGTCGTGCAACCAGGGGTATTGTCCTTCGGATAGAAGTAAAGGACGATTTTTTTCCCTTTGTAATCAGATAGTTGAAATGTCTGATCACCGGTCATCGCAGCGGAAAATTCCGGTACCGTCTTGTTGAGTGCGGAAGGGCGCTCTGCCACCGATGTGTCTTGATCCATTTGTTATCACTCTCTCTGTCGATGGTAACGGCGCTGTGCGTAGCGCACTGAAACCTATCGATTTGTTGTCATTCCCGTATGCGAATGAAGATAAATTATGCGGCCAGAAGCGAACATGGGGGCGAGTTTTTGTCCTTCAAGCAATGAAACTTGAAATTTTTTCTTCTTTCCTTGTTGTTCGAATCAATACAGCACCAAGCTTGATGCTGCAGTAAGCAAATGACAATAATTTTGCGGGATAGTTCAGGGCCCAGAGCTGTTTCACATAGCGAAGTCAGGTTCAGCAGGGACGATCGCGGTGGCGCTACCTACACCCATGAATAGTTAGCGTCCGGCCTGCAGCCTTACACTTCAAAAATCAATGCCAGCGCAACCTTGCGGCCTTCTGCCATCAGGATATTGTAGGTGCGGCAAGCTGCCTGGTTATCCATGCATTCGACACCGATGCGGCGCGCGGTCAGCGGGGCTGTCAGGCGCGGGTGGACAAAGCGTTGGCGCATGCCGGTGCCGAGTATGACCACGTCTGGCGAGATCGCATTGATCTGCTCAAAATTCTCTATCGTCAGCGCATCGAAAGAGCTGACAGACCACGGGGCCGGGGCGATTTCTGGCAGGACGACCAAGCTCGTATTAAACGGGATCAGATTGATTTCTACGCCATTTTCTTCATACGACGTAACGGTTTGATATTGCTGGGTGCTGGTGTTGTGAAGCTTCATAACGGTATGGGCTGAAGGTAAACCGGAATTGAGGGGGCTTAATTCCGATAGTTAGAAGATAAAGAACGCTTATTGTAACGTTTTCAGCTTTAAACCAGCCTTTATCGATTGATAAAATCGGTCGCTTTCGGCAAAATGGACCTCTTTCGCGCTGCAGCATTGCAGCCGTCATTTTTTCGCCGGACTCCGGTTGTCGATCTAGCATCGACGGCTGTGACGAACCGGCGTTTTCGTTAGAACTTATCCGATCTGATCGATAGCTCTAAAAAATAACAAGGACTACTCGCTGTGCGACCGATTCAAAAATCGAAAAAACTGGCTGATGTTTGTTATGACATACGCGGACCCGTGCTGGAGAAGGCGCGCCAGATGGAAGAAGATGGTCACAAGATTATCAAGCTGAACATCGGCAATCTGGCTACTTTTGGTTTCGATGCACCTGATGAGATCGTGCAGGACATGATCCGCAACATGTCGAATGCCTCGGGTTACACCGACTCCAAAGGTCTGTTCGCGCCGCGCAAGGCGATCATGCAGTACACGCAGGAAAAGAAAATCGCCGGCGTGACCATCGATGACATTTACCTCGGCAACGGCGCATCCGAGCTGATCGTGATGAGCGTCAATGCCTTGCTCAATACCGGCGATGAAGTACTGGTGCCTTCGCCCGATTACCCGTTATGGACTGCTGCAGTCAGCTTGTCCGGCGGCACACCTGTGCATTACGTTTGCGATGAGCAGGCCGGCTGGTTTCCGGATATCGAAGACATCAAGAAGAAGATCAATTCGAATACCAAGGCGATCGTCGTCATCAATCCGAACAACCCAACCGGTGCACTGTATCCGGTTGAATTGCTCCAGCAAATTGTCGAGCTCGCGCGTCAGCATCAGTTGATTATTTTGGCGGATGAAATCTACGACAAGGTCTTGTACGATGGCGAGACGCATACCTCGCTGGCGTCGCTGGCTGACGATGTGCTGTTCATTACCTTCAACGGCTTGTCGAAAAACTACCGCGCTTGCGGCTATCGCGCCGGCTGGATGATCGTCTCGGGCGAGAAGCGTTACGCCAAGGATTACATCGAAGGCTTGAACATGCTGGCATCGATGCGCCTGTGCGCCAATGTCCCGGGTCAGTATGCGATTCAAACTGCACTTGGCGGCTATCAGAGCATCAACGATCTGGTTGGCCCGGGTGGGCGTCTGTTGCGTCAGCGCGATCTGGCGCACAAGCTGTTGACGGAAATTCCGGGTGTGACCTGTGTCAAGCCGAAATCGGCCTTGTACATGTTCCCGCGCCTTGATCCCAAGATGTATCCGATCAAGGATGATCAGGATTTTGCCTATCAATTGCTGGCCGAGGAAAGCGTGTTAATCGTTCAGGGCACAGGTTTCAATTGCCCGACGCCTGATCATTTCAGGGTAGTATTCCTGCCGAATTCCGACGATTTGACAGTGGCGATCGGCCGGATTGCGCATTTCCTCGAAGGCTATCGCAAACGCCTGGGCTGAGTTCTTCGTAGAGCCCGTGCCGGCCGAATCGGCGGACACATGTTCTGCGATAGTCGCTTCATCCGATATTTATCAAGCAAAAATTCAAGCAGAAATACTAAGCAGAAATTATGAAATCCATCAAAGTAGGTTTGCTCGGAATCGGCACCGTAGGTGCAGGTACATTTAATGTCTTGAAGCGCAATCAGGAAGAAATTTCCCGTCGCGCCGGACGCGGCATTGAAATCGTCATGGTGGCGGATCTCGATGTCGCACGTGCCAAAGAACTGGTCGGCGCGCAGTGCGAAGTCGTCAATGATGGCAATCTGGTTGTCAATAATCCTGACATCGATATCGTCATCGAACTGATAGGCGGCTACGGCATTGCCAAGGATTTGGTTCTGAAGGCGATTGCAAATGGCAAGCATATTGTCACCGCCAACAAGGCCTTGCTGGCCATTCATGGCGATGAAATTTTCAAGGCGGCCCAAGAAAAAAGCGTGATGGTTGCCTACGAAGCTGCGGTGGCTGGCGGCATCCCTATCATCAAGGCCTTGCGCGAAGGCCTGACCGCAAACCGTATTGAATGGATCGCCGGCATCATCAACGGCACTACCAATTTCATCCTGTCCGAAATGCGCGACAAGGGCCTGGACTTCGATACCGTTTTGAAAGAAGCGCAACGCCTCGGTTACGCCGAAGCCGATCCGACCTTCGATATCGAAGGCATCGATGCTGCGCACAAGGCGACACTGATGGCTGCAATTGCATTCGGTATTCCGGTTCAGTTCGGCAAAGCGCATGTGGAAGGCATCACCCAGCTGGAAGCGATCGATATCCGCTATGCAGAACAACTCGGTTACCGCATCAAGTTGCTCGGCATCGCCAAACGTACACCGCACGGTATCGAGTTGCGCGTGCATCCGACCCTGATTCCTGCCAAGCGTTTGATTGCCAACGTTGAAGGCGCGATGAATGCAGTCTTGGTACAAGGCGACGCAGTCGGAGCAACTTTGTACTACGGCAAAGGTGCGGGTGCAGAACCTACTGCTTCTGCCGTGATCGCCGATCTGGTCGATATCACACGTCTGGCCGATGCACAGCCAGCGCAACGTGTGCCGCATCTGGCATTTCAGCCGCATTCGATGACTGATACGCCTATCCTGCCAATTTCTGAAGTGACGACCAGCTACTATCTGCGCATGCATGTGGCAGACAAACTCGGTGTATTGGCGAATGTCACCAGCATCCTGGCAGAATCGACGATTTCCATCGACGCCATGCTGCAAAAAGAACCGGCGCTGGGCGAAACCCAGACCGACATCATCATGTTGACGCATCAGACGCAGGAGAAAAACGTCGAGGCGGCGATCAAGAAGATCGAAGCCTTGCCTACCGTTCTGGGCAAAGTCACCAAGATCCGTCTGGAACACTTGAGCTGATATTGCATTCATCCGTCGTAAAAAAGCGCTCATTTGAGCGCTTTTTTTATGTCTGCGATGGATCTGCAGTTGGTGCCATCGCGGCGTATTCAACCCATGCAACGGTCCAGTAAGGTAGTCGCGATGACCGAACCAAGTTTCCCGATTGCACCTCAGCGATCCATAGTCTGGAATGTGCATCTGCCCAGAATGGCAAAAGCGCTGTAGGGCAGGGTGTGAGCACGTTATAATGGCGGCTGCTTTCATTGCTATTTATCCTATACCACGACATGCAATATATCTCGACCCGCGGTGCGTCCGCTGCCCAGTCCTTTTCCCAAATTCTTCTCGGTGGTCTGGCGCCTGATGGCGGCTTGTATTTGCCGTCTGAATATCCGCAAGTGACCAGCGCAGAACTCGATGCATGGCGCACGCTGCCGTATGCCGATCTGGCATTCGAAGTATTGAAAAAATTTGCCACCGATATTCCCGAAGCAGATTTGCATGCACTGGTGCACAAGACCTACACCGCGGACGTATATCGCAACGTGCGGCACGGTGAAGAAGCCGCACGTATCACGCCGCTGCGGCTGGTCGAAGAGAAAGACGGCAGCAAATTGATGCTGCAAGCTCTCTCGAATGGCCCGACACTGGCGTTCAAGGACATGGCGATGCAACTGCTCGGCAATCTGTTCGAGTACACATTGGCCAAGCAGCATGCGGAACTGAATATTTTCGGCGCGACTTCCGGCGATACCGGTAGCGCGGCGGAATACGCAATGCGCGGCAAAAAAGGCATACGTGTCTTCATGCTGTCGCCGCACAAGAAAATGAGTGCATTCCAGACTGCGCAAATGTTTAGCCTGCAAGATCCGAATATTTTCAATATTGCCGTCGACGGCGTGTTTGACGATTGCCAGGATATGGTCAAGGCGGTGTCGAACGACCACGCATTCAAGTCGCAGAAAAAAATCGGCACCGTCAATTCGATCAACTGGGCGCGCGTTGTTGCACAAGTTATCTATTACTTCCGTGGCTACCTGAGCGCGACCACCAGTAACGAGCAAAAGGTTTCGTTCACAGTGCCATCCGGTAATTTCGGCAATATCTGCGCCGGTCACATCGCGCGCATGATGGGGCTGCCGATACATCAACTGGTTGCGGCTACCAATGAAAACGACGTGCTGGATGAGTTCTTCCGCACCGGTGTCTATCGCGTCCGCAAATCGGCAGAGACGTATCACACCACCAGCCCGAGCATGGATATCAGCAAGGCGTCCAATTTCGAACGCTTCATCTTCGATTTGCTGGACCGCGATGGTGAACGCGTGCGCGCGCTGTTCCAGAAAGTGGAAACCCAGGGCGGCTTCGACTTGTCCGGCAAGCCGGGTAGCGACGGCGATGAATTCAAGAATATTGCAAAGTTCGGTTTTGTTTCGGGCAAATCGACACACGCAGATCGTCTCGCGACCATCCGCGACCTGCAAGCCAAGTACGACCTGATTATCGATACGCACACGGCCGACGGCGTCAAAGTCGCGCGCGAACATCTGACACCGGGCGTACCGATGATCGTGCTGGAAACCGCATTGGCAGCCAAGTTCAACGAAACCATACGCGAAGCCCTGGGCCGCGATGCAGAACGTCCAGCCGGTTTTGAGAATATTGAAGATTTGCCACAGCGCTTTGAAGTAATGACGACCGATATCGACAAGATGAAAGCCTTCATCGCTGCGCATACCGGGCTGTAAGATAGTTGCTGAACCCGCAGCGCTGAACGCTGCCGGGTCTTTGCCTGATCATTCTTCAAGAGTCCTATTCTTCACGAGTCTTATTCTCGCGTGTTCCATCAACCGATTATCGAGCCAAGCATGACTGAGCCAAAACCGATGTTGAGTGTTGCCGAAGCGCTAGCCTTCCTGCTTGCTTCGGCCAGACAGATTACGGAAACGAACATTCTGCCTACGCTGGAAGCCAATGGCCGCATTCTCGCCGTGGCACAAACTTCGCAATTGGATGTGCCGCCGGTCGACAATACGTCTATGGATGGTTATGCCGTGCGCGCAGCAGATTGTGTCAGCGGCGATGCGATCTTGCGCGTCAGCCAGCGCATTCCTGCCGGCCATGTCGGCCAGCCGCTGCAAGCCGGGTGCGCGGCACGCATCTTTACCGGCGCCATGATTCCTCTGGGCGCGGATGCCGTCGTGATGCAGGAAGTCTGCGTCGCATCGAAAGATGCAGAGGGCGACCTGGTGACCGTCAAGCACACACCGCAATCCGGCGAATGGATACGTCGTGCAGGTGAAGACATACGCGCCGGCAGCACGATCCTGTCGGCAGGCCAGCGTTTGCGTGCACAAGAGATGGGCCTGGCGGCATCGGTCGGCCTGGCGCAATTGCCGGTCGTGCGTAAGTTGCGCGTCGCGGTCTTTTTCACCGGTGACGAACTCGCAATGCCGGGTGATGCATTGAAACCGGGCGCGATCTATAACTCGAATAAATTTACCTTGCGCGGTTTGCTTGAAAATCTCGGATGCGATATTACCGATTACGGCATCGTGCCCGACACGCTGGCTGCCACGCGCGACACCTTGCGCCGTGCCGCAGCCGAACACGACCTGATCATCACGTCCGGCGGCGTATCGGTAGGCGAAGAAGATCACATCAAGCCGGCGGTAGAGGCCGAAGGGCATCTAAACATGTGGCAGATTGCGGTCAAGCCCGGCAAGCCGCTCGCGTTTGGCGAGGTCAGGCGCACAAGCACATCCGTTAATGCGAACGACACTGCATTTTTCCTCGGCTTGCCGGGCAACCCGGTGTCGAGCTTCGTGACCTTTCTGCTGTTCGTCCGTCCGTTCATTCTGCGCTTGCAAGGCGTGGTTGACGTCGCACCGAAAGCTTATGCGATGCGGGCCGATTTCGACTTGCCGAAAGGCGACCGGCGCAATGAGTTCTTGCGTGGGAAAATCAATGCTGAAGGCGGCCTCGATCTATTCGCCAACCAGAGTTCCGGCGTGCTGACGTCGACCGTGTGGGGCGATGGCTTGATCGATAATCCACCCGGCAAGACGATTGCGAAAGGCGACCTCGTGCGCTTTATTTGCTTCAGTGATTTAATGCACTGAGGTGTCATTAAAAAACAGCGTAGAAAACCATTCAACATGAATATTCAACTTCGATTTTTTGCCAGCGTGCGTGAAGCCCTGGGTGTATCCCAAGAGTCCGTGACCGTACCGGCCGATGTGAATACCGTTGGCGGCGTGCGTGCATTTTTGCAGCAACGTGGTGGCGTATGGGCAGAAGCGCTGGCTGACAAGCGCTCCTTGCGCATGGCTTACGATCAGGAAATGACGGATGCATCGGCCGCCATCAAGGATGGTGGCGAGGTCGCATTTTTCCCTCCCGTCACTGGCGGCTGATTGGGCTGATCAAGTACTTCAACCAGATAAACAGGCAGGCAATATAAATCATGGCGATCCGCGTTCAAACCGAAGATTTTGATGTCAGCAAAGAAGTCGCAGACTTGCGCGCCAACAGCCCGCAAGTGGGTGCTGTCGTTACTTTCATCGGTACTGTGCGCGACATGAATGACGGTTCCAGCGTGGCCGAGATGGAACTTGAACATTATCCGGGCATGACCGAAAAAGCACTGCAGAACATCGTCGAGCAAGCGAAAGCACGCTGGCCAATTTTCGATGCGCTGGTGATCCACCGCATCGGACCTTTGTTGCCGCTGGAGCAAATCGTGCTGGTTGCGGTTACCTCCGCGCATCGCGGCGAGGCATTCTCGGCCTGCGAATTCATCATCGATTACCTGAAAACCGATGCGCCGTTCTGGAAGAAGGAACAAACACCGCAAGGCGCACGCTGGGTGGATGCACGTTCCACTGACGATACGGCGCTGGCGAAATGGGCTGCTGTATCGAGCAAAGGCGACCACAAGGACGCCGGCAAATGATGAGCTGGCTCGCCGTTGGCGCAGGTGCCGCGCTGGGGGCGTGGCTGCGCTGGTGGCTGGGCCTGTGGTTTAACCTGGTCAATCCGCAAATTCCCTTGGGTACCGTGTTTGCCAACCTGGCTGGCGGTTATCTGGTCGGCCTTGCGGTTGCCTTCTTCAGCAGCTATCAAGGCATTCCACCGGAGTGGCGTCTGTTCGCGATTACCGGTTTTCTCGGCGGCCTGACTACTTTTTCCACTTTTTCAGCCGAAGCCGTCCTGCTGCTGCAACGCGGCGATTACCTTTGGGCGCTGGGGCACATCATGCTGCATCTGGTCGGCTCGATTCTTTTCTGCATTGCCGGTTTTGCGACCTACAAGGCATTTGCCTGAATTTGATCTAGCGCATGCATGCGCCCGGGATTTTCGTCACAATCACTTCTTGTTTGCTTCAAATTCGTTTGATATTCGTTTCAAATTCGTTTCCCTATGGCGCAACGCCATACTTGAAAAAAGGGTGTACGACCCAATTTTTCCCTGCATGAACGATTTACCGATGGAGAAATGCAATGCGTCTAGATAAATTGACCACCAAGTTGCAGGAAGCGCTCGCTGATGCGCAAAGTCATGCAGTCGGCAACGACAATCAATACATAGAACCGGTACACGTACTCGTCGCCCTGCTGAGCCAGGATGACAGCAGCACACGCTCGCTGCTGCAGCGCGCTGGTGCCAATATCAACGGCATGGTGACTGCGCTCAAGAGCGCGCTGGAGCGCCTGCCCAAGGTCTCCGGCAATGCCGGCCAGGTGCAGATCGGACGCGACCTGACGTCGCTGCTGAACCTCGCCGACAGGGAATCGCAAAAGCACGGCGATGAATTCATCGCCACCGAAATGCTGTTGCTTGCATTGACCGAAGACAAGTCCGATGCCGGCAAGATTGCGCGTGAAAACGGCCTCACCCGCAAGGCGCTGGAGGCAGCGATCAAGGCTGTGCGTGGCGGCACCAAGGTGGATTCCGCAGAGGGCGAAGGTCAGCGCGAAGCACTGAAAAAATACACGATGGATCTGACCGAGCGCGCGCGCGCCGGCAAGCTTGATCCCGTCATCGGCCGCGACGACGAAATCCGTCGCACCATCCAGATCCTGCAACGCCGCTCCAAAAACAATCCGGTATTGATCGGTGAACCCGGCGTGGGCAAGACCGCCATCGTTGAAGGCCTGGCGCAACGTATCGTCAACGGCGAAGTGCCGGAAAGCCTCAAGGGCAAGCGCGTGCTGTCGCTCGATATGGCGTCGCTGCTGGCGGGGGCCAAATATCGTGGCGAGTTTGAAGAACGCCTGAAAGCGGTATTGACCGAACTCGCACAGGACGAAGGCCAGACCATCGTCTTCATCGATGAAATGCATACGCTGGTGGGCGCCGGCAAGGCCGAAGGTGCAATGGATGCCGGCAATATGCTCAAGCCGGCGTTGGCGCGTGGCGAACTGCATTGCGTAGGCGCGACCACGCTCGACGAATACCGCAAATACATAGAGAAAGACGCCGCGCTGGAACGTCGCTTTCAAAAAGTCATTGTCGACGAGCCGACGGTGGAGGCGACCATTGCCATCCTGCGCGGCTTGCAGGAAAAATACGAAGTCCATCATGGCGTCGACATTACCGATCCGGCCATCGTCGCTGCGGCAGAACTGTCGCATCGCTACATCACCGATCGATTCCTGCCCGACAAGGCGATTGACCTGATTGATGAGGCGGCAGCCAAGATCAAGATCGAGATTGATTCCAAACCGGAAGTCATGGACCGGCTGGATCGGCGCGTCATTCAATTGAAGATTGAACGTGAAGCGATCAAGAAAGAAAAAGACGAAGCGTCGCAAAAACGCCTGGCGCTGATCGAGGAAGAGATCGCAAAACTCGGTCGCGAATACGCCGATCTGGAAGAAATCTGGAAAGCCGAGAAATCCGCAGCGCAAGGCAGTCAGCACATCAAGGAAGCGATAGAAAAAGCGCGCCTGCAAATGGAAGAAGCCACGCGCAATAGCGATTGGCAGCGCGTGTCGGAGCTGCAATACAAGACCCTGCCAGAGCTGGAGGCGCAACTGAAGAATGCTGTCACCGGCGAGGCAACGGCAGGCAAGCCGCAACTGGTACGCACCCAGGTCGGTGCCGAAGAAATTGCCGAAGTCGTATCGCGCGCAACCGGCATTCCCGTGTCCCGCATGATGCAGGGCGAACGCGAGAAGTTGCTGCAGATGGAAGACGCTTTGCACAAGCGCGTGGTCGGTCAGCACGAGGCGATCGTTGCCGTGTCAGACGCGATCCGTCGTTCGCGCGCCGGTCTTGGTGATCCGGATCGGCCCTACGGCTCCTTCATGTTCCTCGGACCTACCGGCGTGGGTAAAACCGAGTTGTGCAAGGCGCTGGCGTCTTTCCTGTTCGATACCGAAGATTCGCTGATCCGCATCGACATGAGCGAATTCATGGAGAAGCATTCAGTCGCAAGACTGATCGGTGCGCCACCCGGTTATGTCGGCTACGAAGAAGGCGGGTATCTGACCGAAGCCGTGCGACGCAAGCCCTACTGTGTGATCCTGCTCGACGAGATCGAGAAGGCGCATCCGGATGTATTCAACGTCCTGCTGCAAGTGCTGGACGATGGCCGCATGACGGATGGACAAGGGCGCACCGTCGATTTCAAGAACACCGTCATTGTGATGACATCGAATCTGGGCTCACACAAGATTCAATCGATGGAAGGCAGCGAAACCGCCTTGATCAAGATGGCGGTGATGGCTGAAGTGCAGGCGCATTTCCGTCCCGAGTTCATCAACCGCATCGACGAAATCGTCGTTTTCCACGCGCTCGATGAAAAGAACATCGGCTCGATCGCGAAGATTCAGCTGGCGACGCTGGAGCAACGTCTGGCACGCATGGATATGTCTATGGACATGTCAGACGAAGCGCTGCAAAAAATTGCCGAAGCCGGTTTTGATCCTGTGTATGGCGCACGTCCGTTGAAACGCGCGATTCAGCATCAGATCGAAAACCCATTGTCGAAGGCAATCCTGGAAGGCAAGTTTGGGCCCAAGGATGTGATCAAGGTCACTGTCGAGCATGGCGAGCTGGCGTTTGTGAAAGCCGTGTGAAAGCTGAGTAGTCGTCATTCCCGCGCAGGCGGGAATGACGAACTGCAATGAAAATAAAGGGAGGAAAAGCGTAGTGCTTTTCCTCCCTTTATTTTTTAATCTTATTTGTATTTACATCAGTGCAGGTCGGAAGCCACTGCGCTTTATGACACACCTAAAATGGTCATCCTAGGCACGCAAGCCGCGCAAGCGCACGAATGCATCATCAACCAGTGGCATCAACGCAATCACAAACAGGATGAGTGCAAGCGGCAGTACCGTGCTGTAGCCGAGGTACTTGAAGCCAACGGCGCCCAGAATGCCACCGATAAAAAATATCGTGAGTAGCGCGACGTAGAAGATCACCTTTTCATGGCGGGCGCGGACATAGCCTTCGGCATTTCTGGCGTTCCTGTGATTCCAGTAAAACATTTTTCCCAGCTCGATGCCGAGATCGGTGACCACGCCGGTGAGATGGGTCGCGCGTATGCCGGCATCCGACATCTTGGTCATGACGGCGTTTTGCAGACCCATGATGAAGCAGAGCAGGATCACCGTGAGCGGTACCGTGATGTCGAGGTAGGCGTCGAGGTTGGCGCCCAACAGGCCGAACAGCAGAAGAAGGAACGATTCTGCTGCAAGTACAAGCGCATAGGTGCTGTGCAGATTGCGGTGCCTGGCCCAGTTGACCATGATGGAGGTGGCCGCAGCGCCGCTGACAAACGAGATCATCGAGCCTATGCCAGCGATGACCAGCAAGGCATTGCCGAGTATCAGGTTATCTGAGACCGCGGAGATGAAGCCCGTCATGTGCGACGTGTACTGGTGCACGGCCAGAAAACCGCCGGCGTTGACGGCTCCTGCAACAAACGCCAGTGCGACGGCGATTTGCTGATTGGCTCGGAGAGTTCGGGTTTGGCCTGATAACTGTCTGAAAAAATCGAGGGGCTGCATGTCTTCCTTGTGACTGGACGCTACGATGAAGAGTAGCGGGAAAACTGGATGCCGAGTTTGCGCTCCAGACTTTCTCCCAAACGGGGGCCAAGACCGGGGAGTAGTGAGCGCAATACACCGGGGATCTGGTGCAGCCCGTCTTTCATTTCTTTCGCCATCGACGGGCCGGTCTTGTCATCAATGCCGCTTGCCAGCGTCTCTCTGCAGCGTACGACAGAACTGACAATACTGTCTGTTAAAACATCCAGATCGCCATTGTCGGTTTCCCTGAGCAGTGCGATCAAATGATCGTAAATGATCAGCATCTCGTTCAATTCCGAGATTGCCATTGCTGCGGGAGTAGCACCTTTGGCAACACGTTTGAAGGGCAATACATTATTGCCTTCGGTATTCTTCAAAGACATGACAGCGCCTGACTTTTTATATGCAAACAGTAATCGACGATACGGCGCCTGCCGTATCACAAGCCTACGATACTCGCCGAAATCCCACTGCATATTGACCGGGCTCAATATGCACAAAAATAGATTGCATGAATCAAGCTGGTGACGGCTGCAGCGCTGTGATCAGCGATGCCACTCTGTCCATGTCAGCCTGTCAGTCTCCCGCCAGCATCGACTCAACCTTCCATGCTCATCAAGCTGGCGTTACCGCCCGCCGCCGTAGTGTTGATGCTGACCGTGCGTTCTGTCACCAGTCGCCATAGCGCAATGGGTGCGTCGCCGCTGGTAGCCAGCATTGGCACGATGGCGCCGTCGCGCGCAGCCACGGCCGTCAACACGTCGGACAGTTTGCCGCCGCTACTGCGCTCATAAAGAGCCATTGCCAGGTCATCGCCGCCTTGAACACTGGCGATGAAGCGGAGTTTGGTGCGCACCTCTTGAGGCAAATCGGCCGGCAAAAGCGCTTCGGCGGTCTGCAACAAGACCGCCTGATTGCCGGTCGCCAGCACTGCTGCCAGTTGATTCAATAGTGCGCTCGAATGGTCGGCGATGCAAAGGATTGCGCCGCGTGCGA
>CAYOQL010000043.1:0-17497 GCA_964406085.1 uncultured Herminiimonas sp.
GCCCTTGATTCGGGTACGTCCTTCCCTTAACCCGTCCATGAGGCGGGTATTTTTTGTCCGTCGATATTGATATAAAGGCAGTAACGAAGCCAAACATCCTGGATGTTTAAGGAAAGATTAACGCCAAGTGTCGAGGAAAATACTGGAACAGATTTCGTTTGAAATCCGTATTGATGTTCTGGCGGAAGCGGTGAGATTCGAACTCACGAACGGGATAAACCGTCGCCAGTTTTCAAGACTGGTGCCTTCAACCACTCGGCCACACTTCCTTTTGGATATAGACAGATGAACTGTATCGGTCCGATTACAACCTTGTTACACAGAGCGTGCAAGCTATCGGCGACCATTTTCATCAACTTCCAAGAGGTCGCATTATACCTAAGTCTCGCGGGAATGCCGACTGCCGGCCGATAAATTATCGACTATTCGGCTAAAAACATTTGCTGCAGGTCATTCAGGAAGCGCTGGCCCAGCTCGGTCGGCTTGATCGTCTTGTAGTCGCGATAGAGCAAGCCTTTGGCTTCGGCATCGTTCAAGGCGTGCTCGATTGCGTTCAACGGCATGCCTGTGCGTTCAGCAAACAGATTCACTTCCACGCCCTTGGTCAAACGCATGGCGTTGAGCATGAATTCAAAACCAAGTTCGGAGCGGCTGATTTCTATTTCTTCCTGTATCGGGTTACCCAGGCGCATCTGCTCCATGTAGGACTTGGGCTGCTTGTAACGCGCCTGTCGAATCACCCGATGCGGGAACGATAATTTGGTGTGTGCTCCGGCACCTATGCCGAGATAATCGCCAAACTCCCAGTAATTGAGGTTATGACGCGCCTGGCGCTTTGGCTGCGCATAGGCAGAAACCTCGTAATGCTGATAGCCAGCTGCAGTCGTTTCTTCCGCGATCATGTCTTGCATGTCAGCACTGGCGTCGTCGTCCGGCACAGCTGGTGGATATTTGGCGAAAATGGTATTCGGCTCCATCGTCAGGTGATACAGCGACAGATGCGGCGGCGCGAATGCGATGGCAGTCTGCACATCCTGCCGCGCTTCTGCCAGAGTTTGCGACGGCAATGCGTACATCAGGTCGAGGTTGAAATTATCGAAATTCGCCATTGCAATATCGACCGCACGGCGCGCCTCATCGCCATCGTGGATACGTCCCAAGGCTTGCAGATGTTTGGCATTGAAACTCTGAATCCCGATTGAAAGGCGATTGATGCCGCTACTGCGATAGGACTTGAATTTTTCAGCTTCAAAAGTGCCGGGATTGGCTTCCATCGTGATCTCGACCGCGCCATCCAGAGGCAGCAAGGTGCGTATATCGGACAGCAGGCGATCCAGGCCCCTGGCCGACAATAAACTTGGCGTGCCGCCACCAATGAAAATCGTGTAAATCTTGCGGCCCCAGATCAGCGGTAGCGCCTGTTCGAGATCGGCACGTAGCGCGGACAAATACTCTTCTTCCGGAAAACCACCCGTCGCTTCATGCGAATTGAAATCGCAGTACGGGCATTTCTTCACGCACCACGGAAAATGCACATAGAGCGATAGCGGCGGCAGCGCCGTCAGATTGAGTGCACCCGGCTGCAGGTATGCAGTGGCAGCACGCGCGGGTTGGGAATTATCCAGATTGAAAGCCGCGTCGTTGCTGATCGGTTTAATCGGAATCATCGCAACTTCTCGATCAATGCGCGCAGTGCCTGGCCGCGGTGCGACAGGCGATTTTTTTCTTCCGAGCTTAATTCGGCTGCAGTCTTTTGCAGTTCAGGAATCCAGAAATGCGGATCGTAGCCGAAGCCGCCCTGCCCGCGCGGCGCGGCAATCATTTCACCATTCCAGCGGCCATCGGCGATCACCGGTTGCGGATCCTCGGCGTGGCGTACGAAGACCAGTACGCAATAGTAGTAAGCGGATTTATCCGCGTGTGCAGCGAGATCGGCGATCAGTTTTTCACTATTGCGCTGATCGGATTTCGGCTCACCTGCATAGCGTGCGGAATACACGCCTGGCGCACCGCCCAGTGCATTGACGCAGACGCCGGAATCATCGGCCAGCGCTGGCTTGCCGGTCAGACGTGAGGCATGGCGCGCCTTGGCAATCGCGTTCTCGACGAAGGTGACGTGCGGCTCTTCCGCTTCCGGCACATTGAATTCGGACTGGGTATGCAAATCGAAATTGATAGGCGCAAGCAGTGCGCTGAATTCTTTCAATTTTCCGGCGTTATTGGAGGCGAGGATAAGGGTGCGCGACATGAAATCTGATCAATCTGAAATTAACACGATATAAAACAATATAAAAAACCCGGCTTCAACAGCAGCCGGGTTATGCAAGGTAGCAAACCTTGGCGATGACATTACAACAAGCTTGCGGTCCGACGTGGCTCTATCGATTTGCGTATTTTACGCAGCAATCGCCAAAGCCTGCTTCTGCATCACGATCAGGTCGCGGATGCCGTCTTGTGCCAGATCCAGCAAGCGGTCCATCGTCGCGCGATCGAAGGCTGCACCTTCAGCCGTGCCCTGTACTTCAATGAAGTAACCGGCGTCGGTCATGACGATGTTCATGTCGGTATCGCAATCCGAATCTTCTGCGTAATCCAGATCCAGCACAGGCTGGCCTTTATATACGCCGACCGAAATCGCCGCGACAAAGTGCTTGAGCGGAATCGCCGGAATCACATTTTGTGCGACCAGTTTGCTGAAGGCGTCATAGGCTGCAACCATGGTGCCGGTAATCGCAGCGGTACGAGTGCCGCCATCTGCTTGAATCACGTCGCAATCCAGATGCAGAGTGCGTTCGCCAAATGCCTGCAGGTCAAACGCTGCGCGCAGTGAACGACCGATCAGGCGTTGAATTTCTTGTGTACGGCCCGATTGTTTGCCGCGTGCGGCTTCGCGATCCATGCGGGGGTGCGTCGGGCGCGGCAGCATGCCATATTCAGCTGTCAACCAGCCCTGGCCTTTGCCCTTCAAGAAGCCGGGGACGCGATCTTCGATACTCGCGGTACAAATAACCTTGGTGTCGCCGCATTCGATCAGGACCGAACCTTCGGCATGCTTGGTGTAGTTGCGGGTGAGTTTGATGGTGCGCAATGCATCAGCGGGGCGTCCGCTGGGACGATTTTCATACGACATGAGACATTAATTCCTGGAAGTGATACGAGATGATTTATCGATGGCGGTACGGATTTCTTCAATCGCTTTTTCGATGTCCGAATCGTTGTAGGTGTCTGCATTCTCCAGATCGAGGTGCCGTGGCGCCTGGATCGTGGTGGTAACGCTGCCGACCGGTAAGGTATGCGTGGTGATGGTGCTATTACCTTGCAGATTTTCGCTGCTTTCCCACATCATTGCCAACGCGGTGACATTATCACCTGTTTTGCCGGCGATGCCGGTTGCGGTAGTCAGCAATTCCGGGACTGCGCGCACGATCGTGTTGCTGTGCAGACGCTGCGCCAGTTCGTGATCCGGCAAGACCGACCACAGACCGTCCGAGCACAACAACATGATGTCGCCGGCCTGCAAACTTGCGCGACGCGAAATTTCAACGATAGGCATGTTCGGTGCACCGAGGCAGTTGAACAGCTTGTTGCGATCCGGATGCGTATCCCGCTCAGATGCATCGACCTTGCCTTGTGCAATCAGGGTTTCGATACGCGAATGATCGCGCGTACGCGCCAGAATCTGGCCACCGCGCATCCAGTACAAACGCGAATCGCCGCAGTGCGCCCACATCGCATTGTTATGCTGAATCAGGCACGCAACGATCGTGGTGCGTGGAGTTTCCGGCAGATTATTGATAGCGCGATAACGATGAATCTCACGATGAGCAGCGAAGAAACTGTCTTCGAGAAAACGCTCCGGCTTCTTCACATACGGCGTGGCGTTTTCCTGGAATAGCGAGGCAATCGTCTGCATCGCAATCTGTGCCGCCATTTCGCCCATGATGTGACCGCCCATGCCGTCCGCTACCAGCAGCAGCAGCGCGTCGCGCGTGAAGCTGTAGCCCATGCGGTCTTGATTATTCTTGCGACCGCCGATGTGGCTTTCTTGGTAGACGGAAAATCGCATAGTCGGATCGAGTTAAAAGGTGATGCGATTGATAAAGTTAATACGAAAACTTGATACGAAAATCTGAATCCGCGAATCAGCGCGTATGTTCTTGTATGGTTGTGTTGACGTTCAGCGCCTTCTTGTTCATACCGCCAAAGATGCTCTTCAACTTGCGCGTTACTTGCTGCAACCTGACATTGCCTTGATCTTCCACAATCGGCTCACGCAAGGCCTTCTGCAAAGCAAACACACTTTGCGGACGCTCCAGCGGATCGATCATCAGACTCCAGCGTATGACCTTGATCAAATCAGAGGAATACACCCCTTCCAGCTTGTTGAAGTGACCGTCCATCTTGTCGTTCAGTTTACGCTGATCTGCCGGCTGCGGCGGTGCGCCGACCATGCAGGCAAACATCGACGCGCCTATGCTGTAAATATCTGTCCACGGGCCGAGGTTGCCGTTCTTCAGATACAGCTCTGGCGGCGCAAAACCGGGCGTATACATCGGGTACAACTTGGGCATATCTGCCTTCAGCGTTTGCCGCGCGGCGCCGAAATCAAGCAGGATAGGTGTGCCATCGACGCGCAGATAAATATTTGCCGGCTTCAGATCCAGATGCAACAGCTTGTTGGTATGCACTTCACGCAAACCGTTCATCACATGGCTGAACATCTTGCGGATGAAGCGTTCGGATACCAGCGGTTTCTCGCCCTTGTCGCGGCGGCGCAGGATGTGATCCTGCAGCGAGCGACCTGATTCATAGCCCATAACCATATAGACGGTTTCATTGGCACGGAAAAAATTGGTGACGCTGACGACATTCGGATGCGCGATACGCGCAAGCGCCCTGCCTTCTTCAAAGAAGCATTTGAGGCCGATACGGAAGACCGGCAGGTTTTCCGGGGAAATCGCCGGCACCAGTTCGCCCGGCTGACGCAGTGCCAGCGAGCTGGGCAAATATTCCTTGATCGCGACTGCATTGCCATCTTCGTCATAGGCCAGATAGACGATACTGAACCCGCCGGACGCAATCTTCTTTACAATGCGATATCCAGCGATTTCCAGTCCATCCGGCAACGGAGCATTGTTTTGCGCAGCCATGTCTTCCTATGTAGTCTTGGTCGTACCGCTTGAATAAAACACGGCGAAATTGGAATGGCAATATTGTCTGCCTCTTGTCCTGCACTTACCTTCGCAGCCAACATTCGCTAACGAGGTTCGTTGTGGATTGTGTGGATAAATCGCCGCTTTGTAAAGAAAAACGAGGAACTGATTTTGACCATTTGCAGCATGACCGGTTACGCGGTCACCACTCACGAGACCGCCAGCGGCACCCTGACGATAGAAGTTAAAAGCGTCAACTCGCGCTTTCTCGATTTGCAATTTCGCATCAATGACGACCTGCGCGCACTTGAACCGGCACTGCGCGAAGCGATCATGGCGCGGGTCACACGCGGCAAGGTTGAGTGCCGCTTGAGCTTTGGTCGCAAGGTAGCGGCAGGCGCGACACAGGCGCTGAACGCAACCGCGCTCAACGCGCTGGAAAAATTGCAGGCAGATTTACGCAAACAATTTAGCGAAGCCGCGCCCTTATCCGTTGGTGAATTGCTACGCTGGCCGGGCGTGATCGAAGAAGCCGAAATCGGTCAGGACACCTTGCAAGCCGAGGTCGCCACCGCAATGCAAACCACAATGACCGCGTTTGTAGAAAGTCGCTCTCGCGAGGGCAATGCGCTGCAAACCATGTTGCTTTCACGCGTCAGTGACATGGAAGAAATCGTTCAGCGCATCACGCCGCTGATCCCGCAGGTCGTTGCCCAATTCCAGCAGAAAGCCACCGAGCGCATGCAGGAAGCATTGGGGCTGGCGACAAAGACCGGCGACGCCAACGCGCAACCGACCATCACCCGCGAAGAAGCTTTGGACCGGATTCGCCAGGAAGTTACCTTGTATGGCATCCGCGTCGATGTCGCGGAAGAACTGACGCGCCTGTCGGCACATCTGGATGAAACCCGCACCATCTTGAAAAAAGGCGGCCAGGTCGGCAAACGTCTGGACTTCATGATGCAGGAACTCAATCGTGAAGCCAATACGGTCGGCTCCAAAGCCGCCGTCAAGGAACTGTCCGATGCATCGATGGCAATGAAATTGCTGATCGAACAAATGCGCGAACAAGTCCAGAATCTGGAATAAAGCGAGCCCACACGTTCTCAGGCAGCGCTACAATCTGGCTGCCTGCAACATGATTGTGCCGACAACGCCAAATCATGAGCGCAATATCAATGCAATGCATTGCTGATATCGCCCATCAACCCATTTCATAGTCAGCTCAGGGATAACAATGTCTGATCAACCCTCCTCTTCCGGCAGTTTGTTTTTAGTCGTCGCTCCATCGGGCGCGGGAAAATCCAGCCTGGTCAATGCATTGCTGCAGCAAGAATCGTCGCTCAAGTTGTCGATTTCATACACGACGCGCCCGCCTCGGCCTAACGATCAGCATGGTCGCGAGTATTTTTTTACCTCGGTCGATGATTTCCTTGAACGCCGACAGGCTGGCGAATTTCTCGAATCAGCTGAAGTATTTGGCAACTATTACGGTACCTCGCGCATCCGCCTGATGGAGCAAATGACTGCCGGCGTCGATGTTTTGCTGGAAATCGACTGGCAAGGCGCGCAGCAAGTCAAAAAACAGTTCCCGCACGCAGTCGGCATTTTCATTTTGCCGCCATCTATTGCCGCACTGGAAGAACGCTTGAAAAAGCGTGGGCAGGATGATCACGACGTGATTACACGCCGCATTCTGGCTGCGGGCGGTGAAATCGCGCACGCTTCCGAGTTCGAATATGTTATTATCAATCAAGAGTTTACAGTCGCTTTAGCCGAGTTGAGCGCGATTGTGAAAGCCACTCGCTGTCGCTTCGCACAGCAGGCAACTCGGAACGCATCCCTGTTCGCCCAATTGGGCATTCATGCCAATTTAAGCTGATATCGTATTTTTAGGAGCACGTATGGCCCGCATTACCATTGAAGATTGCCTCAAACAGATTCCAAATCGCTTTCAACTGACTTTGTCGGCGACTTATCGCGCACGTCAACTGCTGCAAGGTCACACACCTAAGGTTGATGCGAAAGACAAACCAACCGTGATCGCATTGCGCGAAATCGCAGCTGGTCATGTCGGCATTGAAATGTTGAAAAAAGTCCCAAGCTAATTAATCTCTATTGCTACCGCTATGCGGCTGATAACCAATCAGAATGAGCCTGACACCTGCAGATTCAACGCTATCCGTCGCTCCAAATAACCGAGCGGTTCCCGACCGCTCGGCCTCAAAGGTTACAACGAACAAATCCCCCGCTTCAGCACCCGTACCGGTTCCCGGCGTGGCGTCTGTTACGCAACTGACCAACAAGCTCTCTGAATACCTGACTGCTTCTGAACTGAAGAAGATCAAGGAAGCCTATCGCTTCTCGGATGAAGCGCATCTTGGTCAAATGCGCATGTCGGGCGAACCTTATATTTCGCATCCTATCGCTGTCGCCGAAATCTGCGCCGACTGGAAGCTGGACGCCCAGGCGATCATGGCTGCACTGCTGCATGACGTGATGGAAGATCAGGACGTGCGCAAGGAGGAGTTGATCGAACGCTTCGGCGCGCCGGTCGCGAATCTTGTCGACGGCCTGTCCAAGCTGGAAAAAATCGAATTTCAAAGCCAGATCGAAGCGCAGGCGGAAAATTTCCGCAAGATGCTGCTGGCGATGGCGCGCGATGTACGCGTAATTCTGGTCAAGCTGGCCGACCGCCTGCACAATATGCGCACGCTGGGTTCGATGTCCGCCATCAAAAAACGCCGCATCGCGCGTGAAACGATGGAGGTCTATGTGCCGATTGCGCACCGACTCGGCCTCAACAATATTTATCGTGAACTGCAGGACCTGTCGTTTTCGCATCTGTATCCGATGCGTTATAAAACGCTGGGCAAAGCAGTCAAGGCTGCGCGTGGCAATCGCCGCGAAGTTGTCAGCAAAATTCTCGAATCCGTCAATAACACGCTGACGGCAACCGGCATTCCGGCACAAGTCTACGGCCGGGAAAAAACCCTGTATGGCATCTATTCCAAGATGCTTAACAAGCACCTGAGCTTTTCGCAAGTGCTGGATGTCTACGGCTTCAGGGTCGTCGTCGACAGCTTCGCGAATTGCTATGTTGCATTGGGTACGCTGCACGCATTGTTCAAGCCCATGCCAGGCAAGTTCAAGGATTACATTGCGATTCCCAAACTGAACGGCTATCAATCACTGCACACGACCTTGATCGGCCCTTACGGCACACCGGTCGAGTTCCAGATACGCACACAGGACATGCATCGCGTTGCCGAGTCTGGTGTCGCCGCACACTGGCTGTACAAGGACGATGAAGGCAGCCTGAACGATTTGCAGCAGCGCACACACGCATGGCTGCAATCCTTGCTCGACATCCAAAAACAAACCGGCGATTCGGCTGAATTCCTGGAACACGTCAAGGTCGACCTGTTCCCTGATTCAGTCTACGTCTTTACGCCGAAATCGAAAATCATTGCCCTGCCGCGCGGTGCGACCGCACTCGATTTTGCGTACACCATTCACACCGATGTCGGCGATCAGACGATAGCGGTCAAGATCAATCTGGAACAAGTGCCTTTGCGCACGGAATTGCGTAACGGCGACATCGTGGAAATCATCACGTCGCCTAGTTCGCGTCCGAATCCAAACTGGCTGAGTTTTGTCCGTACCGGCAAGGCGCGCTCGGCGATACGTCATCACCTGCGCACCATCAATCTGACCGAATCGATAGAACTGGGCCGCAAGTTGCTGTCACAGGCATTGGCCGCACTGAATGTGCATGCTGAATTGCCGACTGCCGTCACCGAGCGTTTGCTCAATGAGAGCAGCGCCAAATCGCTGGACGATCTGTACGCTGATATCGGCGTCGGCAAACGCATGGCCGCCCTAGTGGCACGCCACATCCTTGGCATGATGGAAAATGATCAATCGCTGGACATGCCGCAAATCGATGTCAATGGCGAAGTCGTGCCAAAGAAAATCGATCCCGTCGTTATCTATGGCAGCGAAGGCGTTTCCGTTCAGTTGGCCCCTTGCTGCCAACCGATTCCTGGCGATGCGATTATCGGCCAGATGAAACGTGATCAAAGTTTGACCATACACAATATTGAATGCGACATCGCAAGAAGACAGCGTTCCAAAGAACCTGATCGCTGGATCGACGTCACATGGGGTACCGACATTGATCGCCGCTTCGATTGCAATATCACGCTTCTGGCACGCAATGAAAAAGGTATTCTGGCGCGCATTGCAGCGGAAATCAGCGAGTCCGATTCCAACATCACGCACGTCGGCATGGATGAAGATAAAGAACACTCGATTACCTATCTGCACTTCACGGTACAAATCGAAGATCGCGTGCACCTTGCACGGGTGATGCGCAATCTGCGTGCCATTCCTGGTGTCACGCGTCTACTGCGTCATAAGGGCGGTTCTTAAACCGTCCTCGTTATCCGCGCTCCTGGAATGCTCATATCAAAACCGCAGTTGAAATCCGTTTTGAAGATTAAACAGCCGGTGCCGGATAAGTAACTTCCAGAATCAGTAATTCTTCAATCCCGCCCGGCGTTTTCAAGGTAACTGAATCGCCCTCACGCGCCTTCGTCAATGCACGTGCAACCGGCGAAATCCAGCTGATTTTGCCGTTCAAGGGATCCAGCTCGTCGATACCCAATATCGTGACCTTATGTTCTTCGCCCGACTGGGTTTCATAGCGTACCGTCGCGCCGAAAAAAATCTGGTCGCTGCCATAGTGCACGGCGGGATCAACCACTTCCGCCAGATCAAGCCGCTTGGTCAGGAATCGGATGCGCCCATCGATCTGCCGCAAGCGTCGCTTGCCGTAGATGTAATCGCCATTCTCTGAACGATCGCCATTCGAGGCAGCCCAGGACACAATTTGCACGACCTCGGGACGGTCCACATCGATCAATTTCAGCAATTCATTTTTCATGCGCAGGTGTCCCTGCGGCGTCATGTAATTCTTGGCGCCAACAGGAATAGGCGGCGCGCCGCCGTCTTCCTCATCGTCGTTATCCGGGGTTGTGGCTTGATTCATCATGGCCTATTTTAACGTCAAGTACGGCAGACGTTTGCGGCGAACATTCAATACCGCAACCGGCATTTTGAAGGCGAGCCTTGAGAATGGGGGAGGAAGATCTATGCAAATACGGACGGCAGCATCCGTGTGTCGGAGCATCCGCTGAGCGAGTTTTACTTTATGCGCGAGACGTTGTTGCTCCAGTCGAATGCCGCTATCTGCAAGGCGTAAAGATCTTCGATGGATAGACTCAGTTTCTTCAGTGTTGGCAGCAGCAAGGTACCGGTTTTGTCGATGCGCTCTATGTATTCGGCAAGCTTGAGCAAATCCCCGTAGTAGCCTCTGCGATAGAGCAAGGCATCACTGACATCATCCACCACCGCAACCTGCGACAAAATCTCATCCATCGATTGGCCGAACAAGGTATCCATCAGCGACATGATGCCGACCGTGAACGCGGTATCTGCCATTGCACGGTCATTCGGCTTGAGCGTTTCCGTGATCAGTTCCAGCAGCTTGCCGCGCGTAGTTGCCAGTTGCAGCAAAGGCGAGGCGAAATGACTGCCTTTATGATGTTCTGCGTACAGAATAATCTGCAACCAGCGTTGCAATTGCCGGCGACCCAGCACCGTCAATGCCTGCCCCAGCGAATCGATACGCTGCGTAATTCCCATGGCCGGGGTATTGGTCAGACGCAAGAGCGTCAGTACCAGCGAGGCATCTTTCTTGATCGCCGTCTCAATTTCGGTGGTTTCTGCATCGGCTACGATCAAGCTCAGCAACTGCATGATCGCCAGTTGGGATGGCGCCAGTTTTTTACCCGAGAGAATGACCGGACGCGCGAAATAATACCCCTGGAAATAATGAAAACCCAGATCCATGCAATCCGTGAACTGCTCTATCGTCTCGACTTTTTCTGCCAGCAGGAGTTTGCCGGATTTGCCAAAATGACTGACCAGTCTGGCCATTTCATCCTTGTTCATACCGGTGATATCAATCTTGATGATTTTCACCAGCGGCAATAATTTTTGCAGCGATTCCGAATGCGAAATCACGTCATCGAGCGCGAAGGTAAAACCTTGTTCCGCTAATTCAGCCACGCGCGCCACCAGTTCGGGCGTGACTTCTACCGTCTCCAGAATTTCCAGAACGACCTTGTCGCAAGGGAGGAAATTAACGAAGTCGCACATCAATACTGCAGCATCCACATTGAAGAATCCAAGGGATGCACCAATCACATTGGAGATACCCAGTTCCGAAGCATGCGCGATGACTGATGCCGTGGCAGCCAGATCATCAATGACATTGGCAGGGCCGGCAGCAGCGCGTCGGAATAGAAGTTCGTAAGCGACCAGAGACTGGTCGCAATTCAATATGGGCTGACGAGCGAGAAAAAATTCTTTCACGCGGGGAAGGTCGTCCGGTAGGTGCTGATTGAGATCGGGGATCATCAGAATGTTTGTCTCTGTATTCCAAATTGAACATGATGATCAGCTGCATCGCGTTCTGAATTAACTTGTGAAAAACGACCGGTGCGATTGCGTTCGATCAAACATTCAATTGCAGTGTTACCGTCACGTGATTTTTTTATTTTGTGTCGCTGTTACTAACTGTCGGTCGCTGTTACTTATTGCTGCATTGATTCTTTATCTCAGGAAAGAGCATATGCCTATTTCAGACCGAGATAAATTATCCATGCAAATTCTTAATTAGCGACGCTTATTATTCCGTTAATATTTCTATAATGCAAGCGCTGGACACACACCGTGCAGCGAGTGTTTCATACGACGCATTATTTGACATGTCAGTTCTTTTTTCTTGCAGATTCAAGTTGCATTCAACGTGACTATACGCGACGCGTTCCTGTGTTGGTCGCAACCGTTTGCCCAGATTCCAGCGTAAAGCCTGCGCCGGAATCGCCGCCTAGCGTCTTGACCAGATAAGGCATCAATTCACGCAACATCGGCTCCAGCGTCCACGGTGGGTTGTGCACGAACATGCCGCTGCTATGCAGACCGAACCCATCGGGCGAAGGCGTAGTAACCGACAAGGTTACATTTAGCCAGCCGTTGGCTGTCAGGCGCTTCAATTTTTCTGGCAACGTGCGCGATTCAAGACGATTCAATACCGGATACCACACTGCATATGTACCGGTTGCAAAACGCGTCAGTGCATCGGAAACCGTCTGCACCACAGTGCGATAGTCAGTCTTGTCTTCATACGGCGGATCGATCAGCACCAGCGCGCGACGCGATGGTGGCGGCAGCAAAGCCTTCAAACCCTGAAAGCCATTACCGCGCTCGATCATGATGCGCTTGCCGCGCACCGTTTGACGCTGGCCCTGCTCGGCAGCATGGGCATCCAGCTTGCGAAAATTGTCTGCCAGGATTTTGCTATCGGCTGGATGCAATTCAAACAGACGCAATCTATCCTGCTCGCGCATGATGCTGTTTGCGCAATAAGGCGAACCCGGGTAATAGCGCATCTTGCCGCTAGGGTTGAGCGCCTTCACGACTTGCATATACTCAGCCAGCGGCACCGGCAAATCCTTGCGATCCCACAATTTGGAAATGCCCGTTTCAAACTCGGCATTTTTCGCAGCATAGTTACCGTCCAGCGCATAGACACCGGCACCGGCGTGCGTGTCGATGTACATGTAAGGTGTATCTTTTTGATTCAAATACTTCAGCAACTGTATCTGCACCAGATGCTTGAGTACATCGGCGTGATTACCTGCGTGGAAGGCATGGCGGTAACTCAACATAGGGAAGGTCTAACCTGGCAAGAATGAAAGAATGGAGACCGCGCAAAGGCAGCAGTTCCGGGAATGCACCATTCTAACAATTCCCGGCGTGAAACCCTACGATTAAAGGTTCTCGCACGACCTCATCTGTCGTTATCAAATATCAAATAAAGCGTCAGAAACAAAAAACGGGCACGAGGAATAATCCGCATGCCCGTCTTGACCTGTTGAGCCCCATCAGCCCAAGCCTCTATTCGGGCTTGGGCTGATGGGGCTTGTTGCATCGTTTTACGACTGCTGGGCAGCGACCTCGGCACGCAAGGTGCGTGCTGCCAGCACCATGTTTTCCAACGCGGCCGTTGTTTCTGGCCAGCCGCGGGTTTTCAGGCCGCAATCGGGATTGACCCACAACTGCGCATCAGGGATCACCCCGCGCGCCTTGCGCAGCAGACGCTGCATTTCTTCCACGCGCGGTACACGCGGCGAATGGATATCGTAGACACCGGGACCAATGTCGTTGGGATAGGCAAACTGGCCAAAGCCGTCCAGCAACTCCATATCCGAACGTGAGGTTTCAATCGTGATCACGTCCGCATCCATCGCTGCGATCCACGGCAGAATGTCGTTGAATTCCGAATAGCACATGTGCGTGTGGATCTGCGTGTCATCCCGCACGCCGGATGCGCTGATGCGGAAAGCTTTCACCGCCCAATCCAGATAATGCGGCCAGTCGGCAGCCTTCAAAGGCAAGCCTTCGCGGAATGCAGGCTCATCAATTTGAATCATGCCTATGCCGGCTTTTTCCAGATCGACGACTTCATCGCGCAAGGCCAAGGCGATTTGCAGCGCCGTCGTGTCGCGCGCTTGATCGTCGCGTACAAACGACCATTGCAACATCGTGACGGGTCCAGTCAACATGCCCTTCATCGGTTTGCTGGTCAGGCTTTGTGCGAACTCGCTCCAGCCTACTGTCATTGCTTCCGGGCGATACACATCGCCATAGATGAATGGAGGTTTGACGCAGCGCGAACCGTAGCTTTGTACCCAGCCATTCGTAGTGAAACCGTAGCCCCACAACTGTTCGCCAAAGTATTCAACCATATCGTTGCGTTCCGGCTCGCCATGCACCAACACATCGAGACCGATTTCTTCCTGCTTCTGCACGACGAGACGCACTTCATCACGCATCTTGTTCAGGTAATCGAGATGGCCGATTTCGCCGCGTTTGTATTGCGCACGCGCCTGACGAATATCAGTGGTTTGCGGGAAGGAACCGATGTTGGTGGTCGGGAAAGCCGGCAGGTTAAATCGTGCCTGCTGCTTGACGATACGATCGGCAAAAACATTGTTGCGTGCAGCAGAAATCTTGCTGATTTCGCTCAGGCGTTTTTGCACTAACGGGTTATGTATGCGTGGCGAAGTCTGACGTGCAGCAATTGCCAATGCGGCGGCATTGAATTGCTCGGCAACTGCATCCTTCTCGCCATTCAACGCGCGTTTGATCGCCGTGATTTCATGCGTCTTTTGCGTAGCGAACGACAGCCAGCCTTTGAGTTCTTCATCCAGCTTGTTTTCATGCGCCAGATCGACAGGAACGTGCAGCAAGGAGCAGCTCGCGCTGACCCACAATTTGTCTCCTAGTTTTTCCTGCAATGGTTTCAATGCAAGCAAGGCTGCATCCAGATCTGCACGCCAGATGTTGCGACCATCGACGATACCGGCGGACAGTACGCGATCCTGCGGCCAGTCTTGCAGGAAATCATCCAGTTGCCCTGCACCGCGCACCAGATCCAGATGTACGCCAGCGACCGGCAGGCTGCGCAGCAAGGCTGTGTGTTCACGCACTTGATCGAAGTAAGTTGCCAGTAGTAATTTTGGCGAACCTACACTTAACGCCTCATAAGTTGTCGCGAACGCATCGCGCCAAACGGCAGCCAGTTCCAATGCCAGTATCGGTTCATCGATCTGCACCCACTCCACACCGGCAGCGTGCAAACGCTGCAACACGTTTTGATAACCGGCGATGACTTTAGATAGCAGATCTAGCTTATCGAATTTCTTCTCACCTTCACCAGACTTGATCTTGCCGAGATACAGCAAAGTCAGCGGACCAACCAGCGTGACCTTGGTTTTGTGGCCGAGCGCGACGGCTTCGGCGTTTTCTTCAAACAGCCAGTCAACCCCACCATCAAAGCGCAGGTCCGCGGTAAATTCAGGCACCAGATAGTGATAGTTGGTATCGAACCATTTGGTCATTTCCATCGCGAAGTGCTCGGGATTGCCGCGCGCCAGCGAGAAGTAATGAGCCAGCGTCAGTTTTTTGGGGTCGAACTTGAAGCGGGTAGGCACCGCACCCAGCAAAGCCAGCGTATTCAACACCTGGTCGTACCAGGCAAAATCGCCTACCGCTACGACATCCAGCCCGGCGTCAGCCTGCACTGCCCAATGGCGCTGGCGCAAGGTTGTGCCGGTTTGCTGCAACGCAGCCAGATCGCTGTCGCCGCGCCAGAATGATTCGACGGCGAACTTCAATTCACGCTGCGCGCCTATGCGCGGGAAACCCAGTATGTGTGCCTTGGCCATGCTAAAACTCCAATAACGATTTCGAGGCTTGCCAGTGTGGACTTCCAAGGTCTATGATTCAAACGATAAATATTAAGAATCATCTTGAATTTAATTCATACACGGAATTTTCATAGACTCCTCATGCAATCCATCCTCGAACTGCGTCATCTCAAAACCCTGATTGCACTGCGCGAAGCCGGTAATCTGCTGCGCGCCGCTTCGCTCTTGAACGTCACCCAATCCGCCCTCTCGCACCAGCTCAAGCAACTGGAAGATCATCACGGCACACAACTATTCGAGCGCAAGTCGGTACCGGTACGCTTCACGCCCGCTGGTGAACGCCTGCTGAAACTGGCCGACACCGTGCTGCCGCAAGTCGCAGAAACAGAACGCGATCTGGTACGACTGGCGCAAGGCGTCGCCGGCCAGTTACGCATCGCAGTCGAATGCCACACCTGCTTCGACTGGCTGATGCCGGCGATGGACGTGTTTCGCGGTCGCTGGCCGGAAGTCGAGCTGGATATCGTCTCCGGCTTTCAAGCCGATCCGGTTGGCTTGCTGTACGAACATAAAGCCGATGTCGCCATCGTGGCCGAGATCGATACCGATGAAACAGTCGACTACCACGCGCTATTCCGTTTCGAAATCGTCGCGCTGGTCGCACACGATCATCCACTGGCCGACAAGGACTTCCTGGTCGCAGAAGATTTCATCGGCGATACATTGATCACCTACCCCGTACCCGACGACATGCTCGACGTCGTGCGGCAAGTATTGAAACCGGCCGGTGTCAAAGTCGAACGCCGCACCACAGAGCTAACGGTCGCCATGCTGCAACTGGTCGCGAGCCGACGCGGCATTGCGACGCTACCAGTGTGGGCGGCGCAGAATTATCTGAATCGTGATTATGTGAAAGCCAAACGGATCACCGCAGACGGTTTGACCGGGCGTTTGTATGCGGCTTGTTTGCCGGAGGTATCAGAGAAACCTTATCTGGCGGATTTTGTGACGACTACGCGTGAGAGTTGTTATTTGAATCTGGATAGCGTGGAATTGCTTTAATCGTTAGACCGAAATCTGCATGACTGAAAGAGATCGGAGCACTTGGTGGCACACAAGAAAATTGCAAGAAGTCCGCCGCTTTGAGTGATTTCCTTATGCCCTATATTTGCAAGCATAATAAGCGCAAACTATCGAGATGCAAGTTTCGCCGCTAGTAGTGCGCCCGGATTATCCATCACTTTTTCTTTATAAAACCAACTAACTCTTTCTTATAGGTTTTCTTCCATGCCGCTAAACAATCCCGGTTTTTCCGCGCTTCTCTTCGCCCCAATGGACTGCCGATTGCCATCCAGTAAGAAGTAAAATATCCAATGCCAGATAACCTCTACCTATTCCTAGATGCTGCATTTGATTTCATTGTCAAACACTGGATAGAGGGCATTTCCTCTGCTACTGTGCTTTATATGGCTTACTGGTTCGGGCTTCGCACTAAAAAACGAAGCGAATTCAACAACATCACATTGGAAACTTACGGACTCTTGATGCGCCAAGTCGAGCAAAGAACTTTGTACGACCACAGCATCGAGCCATACCTCATTGTTCACTTGATGGATCCGCTCACCCGCTTCTGGTTTGAGCGACGCACTAACAAATATCGAGCAGCCCAAAAGAAAACCGGTGAATATGTGGAGGGTATTTTTGTTGAGGACGAACGCGCCGTTTCTATTTTTATTAGCCATGCCAAGTCTCTCGCCTGTTCTGTTAAGCCCCGCTAATACTTTAGATTAGGCTAACGCTTTATCAGCCTAAAATTCCAATCGATAAAGATCAGAATTAATTGAAAAATAAATTAACTCTGCCCTCGTATTCCGTGCGGAACTCATGCAATCCCGCAGCATCTATCATCTACTCAAAGCCAAATCAAAACCGCATTGAAAGGAGACTCGATCATGTCCACAGGTACCGTAAAACTACATCGCGTGCTGCGCGCACCTGCTG
>CAYOQL010000044.1:0-16891 GCA_964406085.1 uncultured Herminiimonas sp.
GCCGGCAATACCTGTGTACACATTGCGTATCTTGCAGTCGGCCATCAACTCGGCCTCTTCCAAGGCGCGCTGTATCGATTCGACGGTCGCCTCGATGTTGACAACCACGCCTTTTTTCAATCCCCTGGATTCGTGCTGTCCGAGCCCGATCACTTCGTGGCGACCGTTAGGCAATACTTCTGCCACTACCGCCACCACTTTGGAGGTGCCGATATCAAGGCCAACAATCAGGTTTTTTGCGTCTTTTGTCATATTGTTCCGCTTACTTTTTTTTACTGTCAGATCCAGCGGTCAGCCCTTGCGCCTTCAAGGCCAGACCGTTTGGATAACGCATGTCGATACTTTCAATCCTGTCCTGCAAGCGTGCGACCAATTGTGGATAAATCCCGACCAATCGCTCTACACGTTCCTTTAACGTCGCACTGCTTTTTTCCCTGCCCAACTCAACCATCACGCCATTGCTCAACTTCACGGTCCATGCATAACGGCCCGACAGATACAGCGCTTCCGCCCTTAAATCCAAAGGTGCAAACCACGTATTCAAATCATTCAGGCGCACAATCACTTCTTTCTCGCTGCCCAAGGGGCCGTTGAAAGCCAATAGATCGGCATCTTCTTCCGCCTCGGCCAGATTGGCGGTAAAAACATCGCCCTTGGTCGATAACAGACGGCCATCTTCGCCCCAGGTGCCGAGCGGCGAATGCTCTTCCAGCGTTACGGTCAACTGATTCGGCCACTCGCGGCGCACGGTCGCCTTGCGTACCCACGGCACCGATTCGAATGTTTGTCTAACCACATCCAGATTCGCCGTAAAAAAATTACCCTTGATGCGCGCCAGCACAGCACTACGCACAGTCAATGGATTGATATGACGCAATTGCGCTTGCTCCGCGCCTTCAATCCGTATGACTTTCAATGTGAAGTACGGCCGCTGAGCGACCCACCACAGGCAGGCAGAAATCAGTGCGAGCGCAACCAGGCCGAACAAGGCGTTGGCAGTTGCGTTCAACATTTTGATGTCTTGCCACATGGTTTGATCAATTGCCTTTAAGGTGCTGCGACGGTTTCAATTCAAGTTTTGCCAAACGCAAAATCTCTACACACAAATCTTCATAATCGGTGCCAGCCACCTTGGCCGACATAGGCACCAGCGAATGACTGGTCATTCCCGGCGACGTATTGATCTCCAGCAGAAATGGCTCGTTATCAGATTCACGAATCATGAAATCGACGCGCGACCAACCGGTGCAACCGACTGCGTTGAACGCGCTCACGGCCAATGCCTGAATCCGCTTGGTGAACGCTTCATCCAGCGGTGCCGGACACAGGTATTGCGTGTCATTGCTGAAGTATTTGTGCTGATAATCGTAGTTGCCCTGCGGTGCGCGTATCTCGACAATAGGCAAGGCACGCACATTGCGCCCGCTACCGATGACAGGCACTGTCAATTCGCGACCCTTCACAAATTGCTCGACCAGCACCACACGGTCATACTTTGCACAAAGGTCAAAACCGGCCTCCATGCCACTTTTTTCTTCCACTTTGGCGATGCCGATGGTCGATCCTTCATGCGGCGCTTTCAGCATCAAAGGCAAACCGAATTCTGTCGCGACCGCTTGCAGTTGGTCGGCCTTGGTCGTTTCCGAGTCCAGCACGGTGAATTTCGGCGTCGGCACATCGTGGCTCATGCAAATACGTTTGGTCATGACTTTGTCCATCGCAATCGCCGATGCCATCACGCCAGGGCCGGTATAAGGAATGCCCAGTTGCTCCAGCGCGCCCTGCAAGGTGCCATCTTCGCCATAGCTGCCGTGCAAGGCGATAAAGACGCGGTCGAATTTCTCGGTCGCCAGTTCTGCCAGGCTGCGTTCAGCCGGATCGAAAGGATGCGCGTCAATACCCTTGCTTTGCAGCGCAGTCAATACGCCCTTGCCCGACATCAGGGACACTTCGCGCTCGGCGGAACGCCCGCCGAACAAAACGCCGACCTTGCCGAATTCCGATTTCAAATTTGTCGTCATGATTAAACCTGATCCTGCATTTGCTTTAACTTGGCCGGTACGCCGCTAATCGATCCTGCACCCATCGTGATGACGACATCGCCATCCTTGATGACATTCATGATCGTGGCTGGCATATCCGTGATTTCTTCGACGAACACGGGATCCACTTTGCCGGCCACGCGCAAGGCATGCGCCAAAGCCCGGCCGTCGGCGGCTACGATAGGCTGCTCACCCGCGGCATACACTTCCGCCAGCACCAGCAAATCGGTCGTCGATAAAACCTTGACGAAGTCTTCGAACAGATCGCGGGTGCGCGTATAGCGATGCGGCTGAAATGCCAGTACCAAACGGCGCCCCGGATAGTTACCCCTTGCGGCCGAGATCGTTGCTGCGGTTTCTACCGGGTGATGGCCGTAATCGTCCACCAGAGCAAACGAACCAGCGGGCTGGCCGTTGACGTCCTGTAAATTTATTTCTCCATAACGGGTAAAACGACGACCAACACCATTGAATTCGGTCAGCGCCTTTTGCGTCGCCTTGTCGTCGACACCCAATTCGCGCGCAATGGCAATCGCGGCGCACGCGTTCTGCACGTTGTGCATGCCGGGCTGATTCAGGCTCACACTCATAGGTGCATAGCCATCCTGAATCACCGTGAACTGCATGTGACCATCGACCGCCTTGGCATCGATTGCACGCACTTCTGCCTCTTCATGGAAACCGTAAGTGGTGATCAGCTTGGAAATGCGCGGCATGATGGAACGCACATTCGCATCGTCGATACACAGCACAGCCACGCCGTAGAATGGCAGGCGCTGCGTGAACTCAACGAAAGCGGTTTTCAGTTTTTCAAAATCGTGCTCATACGTTTCCATATGATCGGCATCGATATTCGTGATGACTTCAATCACTGGCGACAAATTCAGGAAGGATGCGTCTGATTCGTCCGCTTCGGCAACGATGAATTCACCAGTGCCCAGCTTGGCATTGGCTCCGGCGCTATTCAACAAGCCGCCTATCACGAAGGTGGGATCGAGGCCGCCTTCAGCCAACACACTCGCAACCAGGCTGGTCGTAGTGGTTTTGCCGTGGGTACCGGCAATCGCGATACCGCGCTTCAGGCGCATCAACTCGGCCAGCATCACTGCTCGCGGCACGATGGGAATATGCTTTTCGCGCGCCGCGATCACTTCCGGATTATCTTCCTTGACTGCAGTCGACGTCACGATGGCATCCGCGTTCGCAATGTTTTCCGCAGCATGACCGAGCGTGACTTTTGCACCGAACTCGATCAGGCGTCGGGTTGCGGCATTGCTACCCAGATCGGAACCCGAGATCGTATAGCCGAGGTTCAGCAGCACTTCGGCGATGCCGCTCATGCCGCTGCCGCCGATTCCTACGAAATGGATGTTTTTGACTTTATGTTTCATTGTTCTTTACTCGCTGGCGGCGCGGCATGTGCCGTGCATGAGAGCGCCGCGCTAACGCGCGGCTTGTTGCCGATACCGACGAAATGGATATTTTTGACTTTATGTTTCATACAATCTTCACTAACTTTTCAAGTACATCGGCGATCGCAGCATTCGCATCGCGGCGGCCATTGGCATACGCCGCTTCGGCCATCTGTGTGCATTTCTCACGCGTCATTTTTTGCAGCAAGGTCGCCAAACCTTGCGCGTTCAATGCGGTTTGCGGCAAATGAATTGCCGCCTGTTGTTGTTCCATCCAACGTGCGTTGTCGCGTTGGTGCGTCGTCGTCGATACCAGTAAGGGCACCAACACACTGGCCACCCCGGCTGCGGTTAATTCTGAAACCGTAATTGCTCCGGCGCGGCATATCACCAGATCTGCGTCCGCATAGCGACGCGGCATATCGTTGATGAAGTCGACTACTTCGGCATCCACATCGGCATGCGCATAATTGCTGCGCAATGCATCGATATTCTTTTTCCCCGACTGATGCGTGACGACCGGGCGCTGGGCGGCAGGAATCAGCGCCAAGGCGGCCGGCAATGCCTCGTTCAATGCCTGCGCACCGAGACTGCCGCCGACTACCAGAACTTTCAATGGGCCGCTGTGTTGCGCATAGCGTTCGGCCGGCGGTGCCAATGCAATGATTTCCTTGCGCACCGGATTGCCGGTCACGACAGCCTTACCGGCAGCGCTGCCGAAATCTGCCGGGAAACCGAACAACACGCGCTCTGCAATCGGCGCCAGTGTTTTATTCGACAACAGCAAAGCGGCATCCGCATTCAGCAACACCAACGGTACGCCGCGCAACTTGGCCATCCAGCCGCCGGGCACAGTCACATAACCACCCATGCCAAGAACGATGCCGGGATTGCGGCGCGCCAGTATGGAGTAGCAGGTCTTGAAACTTGCCAGCATGCGCAATACGCCGGTAGCCGTATGCTTCAAACCTTTACCGCGCAAACCGGCGAATGAAATCGTATCCATCGCGATGCCTGCCTTGGGCACCAGATCGCGTTCCATCCCGTGTTCGGTACCGAGCCAAGTCACTTCCCAGCCGCGCGCCTTCATCGTTTCTGCAATCGCCAAACCCGGGAAAATATGGCCGCCAGTGCCTGCGGCCATGATCAGAAGTCGCTTCATGCTCATATCCGACCTCCGCGCATCAGCACACGATTTTCAAAATCGATACGCAGCAAAATCGCGAGGCCGATGCAATTGATCAGCACGCCCGAGCCGCCATAACTCATCAGCGGCAAGGTCAAACCCTTGGTCGGCAGCAAACCCAGGTTCACGCCCATATTGATAAACGTCTGCACTGCAATCCAGATACCGATGCCTTTTGCCGTCAAGCCGGCAAACGTCAAATCCATCGCAATTGCCTGGCGACCAATTTCAAACGAGCGCTTGATGATCCAGTAGAACAAGGCCACCACCACGAATACGCCGACAAATCCGAGTTCTTCACCAATGACCGCCAGCAGGAAATCAGTATGCGCTTCAGGTAGGTAATGCAGTTTTTCCACGCTGCCACCCAGGCCGACGCCGAATAATTCGCCGCGACCAAATGCAATCAGTGAGTGCGATAACTGATATGCCTTGCCCAGCGCGTGTTCTTCGTCCCACGGATTCAGATAAGCAAAAATTCGCTCACGACGCCAAGGCGACAACAAAATAACCATGCTGAAAATACTGACCAGCGTCGCGCCTATCCCGCCGAACCAGATGCCGTTGATGCCGCCCAAAAACAGGATGCCCATCGCAATACAAACGATCACGCCGAACGCGCCCAGATCGGGCTCCAGCAGCAACAACAAACCGACGAAACCGATCGCCAGCGTCATCGGCATAAAGCCTTTGGTCAACTTGTGCATCACCTGCTGCTTGCGCACCGTGTAATCGGCGGCATACAACACGACAAACAATTTCATCAATTCGGATGGCTGGATATTGAATACCTTGAACGACAACCAGCGGCGCGCACCATTCACGCCTTTACCCACGCCAGGGATCAAAACCATCACCAGCAAAATCAGGGTCGCGACGAACAGGTAGGGAGCAAGGCGCTGCCATGTTTCAATCCGCACGCGGAAGGCCAGCAAGGCGGCGACGATCGATACACTGATGAACATCGCCTGACGCGTCAGAAAATGTGCATTGTCATAGCGCGCATATTTAGGTGAGTCAGGCAGCGAAATCGATGCGGAATACACCATCACCATACCGAACAACATCAACAGCAGCACGACCCATACCAAAGGCTGATCGTAAGCCATCATCTTCGACCGCTGGTCGAGACTCGGCACGCCCTTTTGAGCAGGGGCACCAGAGAATGATGGGAAGGCGAATTTCATGCCGCCACCTCGCCGCGCGACAAACCGATTTCACGTACGGCATCGACAAACACTTGCGCACGATGTGCGTAATTCTTGAACATATCGAGGCTGGCGCACGCGGGTGACAACAAGACGGCATCGCCGCTCTGTGCGATAGCCGCCGCTTTTTCAGTCGCTTCTTCCAGTGTTGTGCAATCAATTAATTCGACCCCTGTCGCCTGCACTGCAGCGCGTATCGCCTCAGCATCCTTGCCGATCAACAACACTGCACGCGCATATTTGGCAATTGGATCAGCCAGAGGTGAAAAATCCTGGCCTTTGCCATCACCGCCGGCGATCAGCACCAGGTGTTTGGAAGCACCGTCCAGACTGACACCCAAGCCATTCAAGGCGGCGACGGTCGCACCGACATTGGTACCTTTGCTATCGTCGTAATACTCCACGCCACTGATGGTCATCACATGTTCGACCCGATGCGGTTCGCCATGATATTCGCGCAGGCCGTGCAGCAACTGCGCGAATGGCAAGTCGATCGCCCGGCACAGCGCCAGAGCAGACAAGGCATTGATCGCATTGTGCTGACCGCGTATCTTCAGTGCATCGACCGGCATCAGTTTTTTAGTCGAAATTTGCAGCTCGACATTGTCTTTCTTGCGCCGCTTTTGCGGCAACTCTTCTTCAGCCACGGCTACCGCTAGCCAGCGCATGCCGTTTTCATAGACCAGGCCAAAGCAATCGGCCTGCTCTGCTTCATCGGCGCCAAAGGTAATGACAGGCGCGGAAGCATCTGCCATTTTCATGACCAGGGCATCGTCACGATTCAATACCCGTATCGTGTTGCTGCCGAATATGCGCGCCTTCGCACTGGCATAGCCGGCCATATCGCCATGCCAGTCCAGATGATCTTGCGTCAGGTTCAGCACGGTCGCGACATCTGCCTGCAAGCTGTAGGTCGTGTGCAACTGGAAGCTCGACAATTCCAATACCCAAACTTGCGGCAATGCCTCTTCGGTTACGGCTTTGTACAGGCAATCGAGTGCAGCCGGGCTGATGTTGCCCGCCACTTGCACGGTCAATCCTGCGCGCTGGCACAACAGGCCGACCAGACTGGTGACTGTGGTCTTGCCGTTGGTGCCTGTGATCGCGATGACTTTCGGCGCGTAGCCATTGTCCTCTTTCAATGCTGCCAGTGCCTGTGCGAACAATTCGATTTCGCCCCAGACCGGAATTTCTTTTTCCTGCGCGGCCGGGATGATCGCCGCCAGTTCACGCCCCGGCATCAAGCCAGGGCTGACTGCCACGAAATCGATGTCTTCGAGCAAAGCAGCACTGAAGACACCACCGACAAATTCAACATCAGGGCAGATTTCACGCAATTGCGGCAAACGGTCCGGTTGTTCGCGCGTATCGGCCACGCGCAGCGATGCGCCGCAGCGGACCAGCCACTGCGCCATCGCCAGCCCGGATTCACCAAGGCCTAAAACCAGAACATGTTTGCCTGCGTAATTCATTTTTATATGCTTCTCTAATCCGCTTAACGTAACTTCAAAGTGGACAAACCAAACAACACCAGCATCATCGTAATGATCCAGAAGCGCACAACGACTTGCGTTTCTTTCCAGCCTTTTTGCTCAAAGTGGTGATGCAAAGGTGCCATCAGCAAAACCCGTTTGCCGGTACCTGTGCGCATCTTGGTGTATTTGAAATAAGCAACCTGGATCATCACGGACAGGGTTTCCACCACGAACACGCCACCCATGATGAAAAGCACGATTTCCTGACGCACGATGACTGCGATAGTGCCGAGTGCGCCACCCAGTGCCAGCGCGCCGACATCACCCATGAACACTTGCGCCGGATGGGCGTTAAACCAGAGAAAAGCCAAACCTGCTCCCGCCATCGCGCCGCAAAAAATAATCAATTCGCCCGCACCAGGGATGTGTGGAATAAACAGATATCTTGCGTAAGTGACGCTACCGGTCAGATAGGCAAACAAGCCAAGTGCGGTACCCACCATCACGGTTGGCATGATCGCCAGGCCGTCAAGACCATCTGTCAGGTTGACCGCGTTGCTGGTGCCGACGATGACAAAGTAAGTCAGCGCGATAAAGCCCCACACACCCAGCGGATAGCTGACGGTCTTGAAGAAGGGCACGATCAAATCGGCTTTGGGCGGCAAGTCCATGCTGAAACCGGATTGCACCCAAGCGAGAAACAGGTCGAGGAATTGCGAGTTGCTAGGCGCGGAAACCGAAAACGCCAGATATACCGCAGCGAACAAACCGATGATCGACTGCCACATGTATTTTTCACGCGAAGCCATGCCTTTCGGATCCTTGTGGACCACCTTGCGGTAATCATCCACCCAGCCGACTGCGCCAAACCCCAGCGTCACGATCAACACGACCCAGACGAAACGATTGCTCAGGTCTGTCCACAACAGGGTGGAAATCCCGATCGACAGCAAGATCAGCGCGCCGCCCATGGTAGGCGTGCCGCTTTTGATCAGATGCGTTTGCGGGCCATCGGTGCGCACTGCTTGTCCGACTTTCAGGCGCGTCAGCATGCGGATCACTGCGGGTCCGAAGATCAGGCCGATCGCAAGCGCCGTCAATGTCGCGAACACCGCACGGAACGTGATGAAATTAAAGACGCGCATGGGTCCGATGTCGTCTTGAAAAAATTGTGCCAGCCAGAGCAGCATATTAGTGAGCTTCCTGAATTTGTTGACCGATTAAATGCTGTACCACGCGTTCCATTTTCATGAAGCGCGAGCCCTTGACCAAAACGGTTGCATGCGCATTGAAAATTGCAGCAAGCGCACGGTTCAGGGTTTCCAGATTTTCGTAATGTTGCGCACCCGCACCAAAAGCGCTGGCGGTATGACGCGCCAGATCGCCCAGTGTGAGCACGTGTTCTATACCGTTTGCCTGCGCATACGCGCCGACTTCTTCATGGTATTGACGGCCGTCATTGCCGACCTCACCCATGTCGCCGAGGACCAGAATGCGTGGCGCTGCAGCCTGTGCCAGCACATCAATCGCCGCGCGTACCGAATCCGGATTGGCGTTATAGGTATCGTCGATGACCAATGCGCCATTGGTCGCGATCTTGCGCTGCAGACGTCCATTGACGGGGGCGAATGCCTGCAAGCCACGCACAATGGCATCTTGCGCAATACCGATTGCCAAGCTGCACGCGATGGCTGCCAGTGCATTGCGTACATTGTGCACGCCGGCCGCAGCCAGATTGACGGAAAACGCCTGGCGACCGCTGGTGACTGACAGTTCACTGCCGAAATCGCTAGCCGTGTATGTGCAACGTACATCTGCGTCATCCGACAAGCCAAAGGTTAACGTCTTGCGTTGACCTGCATATTCGCGCCACAGATTGGTATAAGTGTCGTCCGCCGGAAAAACCGCAATGCCGTCCGCTGGCAAATGTGCGAACACTGCGCCATTTTCACGCGCGACCGCCTCCACGCTTGCCATGAATTCCTGGTGTTCACGCTGTGCATTGTTGACCAGACCGACAGTCGGCTGTGCAATCGCCGACAAGACAGCGATCTCGCCGGGATGATTCATGCCCAGCTCAATAACAGCCGCCTTGCAAGCCGCATTCAAACGCAGCAAGGTCAAGGGCACGCCGATATCATTATTGAAGTTGCCGCGCGTCGCCAGATATTGGTCGGTACCGCAGGCAGTTTCAAGGATAGAGGCAATCATTTCCTTGACCGTGGTTTTACCGTTGCTGCCGGTGACACCGATCAAAGGCAGCGCGAATTGCTGACGCCAGTAGTGTGCGATTTGTCCCAGCGCGATGCGTGTATCCGGCACCACCAATGCAGGCACATTCAAATCAGCCGGCATTTTTTCAACCACGACTGCCGCGACGTTGCGTGCTGCGACCTGATGCAGAAATTCATGCGCATCAAAGCGCTCACCGCGCAAGGCGACGAACAGATTACCCGCTGCCACGTTGCGACTATCGGTGGAAACGCCGTCGAACGATGCATCCATCGTCATCGTCGAAGCTGCGACTGCTTTTTGTATGGTGAGCAATGTCGATTTCATCAGCTCATCCCCTGCATGACGCGTGAGGACAAAGCCAGCGCGGCATGGTCGGCGTCGAGGAAGGCTTGCTTCTTGCCCTTCACTTCTTGGTACGCTTCATGCCCTTTTCCCGCCAGTAAAATAACGTCCTGTTTTGCTGCATGTTTGCCGGCCCACAAAATCGCCGTGGCGCGGTCTTCGATGATGTGTGGTGCGTTCTTGGTCGCGCCTATACCGGCCACGATCTGAGCGATGATGTCGGCCGGTTCTTCATGCCGCGGATTGTCGCTGGTCACGATGATGTGATCGGCGAGTGTAGCGACCTTGCCCATTTGCGGACGCTTGCCGGCATCGCGATCGCCGCCGCAACCGAACACGCACCACAATTCGCCGCCGCGCTCGGTGGCAACATCGCGTAACGAGGACAGCGCTTTTTCCAGCGCGTCTGGCGTATGCGCGTAGTCGATGACGACCAAGGGCGCTTCACCGCCGCCCAGTTGCTGCATGCGTCCAGGTATAGCGGTCAGCATTTCTACCGCTGCAAGTGCCTTGCCCCAATCGATCCCTTTTGCCAGCATCGCGCCGATAACAGCCAGCACATTGCTGATGTTGAACTGACCGACGAGCTGGGTTTTGACATGCGTGCTGCCTAAGCGACAAGCAAACTGGAACGAGGTGCCGTTTTGTGTACTGTGAATGTCTGTCGCACGCAAAACATCCAGACCGGCAAACTCATTGCCAGTGAGCGTATAACCGGTGATGAGGGTGTCAGGATTGTTGCGCTGGATGCGCGCGACCAGGCGCAAACCCATTGCATCATCCAGATTGATGACCGCGTGCTTCAATCCCGGCCAGTCGAACAGGATATTCTTTGCTTCTTCGTAGGCCGCCATATCACCGTGATAATCGAGATGGTCACGTGTGAAATTGGTGAAGAGCGCGATGTCGAAATGCATGCCGGCCAAACGGCCTTGATGCAAACCAATCGACGAAGCTTCAATCGCCAGTGTCGTCGCGCCCAGCTTGCACATCTCCGCCAGCGTACGTTGCAGCAGCACTGCGTCCGGCGTGGTGTAGCCGGTCGCCTTCAAATTGCCGGCCGCGCCGTTACGGAATACACCGACGCCCAGCGTGCCGACCACTGCCGTCGACTCACCCAGGCGTGACAAGGCATGACCCAGCCATTGCGAACATGAAGTCTTGCCGTTGGTACCCGTGACCGCGATGGTAGACATCGCCGTATCGGGATGACCGTAAAAATGTGCGGCGATATTGCCAGCGTGTACTTTCAGATTGTCGATCGCCAGATGTGGCACACCCCATTCTGGCCGCCATGTGCAATCAGCCGATTCATAAACAACTGCGCCGGCACCGCGTTCAATTGCATCCAGAATGAAGGCGCGACCGTCTGCTTCATCGCCAGGGTAGGCAACAAACACATCGCCAGCACGCACGCTGCGCGAGTCAGACGTCAACTCTGCGGTCGGTGCATTCGCTTGTAGCCAGTCGAGAACTTCCTGAATATTGAGCAAGGAGGACATTACATGTTCTCCATGGCAGCATCTGCCGGAATAATGATATTGGTGATGCTTGAATCAGGAGCGACGTTCATTGCGCGCAGCGCATTCGCAGTGACGGTGGAGAAAATCGGCGCAGCAACCTGACCGCCATAATGCTTGCCCGCCGATGGCTCATCGATCATTACTGCAACGATGATGCGCGGATCGGAAACCGGCGCAAAGCCGACAAACGACGACACGTATTTTTTAACGTACTGGCCTTTTTCAATCTTGTATGCAGTCCCGGTTTTGCCAGCGACGCGATAACCTGGCACTTGTGCCTGCGGTGCGGTCCCCGTTGGGCCGGCTGCCATTTCCAGCATGCCGCGCGTTGCGCGCGCGGTTTTTTCACTGATCACGCGTTGTGCAATCGGCTGATCGCTGGAACGCTGGAAGGTCACCGGAATGATTTCGCCATCGCGCGCAAAGATCATGTATGCATGTGCGATCTGCAACAAGGAGACGGAGATGCCATGACCGTAGCTCATGGTTGCCTGTTCGATCGGACGCCACGATTTGTATGGACGCACACGGCCGGCAACAGCGCCGGGAAAACCGACCTTGGGTTGCTGACCGAAACCGACCGAAGTAAACATGTCCCACATTTCATGCGGCTCCATCTGCAGCGCAATTTTTGCGGTGCCGACGTTGGACGATTTTTCTATCACTTGCGATACCGACATCAGACCACCCGCATGCGCATCGCCGATAGTCGCCGTACCTATCTTCAGTTTGCCGGGTGCGGTTTGAATCATGGTGCCAGGCGTAATGTATTTATTATCCAATGCCAGTGCAATCGTGAAAGGCTTGAGCGTCGAACCTGGCTCAAACGTGTCTGTCATCACGCGATTACGCAATTGCGCACCGGTCAGCGCCGAGCGATTGTTCGGGTTATAGGTGGGCAGGTTCGCCAGGGCCAGCACTTCACCGGTTTTCGCATCGAGCACGACAATCCCGCCAGCCTTTGCCTTATGCAGTTCCACCGCGTCTTTCAATGCCGAGAATGCGATGTACTGAATCTTGCTGTCGATGGACAAAGTCAGATCTTTCCCGTCGTGCGGCTCGCGCACCGATTCGATATCCTCGACGATGCGGCCGAGTCTATCCTTGATGACGCGACGATTGCCGGTGACACCGACCAGCGTTTTCTGGAATGCCAGTTCCATGCCTTCCTGCCCTTTGTCTTCGACACTGGTAAAGCCGACGACATGCGCCATCACTTCACCTTCCGGGTAGTAGCGTTTGTATTCCTTGCGCGTATCGATGCCAGCTATGCCGAGTTTCAGAATCTTGTCGACAGTATCGAGCTCGACTTGCCGCTTCAGATATACAAAACTGCGATCCGAATCCAGCTTGCGACGCAAATCGCGTTCGCTCATGTCCAGCATTTTGGCCAGCGCCTGAAGCTTGTCTTTAGGCGCCTGCAACACGTCATCGGGAATCGCCCAGACTGCGCGCACCGGAATCGATGATGCCAGCACCTGGCCGTTACGGTCGGTAATCTTGCCACGTGTCGCCGGCAACTCAAGCGTGCGCGCGTAACGCGAAGCGCCCTGCTTTTGCAGAAAGTCGGTCGACATCCCTTGCAACCACAATGCGCGGCCCGCCAGCGTCAAAAATGCAGCAAAAATCAGGAAGAGAACGACACGTGAACGCCACGCCGGCAGCTTGGTTGCCAGCACCGGACTGGCAACAAAAGGCACGCCTTTGCCAGCGGCGGTACGGGAGTTGCGTGATGTGCCGCGCGTCATTTTTCCCCCGTCGTCAAATACTGCGTACTGGCGGGGGACACCGACACCATGCGCAAATCGCGGCGCGCACTGAGTTCGATACGGGAATGCTTGCCGAGAGTCGATTGATCGAGTTGCAACTGCGCCCACTCGATATCAAGTTGGCGTGCTTGCGCCTGGGCGCGTTCGAGTTCGATGAATAAACGGCGGAATTGATAATGCGCATTCACGACCGACAAGGCGCAAACAACCAGGATGCAAGTGATCAGAAAGCTGATGCGGCCGCTCATTGCGCAACTCCGGGAGTTGGCAAGCGCTCGGCCACACGCATGACGGCAGAACGGGAACGGGGATTGGCACTGACTTCTTCCGCGGACGGCTTGATACGCGCAATCAATTTCATTTCTGGTTGCGGCAGATCGACTGCACGTATCGGCAGCCGACGGTCAGGCTGCGGCACATTGGCTTTGCCTGCCATGAACTGCTTGACGATGCGATCTTCCAGTGAATGAAAGCTGATCACAACCAATCTCCCATGCGGGGCCAAGTGTCGATACGCTTCGTTTAAAACTACTTCGAGTTCTTCAAGCTCTTGATTGATGAAAATCCGGATAGCCTGAAAGGTGCGAGTGGCCGGGTCCTTGCCCTTCTCGCGGGTTTTGACGGCGTTTGCCACGATCGCGGCAAGCTGTCGTGTGCTTGAAATTGGTTCGACTGCCCTGCGAGCAGCAATCGCCTTTGCAATCTGAAAAGCAAACCGTTCTTCCCCATATTCGCGTATCACTTTCTCGATTTTTTGTTCGGTTTCCGTTGCCAGCCATTCCGCTGCCGACATGCCGCGCGTGGTATCCATGCGCATGTCCAGCGGCCCATCTGCGCGAAAGCTGAAGCCTCGCGTAGCATCGTCAACCTGTGGTGACGATATTCCCAAGTCCAGCAACACCCCATTCACCTGCTTGATGCCGCGCGTTGCCAGTGCCTCACCCAAGGTTGCAAAACTGTCGTGCACAATCTCGAAACGCGCATCGGCTATCGTCGCCGCATTTGCAATCGCCTGCGTATCCTTGTCGAACGCCAGCAAGCGGCCGCCCGCACCAAGGTGCTGCAGTATCAGCCGGCTATGACCACCACGCCCGAACGTACCGTCGACGTAAATGCCATCCGTGCGCTCACCTTCCAGCGCCAACGCGCCGACCGCCTCATCCAGCAGCACGGTTCGGTGCTGGTATTGCTGCACCGCTTCTACGTTCATCACGGCGTCAGAAAGAAAAATCGTTTAATACATCGGGCATGCCCGCAGCGATCGCATTCGACTCGCTCTCACCCAGCTTGGCAGCATCCCAGATTTCGAAATGGCTACCCATACCCATCACCATGACGTCGCGCGTCAAGCCCACGGCTGCACGCAACTCAGGAGCGATCAGGATACGGCCGGCGCTGTCGAAATCAACATCGGAAGCATTACCAAGAAAGATGCGCTGCCAGGAGCGCGCGGAAATCGGCCATTTGGCAATCTCTTCGCGGCGCATTTCCCAGACGGGACGCGGAAAGAGAAGCAAACAACCATCAGGATGTTTGGTCAGGGTGATGCGGCCCTCACATTGCAAAAGCAATGCGTCGCGATGCCGGGCTGGAATAGTCATCCGGCCTTTAGCATCGAGATTGAGAGAGGACGCGCCTTGAAACACCCTGAATTCCTTTTTTAGTATGCATTGCATGGTGATGTACGCATTATTTGCGGTTGAAATTACCCACAAATAAACACTTTTTCACACTGTCGCCCACTTTAGAGGATGCACCAATACCGGTCAAGCGAAATTCAGGGGTAAAAACAGTAATTTTTTCAATGAAGTCAATGACTTAGCGCATTACGTTGACGCAACACATTTGTTAAATAGCTCTAAGAATTAAGCACTTATGATTGATAGTGAAAGTGGCACATCAGATAAACACATGTGTTTATGCAGTAAAAATGGATTTCACTGTATTGAAAATAGCTGCAAAAATTTGATCAATACGCAGCTAATACGCCGCATCCCTCAAGGTTTAAGGGATGGGATGGACAAATGCAGAAGGTTTTGCGAATCAGATAGGCGCGGAAAGAAAGCGGAAGAACATTTAGATGAAAAAGTCACTCACCGATTGATCCTTTCCGGCAATTCGCCAGGCAATCCGCATTTACCGGAAGGATCGGGGACTGGCGTACAGTATTTATAGGCCTCTTCCCGCGGCCCACCCTCAACCCGCATGTAAGGAGCAAAGCATTCCTGGCTTTCACGGTAGGCTCGCATCAATTCTTCACAGTCGTCGCTCTTGCCATCGACTATGGGAATCGCACTTTTTTGCCCGGCGGACTGATCGGCCGCCTTCGCTGCAGCGGCCTCGGCCCTTGCCTTATCGGCCGCCTCTACCTGCTGCTTCTCTCTGGCGACGCGCTCGAGTGCCTCCTGCCTTTGTTTTTCACTCACGCGCGACGCCTCGGTATCGAGCTTGGTTGCAACATCCTTGTAGCGCGCCGGTACCGTATCGGAAATATGTGTACGCCCGTTTTCATCGATCCATTGATAAATGGTCGCCCCATACGCTGACGAAATCAGCAAGCTGCATGCAAGTAAAAACACCGTTTTGGTATTCATGATTGCCTCATTTCTCGATCGATGCTGTCAACATAGTCGGAACCTTTGCATGCAGAACCTATACCTTGTATCGACTCAGTAACGAATTCCAAATATCCCGATCAAGCCGATGGCGATCAAATAAATCGCAACGATAAAATTCAACAGTCGCGGCATCAACAAGATCAATACACCGGCAATCAGGGAAATCAGTGGGGCTAAAGTAATGTGCAAATTCATGGAACTTCCTTTTAAAATCATGCATCGGACCTGCAAGTAACACCAGCTTACCTCATCTGCATACAATGTTGCAGACCGCGTCGTACTATCCACATCGGCAAAAACCTGGCACCCATAAAATGAAGCTCTTTATATAAAGCTCGCAAACAATGATGAAACTGGATTCCCTCGACCACCTGGTGCTGACCGTCAAAGACATGGACACCACTGTCGATTTTTATCAACGCGTGCTGGGCATGAGCGTGATCACTTTCGGCGAAGGCAGAAAAGCACTGGCATTCGGTACGCAAAAAATCAACCTGCATCAGCAGGGTAAAGAATTTGAACCCAAAGCCGAACGACCGACGCCGGGTTCTGCCGATCTTTGCTTCCTTACCTCAGTACCTTTGGATACAGTCGCCGCACATTTTGCTGCCTGCAATATCGCAATACTGGAAGGCCCGATCCGCCGCACCGGCGCAACCGGCCCCATCATGTCGCTCTACATCCGCGATCCGGACTCTAACCTGATTGAAGTTTCCAATCAGTAGAAGACTTGAACCGTGCGCCGCCGGAATTCCATTGTCTGATTGCGACGATTGGCCTGTGTTCATTCAATGATAGCCATTCAAAACAAGCTCCACAAAGAAAAAAGCAGCGCGCAATAGTTTGCGCACCGCCTTTGAATACAGTTGAAGCAAGCCGATAGGCCGGATTCTGTTACGGCGCACGAGCAAGCCCGTGCGCTATGACAACCATTCCTCTAGGCCGTGAATTACTCCACGGCTCAAGCTTTCTACCCGCACGCTCCGCGAGCAACGTCAACGCGTGCCTATTTGAAATTGCTCCAGGTGGAGGTTACCGCGTTTCACCGTAACTTAATACGCTCGTCTCTGTGGCCCTATTC
>CAYOQL010000045.1:0-16208 GCA_964406085.1 uncultured Herminiimonas sp.
TGGTGCCCACGGAGGGACTCGAACCCCCACACCTTGCGGCACATGGACCTGAACCATGCGCGTCTACCAATTCCGCCACGTGGGCCTACAGAAAGATCAGCAGTATAGCGGAAAACATTTGAAAGTCAATCATCGAATGCAATGAATTTGCATGATTGCTGACTTATTGTGCAAACATCGTCACCGTCCGTTACACTGACTCCCGTTCCAATAACAATTAACTGAAACAGCTTTTGAGCCAATACTCTTATACCATTCCCAGCCGCGAGGAAATTCTCGGCATTTTACGCACAGCGACCACGTCGCACGATGCGCCATCCCTTGCCACCGCACTCGGCGTAAAGCCTGACGAGATGGACGGCCTCATGCGCCGCCTGAACGCCATGGAGCGCGACGGCCAGATCAAGCCGGATCGTTCCGGTAATTATCAACTCGCGAACTCGTCCAATTTTATTGAAGGCCGCGTCAGCAGTCATCGCGATGGCTTCGGTTTCCTGATTCCTGATGACGCCAGTGCGGACATCTTTCTGCCAGAAAAAGAAATGCAGAAAGTCCTGCACGGTGATCGTGTACAAGCACGCATCATCGGTACCGACAGACGTGGTCGTCCTGAGGGCACCATCGTTGAAGTTGTGTCCCGTGCGAACACGCATGTGATCGGTCGTTTGCTGAATGAAAACGGCATATGGGTAGTCGCACCCGAAGACAAGCGCATCGGCCAGGACATCATACTTGCAGGTTCGCCAGGCAAGGCAAAAACCGGTCAGGTCGTGAGCGTAGAACTCACAGAGCAGCCTTCGCGTTTTAGTCAGCCTGTAGGCAAGATCGTCGAAGTGCTTGGTGACATCGATGATCCAGGTATGGAAATCGAAATCGCCGTGCGCAAGTATGGTGTGCCGCATGAATTTTCAGAAGAAGCAAAAAAAGCCGCAGCCAAGTTGCCAAGTGAAGTCCGCGCTATCGATATAAACGATCGCGTCGATTTGCGTGATGTACCGTTGGTGACTATCGACGGCGAAGATGCGCGTGACTTTGACGATGCAGTTTATTGCGAGCCATGCAAAATCGGTAAGGCGGATGGCTTCCGTCTGATCGTTGCCATTGCTGACGTCAGCAACTATGTCAAACCAAATGAAGCGCTGGATGTCGATGCGCTGGAACGCAGCACTTCAGTATATTTTCCGCGTCGCGTGATTCCCATGCTGCCGGAAAAATTATCGAATGGCTTGTGTTCGTTGAATCCTGGTGTCGATCGTTTGACTCTGGTGTGCGATGCAGTGATCACGGCTAAAGGTGAAATCAAGGCTTACCAGTTTTATCCAGCAGTGATTCATTCCGCCGCACGTCTGACGTACACCGAGGTTGCCGCCATCCTTGGTAATACCAAAGGCATAGAAGCTGCGAAGCGCCCGGCGCTGGTGCCGCATCTGTTGAACCTGCACGGCGTATATCAAGCCTTGCTGCAAGCGCGTCACGCGCGCGGTGCGATTGATTTCGAAACGACAGAAACCTACATTGTTTGCAACGAAGTCGGCAAGATTGAACAAATTCTGCCGCGCACGCGTAACGAAGCGCACAAGCTGATTGAAGAGTGCATGCTGGCCGCCAACGTGTGTGCTGCTGATTTGCTGGAGCGTCACAAGCATCCAAGTCTGTATCGCGTGCACGCGTTGCCGACCAAGGAAAAATTGAATCAGGTGCGTACTTTCCTGAAGCAAGTCGGCTTGAATCTGGGCGGCGGCGACAAGCCTAGCGCATCGGATTACGCCGAGTTGATGCCGAAGATCAAGACGCGTCCCGATGCATTGCTGCTGCAAACGATGTTGCTGCGTTCGATGCAGCAAGCTGTTTACAGTCCTGAAAATATCGGTCACTTTGGCTTGTCGTATGAGGCTTATGCTCATTTCACCAGCCCGATTCGTCGCTATCCGGATTTGCTGACGCATCGTGCGATCAAGGCGATTTTGCAAGGCAAGCGTTATACGCCCAAGGGCATAGATACCAGCGTGTTGAACACGATGTTGTCGCCTGCGGCGCGCAAGAAGCACGCGCAAGATAAAGCCGAAGGCAAGCAAAAGGCTGAAGGCGATCTGGCGATCTGGGAAGCACTGGGCATCCATTGCTCCGCCAATGAGCGGCGTGCCGACGAAGCGTCGCGCGACGTAGAAGCCTGGCTCAAGTGCTACTTCATACGCGACAAGCTGGGCGAAGAATTCACGGGCGTGATTTCCGGTGTGGCAACCTTTGGTATTTTCGTGCAGCTGGATTCGCTGTTCATCGAAGGCATGGTACATGTGACTGAGCTGGGTGCCGATCACTTCAAGTTCGATGAAGCACGTCACGAGTTGCGTGGCGAGCGCACAGGCATTCGATATCAGTTGACCGATAGGGTGACGGTTCAGGTCAGTCGTGTCGATCTGGATGCACGCAAAATCGATCTGCGCCTGGTTACAGAGCCTGGTATCCGTACGGTCTTGAAGAATGAAGCCCGTCGTGCCGATAATGAGCACCTGCAACGTACGCAAAAAGCGGAACAAAAAGGTGTCGCAGGCAAGAGTGCGAAAAAGAGTGCGGTGAAAACCGGCGCCAGCACCGCTAGCGCGCCGCCTGCCAAAAAAACCAAAGCCAAACGTGCGCCAGCGACGCCAAACAAGCAGCGTCCACCGGCAACCAAACCAAGCAAGAAGAAACGATAAAAATGAAGAGCAAGATGATTTTCGGCTTTCATGCCGTGACAGCGCGTTTGCGTCATGAAGCCTCTTCGGTAGAAGAAATTTATATTGACGCCAGTCGTCACGATCAGCGCATGAAGGATTTGATACGTGCTGCCGAAGCTTCCAAGGTAAGAATTATTTCAGCAGATGATGCACGTCTGAGCAGCATCGTCGGCACGCGTCGTCACCAAGGTGTCGTGGCCAAGGCCGGCGAGCTGTCACTGGCACGCAATCTGGATGAGTTGCTGGATGCAGTCGACGGACCGCCTTTGCTGCTGGTGCTTGACGGCATTACCGACCCGCATAATTTGGGAGCGTGCCTGCGCGTGGCGGATGGTGCCGGTGCGCACGCGGTGATTGCTCCTAAAGACCGAGCTGTAGGGTTGAATGCGACAGCAGCCAAGGTTGCCAGTGGTGCGGCGGATACGGTTCCTTACATTACAGTAACGAACCTGGCGCGTACCCTGCGCGAGCTCAAGGAGCGCGACATCCTGTTGATCGGCACCACCGACGATTCTGAAAAAGGGTTGTATGAAGCCGATTTTTCCGGCCCAGCGGCATTGATCATGGGCTCGGAGGGTGAGGGCATGCGGCGCCTGACCCGCGAAACCTGTGATGTGCTGGTAGGCATCCCCATGTTTGGTTCGGTGGAAAGCTTGAATGTATCTGTGGCTTCCGGCGTTTGCCTGTATGAAGCACGCAGGCAGCGTATCGCCACCGGTTCTTAAGCCGCGATGTCATAAACGCGATGGATGTCCTGCAGTCGTCCATCAATCAATAGCAGAAAAGCCGTACAAGTCATGATGGAAGCTTATTCAGCGTCCATCATGACTTGCTATAACAGGCTAATATTGTCGCTTCAGTATTTTTCGCATATCCATATTCCATGTTTAGTCGTATTCGAGAAGATATCGCCAATATCATTGTCCGCGATCCCGCGGCGCGCAGTGAATGGGAAGTCATAACCTGCTATCCAGGCTTGCATGCCATCGTCATGCAACGCTGGGCGAACTGGTTCTGGCGCAATGATTTGAAGTGGCTGGGACGGTTTACCTCGCATATTGCACGCTGGTTGACCGGAATTGAAATTCATCCCGGTGCAAAAATCGGTCGCCGGGTTTTTATAGACCACGGTTTTGGCGTGGTGATCGGTGAAACAGCCGAGGTTGGCGACGACTGCACTATTTATCAGGGCGTAACCCTGGGCGGGACTTCGCTCAGCAAGGGCGCAAAGCGCCATCCTACGTTGGGCAACGGTGTCATCATCGGCGCTGGCGCTCAGGTGCTGGGTGCATTTACGGTTGGCGAAGGCGCCAAGATCGGATCGAATGCCGTGGTCGTGAAGGAAGTGCCTGCGGGTGCCACCGCAGTAGGCAATCCGGCGCGCATCATCCTGAAAGACAATGCGCGAGATGAAGCAGCTGCGCGGATGTTTGCAGCATATGGCGTGACACCGAATGGCGATGATCCCTTATCCAAGGCCCTGCACGGTTTGATTGATAATGCCGCGACGCAGGAACATCAGATCGAAAGAATTCTGGCCGCTTTGAAATGCGCCGGTATTGATTGCGAAACCTTGCTTGCCACAGAAAAATTCGATCCGGACGAAATGAACAAGCTGGTCGAATAACAATTACTGAATAAGTACTCTACATGAATGATGATGTAAGCAATTCTGTATCGATGGAACAGACAGGCAGTGAGCTATTCCTGTTGGATGCGGGAGAAATCCGCGTGCTGGCAGTACTGGCTGAAAAAGAAGCGCTGACGCCGGACAGTTATCCGATGTCGCTGAATGCGCTGACGAACGGCTGCAATCAATTAACCAGTCGCGATCCTGTCATGTCCCTCAGCGAATTGGATGTGCAGGCAATTCTGCAGCGGTTGATGGATGAGAAATACGTTGCCGAGGTTAATCAGGCTGGTGCACGCGTCAGCAAGTATCAACATCGCTTGCGTGTGAAGTGGTCGCTGGAACAGGACAAGCTGGCGGTGTTAACCATTCTTATGCTGCGCGGCATACAGACTGCCGGAGAAATCCGCACCCGTTCCGGCCGTCTGCATGAATTTCCCTCGATTGTCGATGTAGAGGCAGGGTTGCAGTTTCTGATGGATAAATATCCGCCGCTGGTAGCGCGGCTGCCGCGTACGCCAGGAACCAAGGAGGCGCGTTATGCCCCCTTGTTATCAGGCGAGGTTTTTTCTGAGTCGAGCGAAGCGTTAGCGTTTACCGGCACTTCAACTCATGTGAGTCGGCAAGATCGAATTACTCAGCTTGAAGAAGAAGTCAGCGCTTTGCGGCAGCAAGTTACTACGTTATCAGAACAGTTTCAGCAATTCAAAAAGCAGTTTGAATAAAGCCGCATGGATGCGCTGCTCATGGTTATTGAATGGCTGTGAGCAGTCGCTTGATCGATGACGGAAGAATGTCTTTTAATTGCCGATTTCAACGCCGTGCAGATCAAAGCGACGTATTGTTCCTGTCGCATCCAGCGCGAGCCAATCTCCGCGCGGTTCAGCCCCATCCAGATCCCAGTCCGATAAGACATAGCGCACACGGGTCTCGCCATTTTCCTGATAGTCGTGCCGCGCCGGCCTGTGAGTATGGCCGTGGATCATGGTTGCTGTTGCCGTTTGCGCGAATAAGCTGGCAATGGCTTCACTGTTGACATCCATGATGTCGTAAGACTTGTCGCGCTGAGCGGCACGACTGCCGGTACGCAGATTTTCGATGATGGTTTTGCGTTGCATCAGCGGCAAGTTGAGAAAATTCCTTTGCCATTCAACATCTCTTACCTGCGCACGAAACTGCATATAAGCCGGGTCGTCGGTGCAATAGGCATCGCCATGCGTGAGCACCAGCACGCGATCGGCTATCGTTGTCACAAAGGGATCGGGTAGCAGCGTGAGATTGCAGCTCTTTGCGAATTGCTCGCCTACCAGAAAGTCGCGATTGCCGGCAATCCAGAAGACCTCAATACCACGGTCACTGAGATTCCTGAGCTCCGCTACGACTTGTCGGTTGTATGCATCGGCTATGTCGTCATCTCCTGCCCACGCTTCAAAAATATCGCCCAGCAAATAAAGCCGTTGCGTTTTTGTTGCTTGGGTACGCAGGAAGTTGAAAAATGCCTCGGTCGTTCGCGGCATTGCAGCCTGCAAATGCAGGTCAGAAACAAAAAGCGCAGCCTGCAGTGGCTGCGCTTGTTCGTTCGAAGCAGAGGATGAAATGGTCATATCTTGCGTCGAAAATGATGCGGCGTCAGAAGTAATGATTAGATGACTTCTGCTTTTTCGATGATGACATCTTCTACCGGCACGTCAGCAAACATGCCACTGCGTGAAGTTTTGACCGACTTGATTTTTTCGACGACATCGGTGCCATCTGTAACTTTGCCGAATACGCAGTAACCCCAGCCGTCTTGGCCTGGATAGTCGAGGAAAGTGTTGTTGTTGATATTGATGAAAAATTGGGCAGATGCCGAGTGCGGGTCCGAAGTGCGCGCCATTGCCAAAGTGTAGAGGTCGTTCTTGAGGCCATTCTTGGCTTCGTTTTCAACAGTAGCGTTGGTTGGCTTTTGTTTCATGCCTGGCTCGAAACCGCCGCCCTGGATCATGAAGCCGTCGATCACGCGGTGGAAAATGGTGCCGGCGTAGTGGCCGGAGTTAACGTAGGCCAAAAAGTTTTCAACCGTCTTGGGCGCTTTTTCTGCGTCGAGTTCGATGGTGATTTTGCCGTGGTTGGTGGTGAGGATGACTGCCATATTATTCCTTGAACTAGGTAAAGTGAAACTGACTAAGTGAAGCTAAGTGAGTGAAGCGAACAATGATACGTAATTTATTGAGTGATTATTTTGTTATGGTGGCGGATTCGATCACGACAGCCTGCATTGGCACATCCTGATAAGGGCCGCGACTACCGGTGCTTACTTGCTTGATCTTGTCGACGACTTCCGTTCCTTTGGTGACTTTACCGAATACGGCATATCCCCAGCCATCTACGCCCGGATAATTCAACATGTTGTTGTTTTTCGTGTTGATAAAGAACTGCGCGGTTGCGGAATGTGGATCGCCGGTGCGAGCCATCGCAATGGTGTAAGTATCGTTTTTCAAACCGTTTTGCGCTTCATTGCGAATCGGTGCGCGCGTTGGTTTCTCACGCATGTTTTTGTCAAAGCCGCCACCCTGAATCATGAAGTTGCCTATTACGCGGTGAAAAATGGTGCCATCGTACTGGCCGCTTTTAACGTATTGCAAAAAGTTTTCGACCGATTTAGGAGCCTTCTCAGGATTCAATTCCAGCTCGATATCACCCAGATTTGTTTTCAATACCACGTGAGGTGCTGCATCTGCTGCATGTGCCAGTTGGAACGCAGTAGAAAGCGAGAGCGCAGCAAGCAGTGTCAGGGCATGACGGCGGGAAAATTTCATTTTTACTTCCTTCATTGATAGCTGTTGTGCGGATAATTATCGACATATGTTCATGAAAACATGCTGTCGAAATCTGATTTGTCTTGCGTGATTCCGAAGACACTGCGCGCGCGATACTGCAGTTGCACGAATGCCGACACTGTCATATTATGCCGTCCCGCTCGCAAGTTAGGCATCCGTTGGAGTGCAGTTATCAAATTGATGATTCATTTCCCCCTTGCGAAAAGCGTGGCATAGTGGAATTTGAGTCGATTTAATCGACAACGTGCGGAATACAAGGTGGCAAAAATCAAACGGAATTCAAGTCAGCAGTAGAGCATTTCATCAATGCTATACTGCCGCAAAAACGTGCATTTTATCAAAAAGAAGTATGACAAAGTGTTTTGGCGACATAGTCGCCTCAGCGCCTGGATTTGCAGATACGAGTTGTAGGCCGGATGTATAAAGCCTGGCAACAAAAATCTTGCAGCAAATTCCTGGCCAAAACAGACAACCATTCATGAGTGCCCTGAAGATCTACAACACGCTGGCGCGTGAAAAACAGTTGTTTACTCCGATTGATCCGGGCAAAGTCCGGATGTACGTGTGCGGCATGACGGTGTACGACTATTGTCACATCGGACACGCGCGCGTCATGGTGGTATTCGATCTGGTCCAACGTTGGTTGCGCACTTCAGGGTACGAAGTGACTTACGTTCGCAATATTACTGATATTGATGACAAGATCATCAAGCGTGCAGCGGAAAATGGCGAGTCGATTTCAACACTGACGCAACGTTTTATCGATGCAATGGATGAAGACGCTACCGCACTTGGCGTGCAAAAGCCGGATTACGAACCGCGCGCAACCAACTACGTACCGCAAATGCTGGGCTTGATTGAAACGCTGGAGCGCAACGGCCTCGCTTATAAATCATCGGATGGTGATGTCAATTATTCGGTGCGTGATTTTGCCGGTTACGGCAAGCTGTCGGGCAAGTCGCTGGACGATTTGCGCGCCGGTGAACGCGTCGATGTAAATACCGGGAAACGCGATCCGCTGGACTTCGTGTTGTGGAAGTCATCGAAAGAATCCGAGCCCGAAGAAGTCAAGTGGTCATCCAAATGGGGGAGTGGTCGTCCCGGCTGGCATATAGAATGCTCGGCGATGGCCTGCGATTTACTGGGTGAACAATTCGACATTCATGGTGGCGGTGCAGATTTGCAATTCCCTCATCACGAAAATGAAATTGCGCAATCAGAAGGGGCGAGCAAGCATACGTTCGTCAACTATTGGATGCATAACGGTTTCGTGCGCGTCGACAATGAAAAAATGTCCAAGTCGCTGGGCAATTTTTTCACGATACGCGAAGTGCTGGAAAAATTTGATCACGAAGTGGTGCGCTTCTTTATCCTGCGTGCGCATTACCGTAGCCAGTTGAATTATTCCGATGCACACCTGGATGATGCACGCAATGCGTTGATGCGGATGTACACGGCGTTGAAAGAAGTGGCGCCTGACGATCTGCCTGTGGATATGACGGAAGCCCACGCATTGCGCTTTGCAGATGCGATGAATGATGACTTCAATACGCCGTTGGCAATTGCCGTTTTGTTTGAATTGGCAAATGAAATCAATAAAAATAAATCCGCCGCATTGGCGCGCCAGTTAGTCAAACTCGCTGGTATAGTCGGTCTTTTGCAGCGCCCGCCGCAGGAATTTTTGCATGCCGGATTGGCAAGTACAGAAGACGGTGGCGATCTGGAAACATTTGTTACCGAACAAATTGCCGCACGCGTACATGCAAAAAAAGAAAAGAATTTTGCCGAGGCTGATCGCATCCGTGCGGGCTTGCTGGAAAAGGGCATCATTCTTGAAGATAAATCTGGCGGTTTGACCGAATGGCGAAGGGCTTAAGCTGGATGGTAAAGATGATTGCCGCTGATGAGATGCGACTCCTGCCAGTTTACTGGGAGGAAGCGAAGGCCGAGCTGATGAAGCGCGACCGCATCATGCGCAAGCTGATTCCCCAGTTTGGCGACTTGCATCTGGTCGGCCGCAACGAACCTTTTTCGACGCTGGCGCGCTCCATCATCAGCCAGCAGATTTCTGTAAAATCCGCGGATAGCGTCTGGCAACGATTCCTCGAAGTGTGTCCAAAATGCACGCCGGCGCAGGTAATCAAGGCTGGCGACAAGCTCGCCGGCTGTGGTTTGTCCAAGCGAAAATCAGAGTACATTCTCGATCTGGCCGATCATTTCAAGGCAAAACGTGTCAATTGTGACAAGTGGGCCGAGATGGCGGATGAAGACGTTATTGCCGATTTGATTCAAATTCGTGGCATCGGACGCTGGACAGCGGAGATGTTTTTGATATTTAATCTGCTCCGGCCGAATATATTGCCGTTGGACGATCTTGGTTTGCTGGCTGGAATAAGCCGCAACTACTTTTCGGGCGAGCCGGTTTCCCGTAGTGACGCGCGCGAAGTGGCCGCGAATTGGGAGCCGTATCGCACAGTGGCAACCTGGTATCTGTGGCGCAGTCTTGACGCAGTACCGGCAACAAATTAAACATATACGAAATCCACCTCGTGTTGATCAGAAGGAGGCACGATGAGTAAAACGACTTTCCTGGGCTTTGAACAGCCGATTGCAGAACTCGATTCCAAGATTGAAGAGCTGCGCTTTGTGCAAGATGATTCTGCAGTCGATATCTCGGAAGAGATCGATCGCCTGTCGAAGAAGAGCCAGCAACTGACCAAGGATATCTATGCCAAGCTCACGCCATGGCAAGTGTCGCAGATTGCACGTCATCCTCAACGTCCCTACACAATGGACTATGTGAATGAAATTTTTACCGACTTCCATGAATTGCATGGCGATCGCAGCTATGCGGACGATTTGTCTATCGTAGGCGGTCTGGCGCGTTTTAACGGCATGCCGTGCATGGTCATTGGCCATCAAAAAGGTCGCGATACCAAAGAACGCAGCTTGCGTAATTTCGGTATGCCGAAACCAGAGGGCTACCGCAAGGCGATGCGTCTGATGAAGCTGGCGGAAAAATTCGGTTTGCCGGTATTCACCTTTGTGGATACGCCAGGCGCATTCCCTGGCATCGATGCAGAAGAGCGTGGCCAGTCGGAAGCCATCGGTCACAATCTTTACGTAATGGCAGAACTCAAAGTGCCGCTGATTGCAACCATCATCGGCGAAGGCGGCTCCGGCGGTGCGTTGGCGATTGCAGTTGGCGATGCGGTGCTGATGTTGCAATACTCGACGTATTCGGTGATTTCGCCAGAAGGTTGCGCATCGATTTTGTGGAAATCCGCAGAGCGCGCATCCGATGCGGCAGAAGCCTTGGGCCTGACTGCGCATCGCCTGAAGGCGATGGGCTTGATCGACAAGATCATCAATGAACCACTGGGCGGCGCGCATCGCGATCCCAAACAGATGGCAGCGTTGGTCAAACGTGCATTGGCGGATACCGTACGTCAATTCCAGGGTATGAAAACCAAGGATCTGCTGGCGGCACGTCATGAAAAATTGATGAGCTACGGTAAATTCAAAGAGATCACCACACCGGAATGAGCCTTGACCACTAAAGACATTGCGGCAACGCAAAGTGAATGTGAACGCGCGTTAGGGGAAATCCGGACGCGCGTTTCTCTTTCCGGACCTGCTGCAAAAAAGGTCGCCGTTGCATACAGCGGCGGGCTGGATTCGGCCGCCTTGCTGCATCTATTGCATGCGTATGCAGCGCAGCATGAACTCGAATTGTTTGCTTTCCATGTGCATCATGGATTGAGTCCGAATGCCGATCAATGGCTGGCGCATTGCCAACAGCAATGCGCCAGTTTGAACGTGGTATTTGATGTGCGGTGTGTGCAAATCGCGAATCAGGAAAAGAGCGGTGTCGAGGAAGCCGCGCGCCATAGTCGCTATGCGGCCTTGGGTGAAATGTGTCGCGCGCATGATGTACCTTTATTGCTGACTGCGCACCATCAGGACGATCAGGCAGAAACCGTACTGCTGCAATTGTTGCGCGGTTGCGGTGTAGCAGGGTTATCGGGAATGGATAGCGCCAACCACGCCGCAGATTTACTTGGTGATGCGACTTTGCTGATGGGCCGGCCGTTGCTGCAACTGACGCGTGCCGATTTGGAAAAAGTCGTCGCCCAGAATGCAATCGCTTTTGTAGAAGATGAATCCAATATGGATCCGCGCTACGCGCGCAATGCCTTGCGCCATCAGGTGATGCCGACGCTGGCACAACATTTCCCTGGCTTCCAGCAGCGCTTCGCCCGCACTGCGCAGCATGCGCAATCGGCGCAGCGCTTGCTGGTCGAGCTGGCTGCGCAGGATTTGAAGGTCTGTCTGGATGGCGAATGCCTGGATATCACCAAGCTGAAAAATTTTAGCGCTGATCGCATCGATAACATGTTGCGCTACTGGTTTGGCGTACGCGGGGTACGCATGCCATCGACATCCTGGCTCAATGAAATGCGGTCGCAACTGCTAGAGGCCAAACACGATGCCCAATTGTGTGTGACGCATGCGGATTGTCATATTCGCCGGCATCGCGACCGCGTCTTCATTACGCCGAAGCTGGACCCTGAAACATTGGAGCAGCCACCGTTACCTTTTGAATGGAAGGGCGAAGCTGCGATTCATTTTCCGGAGTTCGGGGGCACCCTATATTTTGAAGCTGCAGAGCAGGGCATAGCTGCCGACTGGTTGCGTTCACAACCTTTGACGCTTCAATTGCGTAGCGGTGGCGAGCGTTTGAAGCCGGCATGGAACCGTCCTACCAAAAGCCTGAAATACCATTATCAGGCTTGCGATGTTCCCGCATGGGAGCGCGAACGCCTGCCGTTGGTCTTCGCTAACAAGCAATTATTGTTCGCGGCAGGAATCGGCATGGATTGCCACCAAATCAGTAGCGAAGCCGGTCCGAATATCCAATTTCGCTGGCAATTCGATTAGCGACAACACCGTCTGCCAGTATTTTTTGGTTACTTTGATAAGCAGAAAGTGGCTGGAAGCCTTGTCGGCCTTGTCATTCTGCGCCGCAAGCTGTAAAGTCGTGGGTTAATTTTTCCGGCTTACTTCTTTTTTCAAGAGCGTTTTTCTATCCTTATGGCTTTAATCGTTCACAAATACGGCGGCACGTCGATGGGCTCTACCGAGCGCATCAAGAATGTCGCCAAACGCGTTGCCAAATGGCATGACGCTGGTTATCAAATCGTTGTAGTACCGTCGGCCATGTCTGGCGAAACGAATCGTTTGATCGGTTTGGCCAAAGAGTTGATGCCGCAACCGAATCCGCGCGAACTCGATATGCTGGCCTCAACTGGTGAGCAGGTTTCCGTTGCCTTGCTGGCCATGGCCTTGCAAGCTATCGGCAAGGAAGCGGTGTCCTATGCAGGTTGGCAGGTTGCGATCAAGACCGACTCGGCTTTTACCAAAGCGCGCATTCAATCGATCGATGACGTAAAGGTCAAAAAAGATCTGGATGCGGGCCGCATTGTCATTATTACCGGTTTCCAGGGGGTCGACGATGACGGTAATATCGCGACGCTGGGACGCGGCGGTTCGGATACTTCGGCTGTTGCAGTGGCAGTCGCGCTGCAGGCACAGGAATGCCTGATCTACACTGACGTCGACGGCGTGTACACGACCGATCCGCGCGTCGTGTCAGAAGCGCGTCGCCTGAATACTGTTACGTTTGAAGAGATGCTCGAGATGGCGTCGCTCGGTTCGAAAGTGCTGCAGATACGCTCCGTCGAATTTGCCGGCAACTACAAGATGCCGACGCGCGTATTGTCGTCGTTGACCGACCCTTTGATGTCGCTGGAAGAAGAAGCAAAATCCGGCACCCTGATTTCGTTTGAGGAAGATACAAATATGGAACAAGCCGCTATCACCGGTATTGCATTCAATCGCGATGAAGCGAAGATCACTGTGTTGGGTGTGCCTGATCGTCCGGGTATTGCCTACCAAATTCTCGGCCCGATTGCCGCAGCAAATGTTGAAGTCGACATGATTATTCAAAATCAATCAGTCGATGGCAAAACTGATTTTACCTTCACTGTGCCGCGCAGCGAGTATGCAAAGGCGGTCGATGTATTGAATGACAGCGTCAAGGCACATATCGGAGCAGCCAGCATTCAAGGCGACACGAAGGTATCGAAAGTATCAGTCGTTGGTGTCGGCATGCGCAGCCACGTTGGCATCGCTTCGCAGATGTTCCGTACCTTGTCGGAAGAGGGCATCAATATTCAGATGATCTCGACTTCTGAAATCAAGATATCCGTTTTGATCGATGAAAAATACATGGAACTGGCAGTGCGCGCATTGCACAAGACCTTTGATCTGGAAAAAAACAATTAAGTCATATTTTGATGGCACAGTGTGGTTGACCAGACATGCCTGAAAAGCTATGATACTGAACCTTGCAGTAGCGGGCAGTGTGAAGCTACTGAAGTAATGTGGAGGCGTGGCCGAGTGGTCGAAGGCACTTCCCTGCTAAGGAAGCATACGGGCTTAAACCTGTATCGTGGGTTCGACTCCCACCGCCTCCTCCAAAAGATTAGAAGCCCTTGATGAAAATCAAGGGCTTTTTTCTTTGGTCGAATTGGACCAAGTCACTTTTACTGGAACAACGCATTTTGAACACGAAAAGAAGTAAACGCTGGAACGGCAGCATGGATACGCTGGCTGTGGAATATTTGAACGGTGTAGTCGCACAAATGACGTCCTATGGGGAACGCGTGCAATTCAGTTTGAGTAGTGGGGAAAAGCCGAACTATCAAGTCATTAACACCTTTGATAAAAAAATGGCCTTCAATGGCAACCATCATTTGACGCATCCGGAAGAGGATGAATTCGCCGGCAGCAATGCGACCCCTGTTTTGACGCTGGAACAGATTAGAGCCGCGATTGCTGGTGTCGGTACCAAAAAGACTGTCGGTACGCGCACCGCCCGCGTTAGCTCGCGTAGTAGTGCCGGTAGCAGCCCTGCCGCCGCCAAGGTAGGGGATTTGATCGATATTCAGAAATATGAGTACTTCAAAAACAATATCCAAAAACTGCCCGAAGGTATTCGCGAATACTCACAAGACATCAGCAAGCTGATGAAGGGTGGCATGTCAGCCGAAGCCGCCTTTGGTGAGATCGTTCAACAATACTTCTGAAGACGATCATAAATGGACTGGATTTATCAGTTCCACGCATAAAAAAGCCCGCAAATGATTGCGGGCTTTTTATTTGGATCCATGTAAATGCGTCAAATTTTTCCGATTGAAGCTTGGGCGACTGACGGCTATACCCGATATATTTTTTCACCTGTCTGAACGATTTTGAATTTGGCATCGGAGAGAGGGTCCAATGCGCGCCCATCTGCGAGCTTGTAGGTTTTGCTGCCTGGCGTTCCTTCGTCCGTTGTTTCTACCGGGGTTTGAAAAACTTCTACATGGTAACCAGCCCCTGTTTTTCCTTTGGCGTCGAATTTTTCTACCAAATCCATAAGAGTCTCCTTTAGGTTGAGGATGGGATATCCGATCTCACAATAGCAGATTTTGTCGCTCATTTTGGCATCCGTTTATTGAAGTGTGAAATCCACAATGACGATCAGAAGAAGGTCGTTACTACCATAAAAATACGGAGTTTCAATTCTGTTAATTAATTTTCAATTTCTGAATTCGCAACCACTGTCGGTGCTCGCTGAGGCTCAAGGTTTCTTGGTATGTATCGGCTTCGATACAAGCCACACATAACCTGGATACATTTTCTGAGCATCATGCGTTTGCACGAGAATAAATCGAGCGATGAGGGGCTACGAACAGAAAGTATGCAAATAAATGAAATTATTTTGGCTTAACCCTAAAGTTCCTGGAATGCTGACCGTTATAGAAGTTAGATAACGGGATAAAAATATTTTAAATTTATTTTGTTCGAACCCTAAAGTTCTGCAAAAGCGTGCCGTTAAAGATACAAGAGGCTGGGAAAAAATGGTTTCACTGCCTTTTCATTAAATATTTTTAAGAGTTTTAGTTAGTAAAAATACATAAAAATTATTCCTCCAAGCCGTTTTTGGAAAAAACTTTTGAGTTGGCAATAAATGCTCAGAAGTAATACACAAGCCGTTCTCCGCTCAATTTCATGTTGAGTGTATCGTATGCTGGTCGACGTTTGTAGGACAAACGCCTACCGGCGTATTGTCGTCTTCTCTGTATAAAAATACCGAGTAGTGCCTATTTCAGGCAATTGTTTCCCGAATCAGAATGCATTCACTGGCTCACAAATGTGGCCACAGACATTCACAGGTAAGGGGATTCACATGACAAACAACGACATCATTGCAGAAATTCGCGACGCTAATCTTGGCTACCTGATGCTGGCCCAACAAATGATCCGTGCCGACAAGGCAACTGCAATCTTCCGCCTGGGTATCAGCACCGAAATTGCTGATTTGATCGAAGGCATGAACAATGCTCAAATTTTGAAATTGGCAGGAGCTAACATGATGTTGGCCCGATTTCGATTCGACGATGGCGCCATCCTTGGAATGCTGACCAATTACAATAAAGACCGTTCACTGGCGCACTCACATGCCGCGATCTTGATGGCTGGCCAAGCCGTTGAGCAAATAGCTTAAAGTAAATAGTGCAGTCGTAGCCCAATCGATCAAATTGCTGTAAGTCTTCTGAAGAGCGCGAATATGGCCAAGAAAAGTGTTGTGACAGAGTCCCAAGAGATTCAACTCGCCATAGAATTGATTAATCTGGGCGCGAGGTTGCAGTTGCTGGAGTCGGAAACATCACTTTCACGCGAACGTTTATTAAAGCTCTATAAAGAGTTGCGTGGCGTTTCCCCACCTAAAGGTATGTTGCCATTTTCAACAGACTGGTTTATTACTTGGCAACCGAATATTCATTCTTCACTCTTCATCGGCATATATAAATATCTGGTTGAGCACGCACAGATCGTTGGCATTCACGCGATAATGAAAGCGTACAAGCTGTATCTGGACGTCCAACCAAACAAATGTGTACCGACTGCGGATCTCCTATCACTCTGATTTTA
>CAYOQL010000046.1:0-15440 GCA_964406085.1 uncultured Herminiimonas sp.
TCGTCTCGGTCGCAATAATCGTGTGGCGATTATCGGCAGCCATCAGCTTTTCGCGTAAATCCCTGCGTACTGCGGGTACGCCGGTCAGGTCGAAAAGTATGTCGATCTTTTCGCCCATTGCAATCAAGGCATCGGTATCGAGGACCGCGATGCCTTGCGACTTGGCCAGGATCTTGCCGCTGGTGTCGCCATTCTCTGCCACGGCGACCACTTCAATATCCTTGTTGGGGCGGCGCAGCAATTCAGCCAGAAAGACTGAACCAACTCTGCCCAGGCCGACGATTGCAATCGTTTGTTTACTCATGTCTTCTCCATAGTCTTTATTTGATTTCTTTTTTATCCGGGGCCGTCAGCGTTTGAATTCAGCAACCCCGGTGCACATGACTATAAGCCTAAACTTCGGACCGAATTACGGCGCGCACGAGATTTATCAATCATGTGTTGCAGATTGTAGATACGGACAAGAAGGGAGGGCAACAGCTGTCAATCCGGAACGACAGCTGTTGCATAAACAAAGGGCTGAAAGGATGTCAGCTGAATGCGCCGACCACGACGCGCGTGGCTGCGGCAATGACGTCGTCGCGAGGCTTAGCCTCTTTGTCATGTTGCGTAAAGTAGATGACGGCAACGATGGGTGCGCCGTGCACGGGCCACAGCACGCCGGCATCGTTAGTCGTGCCGTACGAGCCGGTGCCGGTCTTGTCGCCTACGAGCCAGCCTGTTGGTACACCTGCCCGCATGCGTTTGCCGCCGGTCGTGTTTCCCTTGAGCCAGGCCACCAGTTGTGCACGTTGCATCGACGCCAGGGCGTCGCCCAGCATCAATTTTTGCAAACTCCGTTCCATTGCTGCCGGTGTCGTTGTGTCGCGCTCGTCGCCAGGAATGGCGGAATTCAATTCCGGTTCCCAGCGGTCAAGACGGAAGGTATCGTCGCCGATAGCACGCGCATAAGTGGTGACAGCCGCTGGTCCGCCCAGTTCCTTCATCAGGAAGTTTACGGCTGCGTTGTCGCTGTACTGCAAAGTGGCGGCACATAATTCTGCAATCGTCATGCCGTCGGCAATATGCTTTTGCGTAACCGGTGCGTAGCCTGATTGCGTGATGTCATCCTTGTTGTAATGCAGGCGTTTATCCAGCAGTCCGTGATCGGATTCCGATTGCTTCAAGATGGCTGCGGCAACAATGGTCTTGAAGGTGCTGCAAAAAGGAAAGCGCTCATCCGCGCGATACTGCACGCGCATGCGCTTGCCGGTATCGATTGCGGCGACCCCTAGTCGCCCGTTCGCCGATGCTTCCAGTTTTGCCAGCGTGGCATTGACGGAAATGGTCTGTTGGTTGCTGGCGAAGGCAGGCATATGGATACCTGCAAAAGGAGTGGCGATGGTCGCGAGTACCACTGCGCGTCTGCGTGCGAAATCGGGCATGAATCTCTCTGAAAATGGAGTGATCAGTTTGATCCGGCGCTGCTGACTATCAGCTGCCGGTCCGGACAAACAAGGTTTGCAGCGGCGTATCGCCAATCACGCGACTGCGGTGGCCATGCAATTGATGGTCAAACTCTGCGCCTGCCGGCAACAAATCATTCGAGAAGAAATGTTCGCCGGCCCTGAAGATGCGCGCCGTGCCATCGCGCAAACCGATTTCCATTTCGCCGTTTAATACCACCAGCCATTGTGCCGTGGTCGTGCAATGAAAATCGCTGCTCACACCTGGCGGACTTTGCCGCACCTGAAAGCCATTTGACGGCAAGAGTTCGGACAGCAAGGCCTTGGGCGAACCGCCCGGCAAGGCGATCGCTTCTTCGCGAAATTTTGCGAAGCCGTCAGTGTCGGTATAGAGAACGATGTGTTTGAATGTGGTCATGGTGTTGTGTAGTAAGAATAGGGCAGCGTATGCAAAAAAACGAATGTCGCTATTTTCCAATAGCAGACATTCGGCAGGCGGCGATATCGACTGCAAGGGTTCAGCCGCTATCCTAACGCATAGTGACATTCACTTCATTCAGTCGTGCATGAGCACTGCAGGTGGGCTACCGGCAACTTCAATGCTTGCGGTTACCCAGCATGCGCACCGCCAATGCGCCCAACGAAGAAACCGTTGCCAGCGTCACCACACCAGCCCAGCCCCATTGCGACAACATCAGGCTGCCCAAAGCGGCGCCGCTGGCCATGCCGACAAACATGCCGGTGAACAGCAGCGCATTCAGGCGACTGCGTGAACCCGGGTCGATACCGAATACGACCGTCTGATGTGCGACCAGGGTCGCCTGTATGCCAAAGTCGAAGCCGATCGCGCTGACCACGATCAGGGCCAGTTGCACATGCGGCGGCATCAGCGGTGCGAGCCACATTGCAGCGAACGAAATGGCCGCCAGGCCGGCACCCAGACGCGTCACCAGTTCGGGGCCGCGCTTGTCGGCAAGGCGGCCGGCCAGCGGTGCGGCGAGCGCGCCGGCAGCACCAGCCAGACCGAATGCGCCAGCGGCAGCACTGCCGAGATGGAAGGGCGCGCCATGCAACATCACCGCCAGGGTCGACCAGAACGCGCTAAAGCCTACCGCCAGCAAACCTTGTGCATATGCAGCCTGACGCAACTTGCCATGGCGGCGCCACAGCTCAATCATGGAGCCGAGCAGCGCGCCATATCCCAACTGCGTAGTGGGCTGGAAGCGCGGCAATCCACGCCATATCGCAACGACCACCAAGGCAACGCTGACGGCGGCGGCAACATAGACCGCGCGCCAGCCAAATTCTTCCGCGCCCAGGCCGCTGATCACGCGCGACAGCAGAATGCCGAGCAACAAGCCTGTCATCACGGTTCCGACAATTTTGCCGCGATGCTGGTTGGGTGCCAGCGTTGCCGCCGCAGGCACGATGTCCTGTGCCATCGTTGCAGTCAGTCCGATCACCAGGCTGGTCGCAAGCAGCCACGTGACATTAGGCGCGAGCCCGCTGAACAACAGGGCCAAGGCCAGCAAACTCGCTTTCACCAGGATGATGGTGCGCCTGTCGTAGCGATCGCCCAAAGGTGCCAGCAACAGAATGCCCAGCGCATAACCCAGTTGCGTCAGCGTGGGTACCAGCCCGATCATGCGATCGCTGGCATGAATATCCGCGCCCAGCACTGCCAGCATGGGCTGGCTGTAATACAGCGACGCCACGCTCAAGCCGGCTGCGCTTGCCAGCAGCAGGATGAGCGAAGCCGGCAGCGCGGGTTTGGAGATGCTTGTATTTGCAGATTGAATAACCAACATGATGAATTCCCGGTATTGACGATGAATGGGATTCTCCTCTCGGTAATCGACGCTGGGTAGTGGCCTTGTTCGTAGATTTGTTATACGCTTAACGCATGACCAAGCTAGTTAAACAAGAGAATATGCAAGCCAATAAGCCATCCGGCAATCCCGGCGTAGACCGCATAGAGCTGATGGAAACCTTCGTGCGCATCGTCGAAACGGGCAGCCTGTCGGCCGCCGCCGAGCAGCTGAAAACCAGCCAGCCCACAGTCAGCCGACGCCTGCAGACACTGGAGCGCACACTGGGTTTGCGTCTGCTGCAACGCTCGACGCACGTGATGAAGCTGACCGAGGATGGCGAGCGCTGCTTCGCCCATGCCAAGGATTTGCTGGATAACTGGAAGACGATGGAGGCCGACCTGCGCGGCACGCAGGATGAACCGGAAGGCACTTTGCGCGTGCTGGTGCCGCATGCGCTTGGTCAAGACCAGTTGATCGCACCGTTAGTTGATTACCTCAATCGCTTTCCGGGTGTCTCGGTTGAATGGTTATTGCATGATCGCCGTCCGGATTTTATTGCCGAAGGCATAGATTGTGCGATTCAGGTGGGCGAGGTCGATAACCCATCAGTGGTCGCCATCAAGCTTTTCGAGTTGCCGCGCATCGTTGTGGCCTCACCTGCACTCATGCAGGGCAAGGCCCCGGATTTGCCGGTAGAAGAATTGCAGAACTTGCCGTGGCTGGCACTGCGTACTTTTTATCGTGATGAAGTCGCGATCAATAGGCTGGCAGACGGGCAACCGCATCGTTTTGCGGTACGACCGCGTATGAGTACGGATAGCCTCTATGCGCTACGCAATGCCGCTTTGTCGGGTTTGGGCGCATGTCTTGTGTCGGCGTGGCTGGTGGCGGATGATATCGAGAAGGGCCGATTGCTGCATCTGGTGCCTGAGTGGCGGGCATCGCCGCTGCCTTTTTATCTGGTGTATCCATATGCTCGCTACTATCCGGCGCGCTTGCGACTATTTATGGAAACAGTGCGCGCAATGATGCCGCAGATAGAAGAAAAAACTTCTGAGGTACTTACCAAAAAAAGCAAAAGCGCGCGATAAGGCTTGCTAACTATTGGCTATCAGCAGCGCCTCGCAGGCGACTTCCTCGATAGCGTCAGCCGCAGCGTTGTGCGCCCGGACCACATCTTCAAAGTCGCTATTCGGCACGGGCCGGCTGAGCAAATAGCCTTGATAGGAATGGCAGCCCAGATCGGCCAGGAATTGCCGGTGGCTTTCTGTTTCAACCCCTTCTGCGATCACATGCAACTTCATGCCGTGCGCCAGTTCCACCACGGTGCGCACGATGTTCACGTCGTGCGAGTCGGTCAGCATGTCACGCACAAACGACTGGTCTATCTTGAGCTGATCCAGTGGCAATTTTTTCAGATAGTTGAGTGACGAATAACCGGTGCCAAAGTCGTCCAGTGACAGCCGCACGCCCTTGGCCTTGAGCGCATTCATCTTGCTGATGATGTCGTTGACGTCATTGACCAGCATGCTTTCTGTCAGTTCAAGTGTGAGTAGTGCGGGGTTGATGTTCGAGCGGTCCAGCACCGAGATGACCTGGCTCACATAATCGGGCTGCTTGAATTGTAGTGCGCTGACATTGACCGCCAGACTCAGGTGCGCGGTGGCTGGATTTTTTGCCCAGAGCATCAGCTGCGCACAGGCCGCGCCCAATACCCAATGCCCTATCGGCATGATCAAACCGGTCTGTTCCGCCAGCGGGATGAAATCAGCCGGTGGCACCAGACCTTTGAGCGGATGCTGCCAGCGCAGCAGCGCCTCCGCGCCGACGATACGGCCGTCGTCGCCGGTTTGCGCCTGGTAATAAAGCACCAATTGATTCTCGGACATCGCCTTGCGCAAGTCGGATTCCATCACGCTGCGCTCGGACAGATTGGCTTGCATCACCCACAGCAGCGTCCATAAAAGAACGGTCACAATGATATTGTGTATCCAGGTACCGACCACCCGCACCTCATCACCCAGCGCATAGCTGGAGCTCAGTGCCCACGTGGTGCTGGAAAAAAAGATAAAGCCGAGCAGGGCGGCCAGCGTCAGGCTGTGTCTGAGCCACGGTTTGTCGCCCTTGAACACCAGCCAGGCGAACAGCGCGATCACCAAAAAATAATTGTGATTGGAACGCGGTGCTTCCAGCGTCGGTATATCCAGCAATGCACAAAATATGCACAGCACCAGATAGACGTACCAAAAAAGGACGATGGCGGCAGCGCGTATGTGTCGCTTCGCCGTCAGCAAGGCGGTGCTTGCCGCAACGATGATGGAGATCAGATTGATCGGGAACATGCTCCAATTATCCTGGGCCACGAAGTACACACCCCAGAACAAGGAAGTTGCTCCCAGCACGACGGCGCTCAGCAGCAGGGCGCGGCGCATGCGTAGCGACTGCCTGCTATTCAAGTTTGCCACCATGTCCATGGATATAGCCCTTAGTCAGTGCCAGCGAGCAAATTTAATTACCTTGAGTTAAAAAAATTCTACGCTCAGGGTTAATTCGCAGCAAGGAAAACTGTACTGGGGGGAAATAAAGCGTGGTTGAAGGTGGTCTGCAGGAGCCTACTGGCGCTGATTGGCGCGTCGGAGCCGCATGACACTATGCATGAATCATGCGCAAAGGGGGCGCCAATATGGATGGCCTTCCGCTTGTGACGGCATCGTCAAAAAGCGGTGGCACTGGCGCATGCTTAAATCAACATGACTACGCCGCCTTGCCATCAGGACTGGTGGCAAGGCGGCGTGCATGATCAGGATGTTGCGGACCGGCTGCAATATGCAGACCGACTATTTATTGCAGCTCGACCAATCCAGCTCGACTACTCAATAGTAGAGAAAACTCAGGGCTTCTTCCAGGCGATCGCCGGTAGTACGCATGCGATCCCAACGTTCCATCGCGACGTCGCCTTGACGAAACTCGCGGAAGAACTGGTTCGACTGAAGCTGTGTCATGACCGCTTCGATATTGGCGGGATTGTTGTTGGCGAAGCCAAACTTTTCACGCAATTCTTTCATGCGCAGTGCCATCGAACGGCTTTCGTTTGCGGCATCATCGGCAATCTGGATCGGTGCTCGCGGCGTGATCAAAATCAGCGCTGATCTTTGCAGATCATTCGTCTTCTTGTTCGAAAACAGATACTGCACCACCGGCACATCCTGCAGCCCGGGTACACCGTCACGTGTACTGGTTTTGGTTTTCTCGCTCAATCCACTCAATACCAAGGTTTCGCCGAGTTTCATCACTACATTCGCGTTCGCCGTGAGCTCGCCAATTTCGATTTGATATGCGACGTTAGAATTATTGGAGCTTGCATTCAGCGCGGTGCGTTGCGCCTCGATCTTGAGTTGTACCCGTCCTTGCTGCAGGAATGTCGGCGTGACAGACAGCTTGATGCCAAAGCGTTTGTCCAAAGGCACGATCGTGCTGCCGCCCTGGGTGCTGAGCGAGACGATTCCCGCACTAAGGTTGGTGCCGGAAAAAAATTCGGAAGGCAGGCCTTCGATTGCAGCCAGAGTCGGCCGTGCCAACACTTCATTCACCGAGTTGTTAGCGTTGGCAATATTTAATGAATACGTCAATGACGGAATGGACACGGCGCGCGTAATGGCAGTGCTGACATCTGGTGTTGCACCGTTGAGGCTGTTCGACGTGACGATGCGTGAATAGGCTGGTGTACTTGTTCCCGAGCCGAGTTGCAGCGTCAATGCATTGAGCAGATTGATGCCTTTGGATGTCGCCATCAGCTCCTGTGTCGACAGCAGCACGACATCGATGAGCAGCATGCGCGGGCCGTTGCCAGCCGCATCTGCGGCAGCTGTAACGACAGGCGTTGCCGCCACTGGTACAGCTAAAGGTTCAGCGGCAGATCCCTGGTTATCAGCGACGGGATCTTCTTGTCTTGGTGGCGGTCTGTAGGCGGGAGCAGACGACGTAAACGCCTGTGCAAGTTGTTCAGGCCGGCCGTTGACCGGGTAGTCGGACAAACTTGTTTTCATCATGCCGCCAGCAGGCGCTTTCGTATTGGCGGCAGTTTGCTCTTGCTTGAGATAAAAAGATTTCCATTGCGCCAGTCGTCGATCAACACGTTCGACCTCGGGCCCACTGTTGGTGAACTTGCTCAAGGTATCTAGCATGCGGTCGGCTTGCGAAAAATTTCCGCACGACGCATAGACCGAAACACTGGAGCGAATGAAGCTACGATTTGGGGTCGTTGACATTGACGTCTTCTGAAACTGATCCGCCATTGCACACGCTGTACGTGCGTCACCAGTCAGATACGACGACACCATCAAGCCGTAAATCGATACAGAGCTTTCCGGCGTCAGCAACAACACATCCGAGAACGCCAGCTTGGCATTATCAAACTGCTTCAGGTCCATATACGCCAGGCCCAAAAATTCCTTGGCGATCCAGTTACTCGGATCGATACGCAGCGCTTGCTGGTAGCCTTCGAGCGCCATTTCCGCTTTTTGCGTATCGCCTTGCCGTGCTTGCAGATGATAGACAAAGCCATTCAAAAAATGCAGATGCGAGTTACGTGCATCGAGTTGCAAGGCTTCGTTAATCGCCGACTGCGCCTGCGGCAAGTCTTGTTGCTTGATGAAATTGACGGCGGTAGTGACCTTGGCCAGCATCTCCGAATCGTATGATCCTGCCGGGATCAGCGGCACGGCTTTCAACATGTCGGCAAAAGATTTTGCAGTTTCATCGGCGTGTGCGGGTGACATCAGGCAGAGCGACATCGTCAAGGCTGCCGCGATTTTGCTCAGGCGCATGCTGTGGGTAATCTTGTTCATAAGCGAAGGTATGTTCCAAAAAATATTGATGTAAGTTGTAAGTTGCTGGTGGCTTCCTGCTGCAAAAACCATCAGCGTCAGAGACTAGCGCGGTCCCGTCGATGAAAAGACCAGTTGATCGGTGGACTTGCCTGAGCGTCCCTTCACGCAGCCCAGTTTTTCGCCGGGCGTCACGTTGTAGGTGCCTGGGCTGCCGCCATCGCCGCCATACGGGCCAAAGGTTCTACCCTTGCTGGTCTTGAAGCTCAGGCTGTCGACGCTGCCGCCGCTGCGGTAGTTGACTTGCACGATGTACTCGCCTGCCGCTAACGCGATCCTGGACGTAAAGTCGGCACTACCTCCCTGTACAGGCGCCCAGCCGTCCGGATACAGGAATTGCACCCGGTCTACTGTGCGGCCGGCGGCTATTCGCCACCCAATCACATATCCGCCGCGGCAGGTGTTGATGTCGCTCCAGGCGCCGCCGCCATCACCGCCGATGCGGCGCGATCCGGCGAGGGGACCGGTGACGATCGATGCTGGGCTGGCATTGCGGCCGTCCGGCTCGCCCACCGTGAACCAGTGTTCGAGTGCATCCTCATAGTTGTCTGCGCCCAGCATGCTTTGCAGTTGGGCATGGCGGGCCAGGTAGCTGGCCACGCTGAAGCCCTCGCTACCCTGGCGGCCTTGCTGGATTCCATAATCAAGCCAGTGTTGCAGGCTGCACGCGCGGTCGCCACGGTGACAGAGTTCCTGGACATCGAGGTAGCGCTTCCAGTAGAACGGCGCACTGAACTCGGGGCTGCCTTGCCGGCCTTCGGCAAAACCAATGTCGCGCCAGTGCGTCGCCAGATCCTGTTTCGTTTTCACGACGTCGGGTGCATTGTCGTAGTAGTAGTCCCAGTCAAACACGGAGCCCGCGAATTTTGGATCTGGTCCCTTCTTGTGTTTCTTCTTGCCGATGCGCTTGAAGGCGTTGCCGGCATCGTTGAAAGCCTGATTGGCTGCGTTCGATGTTTTGCTGGCCACGTCGCGCGCAGCGTTCTTGGTCTTTTCGTATTGCTTGCGGGCGGCTTCTTCCTGCTTCTTTGCCTCGGCAGCAGCGGCAGCGGACGCATCGGCGGCGGCGTTGCCGATCTTCTTCAACTCCGCATTGGCTGCGCTGGCGGTATAACCGCTGAGGTTCTTGTATTCGCCTGCAATCTTGTTGTACGCGGCTTCGAGTTCCTTGCCTATGCAGCCGCTTATCTTGCTAGGATCGACGTTGGCACCGCCCTGGCCCTCGAACACATCGGCGATGTTGGTGCTGGCCTGGATCGCCACCGAGGTCTTGATCTCGAACGGGTTTGCGCAGCTGGCGGGCACATCAATGGTTAGCGTACTGCCGCTCAGAATCACATTGACTGCCTGACCGACGAAGTTGCCCTTGAGGCTGATGTTTTGAGATTTGGGATCGACATTGGCCTGAGCCGCCATCTTGATCTTGACCCGGCCCAGCGGACCCAGCTTGAGGTTGATCGCTTCACCCGCCGTGCCTTGCAGTCCGTCCAGCCCGGCAGAGGCATCCAGCCAGCCCATTTTTTGTCCCAGAATATTGGCTTCGCCGGCGAGCCGCATATACGGGCCGTCCTTGACCGCCGGACCCAGCAAGCTGATGTTGAAGTACTTGCCATCCTCGGGGAAGGGTTTGCTGCTGTCGCCGAAGCGGTACTCCGGTGCAGGATTAGGATTGCGCAACTGGAATACCGATAGCGGCTTGGTCACAGTGAGCAGCGCGTTCTTGTACGACTCGATGTTACTGATAAAGCCGCCGCCGTATTTGGCCAGCCGCACATCGGGCGTGGCCATCGCCACCATCACATGGGCGGCATCTTCCATCGTGAAGTTGGCCGGCGTGGCCATCCGGAAGGTGAAATCTGCCAGATCCATCACGCCGGCCGGATCGAGCAAAGTCTGGAAGTGGACCAGGATTTTCTTGTCGCTGACACCCTTGTAAGCCGCGTTGCCCTTGTAGCCGAACGTCAGCGAATTGTTGAGGAAGAAGGTGGCGTCCGTCAGGTTCATCGCCGGCATTTTCAACGGTAACTTGGCATTCGGCGCGAACTGAAACTCCACGAAAGCCTCGGGCTTCATTGCATCGGCGCCTGCCTTCTTCATCGTGTTGCCATGACTTACGGCCTCGGCTGCACCGGCGCCGGCACCCGCAGCGCCAGCCAGATCGGTAGGGATAGGCATGACGATGGCTGCACGCATGGTGAGCTCGTTGCCGCGCACGCCGAAGGCTTCCATTGCCAGCTTGATGGCACCGCCCAGATCAGCGCGGGCCGCCAGTTGCACACCGCTGGAGAAAGCGAGCGAGCTGACGTTGAAGTAGCTGTCGCGTATGACCTTCTGCAACGCAGGTGGCATCCGGATGATATCCAGCGCGTAATCGGTTGTGGAGAGCGAGATGATCGGTGAGCTCAAGGCAGTGTCGCCCATGACTTTTTGCACCTTGTCGCCCAGCAAGCGCGGCATGGTCAGCTTCTTGTCGACTACCAGCAACAAGGTTTGCTGCGCTTGTCCGCTGGTGAAAAAGTACAACTGCAAAGGCCCCGATTGCGCGGAATAACAACCGGTCAGGTTGCCGCTGCAACTGGTTTTCTGCAGCGCACCGACCATGCCTTGTACTTGGTCCTTGATGCCTGCGATCGGCAGGCCGCTCAGCATTTTCTGAAGGCTGGGCGTGATTTCCGGCGCGTTAGCTTGCGCTGCCATCGGCAGCGCACCGGTGGCGAGCAATAGCATGCCGGCGTTGCATAGTATTTTTTTGAAAGGGGCAATCGATAACGACGCTACGCGTGAAGAGCTCATGGTCATTGCTGTTGGCCTGAAAGCTACGAGTGTAGACATTTCCAGCTAGAAACTTCATGAGCAAACCTGAGCAAATCTGAGCAAACCGGATCATTTGCCACAATGCGATCAATGATTTGCGTGACCGGATGCGGTACCCAAAGGTGTTCGTGGTGATGAGGCATGCCTGAGAACGGACAATAGTTCTGTGGCTGTAAACGAATAATGGCCCCGAATATTCGGGGCCATTATTGTCAGGTCTTAGCGTGGCCCTGTCGATGAGAAGATCAGCTGATCGATCTCACTGCCGGAGCGCCCGGTCATGCAGCCGAGTTTTTCGCCTGGAGTCACGGTGTATGAGGCCAAAGCGCCGCCCGTGCCGCCATACAGGTCCGGCGTGCTGGACATGCTGGGCATGCCAGGCATTTTGGATTTGCCGACCTTGCCAAACGCGCTGGGGATACCGGATGTACCGTAGGTCTTGCCCGTGTTAGTAATAAAGCCCACTGCGTCTACCGATTTGCCGCTGCGATAATCAACACGCTGGATGTACTGGCCTGCCGGCAGCGTTACATCCGCGGTAGCGTTCTTCATCGTGCCGTGGACAGCTCCCCATTGGTTATTGGAATAAAGGAACTGCACGCCGTCCAGGCGATCGCCAACACTGATGCGAAAACCGATGACGTAGTTCCATTGGCACTGCGCCGCATCGTTCCAGGGCTTCCCGCCACCGCCGCCGGCCCGCGTTGGTGGAGAGAATGCACCTGTCGAATTCGATGCAGGGCGACCATCGCGACCGGCATCAGCACCGACGGTGAGCCAATGTTCAAGAGCGTCAGGATCATCTTCCGGTGCCAGGGTGCGCGGCACATCGCCGTAACGATTCATGTAGTCCACCACGTTGAAGTCCGGGCTACCCTGACGACCCAACTCGATGCCGTTGTCCAGCCAGTGTTGCAGTGCGCAGTCCATATTGCCTTTGCACAGCTGTTGCACATCGGGATACCGGTTGTAGTAGTACTGGGCCGAGAATTCGAGGCTGCCGCGACGACCTTCCCGGAAGCCGCTGTCTTTCCAGTGCGCGGTCAAGTCAGTGCCCGGACGCTGCAAATCGGGATTGGTATCGTAGTAGTAATCCCAATCGAATACCGAGCCTGCAAACTTCGGATCTGGTCCTTTCTTGTGTTTCTTTTTCTTGCCGATGCGCTTGAAGGCGTTGCCGGCGTCGTTGAAGGCTTTGTTGGCGGCATTGTTAGTCTTGTTTGCGATGTCGCGCGCAGCATTCTTGGTGTTCTCATATTGTTTCTTCGCTTCTGCCGCAGCAGCCTTCTCTGCGTCTTCCGCAGCCTTCGCCGCTACTGCCGCTGTATCGGCAATCTTTTTCAATTCCTTGTTGGCCATGTCAGCCGTATAGCCCTTGAGGTTTTTGTATTCGCCGGCAATTTTCTTGTAAGCCGCTTCCAGTTCCTTGCCGATGCAGCCGGTGATTTTGGATGGATCGACGTTGACGCCACTCTCATACTCAAACAACTTGGCGAGGTCAGTGGTGGGATTGATTTGGGCAGAGGCCTTGATTTCAAACGGATTGACGCAGCTGGCATTGACTTCAATACTCATCTGAGTCATCCCCATCACAACCGCGATCTTCTGTCCGGCAAAATTCCCCATCATGGTCATGTTCTGACCGCGCTGGTCGATGCGGTTTTCCGATGACATCTTGAAGGGAACCTTGCCCAACGGCCCCAATCTGAGTGTCAGCTCGCGCCCGGCACCACTGTAAAAACCGTTGGTGCCGGCAGACATATCGAGCCAGCCCATCGTCTGTCCGAAGATCGCGACGTCACCGGCGGACGACATATACGGTCCTCCCTGACCCAGCGGCCCCACCAGCGCAATGTTGTAATACTTGTTGTCGTCTGGCCATGGTTTCGTTGCATCACCGAAGCGATATTCAGGTGGCGGATTCGGATTCTTCACCTTGAACATGGCCAGCGGCTTCACCATTGTCAGCATCGGATCCTTGAAGGAGTTGATATTGCGAATGAAGCCGCCGCCGTATTTGGCGAGCCGCGGATCCGGCGTTGCCATGGCAAAGATGACATTGGCCGCATCCTCCAGTGTGAACGACGCCGGTGTCGCCATGCGGAATTCGAAGTCGAGCAGATCCATCCCGCCGGCCGGTGTCAGCGGCGTCTTGAACTGGATCAGGATTTTCTTGTCGCCCACACCCTTGAACTGCGCATTGCCCTTGTAGCCGAAGGTGAGGTTGTTATTGATATAAAAAGTCGCATCGCTGAGGTTCATGGGCGGCAGCAACAGCGGCAACTTGGCGTTAGGCGCGAACTGAAATTCGACGAAGGCTTCGAGTTTGGTTGCATCAGCACCGGCCTTTTTCATGGTGGCGCCGTCGGCTACATCACTCGCCATGCCGGCTCCGGCTCCGGCACCACCGGCAATATCCGTCGGTATCGGCATCACGACCGCTGCACGCATCGTCAGTTGATCACCGCGCACGCCGAAGGCTTCCATCGTGCCCTTGATCAGGCCGCCCAGATCGGCGCGTGCTGCCATCTGTGCGCCGCTGGAGAAATTGAGCGAACTCACGCCGAAATAGCTGTCGTCCACCACCTTCTTCAGATCGGGCGGCATTTTCGCGGTGGTCAGGTCGAAGTCGGTCGTGGAAATCGAGATCATCAGCGAACGCAGCGTGGTCTGTCCCATCACGTTTTGCACCTTGCTGCCGAACAGTTTGGGCATGGCAATTTTCTTGTCGACCACGATGATGAAGGTTTGCTGCGCGGCATTGCTGGTGAAGAAATACAGATGGATCGGTCCCGACTTGGTCTGATAACAGCCGGTCAGGCCGCCGCCGCAAGTGGTTTTTTTCAAGTCGCCGACCATCTTTTGCAGCTCGTCCTTGGCGTCGATTGCCAGGCCGCCGAGCATTTTTTTCAGCGCAGGCTTGATATCAGGAATGTCGCTGGCATGCGCCGATTGCTGTATCGCCACGCTGCCGAGCAGTAAAAAGCCCGCGTGGATCAAGGTTTTCTTGAAGGTTCTGAAGACAGAAAGGCGTGCTGCTGTTATGGACGAGTTCATGTTCACTGCCTTGTTCGCGGGTAATGTCATGAGTGTAGGCATTTCTCGGTAGCAACTTCATGAGCAAACCTGAGCAAAGCGGATCATTTGCCACGATGCGTTCAATGATTTGCGTGCCCGGATGCGGTACGCAAAGCTGAGTTCGTGGTGATGACGCATGCGAAAGAACAGACAATAGTTCTGTAGGTATAAACGAAAAATGGCCCCGAATTTTCGGGGCCATTATTGTCAGATCTTAGGTCAAGTGTTAGTCAGGTCTTAGCGTGGACCGGTAGACGAGAAGATCAGTTGATCGACCTCACTGCCGGAGCGTCCGGCCATGCAACCCAGTTTCTGCCCCGGCGTCACCGTGTAGGTGCCGGCCGAGCCGCCACCGCCGCCAAACGGGCCATAGCTAGTGCCCTTATTCGTCGTAAAGCCTACGGCATCCATGCTGCCACCGCCGCGATAATCGACACGCACGATGTACTGTCCTGCCGGCAGCGAGTAGGCTTTCTTGTTGTTCAGCTTGCCATGTACGTCGCCCCACTTGCCGTTCGCATACTGGAATTGAATACCGTCCAGACGTTTGCCACTGCTGACGTTGAAAGCGACCACATGCTGCTTCTGGCATTGCGCCGCATCGCTCCAGCCACCGCCACCGCCACCACCTGCACGTATCGGACCATTGACCGGGCCGGCAAAACTTGAGTCCGGGCGCGCATTGCGACCCTCGTCTTCACCGCTGTTCATCCAGTGGTCGAATGCGGCATCGTAATTATCAATGCCGAATGCGTTTTGCAGATCAGGATAGCGATTGAGATAACTCACGATGCTGACATCTGCACTGCCTTGACGGCCCAGCTCGAAGCCATCATCCAGCCAGTGCTGCAGGGCGCACTGCAATTTCGTACTTGGCGTTGAACATGCCGCCTGCACATCGGGGTAACGGTTCCAGTAAAACTTGGCGTTGAACTCGGGGCTGCCTTGCCGCCCTTCATTGAAGCCGTTCTGTTTCCAGTGGGTAGCGAGGTCCACGTTTGCCTTCACCACGTCTGGTGCGTTGTCGTAGTAGTAGTCCCAGTCAAACACGGACGCCGCGAATAGCGGATCTGGACCCTTCTTGTGTTTCTTTTTCTTGCCCAATTTTTTAAACGCATTGCCTGCATCGTTGAAGGCTTTGTTGGCGCCACCCGTGGCTTTGTTTGCAACGTTACGAGCGGCATCCTTGGTTTTCTCGTATTGCTTGCGGGCGTCGTCAGCGGCTTTTTGCGTCGCTTTTGCAGCATCTTCTGCGGCCTTCTTCGATTCTGCGGCGGCTTTGTTCGCCGCGTCTTCTGTAGCTTTTGCCGCTAATGCAGCGGTGTCGGCAATCTTCTTCAATTCCTTGTTCGCCATGTCAGCCGTGTAGCCGCTCAGGTTCTTGTATTCGCCGGCAATCTTGCGAT
>CAYOQL010000047.1:0-15074 GCA_964406085.1 uncultured Herminiimonas sp.
TGCTGCTTGGTTTTGTATTTGATGACTTGTCGATCAAGCTTGTCGACCAGTGAGTCAATCGCCGCATACAAATTGTCGGCTATGCTTTCCGCATGCAGATCCTTGCCTCTCACGCGCAAGTTGATTTCTGCTTTCTGGCGTTTTTCTTTTTCCGGAAGATTGTCTACAGTCAGGATGACTGCAATGTCGATAACGTGATCGAAGTGACGTTTGATACGCTCCAGTTTTCCTTGTACATATTCGCGGATTGCTGGGGTTAATTCGAGGTGATGTCCACTGATTGTGAGATTCATACAGTGCTCCTATGATAATTCACTGGAGGTTCAAGCGCCTTGTTACCTGGCCACAAGAACACAGCAAGGTATAACAAAAAATACTAAGGACAGTTCTACAACGACTTACGCAAATTGACTGGGGGGATTTTCAAGGCTTCACGGTATTTTGCAACGGTACGTCGCGCCACAACCATGCCTTGCTCCGCCAGCATTTCTGCGATTTTGCTATCAGAGAATGGGATTTTCGGGTTTTCAGCTCCTATCAATTGTTTGATCAGCGCCCGTATCGCAGTGGAGGATGCTTCGCCACCTGTTTCCGTTGCGACATGGCTGCCGAAAAAATATTTCAATTCGAACATTCCATGCGGTGTGAGCATGTACTTTTGCGTAGTTACACGAGAAATAGTGCTCTCGTGTAGACCCAGTGTATCAGCTATTTCGCGCAACACAAGTGGGCGCATCGCGACAGCGCCATGCGAGAAAAAGTTGCGTTGTCGTTCTACTATCGCCTGTGATACACGCAGGATAGTGTCGAAGCGCTGACGCATATTTTTGATCAGCCACTTCGCTTCCTGCAGTTGTGAGCCTAGCGATCCTTCACCCTTGCTTTGCTTCAAAATATTGGCGTACATGCTGTTGACCCGCAAGCGTGGCATGACGTCGTGATTGAGCATGACTTGCCAACCGTTGCGTGAGCGTTTGACGATCACATCGGGCACCACATAATCGGAAGTATCGCTGGCAAATATCGAGCCTGGATGCGGATTGCATTGCTTGATAATCACTTGTGCTTCGCGCAAATCTTCGTCATCGCAATCGAGGGCCTTGCGCAGTTTGTTGAAGTCGCGTTGCGCAAACAGACTGAGATGGTTTTCCACAATCGCAAGTGCCATGCGGCGGGTGACCATTGCGACTTTCGGCATCCGTTTGATTTGCAGTGCCAGGCATTCAGAGGCATTACGCGCACCCACGCCAGGAGGGTCGAAGCTTTGCAGCAGGTTCAATGCAATCTGCAATTCTTCCAGTTCTATTTCCAGCTCTTCCGGCAGGCGCGCATGGATTTCTTCCAGTTCCTCTTCCAGATAGCCGTTGTCGTTCAATGCATCAATGATCAATTCAAGCAGTGCGCGATCACGGGTTTCGCGCACGGTCACGCGCATCTGTTCCAGCAGGTGTTCACGCAATGTTGTTTCGTGTGCTTCCAGCTGTGGGCGCGCGTCATCATCTTCCGGTGCTTTCGATGTGCGTGCGACATCGTCAAAGCTCCATTCGGCATCGCCGTTGGATGATTCGGGTGCATCTGATGGCGTATCGAAACTGGCTTCGCTTTCCGGCACCTGCGCATTGGCCTCTACGCTTGCGCCTTCCGGTGTGGTTCCGGTAGAACCGATGGCGCCATCTGCCAGCAAGCGGATCGCGTGATCCAGCGGATCGTCGGTGCGCTCCAGCAGTGGATTGTCTGCGAGAATTTGTTCCAGCTCCTGATGCAGTTCCAGCGTGGATAACTGCAGCAGACGGATTGATTGCTGCAATTGCGGCGTGAGTGCCAGATGTTGCGAAACGCGTAGCTGCAGGGATTGCTTCATAGAGTTATCTAGCTTCCGGCATCACATGCGGAAGTGTTCACCGAGGTAAACCCGGCGCACCGATTCGTTGGCGATAATCTCGTCAGGGCTGCCGCTGGCGAGCACTGCGCCTTGATTGATGATGTAGGCACGATCGCAGATGCCGAGTGTCTCGCGCACATTGTGATCGGTGATCAGTACGCCTATGCCGCGCTCTTTGAGGAAGCGCACAATACGTTGAATTTCAATTACTGCTATCGGATCAACGCCGGCAAACGGTTCATCCAGCAAAACGAAACGTGGATTGGTTGCCAGTGCGCGCGCAATCTCGACGCGACGACGTTCGCCACCGGACAAAGACATCGCTTGATTTTCACGCAGCTTCTCGATTTGCAGGTCAGCCAGCAAAGTATCGAGACGTTGTTCGATCTGCGGCTTGCTCAAGGATTTGCCATTGAGGCGCTGTAGTTCGAGCACGGCGCGAATATTGTCCTCGACACTCAGCTTGCGGAATACCGATGCTTCTTGCGGAAGATAGGACAAACCCAGTTGCGCGCGTTTGTGTATGGGCTGGCGCGAGATATTGATACCATCCAGCTCGATGCTGCCGGCATCCGACGGCACCAGGCCGACGATCATGTAAAACGACGTGGTTTTGCCTGCGCCGTTAGGGCCTAGCAGGCCAATCACTTCACCGCTCTCGACTTGCAAGGCGACGTCGCGTACGACCTGACGCGCGCCATAGCTTTTTTGTAGTCCGCTGACTATCAACTTGCTCGACATTTTAAGGGGCCTTCGTTGTATCGGCACGCGGCTGGATGATGGCCTTGATGCGTCCTGCACCTGGCTTGCTGTCGCCCCCGCTAGTGTTATGTACGGTAAAAAATTCAGCGCGTGTATCGTAGGAAATATACTCGCCGTTGACTTCATCGGTAGTCTTGCCATTTTCCAGACGACGCATACGAGCCTTGGAATACAGTTTCATGATTTCATTCTTGTCGTCGTATTCGATGCGCTCGGCCTGGCCTTCTATCCACTGGTCGGGGCCACCGTCACGTTTTTGACGGAAGCTGGCGAGTGAGCCAGGGGCTGCATACATGACGACAAATTGATAGCCGGCCGGATCTTGCGTGACTACCATCTTGTTGGATTTCATCAGGATCGAGCCGCGGGTCAATACGACATTGCCGACGAACGTGTTGATCTGCTTGACGTCGTCGTACTGCATTTGATCGGCTTCGACGTTGGTCGGCTTGGTCGCATCGGCTTTTTCAGCATGCACGCAAGTCAGTGCGCCCAAACCAGCGATAAGCAGCATTGCAGAAAGTAATCGTTTCATGAAATTTTTCTAAGAGAATCCATCGATTAAAAGTCGGATCACGAAATCAATTGGTGACGACAGGCGGCTGGTACTGGCCTTTTACATTGCTCGACAAGCTGAATTCGCCGGTTGCATTGTTGACAAACATGCCGGCGCCATTCAGCGTCGATTTCCCAAGTTGCAGTTCAACCGGCTTGGGGGTTTTCATTACATCCTCGTCTGGCAAGATCAGCAAGTAAGATGTCTTGAGCTGAAAATGCTGGGACGTTGCGGAAGCGGGTCTGTCTATATGCACGTTGTCATACATGTGAATTTCGCTGCTGTTATTGGTCACATTGGCGCGCAAGGAGCGACTCACCATCGGTGGTCTATCAGCACTATAGCTATGCATGACCGGATTCTGTATTTGATATGAATCGTCTTGCGGGTAATGCTTCATTTCGGTGCCGGTGAGGTTGTAACGCGCCTCGCCGGTTTTTGCCATGCGCACGAAATTAAATTTTTCCACATAAAAATCGGGCTCCGTACGTACGCGAGCAGGCAGGGAATCTTCAGTTTTGCGCTGCATCACCTCGACTAGCCAAAAACTGCCGAGCGCCAATCCTGCGCTCAATGCAATCAGCACAATCAGACGCATGCCATTGCCTGGACGCGGCGCTTTCAAGACAAGTACGGCGCGATGGCCGCCTCATAATTGCCTTGCGCGCGCAGAACGAAATCGCACAATTCACGTGCTGCGCCGCGGCCGCCGCTGGCTTGCGTCACGTAGTGCACGCGTGAGCGCACTTCCGGGTGTGCATTGGGTACGCTAGCTGCAAAGCCGACACGCGACAGGATAGGTAAGTCTATGACGTCATCGCCGATGAAACCACATGCAATGGCGTCAGTGCCAGTTTGCGCGAGTAATTGTTCAAATGCACTGCGCTTGTCATGTATGCCTTGAAACACATGATGAATGCCAAGGTCGGTCGCGCGGCGCAGCACAATAGGTGATTGGCGTGCACTGATGATCGCGGTCGCGACACCGGATTGCTGCAGCAATTTGATGCCGTGGCCATCGAGAACGTTGAAGGTCTTGATCACCTCGCCGTCGGCACCAAAATGCAGGCTGCCATCGGTCAGAATGCCATCAACGTCAAATATCATCAGCCGCACATTCGCTGCGCGGGCTGAGGCAGCTGACGCTGAATTGGAAAAACCTTCGGCAGAATCTGCAGATGAGGTCATCAGATTACTTTCGCGCGGGTCAGGTCGTGGATGTGCAGTGCACCGACCAGCTTGCCATCAGCATCGGTCACCAACAATTGATTGATGCGGAATTCTTCCATCATGTCGACTGCATCGACGGCGAGCTGCTCCGGTTGCACGCTGCGCGGGTTGGCGTGCATCACATCGGCAATCGATAAACTCGAAAAATCTTGTTTGTTTTCAATCAGGCGGCGTAAATCGCCATCCGTGAATACGCCGATGGCGCGACCATCAGCATCAACCACGGCGGTCATAGCCATGCCTTTTTTACTGATTTCCAATAGTGCGGAATAGAGTGTTGCGTCAGCAGCGACGGTCGGAATTGCATCGCCAGTGCGCATCACATCGCGCACATGTGTGAGCAGACGGCGGCCGAGTGCGCCACCCGGATGCGAACGTGCAAAATCTTCTTCGCCAAAACCGCGCGCATCCAGCAGTGCCATTGCCAGCGCATCGCCGAGCGCCAGGGTCGCGGTAGTGCTGGCAGTCGGTGCCAGGTTCAAAGGACAAGCTTCCTTGTCGACCTTGACATTCAGGTGTACGTCGGCAAACTGCGCCAGACTGGAAGCATCGTTACCGGTAATGGCAATCAGGGTAGCGCCCATGCGTTTGATGATGGGGATGATGGCCAGCAATTCGCCTGCTTCGCCAGAATACGAAATCGCGATCAGTGCATCATTGGCGGCAATCATGCCAAGGTCGCCGTGCGAGGCTTCGGCCGCGTGCACGAACAAGGCTGGTGTGCCGGTCGAGGCCAGAGTCGACGCAATCTTGCGCGCGATATGACCGGACTTGCCGATCCCGGAGACGACCACACGGCCATCGCAATTCAATAATAGAGAAACTGCTTTGACAAATTGCGCGCTGGTTTCCTCGCTGATTCGTTTCTTTAATGCAAGAATTGCATCTGCTTCGATTTGCAGGGTTGCGCTGGCAAATTGCAGCGCGCGCGCGGTGCTGGTGGCATCAAAAGTTGCGGGCACGGTTTTGGCATGGGGTACACTCATGCCCGAAAGTATAAACGAATTCATCTGGCAAGAAGGGCTGACTAAGCAAAAAACCTGCCAGACGTAGCAAAATATGTTTTGATCGCTCTACGCACATTTTCCAAATAACCCCAGCCGGCATTACACATTATGCTTTCCCCTTTAGAACTGACCCTTCTGTTGCTTGCTGCTGCGGTGCTTGGCGTGGTGGCCTTCCGCATGATGCATTTGCCGCCCATGCTGGGCTATCTGATGGCGGGCATCCTGATCGGGCCGCATACCCTGGGTTGGGCGGAAGACAATGCCACCACGCACGCTCTGGGCGAATTCGGCGTGGTGTTTCTGATGTTCTCGATCGGTCTCGAATTTTCTCTCGCGAAGTTGTCGGCGATGCGGCGCACCGTTTTCGGGCTGGGCATGGCGCAGGTGTTGCTGACGATCATACTGACTATGATTTTCGGCTGGCTGGTGGCAACCATATCTACGCGTTTAAGCGCCATCAGCTGGCAAGCGGCTTTTGCTATTGGCGGTGCGCTGGCGATGTCGTCGACCGCGATTGTGTCAAAAATATTGACCGAACGACTGGAGCTTGAAAGCGAGCACGGCCGGCGCATCATCGGCATTTTGCTATTTCAGGATCTGGCGCTGGTGCCGTTGCTGATCCTGATTCCCGCGCTGGCTCATCCTAAAGGCGATCTGGTTGCCACGCTTTCATGGGCCGCCTTCAAGGCCGTTATCGTGTTGCTGCTGTTGTTCTTCGTTGGCCATAAGTTGATGCGCGGCTGGTTCCGCATCGTTGTCAAACGACGCTCGCAAGAATTGTTCATGCTGAATCTGTTGCTTATTACCCTGGGCGCGGCGTGGATTACCGAGATGGCCGGCCTGTCGCTGGCTTTGGGCGCGTTCGTCGCCGGCATGCTGATTTCCGAAACTGAATACAAGCACCAGGTGGAAGAGGACATCAAATCGTTTCGCGATGTATTGCTCGGCTTGTTCTTCATCTCGATCGGCATGTTGCTGAATGTACGCCTGGTGATTGAATACTGGTGGCTGGTATTGCTGCTACTGACCGGACCGGTATTGCTGAAATTTGGTTTGGTAACGATCTTGGCCAAATGGTTTGGCGCGCCGGTCGGCGTGGCCTTGCGTACCGGGTTGGCCTTGGCGCAAGCGGGCGAATTCGGATTTGTATTGCTACATCAGATCAGCGCCTTGAATCTGATTGAGCCGCTGATTATTCAATTGATTCTGGCATCGATGGTGCTGTCGATGCTGGCCGCTCCCGTCATCCTCGCCAAATCCGATGCGATCGTGATGAAATTGTCGGCCAATGAGTGGATGGCGCAATCGCTGGCGTTAACGCAGATTGCAACGCGCACGATGGCGGCGCAGCAGCACGTCGTGATTGCCGGCTTCGGCCGCACTGGCCAGAGTCTGGCCAAGCTGCTGGATGAAGAGGGCATCCCTTATCAGGCGCTGGATCTGGATCCTGATCGCGTGCGCGATGCGCAGGCAGCTGGCGTGAACGTATCTTATGGTGACGCCGGGCGTCGTGAAAGCCTGGTCGCGGCCGGTATCAATCGGGCGGCAGCGCTAGTGATTACCTACGCCAGCACGCCGTCGGCATTGAAGGTCTTGCATCATATGAAGGATCTGGCGCCTGCACTGCCCGTCATTGTGCGCAGCTACGATGATTCGGATCTGGATAAATTGCGCGCTGCCGGTGCGTCGGAAGTCGTACCCGAAGCAATAGAAGGCAGTCTGATGCTGGCCTCGCATGCATTGCTGACCATGGGCGTACCTTTGCGGCGTGTTGTACATACCATTCAAATGGCGCGCGGCGAACGCTATGCATCTCTGCGAGGATTTTTTCATGGCGCGAGTGATGCGTCGGATACGGCAGAACATTTGCAGGTGCGCTTGCGTTCCGTACTGCTTACCGAAAGCGCGAATGCGCTAGGCAAAAAGCTGGGACAATTGGAGCTGGATGTGCTGGGCGCAGAAGTGACCGCGCTACGACGCAACGGTGTGCGTATAGACTGGACGCCGGACACCATATTGTTGGCAGGTGACATCCTTGTTTTGCGCGGGGCCCTCGAAGGACTGTCGCGCGCCGAAGGTCGCTTGCTAAAAGCATGAGGCGGGCGTTTGTGGTTGACGCTGGCTATGCGAAGACGGAAAATTGCCCACCTGTAAATGCACTAGCAAGGATGGATGCGGCATTTGCAGTGTGCAGGCGATGAGTTGCGCCGAGATATTCCACTGTTAGTGTCTCTGGCAACGCGATTGGTATTTCCTAAAATTTCTCTGTTCCCATGGTGGTGATTTGAGCGTTTCCCCCGGCAGTCTTTCTCGTCCTGCATTTGCAGCGCCCGATACCGTGCGTGCAGATGCGCCGAATGCGGCAGACAACGCTGCGCTGCCACTGTATGTCGACCTTGACGGCACGCTGACCTATACCGATCTTTTATTCGAGTCGGTCTTGCTGCTGATCAAACGCAATCCCCTCTACCTATTTCTTTGTTGTGTATGGTTGCTGCGTGGACGTGGCAATTTGAAATCGCAGATCGCCAGACGCATTCAGCTTGATGTGTCACTGCTGCCTTATAACGAGGCACTGCTGACCTACCTTCAACAGCAACGCGCTGCGGGGCGTCGCCTGATTTTGGCCAGTGCATCCGATCGCACGCTGGTGCAGCGCGTTGCGGATTTCCTCGGCATCTTCGATGCTGTACTTGGCAGCGACGAGTCCACCAATCTGAAAGCCCGCGCCAAGTTGCAGGCGATCATCGCAGATGCCGATGCGGGCGGTTTTGCTTATGCGGGGAATGGTGCTGCCGATTTGCCGGTATGGCGTAGTTCGGCAGAGATCATCGTCGTCAATGCATCGTCCTCTATCGTCGCGCAAGCACAGCAAATCAAAACGCCGACCCTGATTGTTCCGCCACGCCCGTTCAAGGTGCTTCTGGTGATCAAGGCTTTGCGCCTGCATCAATGGGCCAAAAACGCATTGCTGTTTGTGCCCTTGATGGCTGCGCATGATTTGAACGGTGATAGCTGGCTGGCAACGCTGCTGGCATTCATTGCATTCGGACTATGCGCATCGGCGACGTATGTCATCAACGACTTATTCGATCTGGCATCGGATCGCGCGCATCCACGCAAGCGTGCGCGGCCTTTCGCTGCGGCGACGCTGACGATTCAATTCGGCGTCATGCTGGTGCTGGTATTGCTGCCTTTGTCCCTGTGGCTGGCGGCTGCCATTTCCTTGCCGTTTTTCGGTCTGATGGTGTTGTATGTGGTCGCTACCTTGCTTTATTCGGCGCGCCTGAAGCAAGTCGCGATTGTGGATGTGCTGGTGCTCGCTTCGCTATATACGCACCGCATCCTGGCGGGCGGTCTGGTCAGCACGGTGGTGATTTCCAACTGGTTGCTGGCCGTTTCGCTGTTCATGTTCCTGAGCCTGGCATTGGTCAAGCGCTGCGCCGAACTGGAGTTCATGAGCGGCGACGGCAAAGTTTCCCTGGCTGGACGCGGTTATCGCACCAGCGACTTGTCCTATCTGATATCGATGGGTATCGCCAGCGGCTTTGTCGCGGTGATGTTACTGGCGCTATATGTAGATAGCCAGGTCGGCGGTGCCATGTATCCACATGCAGAAATCCTGTGGTTGATCCTGCCGTTGATGCTGTTCTGGATCATGCGCTTGTGGCTGAAGATTTCACGTATGGAGATTCACGATGATCCGCTGCTGTTTGCCATCACGGATCGCACCAGCTGGATAGTCGCGGCGCTGGTCGCCTGCGTCGCGTTGGCAGCATCGGTGGGAGGGATGGCATGAGTCAGATGGGAGCCTTGGGGCTGGCACTGTTTTGCGTCTGTCTGACGGCTGCGGCGCAGGTTTTGTTAAAGATGGGCATGTCGTCGCCGGCAATTCAGCAGGCAATGTCGGGCGGGTTGCGCTCGGTCTATTGGCTGGCGTTGACCAGCCCCTTGATCTGGGGCGGGATGATTTGTTTTGGCGCAAGTGCCGGACTGTGGCTGCTGGTCCTCGGCAAGCTGGAAGTCAGCATGGCCTATCCATTGATTTCGCTGGGTGTCGTGTTGACGACGCTGGCGGGGATATTTATTTTGGGCGAATCGGTCAGCATCTATAAAGTGCTGGGCGTATCGCTGGTAATCGCAGGCGTACTCGTCCTGTCAGTAAAGAATTAGGAAATTGGAATGAATTTGAATTCAACACGTTCGCTGTACGCTGGTGCCGATCCGGTACGTGCGCGTCAGGTTTTCAGAGTGACGTTTGCAATTACGCTGATGATCAAGATGTGGTTGGCTGCGTATTTCCCGATGACGGGTGATGAAGCATTCTTCTATCAGTGGGGCGTATTTCCTGCATGGGGTTATTCCGATCACCCGCCTATGGTCGGCTGGTTACTGTTTGTGCTGAATAGTATTTCTGCCCACCCCCTATCACTGCGTTTCTTCACCGTGTTGATGTGGAGCCTGATTGCGCTGGGACTGGTTGATTTGTTGCGCCGGCTTGCCCCGTATCAGGAAGCAGTTGCCTATCGCCTGGGCACCCTGTTCCTGCTATTGCCGTTCACGCTGTTGTTGAATCTGGTAACGACCGATACGCCACTGATTTTCTTTATCTTCCTGAGCGGCTATTGTTTTATTCGCGGCACGATGTCCGACAAGTTGGCCTGGTTTTTCGGCGCGGGTATCTTCCTTGGCTTCGCCTTGCTGTCGAAATATTTTGCCGGTTTGCTGGCGATTGCCTACTTTGTCTACCTCTGTCGTTCGCGTCGCGGCTGGCTCAAGCTGATCATCATTGCTGCATGTTCCGCGCCTTTGTTCGCCATCACCGTAGCCTTCAATGCAAACAATTGCTGGACCAATGTGATGTTCAACATGATCAATCGCAATGAGAACACGCAGTTTTCGTTCTATACGGTCGGCGAATATGTATTGATGATGATTTACCTGATGACGCCATGGGTATTCGTCAAGTTGCTGCGTTCGGGCGGCATGCTGATCCAGCGCGGTGCCATCGTCGTGCTATTCCTGGTGCCATTTGCCCTGTTCCTGTTGCTGTCCATGGAAAAAACCATAGGCCTGCACTGGGTGCTCGGCTTCATGCCTTTCCTGTTTCTGTTCATCGGCACGACTGCGAATGCAGACGACTTGCGCAAATATGCAAAATGGACTGCGTGGTTTGCCGTGCCGCACTTCCTGTTCTTGGCGGCGATTATTTTATTGCCAACCACGATGTGGCAAGGCTATGCGCTGCACGACGACATCGTATTTCACAAGCAGGCACCAACCATCGTTAATACCTTGCGCAGAGGATTGCCGGCAGATGGTGCGATCATGGCGCGCGCTTACACGCCCTCTGCTTTGCTGTCCTACCACGCCGGTGAATATTTGCCGACCTTCGGTACGGGTAAATTCCATGCGCGTCAGGACGATTTGAATGTCGATTTCAAAAAATATGCGGGCAAGACGATACGTATTTTCGATAGACGCGCAATAAATGCAGACGAGTTGACGCCTTATTTTGCGACAGTGACTGTGCATACGATGCAGGCTGACGGCGTCACCTTCTGGTACGCCGATGGCAAGGATTTCAACTATGAGGTTTATCGAGAGCGCATCCTTAAAACGATTGCAGATCGCTATTACCGTATCCCGTCCTTCCTGCCGGTATACGGTTGCCAATTCCTTGAGCGCTACGATATCAAGCGCCCGTAACCTGGTTCTTGGCAAGAGTGACAACGCGCTGTAAGCCACACATAAGTTTGTTGTAGTAAGGTGGCTCAGGGATATTGATGCCGAATGGGAGCACTCCTGTTCGGCATTTTTCATTGCGGTCAACATGGTTGAATAAATGGAAATATTTGAACGCATACTCGGCATTATTTTGCCGGTCTTCATCATCATCGCGCTGGGCTATGGTTACGCGCGCTTGCGCGGCGAGTCGGTGCGCTCGGACATGACAGCCGTCAATCGCGTCAGCATGGATGTGTTGTGCCCTCTACTGGTATTCACTGCCTTGGCGGCCAAGGATTTCGATCTGGCGCACAACGGTATGCTGATCCTTGCCGGCGCATTGATCTCGCTTGGTTCGGGTTTGCTGGCGTGGCCGATTGCGCGCTGGCTGGGTTACGACGTGCGCAGTTTCGTACCGCCCATGATGTACAACAATTGCGGCAACATGGGTTTGCCTTTGGCGATACTCGCGTTCGGTACCTCTAGCCTGGGTTCGGCGGTGGCCTTGTTCATGGCCTGCAATCTGGTTTACTTTTCAGTGGGCATCAAGATTATCGAAAGCGGTCGCGATAAAAATGGGGTGCACACATCACCGTGGAAATTCCTCGCAAATCCAATGATGATAGCGATGATCATCGGCATGGCATTTGCGATCGTGCATGTGCCTTTGCCACCACCTTTGTTTATCGCAATGAAAATGCTGGGAGACGCCTGTATTCCATTGATGTTGTTTGCGCTCGGCGTGCGCATGATGGATGTAAGCCTGAAGAGTTGGCATATCGGTTTGATGGGCGCCATCGTTTGCCCTATCGCTGGTCTGGCAGTTGCCTTGCTACTGGATCAATTCATCAGTTTGACGGCAGAGCAACGTGGGCAAATGTTCCTTTTCGCATCTTTGCCGCCGGCAGTATTTTGCTTCATGGTGGCAGAGCAATACAAGCAAGAGCCGGACAAAGTCGCATCGATAGTTTTACTGGGTAATCTGGCTGCGCTGTTATTTGTGCCAGTTGGTTTGTGGATGGGGCTTCCTAAATAAATTTGGAAACAGAAATCTGCAAAGAGAATAGAAAAAGGGCGAACCGAAGTTCGCCCTTTTTTATTGATGCTGACACGTGCATTGATGCCAAGGTTGATCGTTATGCCGCAGATTTTTTCTGTTTCAATAAAGGCGTTAGATACTTGCCCGTGAAACTGGCAGGATTTTTCGCCAACTCTTCCGGCGTGCCGGCACCGATTACTTGTCCACCACCAGCCCCACCTTCCGGTCCCATGTCGATCAGCCAGTCGGCAGTCTTGATGACATCCAGATTGTGTTCGATGATGACCACCGTGTTGCCTTGATCGCGCAGACGATGAATCACCTTCAGCAGCAAGTCGATATCGTGGAAGTGCAAACCGGTGGTTGGTTCATCCAGAATGTACAGTGTGCGGCCGGTATCGCGTTTGGATAATTCCAGCGACAGCTTGACGCGTTGTGCTTCGCCACCGGATAACGTTGTTGCGCTTTGGCCTAGGCGGATATAGCCCAAGCCCACGTCCAGCAGCGTTTGCAATTTGCGCGCAATCAGCGGCACTGGTTTGAAGAATATATGGGCCTCTTCCACCGTCATGCCCAGCACTTCGGTGATGTTCTTGCCCTTGTATTGGATCTCCAGGGTTTCGCGGTTGTAGCGATTGCCGTGGCAGACATCGCAAGGTACGTACACGTCCGGCAGAAAGTGCATTTCGACCTTGATCACGCCATCGCCCTGACACGCTTCGCAACGACCGCCTTTGACGTTGAATGAAAAACGTCCGGCCGAATAGCCGCGTTCCTTCGAGGTCGGCACCGTTGCAAACAAATCGCGTATAGGCGTGAACAAACCGGTGTAAGTGGCCGGGTTTGAACGTGGTGTGCGACCGATAGGTGCTTGATCGACCGAGATCACTTTGTCGAAATGCTCGAAGCCGCTGATAGATTCATGTGCAGCCGGTTCCGCTTGCGAACCGTACAGATGACGCGATGCTGCGTGATACAGCGTGTCGTTGACCAGCGTCGATTTACCCGAACCCGAGACACCGGTGACGCAGGTCAGCAAGCCGACCGGCAATTCCAGCGTGACGTTCTTCAGATTGTTGCCGGTAGCGCCGGTGATGACAAACTGCTTCTTCGGATTGAGTGGCGTACGCTTCTTCGGGACCGCGATGCCGAGCGTGCCGTTCAGATATTGGGCTGTCAGCGAGGTCTTGCTTTTGAGGATATCTTTCAGTGTGCCTTCGGCAATGACTTCGCCACCGTGCACGCCTGCACCTATGCCCATATCGACGACATAATCGGCGCAACGAATCGCATCTTCATCATGCTCAACGACCAGGACACTATTGCCGATATCGCGTAAATGCTTGAGCGTTTCAATCAGTCTGTCGTTGTCGCGCTGATGCAAGCCGATAGACGGTTCGTCCAATACGTACATGACGCCGGTCAGTCCGGAACCGATTTGCGAAGCGAGGCGTATGCGCTGTGCTTCGCCGCCAGACAAGGTGTCGGCGCTGCGATCCAGTGACAAATAATCGAGGCCGACATTGTTCAAAAACTTCAGGCGCGAAACGATTTCCTTGACGATGCGGTCGGCGATTTCTTTCTTGGCGCCGATCAAAGTCAGTGTTTCAAAGAATTCCAGTGTCTGACGCAGAGGTGTTGCGGCGACTTCGTAGATGGCACGCTTTTGTGCGCCATTACCGACCAGGACATTGCGTGCTTCAACACGCAGACGCGCGCCGTGGCAGCTTGGACATTCTTTCTCATTGATGAACTTGGCGAGTTCTTCCTTGACGGCCATCGAATCGGTTTCGCGATAACGACGTTGCAGATTGTTTACGACACCTTCGAATTCGTGTTCACGAATAACCGTACGACCTTTTTCATTGACGTAGGTGAAAGGGATTTTTTGTTTGCCGGAACCGAACAGCACGGCCTGTTGCGCGGCTTCCGGCAGTTTTTCAAACGGCAGGTCGAGATCAAAGCCGTAGAACTCGGCGAGGTTGGACAGCATCTGGAAATAAAACTGATTGCGTCTGTCCCAGCCTTTGACTGCGCCACTGGCGAGTGACAAATTGGGAAAGGCGACGATGCGTTTTGGGTCGAAGAATTCGATATGACCCAGGCCGTCGCACTCCGGGCACGCGCCCATGGGATTGTTGAACGAGAACAAGCGCGGCTCAAGTTCCTGCAGCGCATAACCACAGACCGGACAGGCGAATTTATTGGAGTACAAGTGTTCGACGCCGGTATCCATTTCCAAGACTAAAGCGCGGCCTTCGGCCAGGCGCAATGCAGTCTCGAAACTTTCTGCCAGGCGCTGCTTGATATCGGCCTTGACCTTGATGCGATCGATGACGACATCAATCGTGTGTTTTTCTGCCTTCTTCAATTTCGGCAAATCGTCGACATCATATGTTTTCGCATCACCGGTGCCGCTCTGCACGCGGAAGCGCACAAAACCTTGCGCCTGCATCTGCTCGAACAGGTCGACGTGTTCGCCTTTGCGATTGGCGACGACCGGTGCCATGATCATCAACTTGGTGTCTTCCGGCATCGCCAGTACCGCATCAACCATTTGCGACACGGATTGTGCCGCCAATGGTTTTTCCGGATGGTCTGGGCAATACGGTGTGCCGACGCGTGCGTACAGCAAACGCAGATAATCGTGAATTTCGGTGACCGTGCCGACTGTGGAGCGCGGATTATGCGAAGTCGCTTTTTGCTCGATGGAGATGGCCGGCGACAAGCCTTCGATCAAATCGACATCTGGCTTTTCCATCAATTGCAAAAACTGCCGCGCATATGAAGACAGCGACTCGACGTAGCGGCGCTGGCCTTCTGCGTACAGCGTATCGAAAGCAAGCGAGGATTTACCGGAGCCGGACAAGC
>CAYOQL010000048.1:0-14953 GCA_964406085.1 uncultured Herminiimonas sp.
GCTGGTGCTGCTTCAGCTGCTGGTGCAGCAGGAGCTGCTTCAGCTGCAGGAGCTGTAACATTGACTTCAACAGCTGGTGCTGGTGCTTCTTCTTTTTTCGAGCAAGCGGTCAAAGCGATAGCCAGCAGGGATGCGATCAGCAGGGATTTTGTCATGATTATCTTTCAATGAAGAGTCAGGGTTGATATTAATTGCGATGAAATAATTACCGGTAATTATCGCTCTATAGGGCGCTTCGTAGTATTTCGAACCAAATGCTGCGGTGCGATGAAACGAAACCTTCCTAACCGATAATTATAGCGGTTCTTTTTGCTTGTGACACAACAGTTTTACATTTTGGTAATTGTGCAGCCTTGATAATATTTTACCCATGCCAAAATGATACTGACCCAGCTGAATCGGCGGCGTCGGACATGGATTACTTCGGCTAAATTCGCTCTTTTTACATTATTACAAAGTCAGCCAGCCATCCTTGTACCAAGTATGCAAGGCTTCAATGACATCCGCCGATGCCGATGCAACACTCACATCGGTCAATATTCTTTCGTTAGCCAAAATTTGAAGAACTGCCAAGTCTTCTGCTCCCACCTCAAAGGAGGTGCCATTGATAAAGACATAATTGTCGCGGTGCAGCATTTGCGTCTTGAGCGATAGTTTTACGCCATTTTTCCTGGCTTTCTGGATGAAACGCGCGCTACTCAAAAGCGGTTCGGGGGCGTCGAAAAAAATATGTGCCTTGGGCTCGGATAAGTACTCCCCCAAAAAGAGAGCGATATCTTCTTGCGTGAATTTCACTTTGTTCAATTCCGCGCTGATGCGGGACAGCATGGTGTTGCTGATTTCGGCTTTATGCTTTGGTAATTTCAAATCAGGATCTGCATAGCGGCCCGGCAGATCGATAGTCTCGATCATCGATTCGAGGAAGGCTTCACCCAATTCTTGATAAGACGGTGCGCGAAAACCGATCGAATAGGTCATGCACTCATCCATTGCCACGCCTTCGTGCGCGTATTGCGGAGGCAGATACAACATGTCACCAGGAGCGAGAATGAATTCTTGTTCCGACTGAAAATTCTTCAAAATTTTCAGTGGCACTCCTTCAACCAGTGTCAAATCTGTTTGCGCGCTGATGCGCCAGCGTCGGTGTCCGTGCGCTTGCAGCAGAAATACGTCATAAGAGTCGAAGTGCGCGCCGACACCACCGGTTTCAGTTGCATAGCTGATCATCAGATCGTCCAGACGCGCGTCTGGGACAAAGTCGAATTGCCGCATCAACGCATCGACCGATTCGTCGACCAGATTGACACCTTGTACCAGCAAGGTCCAGTTTTTCTGTGTCACTGGTGGAACTTGCTCGAAAGGACCGTTGTCCATCTTCCATTGCCGCTTTTCTTGCGTGATCAGGCGCGATTCAACATCGTCGCGCTGTACCAGATCGAATAATTCCTCGCGGGAGAGCAGGGCTTGAAAGTCTGGAATCGCCTGACGAATCACCAGGGGTTTTTTGTGCCAGTAGTCGCGCAGGAATTCTGCTGCGGTCATGCCGCCTAAAAGAGTCAATTTTTTCATGGCGTCATTATATAGGCAGGCTTCGCAGTACAGGGGTGATGCAAGGTATTCATCTCATATCCCCAAGGGTATAATGGCCGCCACACAAAATGAAAGGATCATCATGAAGATTGCCAAAAATACGGTCGTGACCGTTGATTACACATTGTCAGACGCGCAAGGCGATTTGATTGAAGAAAGCCGTGACCCTATGGTCTACCTGCATGGTGGCTATGAAAATACTTTGCCGAAGATTGAAGAAGCGCTGGACGGCAAGGAAGTTGGCTTTGAAGATACGATCCAGGTTGAGCCGCAAGATGCGTTTGGTGACTACGATCCTAATCTGGTGAAAATTGAGCCTCGCGGCCGTCTGCCGACCCCGCTGGAAGTTGGTATGCAGTTTGAAGGCTCGCCGGAAACAGAAGATGAAGATGAGCAACCGCTGATTTTCACTGTGACCGATATCGCGGATGACAAGGTTGTACTCGATGGTAATCACCCATTGGCTGGCATGGCTTTGCGCTTCACCCTGAAAGTCACTGAAGTGCGTGCTGCAACCGAAGAAGAAATCGCGCACGAGCACGTACACGGCGCGCACGGTCATCACCATGGCCTGGATGAAGATGACGGAGAAGCAGGCGATCACTTCAGTACACACCCTGTACATTGATCAGTGCGGGGAACCTGCTTGAAGAAAGCAGGTGTTGAAATAAAAAAGGATGCGTTGAACGCATCCTTTTTTATTTCACATGGCGCTTACCGATTATTTCGGTTTGCCCTGATGCGCGATCTTATCGACGTGCGGCCTGTGTGGCCAATGACGGATTTTTCATCGCGAATAACTGTGGCTGTACCGGATCCACGGTGATCTTGATCCATGGTACTTCGGTATGCAGAGTGCCAATATTTGCCTTCCACTCGATTCCCTTCAGGTTCGACATGCGACGCGCATCCAGATCGCTGTGCACAATTAATATTTTCCCCGGAAATTTCGCAGCGAATGCAGTGATCTGGCGACGTATATCGGCAAAGCCTTCTCGTTTGCTCGCGGAGAAGAACGATGAATGCTCGGCATGCACCAGCGGGTTGCCATCGCAAAAGATCACGACGCCATTCAGCTTGCTGATTTTTGCCGTTAAAAATATACGCTTCAACCAGTCGCTATTGGCAATTTGCCTGTCTTCGAATTCGCTATTGCGACCGGCCGCGTTCAGGTAATTATTATTATTCGACGGCAGATTAACCGTTGCAAACATGACGTCGCCTATGCGCCAGTGCATGTTCTCCGCATACAGCCGAAACTTCGGCATTGTGGACTGGTGAACCAGAGGAATTTTGCTGTCGCCGAAAGAGAATTCGTCAGCAAAAAATACATCGCGCAAACGACTCAGACGTTCAGTTGAAATGGAGCGATTCTTGGCGTTCAGGCATTGTGCCCAATCACCGGCAGTGACGGAAACGATCAAGCCGTTTTTGGCACTATCAAACAGACTGCGGCGATTTTTATAGACCTCGTCGCTACAGCCTTCATCGCCAGCCTTGACGCCATTGGCGACAATGAAGGCGAGGTTGTCGGCATCGCTTTCCGTAATGGCGTCGCGCACCAGATTTTCTCCAGTGGCGGCTTTGACCTGTTTCGCAATCACACCAAAACTAAACGGACTCGACTGTGTACTGTGCGCCCACAAAGGATGCAGCAGCGCAAAAGCCATCAGCGAGGAAGCTACATATTTTTTCATTCTTTAAGCTGATTGCTCAGTTCTTTCAATCTGTAAAGTGCATCTAATGCATCGCGTGGCGACAACGTATCCGGATTGATGGTTGCAAGCGCGTCCTCAATCGCAGATGGCCGGGGATGCGCGTCATCGTCAGCCAGCGCAGTTACGCCGGGATCGGCAAACAAATCAAACTGCGGCGTCACCTGCATCGAGCCGGCTTCCAGCGACGCCAGATGCTTGCGCGCTGCGCGTATCACTGCTTGCGGCACGCCAGCGAGTTGCGCCACCTGCAAACCATAACTCTGGGATGCCGGACCGGCTTCGACTGCATGCAGGAAAACAATCTTGTCCTTATGTTCGACTGCCGATAAATGTACGTTGGCGGCAGATGAATGGACCTCAGGCAATTGCGTCAGTTCAAAATAATGTGTGGCAAACAGAGTAAAGCTGCGGGTCGTATCAATCAAATGCTTGGCGATGGCCCACGCCAGGGCCAAACCGTCAAAGGTGGACGTGCCGCGCCCGACTTCATCCATCAAGACGAGGGAGTTTTCTGTCGCGCCATTCAGTATGGCCGCCGATTCAGTCATTTCCACCATGAAAGTGGAGCGACCGCCTGCCAGATCATCCGCTGCACCAATCCGCGTGAAAATGCGATCAATAGGGCCGATAGTTGCGCTCGCAGCGGGAACAAAGCTTCCAACATAGGCCAGCAGGGTAATCAACGCAACCTGGCGCATATAAGTCGATTTACCACCCATGTTCGGGCCAGTAATCAGCAGCAGCTTGCTTTCATCACTCAACAGGCAATCATTGGCGATGAAGCGCTCGATATGATTTTCCACGACAGGGTGTCGCCCTTGCGTGATCTTGATCATGGGATCTGCAACCAGTTGTGGGGCACACCAGTTGTGATGCAAGGCATGTTCAGTCAGCGCGACCAGCGTATCGAGTTGCGCCAGCGCATGCGCAATATTTTGCAGTGTGCCGATGTGCTGCGCCATTTGCTGCAGCACTTGTTCATACAGATATTTTTCTCGCGATAGCGCACGTTCCTGCGCGGACAAAGCCTTGTCTTCAAATGCCTTCAGCTCGGGCGTGATGTAGCGTTCGGCATTCTTCAAGGTTTGACGCCGGCGATAATCATCCGGCACCTTGTCGGTCTGACCATGCGTGACTTCGATGTAAAAGCCGTGCACCTTGTTGTATTCGACGCGCAGGTTGCTGATGCCGGTGCGCGCGCGCTCGCGTGTTTCGAGGTCGACCAGGAATTGTCCGGCGTTTTCCGACAAGCCGCGCAACTCATCCAGTTCGGCGTCATAGCCGCGGGCAATCACGCCGCCATCGCGCACCATCGCGGCCGGTTCCATTGCAATCGAACGTTCTATCAGATCCAGACATTCACTCGGCGTCGCCATTGCATCGTGAATCGCTTTCAGTAACGGCGCATCGGCGTCCTTGTTGCACATCGAGACGTAAGCGCGCAAGGAAGGCAATTGTTGCAAGCCGCCGCGCATGCCGGCCAAGTCGCGCGGACGTGCCGATTGCAGCGCGATGCGGGTGGTGATGCGTTCGACGTCGGGTACTGACGCCAGTGTCGAAGAAATCCCTGTGCTTGCATCGGCGCGCATCAATGCATTGATCGCGGCATGACGTGCGCGTGCAACCGACTGTTCGCGGCGTGCGTGATGCAACCAATGGCGCAGCAGACGTGAACCCATCGCAGTGCGGCAATGATCGAGCAAGGAAAAGAGCGTGCCTGAATTGGCATCCTGACCGCGTATGGTTTCAGTCAGTTCCAGGTTGCGGCGTGTGGCAGCATCTAGTCCGATGAATTCATTTTCTGTTTCTACCGTCAGCGTACGCACATGCTGCAGGCCTTTGCCTTGCGTGGATTGTGCGTAGAGTAATAATGCGCCGGCAGCGCCGACGGCAGCGCCCAGATGCTCCGCGCCAAAACCGGTGAGATCGCCAACATTCATTTGTTCGTACAGCGCTTTCGTACCGTGGGCTATATCGAAGTGCCAGTCAGGGACAGTAGTATTTTTTGCAAAGGCGAATTCATTGAATAAATCGTTGACGTTGCCCGGCAACAGAATTTCAGCCGGGGCAATGCGCTCCAGCTCATGCTTTAGACGTGTGTCTGCATTCTCGGCATCGGTAGAGAATTCCATCAACTTCAAGGCACCGCTGGCCATCGATAACCACGCCATGCCGATAGTGACGGTCTTGCGTTGTGTCGTGCTGTAGAGCGCAAGCAAAGGCTGCTCGGATTTTTCCGGCAACAGGTCGGAATCGCTCAACGTGCCCGGCGTAATCACTCGCATGACCTTGCGTTCTACAGGGCCCTTACTGGTGGCCGGATCGCCGATCTGTTCGCAAATGGCGATTGATTCGCCCAGCTTGACCAACTTGGCGAGATATTGATCGGCGGCATGAAAAGGTATGCCTGCCATCTTGATCGGACTGCCGTTGGATGTGCCGCGCGCGGTGAGCGTAATGCCTAGCAGGCGCGAGGCTTTTTCCGCATCGTCGAAAAACAGTTCGTAGAAATCGCCCATCCGGTAAAACACCAGCGTCGTCGGGTGCTCTGCCTTGATGCGCAGGTATTGCTGCATCATGGGCGTGTGCTTGTCATTCGGCTCTGGGAATGCGGATTTTTCGGAGTTTTTCAAGGATGAGAATTCGTCTTGTTTTATATTGATGAGCCTCTTTACTCTGAATTTTTTACTGACGGTATTCACACTATTTTGAAAATTTGTTAGCGAAGATACTCAGAAAACGCAGAGTGCAGGGACAACGAAGCAATATTGTATTCGAGCCGACCAATTATCGTGAAATTGATTGCTGCCAGCTTTTGTACTCAACATGTAGGCAAGTTTGCTAAATGATTAAACGAAAAAAAGCCCCGGATACGGGGCTTTTTCATTTGCCTTTGAAAGCAAGGCAAAAATATTTCTGATTCGTTTTTATCTTAGATTGGACGGCACATGGTCCATGGAGTTGTTGTGGTCGTGGCATTGTATGCAACGCCTGTAGGCGCAGCAGCAACTGGTGCTAGTGGGTTAGCTGCGCCGGTATTACCGCGAGCATTACCGACATCATTACCAATATTTGTCGCTGGTAATGTGCCATCGATAGTTGTATCGACGCCCAATGCTTGCGCTGTCGATAAGCCAGATACGCAAACTGCAACTCCTGGAAAGCCGTAGGCGCCAACACTAACACCGATCAAACCGCCGGTACCCGCGCGCGGCAAAGATGCTGCGCCTGTGGTGACTAATGCATTGCCCGCGACCACACCGGATGCACGCAATGCACGCAACATTGCAGGTTGTTCGCCGCCGTTGGTAAAGGTTTGCGCGGGGGTGATACCGAGCGCGCCGTTAGCGTTACCACCTTGAGTACCTACCCAGCCGCGAGCGTTCATGGTCGCAACGGTTTCGTCGCCAGGAATGGCGCGGAAGCGATCCAGATATGTGTTAAAAGCTGCCGATACACCATTCATATCGCCAACAACTGATTTGATACGGGCACTTTCAATCATTTCCTGCCCTCTCAGTACGCCGCCAAGCAGCAAACCGATGATGACCAGAACGATGGCAATCTCAACAAGGGTAAAACCCTTTTGATTACGTTTAATGTGTTTCATATATAGCTCCAGAATTAACTGAAATCGGAAATCGTTTCAGCACATCATCAAATTACCATATGGCAATAATGTTGCCAGTGTCTAAGTTTTGTACATAGGCAAAAACACCACAGAAAATCAGGCGCTCAGCGGGAAGGTAATATTGAAGCGCAGCGGCGTGAGGCTGTCTTGTGTAACTTGCAAGGAGCCACCTTGCATCTCCAGCATCTGTTTGGCTTGATACAAGCCTATCCCCAAGCCTGCGGCATCGCTACTCCAGAATGGTTCGAACAGACGCTCCGGTGCCGGTGCACCTGTGCCATTCCTGGCTTCTATCGATATGCTGACTTGCTGTGCATGCGTGTCTATTGCAATCAGCATCAAGGGTTTGGCTATGTGCTCCCGCACGCTGGCATCGTGATAATTCTTCAGGATGTTGTCCAGTGCAGTATCGATCGTGGTGCCGGTTGCATGAATCAATGCGTCGCCTTCGATTTGGGCTTCCAGCTCGTACAACTGGCACAAACCGCTGAGTACCTGATGTAAGTGAATTTCTCGTAATCCTTCGTCAGGTTTGGAGCCGGCAGTCAGCGTATTGACGATGCGATCGGCGCGATGGCGAATCAGCGGCGCGGCGCGGCGCAAGTGGGACAAGACTTGTGCTTCCTTGCCTGGCGGTACGCTGGCGAGTTGATCCGCCATCAGCTGGATGAACTGCGCAATATTCTTCATGTCATGCTGCAGAAACAGATTCAGCCTGGACATGTGTGTAAACGTCGCATCGATGGCATTCGCCTTGATCAGCATGTCGGTGCGGAGCAGAAGCAGGAAGGTGGCAATCAGCGTTTCTTCGAAATAGCGTTGTTCGCCACGGTTGTTACGTTGATAGAAATTCATCGTCAGCTTCATTTCAGCGACTTTGATTTCCTTGTAGGTTGATGCATTCAAATGTCGACCGTAGCTGCCCTGTTTGACTATGCCAAACCAATCCAGCCGCCAAGTCAGTCCCAGCAAACCTGCTTGTTCCAGCAGAGGCCATGCTTGTTCAAGAAAAATCGGTGTATCGAAATGATGCTGTTCATTCAGTCGTATCAGCCCCAGGTTGATGCGACTGGCTTTACGTGCCTGATACCAGAGTGCGGCAACCACCGCAGCGATCGTGATGCCCATCAGGATGAACGCTAAATAGATTTGCTCAATCATCGCGCGCTATGCCGAACTTTTTCATGAAGTAGTAAATATTTTCGCGCTTGACGCCCAGTCGCTTCGCGCTTTGGTAAACATTGAATCCGGTTTCTTTCAAAATCTGGCGTACCAAGCGCTCTTCTGCGTCGGTACGTATACCTTTCAGTCCGTCTGCGACCTGCGCATTCACGGCGATGCGTGTAATGCCTTGCAGGCTTAATTCGTTTTCTTTTTCGAGAAACAAAAGGGCACGCTCGATGGCGCGCAGTATGGCGTCAGAGGAAGACGGCTTGGAAAGAAAGTCGAACGCACCTTCGCGTATCGCTTCCAGCGCGGCAGCCTGCTGATCCTGGCCGGTCAGCACGATGACCTTGACGGCCATGATTTCCGCCTGAATTGCCTTGAGTGTTGCGAGGCCTTCGGTGATGTCATGGGCGTGGGGCGGCAGGCCGAAATCAAGAATCACGATACGGATCGCCGGATTGGTGCGCAGCAGCTCCAGCGCCGGTTCACGTTGCTGCGCTTCGCTGACGACATAGTCATTCAGTTCCAGCATTCCGCGCAACATTGCACGCAGGGCGGGATCGTCTTCGACCAGTAAAATTTCAGCCATGCGTACGGTCATTTTGGTGTCGCCGTAGCGTTCATCTGTTTTAGCCGCTCATCAAGAAAGCGTAATTCGTGCGGATCGGTAATCTCGCCGCTGGCGATGAGGCCACCCAACAGGATTTTTGCGCTGTCGAGTTCATTCATGTCTTCGAGCAAGAATATTTCCATTTGCCGTGCCCAGCTCGGTATGCTTTTGTCAGTCGCATACAGTCTGATGGCGCGCGCATATTTCAGCGTCAGCGGTAAATCCTTGAGTCTGTGACGCGCAATGAAGGCGGCATGCGCCATCGCGCGCCAGCGATGGTTCGGGTCCTCCATAAAGCGGCGATAGATAAAATCGAGCATGATCCTTTTCTTCGCATCGTCAGGCACTTCTGCATACAGATGAGTGGCTGCCAGCAGGGGATATTGAGCTTTTGGGTCGAGCTCCAGAATATGCCCCAGCCACTGCTGCAGATTGTCATAATCGAGAGACTGGAAAGGCAAGCGCACGCCGGGCTGATTGTCGAATGCTTGTAGATACAGCATCAGCAACTTGCCGAGCGCAATGGGTTCGGACAGGCTGGCAATGTTGAGTGTGTTGAGAGTAGGCGGCGCGCCCAGATTTTCTGCCTTCGCCTGTGGGACCGGCATGTACCTGTGCCATCCTATTTGCAATGCCAGGGCAAGCAGTAGCAACGCCAGCACCGTCTTGGGTACAAATGAAATGGGGCGTTCGCGCATGGTTAGATATTCTTGCGATATAAATCGAATAATGCTGCGCCAGTGATCAACGACAGAAAGATCGTACTTTGCACCAAGATGGCTGGCAGACTGCTCCAGCTGCCAGATTGATACACCAGCCACTCGGTGCGCGTGAACTGATCGAAATGCGGCAGCACTGCAGCAATTACATTGATAACGACATTAATCACATTCTGCGACAAAGAATGGCTGCCGGCGAAGTCTTGTCCTATCAACTGAAAGGCGCTAACCGAGCGCGCTGCGAGATAGAAGGCCATTACCGCGCTCAAAGCAGTCATGACCTGATTGAATGTCAGTACGCACAGCAGGCTGAAGGCGGCAACCAGCCATAGCTCGCACAGTAGCGACACGGTCCAGAGTGCAGCTTGTTCGAGTGGTGAAAAAATCCATGCGAGTGCACCGAACAATAGCGTTGGTACCAACGCCAGTGCACCGAAACCCAGTAGTTTTCCCAGCAGGTAGCCGGCACGCGGCAATGGCAGCGCCAGGATGAGTTCCAGACCTTTGTCATTGGATTCGCGCACCATGCTTGTCACGACAAATGTCGCAATCAGAAACACAGCCGCAAAACGTGAGAATGCAGCGATCAGTGCAACCTGTATTTCCCGGCTTTCCGTTATGGCCAATTCATTGAGAAAACCGCTCAAACCGATAGCGATCAGTGCGACTACAACGACCAGCCAGATCAGGCGGTTGCGCAATGCTTCGATGAACGTATAGAAGGCGATAGTGCGTATTTGTCGAAACATGAGTGAAATGAGGTGAATAAATACAGGAATTGACGTCACCGATTTACCGGTCAATTTACAAGGGCGTTGCGAATCCCGGTGCGACGGTATCTGCTACGGCGCATGCGGCGGCAGTGATGGATGTACGCGAGGTGCCCTTCGTGATGTCGCCGTCATCGAGCTTCAGGTCGACTTCAACAGCGACATCGCAGGGCAGGTTGGCGAATTCGATGATGTTGAGCACGGTTGCAGGAATAGGATTGCTACCACCAGCAACGACCGAGCCGGCTGCAGCGATGTTGCCAAGGACGCGTACCGTGCCGTAATGCGATTGCAACTGGGTTGAACGGATAAAACCGGCATTGAACAAATGAACCGGCACATTATTCGATTCGGTTACGGTATTGATAATGCCACTGCCATTGCCACCGACAGTCACATTCGGAATTTCGTTAGGTGTGTAGCTCCAGTCGCCAGGCAGATAGCGATAGCGATCCTTGAACTGCTGCGAAGCGATGCTCAGGTCTTTGGCAGTAGCGACAATATCCTTGACGCGCATGCTTCGGATCAGCGATCGTCCTTGCAGTACGCCACCCAGCAGTAGGCCGATGATGACGAGCACGATCGCCATTTCGACCAGCGTGAATCCTTTTTGTGGAGCCTGCACTGAATGATGCGGCGTATCGGATTTATGGAAGTTTGGCATCGATGCTTCCTTTCGCGACATAGTCAAGAATGTCGTCATAGCCTGCGGTAGGCGGGAAATTGGTGGTGAAGAACGGCGGCAGATTCAAGGCTGCTTTTACGAAGGGTGCAGTGCCGCTAAAGTTGTTGATCTCGTTTGCCCCCAGGCAGTTTGGCGCTACCGGTGCCAGTGGCGTCGCTGGCGCAGCAGCGGTGCATGGCGCACCGCTGCCGGCGATATTGTTAAAGAATGAAACATTGTTGCGTCCACGTGAATACACTACAAAAGGCGCGGTTGATGTCAGTGTTAAACCAGCACCATCTCTTACGACGATATCACCGGCCTCTGCAATGAAAGCGGCCTTGGTTGCTGTTGTGGTCAATACAGCTGTCACGCTGTAACGATAGCGATTGGAAAGCGCTGTGGCGGCTGGCGGTGAAGTGACGGCCCAAGGGTCATTGGCAGCCACACCTAGGGTTTGCCATGGGATGTTTCCGGAATAACTACCAACGTTTTCCAATCCATCGTTATTGCTATCGGCGTAGGGCAGGCGATTATTCTTGATGGCATAGCCTATCAATGCTGCCTCAATATCGTTGATATCCTTGGTTGCCTGATTGACCTGTTCGGTAAATGAAGCAGAGCTGGTATTTGCCGCCGCGGCATTGAACAAATCAGTGGGAAGGTACGCTGCGACGATATCGTCATAGGTGCCGCCTGCCGCTGCCGCGTTGTCGGATATTTCGCGTCTGACGAAAATTCTAGCCGTGTTATCTGTATTTTGTAGTTGGTCGCTTTCAACCGGGATCGGTAAGGTATTGCGCGTACCTTTTACCGTAAAGGCACCAGAGCCATTTTTACCGTGTGATACCAGTACTACGGCAGCGGGCGTCGGGTAGGGAGACAAAGTGGCGGAGCCATTTATTCTGTCGTTGACGGTGATTCCACCCTGGTTGCCAGTATTGAAGCTGACACTGCGAGTCCAGTCATACGGTGTATTGCTGACTTGATAGGAGAAAAAATTATTCCAGCCATCTAGCGCCATTTCGCGCGATAAACCAAGTGTGACGAAAGGTAGGGTGCCGAAAGTAGTCGCACAGAGTAATTCCGGCCTGGGCACTGGTGGCGTGCCAGCAATTGCGCTAGCACGATCTTCTATGCCGTCAAATCGAACATTGTTGGTACCCAACGTACCAATGGCGCTATCCGGGCAGGGCAGACGATGATGGGTTCCGAGGTAGCCGATTAATGCGTCACGGATGGCGTCCTGTCGCTTCGTCGTCACGGTAATCGCCGAGTTCTCCATCTGCGATTGCACCAGGCCGACGCCGAAGGTCAGCAGAATGCCAATCAGCAGCACCACGATCGCCATTTCTGCCAGCGTGAAGCCTTGGCTCGCTCGTGGACCATTGCGAGTGATGGTTTTTAAGATTGGGTACAGAGATGGTGCGCGCATTATTTGCCTTTCACGCTATCAGCGTTTGCCGCGCGGCGAGGATGCCGGCGGAATATCGGATACCACCAAACCTGTTTCATAGCCTTCGCGTACCTGTCCGCTGGCGATGTCTATGCTTTGGCCTGCTTTCAAATGGACATTGCGGCCTGATGGTAATTGCATCGCCACCGCACTTGGTTTGCCTTTGTTGGATAACAGAGTGGTACCCGCTGTGCGCTCATTTTCGTACTGTGCCTGCGCGTTGATCCAGACGGTGGATTTGCCGGAGCCGTTACGCTGCACGTAACCATCTACAGTCAGATTAGCATCTGGCGGGCGCACCGTGCGACCTTCTTCTTGTACCAGTGGCGCACCGCCCATACGCACGCGGTCGAGTTCTGTCCGCTCTTGCTGTGTCATGAACAGGCGACCGACTGCCGCTTCGTTTGCATGGGATGCAATAGGCATCAATGTTGTCAGCGCACAGACAAAAATAGCATGTCGCAGTATCAAATTTTTCATGTTCATTGCGGAGCCGTTGCGGTAGTTGCTGCGGCGGGTTCGCCCACGGTAACCCAGTAAAGTGTACATTTGGAGTCTAATCGCGGTGCCAATGATTCCGCCGCCACTGCATTGACAGGAGTGATCGTGCATTCCTTTGCCGTATAAAATCCTTTATTCCTCAAATCGCGCAGGAAGTGAAACAGGTCGAGTTCATGCAAAAGCCCCATGTTCAGGTCTATACGTGTCACATGCAATTCAAGTGATGTGGCCAGCAATGTCGGTTCAAGCGGCACCAATTGCTGTGGTGCGAACTCATAGCTGATCGGTAGCAGTCGACGATTTTTCTGAATGCTCTTGATCAATTCCAGCATGAAGAGTCGATTCTCTTCGCCGTAAAAACCGCGCTCGCGCAATTGAAGGAATTTAGGCTGAAAATCGCGTATTTCGATGCGCTCGCTTTCGGCCTGATTGAATTTTTCGCGTGCTACATTTTGCAGTGCTTGCGCCTGCTGTCTGTCCGGTTCAACGCGTAGCAGCAGGAATCGGCAGGCAGCGACGATCACGATGCTGAGCGCGACCACAATGGCAAAAGTAATTAATGCCTTGCGGATGAGCGGGTAGCCATCCTTGGCAAATGAATAGGGCGCTGCCACAGTCTTGAGTTTGACTGTACCTGGCTTGTCGGTGGCCGGTGTTTTTTGATCCATGTTCATGGGGTACGGACCAGTTTGATTGCGAACGATGCAGTCATATCCGTGCTTGTATCGCCAGCCTTGTTTTCAAGCTTGACGTTTGGATTGGTGTCGATAGGTTGCAGGGTGACCGTTGCTTTCAATTGCGGATTTTTTTGCAGGGTTGCGACGAACATGCGCACACTATCCAGCGCCGCGCGGTAATCGCCGTCAAACGGTTGGATTTCCCCATTGATCAGCAAGATTTCAGCAGGTTTTTCTGGTAAGCCCAGAATAATCGGTTGCGGACCGGTATCAACAGCCGGCGGCGGCAAATTCGGATCTAGTGGTGCGAGCAGGGTGGCGGGATCGACGATTTCCCATTGCAATTGCTTGATGACGATTTGCGGCAAGGCATCGAGTGCACGGCTGACGTCGGACATCAACGCTTCAGGCAAAGCGACGTTCTGCACCATCATGCGCTCGATGTTGACGACGGACTTCATGTTGTGCGGCGTAACTTCCGTGCTCGGCATGTTTTTGACGATAGCCTGATATTTGGATTCGGCCTCGATGGCTTCCAGTTCCAGGCGCGCCGTTTCGCGTCGCTGTTCAAATATTGTCATCAAGTCAATGCCTGCCCAGGCCAGCGCTGCCAATGCAAACAAGGCGCTCAGTACATAAAGCCCTATACGTGCTTGCCATAGCTGATAAAAGCGGTTTTGTTCACGCAGCGGGTAATGCGTAGCGGCGCGTGCTGTGCCAAGCAAAGAGAGCAGGAGCTCATCACAATCTTCAGCGTATCCGGAATTGCCTAATTTCAGTTGGCGGCTTACCTCATCTATCTCAAGAAGCCGATAGTTGGCATCAGGATCGGCAGCGTGATCGGCGTATTCTTTTATCGTCGCTAAATTATGCACATCTGCGATGACGACGAGCTGGATCGGAGTCCCGCGCGCCAGTACGCGCGTACTGGCTAAAAATTGTCTGGTTTTCGCGCTCTCTGCAATCAGCGATTCGGCGAGCAATTCCGGAGCTTGATCCAACAGCGGGGTAAGCCGACTGAAGTGAAGATGGCCATCGTGGAAATAACTTTGTCTTAAGCCACTCGACTGATGCGTGATCAACAGCAGCGGCCCTTGACCAAATTTCAGTTTGTTGAAGAGCCGCTGGCTTAACAGAGCAAGGGAATAAACCCCGATTACCGGAACCGCATGCACGAGCAGTGCATTGAGCCATGGCTTTGGCAATTCTGCATTGGTCAGCGCACTGAATAGAATGCGATCATCCTTGCGCCCGTTTTTTTCACGACCTTGCGGTGTCGCGTGGCGAAACGGAGTATCGCGATAAAACTGTGTCAGCTTGCGTTCTATTAATGCGCGTCGCCCCTTGCCCACGGTATGCGGAATGGTATCGCGCTGGAAGTCTTCTTCGATCAGGTCGACCAGAATTTCGACAGGCAGATTCTTGCGTGTTGCAATGTATTCGGCAAAGC
>CAYOQL010000049.1:0-14765 GCA_964406085.1 uncultured Herminiimonas sp.
GCGAAACTGATCGATACCATGATTGTCGATGGCTTGTGGGACGTGTACAACCAGTACCACATGGGTACAACAGCTGAAAACATTGCCAAAAAATTCAATATCTCGCGCCAGGAGCAGGATGAGTTTGCGCTCGCTTCGCAAAACAAGGCTGAAGCTGCGCAAAAAGCTGGCAAGTTCAAGGATGAAATCATTCCTTATGAAATTGCCGGCAAAAAGGCATCTGTGATTGTCGATGCTGACGAATACATCAAATACGGCACTACTCTGGATTCGCTTGCTGCACTGCGTCCGGCATTTTCAAAAGACGGCACAGTCACTGCGGGTAATGCATCAGGTATCAACGATGGTGCCGCCGCCGTCATCATGATGACGGCAAAAAAAGCGACAGAACTCGGGCTGAAACCCTTGGTTAGAATCAAGGCCTATTCGTCCGCCGGGGTAGATCCGGCGATGATGGGAATGGGGCCGGTTCCTGCCGCACAGCTGTGTCTGAAAAAAGCCGGCTGGACCCATCAGGATCTGGATCTGATGGAAATCAATGAAGCCTTTGCCGCTCAGGCGATTGCGGTGAACCGCGAAATGGGCTGGGATACCAACAAGATCAATGTCAATGGCGGTGCGATCGCGATCGGTCACCCTATCGGTGCCTCCGGCTGCCGTATTCTGGTGACACTCATACATGAAATGATACGACGCGATGCGAAGCGTGGTTTGGCTAGTTTGTGCATCGGCGGTGGAATGGGGGTAGCACTAGCAGTAGAGAGATGAAGCCTGTTTTAACAGGCTCAAAAATAGACGAGACAAGGAAGAATAAAATGACACGCATCGCACTGGTAACTGGCGGTATGGGTGGTTTGGGAGAGGCGATTTGCATTAAGCTTGCAGCGCTTGGATATCATGTGGTGACGACTTATTCGCCCGGAAACAAGAAAGCCGCCGAATGGTTGGCGAGTATGAAGGAAAACGGTTTCGACTTTCACGCGTATCCCTGTGATGTATCCGATTACGATTCAGCGCAGCAATGCGTTGCTCGCATCGAAAAAGAGATCGGGCCAGTCGACGTACTGGTCAACAATGCTGGCATTACGCGCGATGTGACATTCAAGAAAATGGAGAAACTGGATTGGGACCAAGTGATGGCAACCAATCTTGATTCGGTATTCAATATGACCAAGCCGGTCTGCGACGGGATGGTGGAGCGCGGCTGGGGCCGCATAATCAATATCTCTTCGGTGAATGGCCAGAAGGGCGCATTCGGGCAAACCAATTATTCCGCAGCCAAGGCAGGCATGCACGGTTTTACCAAAGCCCTTGCGCTAGAAGTTGCGCGCAAGGCGGTGACCGTCAATACGATTTCGCCTGGCTACATTGGTACGAAAATGGTTACGGCGATACCGCAAGAAGTGCTGGATACCAAAATCATCCCGCAAATTCCTATGGGGCGTTTGGGTAAGCCGGAAGAGATTGCCGGATTGGTCGCCTATCTAGCTTCGGATGAAGCAGCATTTTTGACCGGTGCCAATATCGCCATCAATGGCGGGCAACACATGTATTGAACTTGGCAGGATGGGCCGTGTAAATGGCCCATCCATTGATCACGAGTCTGAAGTCTGATCGACCAATGCCTGCAAACGTTCCACCAATGTCTCAGTGCGTGCAAACCCGGAAGTTACCAGATACAGTTCGCCCGCCTGTTCAAAGGCCAGCGTAGGGAAGCCGGTTACACCCCAACGTTGCGTCTGAAGAAAATCATTGTGCGTTGTCGTGATCGCATCTTCAGATGACCATGTATTCAAAAAATCCTGCGCGCTTGTATTTATTCCAGCTTTGTTCAAAACAGCTACGCTGATCTTCGCCAGTACGTCGCCTTGCGTTGTATCCAGACCTTCTGCATAGAATCCATGTTGAATGGCGTGAAAAACATCGAGTGCGGTTTCCGGTGCCAGCATCCGAGCGACAACGACGGCGCGACAGGCAGGTTCAGTATCGTAAATAAAATCCTTGTGTGACAAGGCTGCCCGGGAAAACGGCAAACCACTTGCTTCTTCCACTTTTCCCCAATGCGACAGTAGTGTTGACTTTAACGCCTCATCCATCAATTGCTTGTTGTAGGCACGCAAGCCGCCGAGAACGATTTCAAAGCGTAATTCAGGAACGCCATCAAGCAGTGTCTTCAGCTCCGGTCCGAAACCGTAACACCATGAGCACATAGGGTCGGCGATGTAGATGAGTTTTGTCATTGTTCCGAGTCTCTTTCCTTGCTTCTTTTAATCGGTCTTTAAGGATGCAACGTTTGCTGTTCAAAGCATAACACCACGTCGCTGACGAGGGCTAACTCGATTCAGTCTGCGGAGTAGCTGATGGGGAAAGCAGCGCAGATTTTTGCCGCAATTTCTTGATCGCGTGTGTGAGTGTCTCTGGTGGTATATCACGCACCAATGTCCCCCAAAACTGCCGCAACAAATCGGCATCGGCCAAGGCGCGATGGCGCGCTTCCGGTATCAGGCCGTGACGCACAATCAGCGTGTCCAGGTTATGCCGTTTTTCTTCAGGGAAGAGTGCGCGCGATAGTTTGACTGTGCACAGCATTTCCGACTGCAAGGCATGGCCAGTGCGTGTAAATGCGTGATGTAAAAAACCATAATCGAAGCGTGCGTTATGCGCGATGAAGAGACCATCTGCCAACCGTTCATACACCGCATTGGCCAGAGCATCGAAAGAAGGCGCTGCTTCCACCATCTTGTCGCTGATGCCGGTCAGCTCCTGGATGAAAGACGGTATCGGTCGGCCGGGATTGACAAAGCTGGACCAGCGTTCGACTGCGCCATCAGGATGCACCGCGACGATACCGATTTCGGTGATGCGATCGTTGACCAGGTTTGCGCCAGTAGTTTCAAGATCGACGAATATCAATTTTTCATAAGGCTTCATAGCCGACATTGTCCCATGGCCGAGCCATTCGGCAGGCGGGATTCCGCAGCTGGCTGGATAAAAATGCAATTCATCAAGCAGTCATATTTCGCATTCAAAATTGCCTCGTGGAAAAAATACGTGACGATTCCATCACTGTCATGCCGGATTGTTCCCCGTGATTTGACCCTCCGCACATGAATTGGCATCACCATCTGAAAGTGCACAATGAAAAATGTCTTGCTGACACCTGCTGTCACATTAATGCAGCGCCTGCGGCTGTTGCCCAAGTTTGTGGTACTGACAGTGATTTTTGTCACGCCCTTGTTGCTGGCGACCTTTTTGTTATTAAGCGAACTGGATAAATCCATCGCCTTCACAAAACAGGAACGTCTGGGTGTCAGTCATGTACGCAAGATTCAGCACATCATTCAACTGACGCAAAAACATCGCGCCCTCCAGCATATGTTCATCATGGGTAACGCCAGTGCAGAGCAAAAGGCGCAGCAAACGCAAAAGGATATCAATCAGGAAATTACCGCATTTGATGCGATGCGCAGTGCGGAGCCTGCCTTGTACAAGGGCGACGCGTGGAACGAAATCCAAACCGGCTGGACCGCCTTGCAAGGAAAACTTGCAGGTACAAAAGATAGAAAAATCTACGATGAACATACGGCGTTGATCGCGCAACTGTACCGCTTCAACACACTGATTGCCGATCGCAGCAAGCTCACGCACGATCCGGAAGGCACCACCTATTATCTGGCCGAGTTGTTCGGCAAGGATTTTCCGCGCCTGACAGAAGGCCTGTCGGAAATTGCCGGGCGCGGTGCTGCCTACATCGATAGCGGTTTGATGGAAGCGAATGAAGAAGTGTTGTTGGGATCTACGGTATTGCTGGCACGTCGCGATCTGGCCGCGATTCCAGGCAAGATAGAGGTGCTGCTGCAAGAGAGTCCGCAACTTGCGCGGGAAATGGCGAGCGCGCAGGCAGCGATTCCTGCCGCAATCACTTATCTGGATCGCGCCAAGAATGAAGTGTTGAACACGGTCGATCAAACTTCAGGCAACGCTTTTGCCGATGCGGGGCATGCCAGCATCGATGGTTTGTATACAGCGGCCGATACGTCGGCAAATGTGATGATGCAATTGCTGCAACAGAGGTTGGAGAGGGACGCCTTCCATCGCAATATGATCATGCTGGCGATCTTTTCCATTTTGCTCGTCGCAGCCTATTTTCTGCTCGGCTTCTATGTATCGTTTTCGAACGAAGTGCAACGTTTGGGGGCGGCGGTCAAGCGTGCTGCATCCGGTGACTTGAGCAAGAAAACCAGCTCTCGGGGGAAGGACGAGATTGCGCAACTGCTGAATGCCTTTGGCGGCATGAGCGACGGCTTGACCCAGCTGGTGTCACAAGTGCGGAAGGGCAGTGACACGATTGCCTTGGCTTCGAACGAGATCGCCACCGGCAACTTCGATTTGTCCACACGGACCGAAGAACAAGCAAGCTCACTGGAACAGACATCTGCCGCGATGGAAGAGTTGACCACGACTGTCAGGCAGAACGCTGCGCATGCGCAGCATGCCAATAAACTGGCGCAGACTGCATCCAGCATCGCAGAGCAGGGCGGTGATGCAGTATCGCAAGTCGTGCATACGATGCAGGCGATTCAGCAATCATCGCGCGAGATCAGCGACATCATTGGTGTTGTCGACAGTATTGCTTTCCAGACCAATATCCTGGCCTTGAACGCTGCGGTGGAAGCGGCGCGCGCTGGCGAGCAGGGTAAAGGATTTGCCGTCGTCGCAGCGGAAGTACGTAATCTGGCACAACGCAGCGCAACGGCAGCGAAAGAGATCAAGGTCTTGATAGCCGACTCTGTGGAGAAAGTAGAAATCGGCAGTAGACAAGCGGATAGCGCCGGCAAAACGATGGATCAAATCGTCGATTCCATCGGTCGCGTGACCACCATCATGGAAGAAATTACCACGGCCAGTTCCGAACAGCAGACCGGCATTGAACATATCAATCAGGCGCTTGGTCAAATGGATGACATTACACAGCAGAATGCCGCATTGGTTGAACAAGCTGCGGCGGCGGCCGAAAGCATGCGCGAGCAAACGCTGGCTTTATCAGAGACAGTCGCTGTTTTCAAATTAGCTGATGATAGTCGAGCTGGCGTTGCGCTGGTCGAACATCATGCTGCGCACAACAATGTCACACCATTACCCAGACGTGTCATGCGTGCATCGCATGATGAGATCAAGGCGAGCCTGCCGGAACAGTTTTCGAAGCAGGTATTGGCGGTTGCCAACGGTCGCCGTTGATAGTTGCAGAGCGCGCTGCGGCGCGAAATAAAATGTCTTGATAATGGTGGGAGATGACGCAAGACCGCAGGTCCTGCGCTAACCATGTGCACAGGACGTGCAGGATCAACTGCTCAGGCAGGTGCGACCACCTTGATCCGCACATCGCCGAGCGCCACGACTTGCCCAGAACGAATCTTGCAGGTCTTGCGCAATTCGGTTTGTCCATCGACTTTGACCTTGCCGCTGGCAACGATCATTTTTCCGGCGCCACCGCTATCGCAGACACCGACCAGTTTCAGTAACTGGTTCAATTCGACATAGTCGTCGTTCAATTCAAATTCAAGTTGTTGCATGGCATTCTGCTGGTGAAGAGTGTGAGGAGCTTGCTATTGTTTGGTGGATCAATATTACTTTGACTGACGCGCTGTTTCCAGCCAGACATCGAGGGTCGCCAGCAAGTCGATCTGACTGAACGAACAGCTTTCTTCAGTAAATAAACTTCCTGCTTCCAGGCGGCTCAACAAGTCTTCCATGACTTCACTATAGCGGGATGGAAGGGACGTCAGCAACGCCGATTGCGCACGCCATAATTGGCAGAACGCGGCTATCCCCAGTTTGTCTGCCCGCACCGCATTGAGTGAGTCGTGCAGGATTTGAAATGTTTGATCGTGTGACATGAGCAATGAAAAGTGAAATAAAAAAGCAGTGCGTCGTTTATCAACTGCCTTGAAACGCCGCGATTAAAAACAGGCCGATGACGGCCAGATAGCCGATCAACCACGCGACAGAGCGCAGCGTTGATCGATCCGACAAATAAAGCCCGGTGTAGACAATACGCGAGGCAATGAACGCGATTGCCAGCATATCGATTGAATCCTGCGCGGCGTGCAATTGCTGCGCAACCAGCACACCGGCAGCAAAAAATGGAAATGCCTCAAAGTGATTGCGATGTGCAGAGTCGGCCCGGCGTCTTATGCCGCTTTGCTGCTCTAGCCAGCGCCGTGGTTCCGAATTATCGAAATCGCGCCGCCCCCATTTTGCAATCGCAATTGTCGCTACAGGCATGATGCCCGCCGCCAATACGCACCAATAAGAAAGATTCATGTAGATCCCGGTAGCAAAGCGACGTCATTGATTTTCAGTGCACGGACAGACATGCGCGACAATTATACTGTCACTTCCAACGCAGGATGCATACCAGTCTGGTGCGAGGTGCGGCAGATGCATCGAGGCGTATGATCAGGCTGCCAGTTCACTGAGTAAAGGCTTTGGAGATGCCATTGTTCAGTCACGTACCGGCGCGATCGATTCTGCATAGTCGTACAAGGCGCCGAGTATTTCTTCACCATGCTCATCGGTAGTTTCTGATAACTGGTCGATTTCAGAAAACAGCTGTTCTATCGTACGGACCCCGCCTTCGCCATCGAACAGTCTGGCTGCACGATGTTCTTCCCAGCGTTGCGCTTCGTCAGCGGACAACGTATGCGGGAAATTACGCGCACGATAACGCCATACCAATTCTTCCAGACGAAGGTCTGTAAAACTCGGTTGCGCCTTCGCCAATGCCTCCGGCGACAAGGCCCGCAGTTCTTGCAACAGACGCCGGTCGCTGTTGCCGACAAAGCCGCCGTATAAATCCTCATCCACATCCGGCGCTGCTTCTTGCGGTCTGTGAAAGACGTCTTGCCAGATTGCCGTCATGTCCGGTGTTAGAGCGGCGATGTCTGCATGGCGCAAAGCAGCGGCAACATCGAGGCCCCACTTTTCGGTCATGTCCGCAGACAGGGTTTTCAGGTTGTTGATGACGATCGGCGACTTGTTCAAATGGATGGATTTGATCGGCAGGCGGCTGACCCCTTCCGGCAATGCATCCGTTCTGCTGAACATGCGCGTGCGTATCGTCGCCGCATCCAGCGATGCGAGTTCGCTCGGATCGACAGCCAGATCCCATACGATGACTTCGTTCTTGTTGGTCGGATGTATGGCCAGTGGCCAGACGATGCCTATGCAACCGCGTTCGGCCGGGAACATGCCGGTAATGTGCAGGAAAGGGCGCTTCATGGGCAGGCCGATTTCTGTCGCGACCTTGTCTTTCTTGTGCAACGCAAAACAGAAATCGAACAACTTGGGCTGGCGATCGCGTATCAGGCGCGCCATGGCGATGGTCGCCCGCACATCGGACAAGGCGTCATGTGCCGCCTCATGGGTGATGCCGTTTTCCGCAGTCAGTTGTTCCAGTCTAAAGCTGGGGCGACCATCCGGGTGGCGCGGCCAGTTGATCCCTTCCGGGCGCAAAGCATAGGCGGTACGCACGACATCGAGAATATCCCAGCGGCCGCAGCTGTTTTGCCATTCGCGCGCATACGGGTCGATCAAATTGCGCCAGAACATGAAGCGCGTGACTTCGTCATCGAAGCGTATCGTGTTGTAACCGACGCCGATGGTGCCGGTTTCCGACAGCAGTTTTTCGATTTCTGCCGCGAATTGATATTCGGGTATCCCACGTTCCAGGCAGACTTGCGGCGTGATGTGCGTGATCAGGCATGACTGTGGATCAGGCAGAAAATCGTTGGCAGGTTTGCAGTAGAGCATGACCGGCTCACCGATTTCATTGAGCTCCGCATCAGTGCGTATGGCGGCAAACTGGGCCGGGCGATCGCGGCGCGTGTTGATGCCGAAGGTTTCGTAGTCGTGCCAGAGGAAGGTATGGTTGGACATCGTGCAAAATGGTGAGGTCAGGAGATGCTGAATCGAGAGTGCTTGCAAACAGCGCGCAGCATTGAAAATCAATAACCTAGAATGATATCTGATTACGTCCGGCTTCCTTGGCGCGATACAGGGCGGCATCGGCTCTGGTGAGCAAATCTTCCGCGCCGTGATCTGCATCCAGCGTCGCAATGCCGAACGAGGCAGTGACGTGCGGCAGCGGAAGATGCATGTCTTCAAACACAATCGCGTTGCGCATGCGCTCGCACAGACGTTGCGCCACCATCTTGCCCGCGCTCGCATCGCTGTCCGGCAGGATGACGGTCAATTCTTCGCCGCCGTAGCGCACGGCAAAATCGCTGGGGCGCAGGGCTGAACTCAAGACGCCAGCGGCTACACGCAGTGCATTGTCGCCGACCAGATGACCGTATTCATCGTTGAATTTCTTGAAGTAATCCAGGTCGATCATGATCAATGACAGCGGACGCTCAGCTGCACGCGCTTCTTCGATCAGGCTTGGCAACCTATCATTCATCCAGGCGCGATTATACAAACTGGTCAGACCGTCAATCAGTGACAACTGGCGATAAAATTCTCCGACTTTTTCGCGCCGACGCAATTGCGCATTGGCTGCGCGCAGGCGGAATGAAAGTTGCCGCAGGAGGTTGCGCGCGATGCCATCCACTTCATCGATCAGTTTCCACATCAGGCGCGACGGGATGATCAGCAGGTCGGTCTCTTCCACTGCGGTCATGGTGTTAGAAGGCACGGCTTCGTCGAGTACTGACAATTCGCCTATGCTTTCGCCCGGCAAAATCTTGTCGGTGCGTCGCTGCTGGCTATTGTCCGCGACCAGGAAATTGCTCAGCGCACCGCGCAATACGACATAGACGCAGGCTTCAGTGCCGTGCATATTCGGCAGCTCTTCTTCGGCCGCAATGCGCAATACGGTGCAGGGCGCCAGCATGGCGTGGACGCCTGCATCGGTGACGCCGTCAAATAAATGCAGCTTGCTGATCGTATGTCCGGATTCCCCGAAGCTCGCAATTTCTTCCAACTTCTTCTTTCTATTATTCTGATAGCAGCACGCGGCTTACTTCATCGAATTGCAATTCTGTTTCGAGGAATACCTGCTGATAAATTTCCTCGCTCAATCCCAGCCCTTCCCACGATGCTGGTGAAACCGGTGGCACCAGATCATCCTCGACGCCGGACATATCCAGCGCATGCGTGATCGCATTCGCGACATGTACTATGGAGGCGAGGGAATGAACTTTCTGGTCCTCCGGCTGGTGATGACCTGCAATCGCAAATCGAATCGTATCGGAAAAATGCCAATGCGCCGCCAGCGCCTCGCCCGCCATCGCATGATCCACGCCCATGACATCTCGCTCGGCCTGCAACCATTGGCAATCATGCAGCTTGCGATACGCGACGACCGCCTCGTATTCGCGCCGGAAATAGGTTGCCAGTACCAGGCGCCCTATGTCGTGTAGCAGCCCTGCGGTAAATGCGTAATCCTGATTCACGTGCAGATGGCGTGCCAGCACGCGAGCACAGACTGCAGTCGCAATTGCGTGGCGCCAGAGGGCAATGAAATCAAGTCCGGCACAACTATTGGCCGGAAAGTAGCCGGTCAGCGCGGTGGCCGTCACCACATGGCGCACCGAGTTGACGCCTATCAGCGTGATCGCCTGTTGAATCGTGGTGACCTTGGTCTGCGTGCCGTAAAAAGATGAATTGGCAAAGCGCAGTGTTTTGGCAGCAAGCGCCTGATCGAGCATGACCTTGCGGGTAATGACGTTGATATCGACATCGTCGGGTCCGACGCTCGCCATCAAATCCTGGACGATGGCTGGCAACGCAGGCAAATCGCGGATTTGCTCCAGCACTTGGTCGAAATGTACTTTGGTAATGTTAGGTTCGGGCAGGGTATGGGTCATGCTTCGTCTCCCAGCCGGAAATGGCGAATGTAGCGATGCAACAGGCCATTTGCATTATCGTCATCCGATTTTCGGAAAAGCTGTTCCAGGCGGTTTTGAAAATGTGCCCGTTGTATCGCATCTTCCTCAGGTGTCAGCTCGCCCATCGCTATTCTGACGGAGACGACATTATGTCTGTGCAACGATTCGATCGTATGTTCGGTCAGCGTGGCGCCTTTGGGCAGCAGAACTTGCCCTTGCGGATCAAGCAGGTCATCTGACAAGACCATGTCGGGCGTGACGTCGGCCAATGCAAATTGCGCGCTGATTGCGGTCATCTGGGCCCTTTCTGTTCATTTTTCGTTAGCTTAGCTTACCACTGGGCGCAGGATGTATCTATCGAGAAATAGAGGGATGTTGTATATGCAAGCGTCTTGTCGAAAAACGGTCGAAACAGGACGAGTTGAAGGCGAACCGAATTGCGTCAATGTCTGCAAATTCTTCCTTGATTACCTAGGCACCCCGGCATGCGCAGATTTATACGCAAAAGCGATTGCGGCCCATATCCTTGGCTTCGTAAAGCGCAGCATCTGCGCGGCGTATCAGTTGATCCCATGAGCAATTGCCATCCAGCGGCAGCGTTGCCAGTCCAACGCTGATGGTGACCGGATGTTCGCCGCGAAAGCGATAGGGCCGAATGGCATTGACCAGTCGCTGGCCGATTACCGCTGCACCATTCAGATCAACGCCCGGCAATACGACCAGGAATTCCTCGCCGCCATAACGGCCTACCAGATCGATGGAACGACAAGTTTTTTGCAGGATGTCGGCGACCTCGATCAAAACAGTATCCCCGGCGGCATGGCCGAACTGATCGTTGAAGCGCTTGAACAGATCGATATCGATGAATGCCAGCGTCAGCGAGCGTTGCAAGCGCAAGGATAACTCCAGTTCACGTTCGCCCGCAGCCACAATGGCGCGCCGATTCAGTAATTTGCTTAATTCATCGTGGGTCGCAAGATGACGATTTTCTTCTATTGTCCGTTCAAAATACAGCAGTAGCAAACCGATGGAGAACAGCACCGTGCCCACGGTTGGTATGACGTAGGTTGTGACCACTTCCAAAGTTGAACGACTGATCGTTGAGCCATCCATAATGTGCGTACCAGCGATCCAGAGTTTCAGGACATCGCCGATCAGCAGTAGCAGGAGGGCGCCCTGCACCAGGCGCTGAACAAAGGTTTGGGGCGGCCCATCTTGGCCCTGCCATACTGATCGCATGCACAATGCGTGCAGCAGCATGGTCGTGATTCCAAACAGCAGCGTGCGCGTGGGTTGCGGTGCATCCGCACTCATCAGTATTGCCAGGGACAGTAGAAAGGCGACGCAGATTGACCACGCCCATGCAGGCGTTGGTTTTTTGTAGAAGGCGAGGACGCCGAACCATTGGTAAATCAGTCCCCCGATGATCATGCCTGAACCTGTCAGCAACACAAATATGCGTGGCTCGCGATTATTCAGTATTGCGATCAATGCGCCTACCGCTATAGAGGTCCCTGCTATGGCCCAGTACCGGGTACTTTTTTCTGCAGGAGCCGCAAAAAAAACGCCCGCCATCACCAGTGCAATGCAAAATTGCAACAGGATCAATATGATGCCGGCGGTTAGTGAATCCATGAGGAGTCCATGAGTACGAGACTCGATCAATATTGCTGTTGAGGACTTAGTTGCCTCATTATAAGTTTAGTTGATTCTTTGTGGAAATGTTGTTAACTATTCGGCTTCATCAACCATTTTTATTCGGACTACCCGGAAAAGCGCAGATTGCATATTGTGATGCGCAAAAACCGAATGTACGATGCAAAGATCGTTCCATATCCGATGGAGATCTGTCATGTATAAATCTATTGTTTTTTGCCTTGCTGCCACGCTGGCGTGTGCGGCCCCTTCCTTTGCTGCCGGCAGCATACAACCCGGTTTGTGGGAAATGACACTGCAATCGAGTTCGATGAAAAACATGCCGAAGATTTCGCCCGAGCAGATCGAGAAAATGCGCAAAATGGGTGTCGATATGTCTCAATTGCAGGGCGGTGCCATCGTTAACAGGATCTGCATCACGAAGGACATGGCCGCTCGCGAAAGTCTGCCGCAAATGAATCACAAGGAATCCGGCTGCGAGATGAAGAATCAACAGCGCACCAGCGACGGCTACACGATGGACATGGTGTGTGATGGTGTAAAGATGAAGGGCAAGGGTACCGTCAGGACGGTGTTTGCCAGCGACCGCAGCTTTAGCACGACTTCTGAATTCAAGGGCACGATGCAGGGCATACAGGTCAATGATCGCACCGACACCAGTGGCAAATGGCTGAGTGCGGATTGCGGATCGGTGCGCCCGATTACCGAGGCGTTACCGGGCAAGTAGTGTGGGAGTGTCGATTGAGTGAATGGCGTTGTGAAGATGGTGATGTGGGAACACACGGATAGTCCGGTGTTCTTTTACAGACAATCCTATTCTTCTTCCGGCATGGCGTAAGCGTACTCCCGCAAATCGTCCAGACTGACGATTTCCAATATTTTTTGGTTGGTGCTTTCCAGTACTACCTTGGGTGCCACACCTGCGCGCCATGCTTCTACCCAGCGATTTGCGCACAAACACCATTGATCGCCCGGCTTCAAGCCTGGGAAATTCCATTCCGGACGCGGCGTCGACAAGTCGTTGCCGCAGCCGCGACTGAACTCCAGGAAGGTCGCCGTCATCACGGTACAGACTATATGGGTACCCACATCATCTTCATTGGTCTTGCAACAACCATCGCGAAAGTAGCCGGTTACGGGCTTGAAAGAGCACGGTACCAGCGGTTCGCCGAATACGTTTTTTGCGATGGGAAGGGTCACTTGCGGCATAAGATAGGAGCGCCGGAAAGGCGTGAAAACGTAGCGTCAGAGGATGTAACTATACGCCCAAATCTGAATGCAAGGCAGCTTGAATGTTGCGAACCTTGCTTGCTGGAAGACATGATTTCCGCCCATAACATCGGCACGACTTCAGTCGTGTTTTTGCAGGCTCTGTTCCATATCTTCCATCTCGATTTCGATCGCCCTGGTACTGATGGTGATCTCATGCAGAGAAACCAGCAAGGACAAGACCAGCATAAAGATACTCAGGCCGAAAATCACTTTCGCGATCGAAATCAGCTCAATAAAAACCAGCAGCATCGATAGTGCGCACAGCAAAAATGACACTACGCCCATTGCCTGCATGCGCTGGATCAGCAGTACGCGCTGGCGCAGATTGGATATCTGCCGCGTGACTTCGTCACGCGCGCCATCCTGATATTTGACGTGCAACTGGCGTATCAATTGTGCCGTTACCAGGAAGCGATTGGTATAAGCCAGCAGCAGCAAAGAGATGGCGGGAAAGAGTAAAGCGGGTGTGGTCAGATCCATGATGTCATCTAGTAAGGGTTGGGCTAGAAAAATGCATGACTACGCTTGTGGCGCAGGCATGCCAATGGTGCAAGAAAATGCAAGAAGCGCGCCTGCTATAAATGACGGCCGCAATGGATGCAAAGATAGGCGGGTCAGGATGAGCAGGGTTGCTTGCGACGGCATCAAGCAAGATATCGCCGCGACACCATTGTAAAGACCAAGGCTGACTACAGGATTACGCTGCCGGGAGATATGAAAAAAACGTTGGTGGCATTAATCTGGTGTGTGCTGTCATCTCCATTGCTGAAATGACAGCACGGCCGTCTCAGGCAGATGTAGGCATATCCACCGGGTCTGGCCCGTTTTCCGACGCCAGACGCAATGACCCAGGAACATGGATGGTCGAGGTTGGGAAGGCGATTTCTGCACCGTGCTGTTCGATAATCTGCATGATCTGGAACAGCACATCCTGTTTGACTTCGTGATAGCGTACCCAGTTGGTTGTACGCGTGAACGTGTAGATGAAAAAGTCGAGCGAAGACGCAGCAAACTTGTCGAAGTTGACCATCAGCGTTTCGTCCTGATCGATTTCTTCATGTGCCAGCAACATGGCTTTCACATCTGCCACGATCGCCGGCAATCTGCTGCCGTCGTCGTAACGTACGCCGATAACTTCATTGATGCGGCGATGCGACATGCGCGATGGATTTTCGACTGCGATAGACGTAAACGTGGCATTCGGCACGTAGAGAGGGCGTTTGTCGAAGGTGGTAATCGTTGTGATGCGCCAGCCTATATCGACGACAGTCCCTTCGATATTGCGATCCGGCGAACGTATCCAGTCGCCGACAGCGAATGGCCTATCCATGTAAATCATCAGTGCGCCAAAGAAGTTGGACAGCAACTCCTTGGCAGCAAAACCGATAGCTACACCGCCTATGCCGCCGAAGGCCAGCACACCGGAAATACTGAATCCCAGCTGTTGCAGGATAATCAAACCTATCGTGATCATCACCGATATGCGCAGCAGCTTGCCGATTGCGTTGATCGTGGTTTGATCGACGTGCTTGCCGTTCTCCGGGCTGCGGTTCAATAAATTTGCTTCGACTCGCGCAATAAAGCGCTGCAAGAACCAGCCTATGCACAGGATGATGGCGATGTCGCGCACCGTGGGCACGGATTCCAGAATCACCGACTCGGTATTCTGATGCAATACCTTCGCCGCAAATGCAATGCCGACAACCCAGATCAATACCGTCGCGGGTTTGCGTATCGCATCGATCAAGGCCTCGTCCCACGGGGTGGTAGTGAGTTTGGATTTTTTGTGGAGGCGCCTGAGAATTCCTGCGCTGACGAAATTCAGCAGCAGGGTACAGAAGACAATGGAAAAAACTTGTACGAAGAGGCGCATATCTTCGGATTGCACCTTGAATGTATTCAGTAACTCAATTACAAAAGACATCTATTCTCCCAGCATCCGACATT
>CAYOQL010000050.1:0-14266 GCA_964406085.1 uncultured Herminiimonas sp.
GTCGGGGCGTAGCGCAGCCTGGTAGCGTACTTGCATGGGGTGCAAGGGGTCGAGTGTTCGAATCACTCCGTCCCGACCAATAAATTATCAAGAGAATCAATTGTTTAAGCCATCCAATCGGGTGGCTTTTTCATTTGTAATCAAAAAATTGCGGTTGCTAGCAATCAGCGCGTACAAGAGGGGACCCGCTCTCCTCTCATCGCGCATTAATACATGGGTTTCGTGCTCCCCAGGGTTATTTGACTATGGTGACCGGTACATCGACTAGATGGATAACCTTGGTTGCTACCGAACCAAGTACCAGCCCGCAAATCTGACCTAATCCACGGCTTCCCATGACAACGGTGTCGCAATCAGCTTCACGAACGTACTGCGCAATTTCAATGGCTGGCGAACCGATGCGACAATGGACGCTGCAGTTCACACCTGCATCATCTAGGATTTGTTTGGCCTGCTGCAATGTTCGATCAGCATCTTCGTCTTGTCTGCTTTTGATTTCTTGCGCTGATAAGTTGGCATGCTCTCTCACTAGCGACGGCTCCTGCACATTCAGCAGATCGACCTCGGTATCTGGAATGTCATTCGCCAGCAGCGCTGCGTACTGGGTGGCTCGCATTGCATTGTTTGAGCCGTCATATGGGACAAGTATTTTCCGCATTGATTTTCTCTCGCACGAGTTTGTTCAAGATTACAGAAATCTAAAAAATCGGCACGACACTCTGCCGTTAATAGAAATATTAATATTGGCGATTCAATTCCAGTACTGAGTTGATCTTGATCAAGTCTCCTTTTTTGAAGTCGTTGGCGATCTGCTTGCTGGAATGCGAGATTGAACAACAAGTTCGCTTAGCTTATCAACGCATCGTTCAGATTCTGGATAAGCCCATCCGGATTGCGTAAGCAGTCCAGATTTGGGGAAATTTCTTATCCCATATTTTTGCGCTACCTAGCCCGGGTCGGATATTCTGGTGCGCTGGCTTTTCACATGTCGTTTATTCACTGCGCATTGCAATGGTGCCATGGTTGCGGCACTCCTCATGGATAATATGCATATGTAATCATATTGGAGGCCTGTGAAATGATGCGTACCATGCATGACGACGCGTGATTCCCTTTCAATCCCTGTTTCGTTCAAGTGATGCAAAAAACCTCAAGAAAAATACTCATGGCAGGAATCATAATGGCGACGCATGGATTTTCCGTTTTTGCGCAGGTGACACCGTCATCGGAGGAAAAGGCTGCAACGGTCATGTTTGCCGCAGGTAGCCTGCGTACTGCGATGGATGAAATTATTCACGCATACCAGACACAAGGCGGGACGGTTTTCACGGCAAAATATGGTCCGTCAGGCAAGCTGCGACAAGAAATAGAGGCGGGAGCAAAAGTGGACGTATTCGCTTCCGCTTCAACGGATCATACACAGGCATTGGCACAGCAAAAATTATTGGGCCCTTCCAAAGTATTCACACACAATGATCTTTGCGTGGTCGCGCGGCCCGAACTAAGTTTGAACGCCGCGAATATGCTGGAAATCTTGAGCAAGCCTTCCGTGCGTGTCGCCACTTCGACACCGGTGAGCGATCCTATGGGAGATTACACATGGCAGTTCTTCAAAAATGCGGAAAGCAAGCAGCCCGGCATCTATAGGTTATTCGACGCCAAGGCGCGCAAGCTGTCTGGCAGCAGCGTACCGGCAGCGGGTGAAAAGCTGCCATACATTACGGCTTTTGAAGACGACAAGGCTGACGCTTACATCATGTATTGCACCAATGCGGTCATCACCAAACAGGCCTTGCCACATTTGAAGGTGGTACGTATTTCGGATGAACTGAATGTCCGCAGTGAATACGGTATTGCCGCTGACGTGAATTCTATTGTCGGAAAAGATTTTGTGAAGTTCATCATGCTAGCTCCGGCGCAAAGCATTTTGAAAAAACATGGTTTTAATTAATAAGACGCGATTTTGTGAGTGCATGCATCGCCAACTCCATTCGTATCGACTTATCTATTTGTGGCAATTAAAAAAATAATGAATGCAAGCAGGATGAAACGTATTTTTCTTTGGAATAACTTCTGAACATGCTGGGACTTTTTGAATTTGAGCAGGATGGTCGTTACCCTTTGCGCCGTATTCCTATGGTCATGCGTTTCAATCTGGATGCATGTGGCATAAAAATTTCACTGACTGCGTGGATTACCTTGAGCCGGGAGCAGCGTGAGGAATTGGTATGCATGCCTTGCGAATCAGATTATGAGAAGAATCTGTATCGTGCGCGCCTTGCAGCAATGCTGGCCCAGCACGCAGATAATCCTGACGCATCTATTGAATTGGTTGAAGTCGAACAAGCACCGGCATGGCAAAACAGGAATGGATTGCCACAGAACATGATTGACTCTCTTCAAGAACTTGGCTTGCCTTTGCCGACTATTGCGCATTGGTCTGGATTAAGTGACTTGCAGCGTTTTGCGCTGATCAAGCTCACGCGCTCCGGGCACAAAAATGCCAATCTGTTACCTGCGATGAAAGAATTTGGCTTGCTTTGAATACGCATTTTCAGTGAAGAAATTGCGCGATATATTTCCTTTTTTCCTACATGCTGTTCAGTGTTATTCCGATACTCGTGATATGAAATGTGCAATATGATGCATCTCACTATCACCGGAGCCGGCGGTTCGAAAATATACCGGCACCAATTTCTTGTATTGCGTGCACTGCTTCAGTGGCAATAGTCCAAGCGCAATCCATTAGCCTGCAATACATCAACATCACTTCTTCGTAAGTAGCAGTCATCATGCTGCCATCCTGAAAATCCCTGTCACATTTCTTGTATTCCTGCGGATCAACGTCATTGATCCGCAATTTTTAAAGTGGCAATCGCCTGCGCGTATGCTGCTGCCGGCCGGTAGCGATATACGTTATCCTGTCGGCAATGTTCAGTTTCATTTTTCGGAAAAATAATGCCTATTAAAATCAGCTCCCATTTCGATGCGGGCGCGATCGATGTCGTGCGCGCGGAAACCGCGCAGGCGATTGACCTTAATCTGCGTAAAGACACCCACGCTGATATTGCCCAATGGTTTTACTTTCGCGTACAGGGCGCACGCAATGAGCGTTGCACGATGCGATTCCTGAACGCAGGTACAGCAACGTATCCCGATGGCTGGAAGGATTATCAGGCAGTCGCCAGCTATGATCGAAAGAACTGGTTTCGTGTGCCGACTTCGTTCGATGGCAGCTTCATGACGATTTCGCACACGCCGCAATTCGACAGCGTGTATTACGCATATTTCGAGCCGTATTCGTGGGAACGCCATCTTGATCTGCTAGCAAGAGCGCAGGCATCGCCGCTGGCACGTGTTGAAGATATCGGTTCTACCATCGAAGGGCGGGATCTGAATCTACTCGTGATAGGCAATCCGGCGGCACGCAAAAAAGTCTGGGTCATTGCGCGTCAGCATCCTGGCGAGACGATGGCAGAATGGTTTGCGGAAGGGATGATCGATGCTCTGCTGGATACGGCAAATCCAGTTGCGCAAAAGATCTTGCAACATGCGGTGTTCTATATCGTTCCCAATATGAATCCGGATGGCGCGGTGAACGGCAACTTGCGGACCAATTCCGCAGGTGCAAACCTGAATCGCGAATGGATGACGCCGAGTCTGGAAAGTAGCCCGGAAGTTTTTCATGTGAAGCGCAGGATTCACGAAGCCGGCTGTGATCTCTTCCTGGATATCCACGGCGATGAAGGTTTGCCTTATGTATTCGTCGCCGGCAGTGAAATGCTGGAAGGTTTTACGCAAGAGCAGGCAGAGGAGCAGCAGGCTTTCATCACGCAATTCCTGCGTGTCAGCGAGGATTTTCAAACTGAATTCGGTTACGGCAGTGGCAAGTATCGCGCCGAGATGTTGAAGCTGGCGTCCAAATATATCGGTCATACATTCAAATGCGTATCGCTGACTCTGGAAATGCCGTTCAAGGACAATGCCCGTTCCCCTGAGCCCAAAGTAGGCTGGAACGGTGCCCGCAGCGCACAACTGGGTAAGCAGATACTTCCAGCGATTCTGCACAATGTCGCGCGAGGTGCACGATGAGTGTGGAAATAGAAAGAAAATTTCTGGTGCGTGGATCCGAATGGAAAGCGCTGGCGCAGGGTGTCGCGATACGCCAGGGATATCTGTCTACGAATCCGGATCGCGTGGTACGCGTCAGAATTGAAGATGCAAAGGCAACCCTGACCATCAAGGGACGAACGAACGGCATCACACGTGGGGAATGGGAATATGCGATTCCCTTGGCAGATGCCGATCAGTTGTTATCTGAGTTGTGCGAACGGCCGTTGATTGAAAAAATTCGCACACGGGTTGTGTATGAAGGCATGACGTGGGAAGTCGATGAGTTTTTCGGCGACAATCGGGGTCTGGTCGTTGCGGAGATCGAATTGGAAAGCGAAGCGCAAGCGTTTGCCAAACCGGACTGGATCGCAGAAGAAGTGACAGATGATGCGCGCTACTTCAATGCAAACCTGTTACGCCATCCATACTCTGCCTGGTGAGACGGCCGCGGCGGCGCCTACCGCGTCAATCAGCGCTATTAATGTAGATGGGTTGAACCTGTCGGTGCATCTTCCGGCATTTCTGCGTGTACCAGTTCTGCGTCCATATCCGGGAACAGCGGTGCGCCGCAATCATCGCAAAACTCCATCGCAAACAATTCGGCGTGGCGCTTCACATGGGTGATGCCACATTCCTCCAGCAATGCAAGGATTTCCTCAATCGGTGATTTGCGTTCGACGTCGGCAGAAATGACAGGGTCGACCGGGATATCCATATCGCGATACTGCAATTCTTCCTCGTCTTCCTGCCCATACAGCGGCCAGACGATGCCATAAATTACTTCAAAATTTTCCGTCCGCGCAAAGCTGATTCGGTATTCATCGACGCGTGCCTCGGCTGATTCTTCTCCAAAGCTGCCAATAATGGCATGTAGTTCATGCGGCTCCACACCCAGCGTGTAGGTCAAATAATGCACGGCAGCGCGTATCGACGCAGGGCGTATTTGCTTGTCGCCTTCACGGCAGGCAACGAAGTAGGCTTCTGGCAACAGCAACTCGATACCGCAGCCGGGTAGCAGTCGCGTGATGGTAGGCATCGCTTGCGTATTCCATTGCGACAAGGCTTCGTCACGTTCGACCAGATTGGCCGACGCCTGCCAGCGAAACAATGGCTCGCCTGACACGGCCGTCACCACGACTAACAGATAGCGTGTATCGGCGAGGAAAGGGGCTGTTTCAGCCGGCTGCGCCAGCTGCTTCAATGCACTATCTTTCAGTGCCGCCAATGCCATGCGTTGCGTGAGGGCGAAAGTTTCTGCATGACTGCGTGGTAACTGATCGATAGAAAACAGATTCGGAGCCATCGCCATTTTTGTACCCTCAGCCAGCACGTGGGCGTGCAAGTGTGCGGATAAGGTCGACACCATCTCAGTCGCAATCGGGCCCGATGCAATGGTAAATCGTGTCCATGCAAGGATAGGTACGGCAACCAGCAGTGCATCATGGCTGATGCCATCCTGTTCGACCTGACACGATTCGCTGGCGGCTTCTGCACATTCCATCAAGGCATCGTAGGCGGCCGACTCCAGTTTGAACAAGTGATCCAGTGCGGCATCGATCACATCTTGATGATTCCCTTTCAACAGCTTGCGCAGCAGCGTATCCAACTGGCGTTCCCAGTTGCGCTCTTCCAGGCGACTGGCCGCCTGAATGATCGCTTGTGCAAGCGTAGCCAATCGCTGGCTGTCAGCTGACAGTTTATGGTTATTTTTTTTTGATGGACGACGCATGAAAGAACGATCTGAAGAGGGCGATGGAATTTGTATTGTAGTGGATTACGCGCATGCCAAACGGTTGCATCATATTTAGATCGCGCTTTGATTGCTGATGCCTCATTTTGGATGTATTGAACGTCGTGAGGTTTGTCGGCCGCCAATAAAAAAGCCACATGCATACAGCATGTGGCTTTTATCTTGCACTGACTTATTTGTTTCGCTAACTTCGGGTCGAAACGGGATCAGGCTGACAGCAATTGACGCAGCACGAAAGGCAGAATCCCGCCATGTTTGTAGTAGTCAACTTCGATCGGGGTGTCGATGCGTAACAGGACTTTGACATCTTGTGATTGGCCGTTTGCACGATGAATCACCAGCGTCACTTCCTGCTGCGGTCGCAGATTGCCTTCCAGGCCTTTCAGGTCGAAGGTTTCTGCGCCAGTGATCCCCAATGTCGTAACGCTGTCATCGCCGAGGAACTGCAGCGGCAATACGCCCATGCCAACCAGATTGGAGCGATGGATACGTTCATACGAACGTGCGATCACTGCTTTCACGCCCAGCAATTGCGTCCCTTTTGCCGCCCAGTCGCGCGAAGAGCCCGTGCCATATTCTTCGCCAGCGAAAACCATGGTCGGCGTACCAGCGGCGACGTAGCGCATCGCTGCGTCATAGATCGACATTTCTTCACCGGTAGGCTGGAAGTGGGTAATGCCGCCTTCCACGCGTGAGCCATCCGGTTTGAGCGGAATCATCAAATTCTTGATGCGGACGTTGGCGAAGGTGCCGCGCATCATGATTTCGTGATTGCCGCGACGTGAACCATAGGAGTTGAAATCCGCTTTCAATACGCCTTTTTCAGTCAGCCACTTGCCGGCCGGGCTGCTGTTCTTGATCGAACCTGCAGGCGAAATATGATCTGTGGTGATTGAGTCGCCAAATACGCCCAATGCACGCGCCGCGGTGATGCCGGTTGCCGCTGCCTTCGGTTCCATTGTGAAGTCATCGAAGAAGGGCGGTTCTGCAATATAGGTCGAGGTTGGCCAGTTGTAGACCTGGCCTTCGGCGACGCCCTTGATGCCTTCCCACAACTTGCCCGGTGCGGTTTTGACTTGTGCGTAGTTGTCCTTGAATACCTTGGCGTTCATCGCAAACTTCATCAGCTTGGAAACTTCCTGCGAAGTCGGCCAGATGTCGCCTAGATATACATCGCGCATTTTTCCGTCGGCACCTTTGCCGCGACCGACAGGTTCCGTCATCAGGTCGCGCGTCATGTTGCCCGCGATTGCATAAGCCACAACCAGCGGTGGTGACGCCAGGAAGTTGGAGCGAATGTTTGGATGAATACGTGCTTCAAAGTTGCGGTTGCCCGACAACACAGCCGATGCGACGATATCATTTTGCACAATCGCTTCATTCATCGCCGGTGTCAGATCGCCGGCGTTACCGATACACGTTGTGCAACCGTAGGCGGTGACGCCGAAGCCGAGTTTTTCCAGGTACGGCAGCAGGCCGGCAGCTTGCAGATATTCAGTCACCACTCGTGAACCAGGCGCGAGTGAAGTCTTGATATGCGGTGAAACCTTCAAGCCCGCTTCGACTGCTTTCTTCGCCAGCAAGCCGGCAGTCAGCAATACGCTTGGGTTCGAGGTGTTGGTGCAGGAAGTGATGGCGGCAATCAGGACGTCGCCGTTTTTGACTTTGACGCCATCACTGTTGGTGTAAGTTGTGTCCAGATCTTCGGCCTTTTTATTGAAGCCGTTTTCCGACGTTGGTTTGGCAAACAACTCTGCGAAGTTTTGCTTGACGTTGCCGATTTCAATACGATCTTGCGGGCGTTTCGGGCCAGCGAGGGAAGGCGCGACGGAACCGAGGTCGAGCGCGACGACGTGGGTGTAATCGATCTCGCCCGATTTTGGCACGCCGTACAAACCTTGCGCCTTGAAATAGTTTTCAAATGCATCGATTTCTGCCTTGGTACGGCCAGTGCCTTTGAAGTAATCGATGGTGGCATCGTCGACCGGGAAGAAGCCCATCGTGGCACCGTATTCCGGTGCCATGTTGGCGATCGTGGCGCGGTCTGTCAGGGACAGCGATTCCGTACCTTCGCCAAAGAATTCGACAAACTTGCCGACTACTTTTTCCTTGCGCAGCAATTCGGTGATGGTGAGTACCAGATCGGTCGCGGTCACGCCTTCTCGCAACTGGCCGGTCAGGTTCACGCCAACCACGTCAGGCGTCAGGAAATAAACCGGTTGCCCCAGCATGCCTGCTTCCGCTTCAATCCCGCCCACACCCCAGCCGACCACACCGATGCCGTTGATCATGGTGGTGTGCGAATCGGTACCGACCAGCGTGTCCGGATAGTAGACGTCGGTCTTGCCGCCATCCTTGCGTTTGTGTACGCCGCGCGCGAGGTATTCCAGGTTCACCTGATGCACGATGCCGAAGCCCGGTGGCACCACGCCGAATGTGTCGAAGGCCTGCATGCCCCATTTCATGAACTGATAGCGCTCGTTGTTGCGCTGGAATTCCAGTTTCATGTTCAGGTCCAGCGCGTTCTTTTGGCGGAAATAATCGATCTGGATCGAGTGATCGACGACCAGGTCGACCGGCACCAGAGGTTCGATATTTTTCGGGTCCTTGCCCATTTTTTTTGCAACGCCACGCATGGCTGCCAGATCTGCCAATAGCGGTACGCCGGTGAAATCCTGCAGCACCACGCGCGCGACGACGAAAGGAATTTCATCGGTACGTGCTGCACCTGGCAACCAGTTGGCCAGCTGATGGATATGTTCTTCGGTTACTTTTTTGCCGTCGCAATTGCGCAGTACCGATTCCAGCACAATGCGAATCGAGATCGGCAAGCGAGAAACATTCACGCCGAGTTTTTTACCCAATGCAGGCAGCGAATAAAACGCGCCCTTCTTTGAGCCTGAAATATTGAATTCCTTAAGCGTATTCAATGTGTTGCGCGACATGATCTTTCTCCTTGATACAAAATAACCGATACGAAAATTTGCTGATGCTTGTTATGTAATGCTGCCATTTATTGACGACAGCATCGCTATGAACTGTTAACTCTTGATCTTGGCAGCGAAGGCTTTGGCTTGATCCGGATCTCTGCATTCATTGGCCAGTTGCTGGCCTTTTTTGGAATCGAGCAACATTGCCTTGGTCGGGATGTTGATCCAGACGAGGCCGGCTTTGCGATTCTCGAAACGATTTGCACCAGTGCTGGTGCCGACTCTGCGCAGACGCTGGAGCTTGTCTTTCCAGCGAATTGCCATATGCTTGTCATCGCTGGCGTTGTAGTAAGTCGTGATCTTGTTTCCGAGTTCACAATTGAAGTGCGTCACGGTGGAGCCTTCAATATTGGCTTCGCCCAAATCTTCATCTTCATCGTCGCTGGCGGCCGCAGCTGCAGGAGCGGCTTTTTCTTCGACTGCCTTCTTGCTGGTTTTCTTGACTGGTTTTTTTGCCGCTTCTTTTTTAGGAGCGGAGGATGTTGATTGTGCAAAAGCGGGGTTGACCATTGAAGACATACCCGCCAGCAGCATTACGTAGAGCAGTTTCTTCATTCCAAATCTCCAATAAATTTTAATGGTTCGTTTGCATCCGTATGTGTTGCAAACGAACAGATATTCATAAAATAGTGCGGGCCGAATCGGGCAAGGTCAGACCGCTCGATTGTGCGCGCTGCAGTATCGTCCAGTAATAACGGTAGCTGGCCCGGTCATGCAATTTACCATTGTGCTGGATCGGGGCCCATTGCACCGCTTGTGCTTGCGACAGGATGGCGGCCGCTTCGTTCACTTCCGAGAGCTGAGGCGCAAACGATTCCAGGATAGGCTTTATCTGGCTAGGATGAATACTCCACATCCGCGTATACGCAAATTCGGCAGCCGCGCGTTGCGAGTCGCTGGCAACGATCGAGGCGTCGCTGATTTCCGTTGTAACGTTATGCGAAGGCGTTTTGCCATGCGCATGGCAGGCAGAAGCGATTTCAAGCTTGGCGCGTGCCAGCAGAGGATGCGTAAATTGCCCTGGGGAGCGCATTGCACTGCCTGGAATGGCACCGTAATGCGCAGAAACAAAATCCATGATGCCGAAAGACAGACATTCGACCTGTGGCAGAGCGGCAATGGCATATGCATCTTTCAATGCGCCATGTGTTTCGATCAGGACATGGACCGGCAAACCGGCGCGGCCATTTGCGTGGCGATTGATCAGGCTGATCGCATTTTCTACGTCAGCAAGATTATCGACTTTGGGAATAACGAGGTAGGCAAGTCGTTGCGCGGCATGTTGCAGGATGATCTTTATATCCTGCTCGAAAAAATCACTGGTGACATCGTGCACGCGTGCACCGATACGACCGAACAAATTTTCTTCTCCGGCAATCAAGCTGCCGATTAACTGTGCATGCGCTTGCTCATTGCCATGTGCTGCGCCATCTTCGCAATCGAAGGTGATATCGAACACAGGCCCCAGTTTTTTTTGCAGAGCCAACGACTTGCGCATCAGTTTTTCAGAGCCTGCATAGTGATCGCAGACCGGGATTGAAACCGGGGGCAAGGTGCCTTGAAAGAGAACTTCTGAAGGGTGCATGAATGGTGGGTTAATTCGCGCTGGCTATCGGCTGGCTGCAGAGGGAAGGGCAAACGACCGAAACAGTCATTTGCCCGTGGCTACTATCAAGCCAGAAGGTGTTTGACGCCTTCACGTTCTTCCGACAATTCTTTCAATGTCAGGTTGATGCGTTCTTGCGAAAATGCATCAATGTCCAGACCTTGAACGATTTTGTACTCGCCGTTTTCGGTAGTAACAGGGAAGCCGAACATAGTGTCTTTCGGGATGCCATATGAACCATCCGACGGAATGCCCATTGTTACCCATTTGCCGTTGGTGCCGAGCACCCAGTCACGCACGTGATCAATTGCTGCATTCGCTGCCGATGCTGCCGACGAAACGCCGCGTGCTTCAATGATGGCGGTGCCGCGTTTTGCAACGGTAGGCAGGAAGGTGTCTTTGTTCCATGCGTCGTCGTTTATGCTTTCTTTGACCGATTTTCCATCGATGGTAGCGAAACGATAGTCAGCGTACATGGTTGGCGAGTGATTACCCCAGACTGCGAGTTTTTCGATCGATGCAACCGGTTTGCCGGTTTTTGCAGCGATTTGCGACAAAGCGCGGTTGTGGTCCAGACGCAGCATCGCGGTGAAGTTTTTCGCAGGCAGATTCGGCGCGGATTTCATGGCGATGTACGCATTGGTATTGGCAGGGTTGCCAACAACCAGAACTTTGACGTTGCGCGAGGCAACTGCATCCAGTGCCTTGCCTTGAACTGTGAAAATCTGTGCGTTTGCTTCCAGCAGATCCTTGCGTTCCATGCCAGCGCTACGTGGGCGGGCACCGACCAGTAATGCAATATCCGCATCCTTGAATGCGGTCATCGGGTCGCTGTGGGCAGAAACACCGGCCAGCAACGGGAATGCGCAATCATCGATTTCCATGATCACGCCTTTCAGCGCGTTTTGAGCTTTTTCGTTATCGATTTCCAGCAACTGCAAAATGACCGGTTGATCTTTGCCCAGCAAATCGCCGTTAGCGATGCGGAACAACAGGGAATAACCGATCTGGCCGGCGGCGCCGGTGACGGCAACACGCATAGGGGCTTTAGCCATGTTGAATCTCCAAGGTAATGATGAAATCGAAGTTGGTATGGGGAAAATATTCCGCGTGGCGCAATGATACAGTTGTATACCTTAGAAGTCAGCGGGGCTATTCAACAGCAAACCACGTATTTGGTGATTGCTGAATAAAATCAAGCCAAAGTGACTGCCGCAAAACGATGCTGCGGGAAGTGTAGACTTTCGATATTGCACTGTCAATATGTATCTTATGTCTTATATAAGACATGTTAATTTAATCTTTTGCTGGACGGCACTGCTTGTTTTGTGGTGAAATCCTGATCCATGAGCTCAGCCCATTCCTCGTCGATCAACAATCCGGCTTCTTCCGCTACCGGCAGCCAGTCTGCGGCATCTTCACCGACCTTCAGTCCGCTGTATCAGCAAATCAAGGCATTGATTACGCAAAGCCTGCAGTCGGGCGAATGGCGTCCTGGTGAGTTGATCCCTAGCGAAATCGAACTGGCTAATCGTTTCAAGGTGAGTCAGGGTACCGTGCGCAAGGCGATCGACGAGCTTTCGGCTGAAAATCTGGTCGTGCGCCGACAGGGAAAAGGGACATTTGTCGCCACCCATCATGAGGCGCGTGCACAGTTCCGTTTTTTGCGTCTGAAGCCGGATGTCGGTGAGGCGCAGTATCCTGACAATAATATTGTAGAAGCAAAGCGACTGCGGGCACCGGCGGACATTGCGCGCCAACTGGATATCAAAACCGGCGACTCGGTTTATTTCATCAAGCGCGTTCAATCCTTTGGTGAGGCACCGACTATCCTTGAAGAGCTGTGGCTGCCGGGAGTGATTTTCAAAGGCTTGTCGGTCGAGCGCGTGCTGGAATACAAGGGGCCGATGTACGCGTTGCTGGAAACCGAGTTCGGTATCCAGATGATCCGTGCGGTTGAGAATATCCGCGCAGTGCTTGCGGATGCGAGTGCGTCAAGCTTGCTGGCAGTGGAATTGAACACGCCCTTGTTAAGTGTGAATCGGGTTTCGTTTACGTATGGGGATAAGGCGGTCGAGGTCAGGCGCTCTTTGTATGTGACAAATCACCATCATTATCAGAACGAACTGAGTTGAGCATGAAATGGGCCGAGCTCACATGCATGTTATTTGTCAAACAGGCAAGCAGATGAAAATTATTCAAAGTGATTTAATTAAGTGCAATTTATTTTGGTGTGCTGCACCAAAATCGGTGAAAATTACACGTTCATCTCGTTTGGGAAAGTCACATCATGTCTGATTCACTCAAAACCAGCAAGCCGGAATTCCGCAATATTCATGTGACGGATCTCGTACGCTACCGTTTGCCGCTGGCCGGGATACTGTCTATTTTGCACCGCATCAGTGGCGCCTTCATGTTTGTGTTGTTGCCATTCATTTTGCTGCTGCTCGATAAGAGTCTGCTGTCTGAAATTTCTTTCGAATATTTCAAAGGCATCGTTTCCCACTGGTTCATCAAACTCATCATTCTCGCGCTGTGCTGGGCCTATCTGCATCATTTCTGTGCGGGCATTCGCCACCTCTTCATGGATGTCCATTTTGGATTGAAGAAAGAACAGGCAAAGAAATCAGCCGCAGTGGTATTGGCCGTCAGCCTGCCATTAACTGCACTTGTCGCGCTTAAACTGTTTGGAGTGTTCTGATGCCAAAAGATAATATTGGTCCGCATCGCCTCGTCGTCGGAGCCCATTACGGCTTCAAGGATTGGCTGGCGCAACGCGTAACGGCCATCATCATGATCAGCTATACGCTGGTTTTGCTGGTCGCTTTCCTGTTTGCCAGCGATTTCAGTTATGAGGGCTGGGCCGGCCTGTTTGCGCAGCAGTGGTTCAAAATGATGACCTTCGTCACCTTCCTCGCACTGTTTTATCACGCATGGGTCGGTATGCGTGATATCTGGATGGATTACATCAAACCGGTTTCCATACGCCTCGCATTGCAGGTTGCCACGATCGTGTGGCTGGTCGCTTGTGCCGGATGGGCGGCACAGATTCTCTGGAGAGCGTAACGTGGCAGCAATCAAAACAAGCATTCCTACACGCCATTTTGACGCCATCATTATCGGTGCCGGCGGCTCTGGTATGCGCGCATCGCTGCAGCTTGCAGAAGCAGGCTTGAACGTTGCAGTGTTATCCAAGGTGTTTCCAACGCGTTCACATACTGTTGCTGCGCAAGGCGGCATTGGCGCATCGCTAGGCAACATGGCAGAAGACAATTGGTATTGGCATATGTTCGATACCGTCAAGGGTTCGGATTATCTGGGCGATCAGGACGCGATTGAATTCATGTGTCGCGAAGCGCCTAAAGTTGTCTACGAGCTGGAACATTTCGGCATGCCATTCGACCGCAATTCGGACGGTACGATCTATCAGCGTCCTTTCGGTGGTCACACCGCTAATTTCGGTGAAAAACCGGTGCAACGCGCTTGCGCCGCCGCCGACCGTACCGGTCATGCCTTGCTGCATACGCTGTATCAACGCAATGTGCGCGCTCGTACGCATTTCTTCGTGGAATGGATGGCCATCGACCTGATGCGCGACGCCGAAGGCGATGTGATCGGCGTGGTTGCGCTGGAAATGGAAACCGGCAACGTCATGATGCTGGAAGCCAAAACGACTATGTTTGCCACCGGTGGGGCCGGCCGTATCTGGGCGGCATCAACCAATGCTTTCATCAATACGGGCGACGGTATGGGTATGGCGGCACGCGCTGGCCTGCCACTGGAAGATATGGAATTCTGGCAGTTCCA
>CAYOQL010000051.1:0-13971 GCA_964406085.1 uncultured Herminiimonas sp.
TTTTCACTGTCAGCTGGCGCAGAACGGCATCGTTGAATTTGAACACGGTTTCGATTTCAGACAGTGTTTCGCCATCACATTCGATGTTCAGGCAGACGTAGTGGGCTTTAGCCAGTTTTTGGATCAGGTACGCCATTTGACGGCGACCCCAGTCTTCCACGCGATGAACAACACCACCGCGTGCGGTGACGATGCCTTTGTAGCGTTCGATCATTGCGGGCACTTGCTCGCTTTGATCCGGATGGACGATAAATACGATTTCATAATGACGCATGTAAGCTCCTTTTGGACGGATTGAAGATTGCCCACCTCGGCGTCAAGACGAGTGTGGGAAGAGGAAAACCCGCAATCATACGCGTAGAAGCAGGAAAACTCAACGCTTTCAAGCATTTATCGCCGGCAACCGCCTCTGTTTTCTGGATAAATAGACGAATCCGCTTGCGTTTAGCCATACACTGTATAAAAATACAGACTGTTTATATAGACAGTCTGTCGCACCACATGTACTTCACGTGCATGCTCACTCCAAGCTAGGCTTACCCGATGATCAAATTGACTGCCCGCCAGGAACAAATCCTGAACCTGATTCGCGACGCGATCGAAAATACCGGCTTTCCCCCTACCCGTGCAGAAATAGCAACGGAGCTCGGTTTTCGCTCCGCCAATGCGGCAGAGGAGCATTTGCAGGCACTGGCTCGCAAAGGTGCGATCGAGATTTCACCCGGCACCTCACGCGGTATTCGCCTGCGCGATGTCGGTAGCAATGGGGAAGAACGCTATCCCGGCAGACAGATTGCGTTGCCACATCCGGCCTTGATGCAATTGAGCCTGCCACTGGTCGGACGCGTTGCCGCCGGCTCGCCTATTCTGGCGCAAGAACATATTGAAGCGACTTATAACGTCGATAAATCGCTGTTCTCTGCCAAACCCGACTATTTGCTGAAAGTACGTGGAATGTCCATGCGCGATGCCGGCATACTTGATGGCGATTTGCTGGCAGTGAAAAAAATCGATAGTGCAAAAAACGGTCAGATCGTCGTGGCGCGCCTGGGCGATGACGTCACGGTGAAGCGTTACAAGAAGACTGGCTCCTTGATTGAATTGTTACCGGAAAATCCTGACTTCCAAACAATCCGCGTCGATCTTGAACACGATGATTTTGCGCTGGAAGGATTGGCAGTAGGTTTGATGCGCAGCTGGCACTGAACTGCTAAAAGCACAAATCGCGGTTCTGCTGCTTATTTCAAATAATCTTAAACAGCACCGCGAAGTATCTTAGGCATTGTTCTGCGTCCAGCATCTGCATCCCGCAAAACGCAGCGTCTTTTTATTTCTTGCACTTCGCCAAAATCTGCTTCGCAATGCCACGCAAAATATTGACCTCTTCCGTTTCGAGTTGGGTGCGGGAGAATAAACGTTTGAGTCGCGGCATCAACTTCTTCGGATTGTCTGCATCGAGAAAGTCGATAGCCACCAGCGCCTGTTCCAGATGCGCATACATGCCATCGATCTGCGTCGTATGCGCCGCCTCCCCTTGAAATCCGATATTGCCAGCCGCCGCAGGTGTGTCACCGATCGCCGCCATACGCGCTTCGTAAGCCAATACCTGCACGGCTTGTGCCAGGTTCAATGAAGAATAATCCGGGTTCGCCGGAATGTTGATCAGCACATTACATTTTTCAACGATCTCGTTCGGCAAACCAAAGCGCTCATTGCCGAAGATCACCGCGCCACGCAAGCCAGTCTCTTCATTCAATCGCGTTGCCAATGCGCGCGGCGAAATAACCGGTGGCGAAAACTCACGCAAGCGCGCGGTCACGGCCGCCGCGTAGTTGCAATCAGTCAGCGCCTCTTCAATCGAACCCACTATGCGCACCGATGCCAATACATCATTGGCACCGCTGGCAAAAGCCACCGCCTCTTCCTGTTGTGCCGCGTCGGCAAACCGTGGATTTACCAGTACCAGCTCGGTAAAACCCATGTTTTTGATCGCGCGTGCAGCAGCGCCGATATTGCCGGGGCGGCTGGTTTCCACCAGGACAAAACGCAGGCGATTGAAAAGAGGCGTGTCAGTTTGGGGCAGGTTCATTTAAAATAGCGGCATTGCGCGGTAGGAATCATGTCGAAATGGCATCTCCATACCGCATCGCTCATTAATTTCAATTTAGGTGGTGCCTTCTTCGCTCACGCGATGGCGCCGCCATTTTAACGGAATCTCTATGCATCCCATGCTTAATACGGCGGTTAAAGCGGCTCGCCGTGGCGCTGCCATCATCAACCGCGCATCGTTCGACCTTGATCGCGTCAAGGTTACGGAAAAAAATCCGAACGACTTTGTCACTGAAGTTGATCACGCCGCCGAGCAGGCGATCATAGAGGTTCTGAAAACTGCCTACCCGGATCACGCGATCCTGGCGGAAGAATCGGGCCCGTCTGCCAATTTGCATGACGATAACGAGAATGTCTGGATCATCGATCCGATCGACGGCACCACCAATTTCATCCACGGCTTTCCGCAATATTGCGTATCGATCGCCTTGCAACAGCGCGGCCAGATCACGCAAGCCGTTGTCTATGACCCGACCCGCAATGACCTGTTCACCGCTACCAAAGGCGCGGGCGCCTACCTGAATGAAAAGCGCATTCGCGTCACCAAGCGTGACAAGATTGCCGACGCCCTGATCGGAACCGGCTTCCCTTTCCGCGACACCGACAATATTGATGAATACCTGAAAATGTTCAAGATCATGACGCAAAGCTGCGCCGGCCTGCGTCGCCCCGGCTCTGCCGCACTCGATCTGGCCTATGTTGCTGCAGGCCGTCTGGATGGTTTTTTCGAAAAAGGATTGAAGCCTTGGGATATCGCTGCGGCCTCATTGCTGATTACGGAATCGGGCGGCATCGTCGGCACCTTCGCAGGTGAATCGGACTATATGTACAAGGGAGATGTTCTTGCCGGTACGCCGAAAGTGTTTGCGCAAATGGTTTCCTTGCTGGGACCGTTTGCCAAATAGTTTGTTGAATTAAGCCTCGCTTCATTGCGAGAGTATATTTTTCGCAACCGACACATTAAACAGCGCCGTTCGAGCAATCGATGGCGCTGTTTTTTTGTTTGCATCCTCAGCGTATACCCTCTACATCAGGCACCAACTATTCTGCAGCATGCCGTGCGCTGCTGTTATACTCGGCGCACGCGGCATATCTCCAGTCACCTTGCCGCTGTCTCGCGACTCCTGTATTCCAATCCCGTTTGCCTGCGACTGGCGCCCTTTGCGGCGACAGGCCGATATTTTTCTATTGAGTTCTCATGTCCTTTACTGACCTCGGCTTGGCCGATGGAATTGTGCGCGCCGTTACCGAAAGCGGTTACACCACCCCTACCCCAATTCAGGCACAGGCGATTCCCGCCGTGCTCGCTGGCGGCGATTTACTAGCCGGCGCACAAACCGGCACCGGCAAAACCGCCGGCTTTACGCTGCCTATTCTGCATCGCCTTGCCACCAGCGGGGTGCCACATGCGTCGACTACCGGCGCACGTCCTATCCGAGCACTGGTCTTGACGCCGACGCGCGAGCTCGCCGCGCAGGTAGAAGAAAGCGTACGCACCTACGGCAAATATCTGAACCTGAATTCCGCCGTGATTTTTGGTGGCGTCGGCATCAATCCGCAAATCAAGATGCTCAAGCATGGCGTCGATATCCTGGTTGCCACACCTGGCCGCCTGCTGGACCACATGCAGCAAGGCACGGTCAACCTGACCAAGGTTGAAATTCTGGTCCTCGACGAAGCAGATCGCATGCTCGACATGGGCTTCATCAAGGACATTCGTCGTGTACTCGCGGTACTGCCCAAGACGCGCCAGAATCTGCTGTTCTCTGCCACCTTCTCCAACGAGATCAAGGCACTGGCCGATGGCTTGCTAAATTCACCCGCCATGATCGAAGTCGCGCGTCGCAATTCAACAGTCGAAGTCATCGAACAAAAAATTCATCCGGTCGATCGGGACAAAAAACACCCTATGCTTGCGCATTTGATCAAGACCAATAACTGGTCGCAAGTCCTGGTTTTCACGCGCACCAAACATGGCGCCAACAAGCTCGTCGAGCAGCTGGAAAAAGACGGCATCAGCGGCATGGCGATCCATGGCAACAAGAGCCAGTCAGCGCGTACCCGTGCATTGAGCGAATTCAAGGATGGCAGCCTGCAGGTTCTGGTCGCTACCGACATCGCCGCGCGCGGGATCGACATCGATCAACTGCCGCACGTCGTCAACTACGATTTGCCGAATGTGCCGGAAGACTACGTCCATCGCATCGGCCGTACCGGCCGCGCGGGTGCAACCGGAGAAGCCGTGTCACTGGTCTGCGTCGATGAACTCGATATGTTGAAAGACATCGAGAAACTGATCAAACGCAAATTGGTATCCGAAGTGATTCCAGGCTTCGAACCGGATCTGAACGCCAAGCCGCAACCGATACAACGTCGCAGCAACGATGCCCCAGGCCGTAGACCGCAACAAGGTCGTGGCAATGCACCGGCAAAATCTGCCAAAGCACCGGGTGCTAAACCGAGCGGTCCAAATGGACAGGCCCGCAGTTTTGGCGGCAACGCCACTGCGCGCCCGGCGGCACCGCATCGTTCAGGCGGCCGCGGCCGCTAGCAAAAACGCGGCAGATTTCTCAATCTGCCGCGCCCATCGCCGACACCTCGTTCGGCGTTGCCTTTCCAACAGCTTGATCCAGCAATCGTCTCGAATTTACTGCGCAGTAAAAAATTCGCAGGCGCATCCGTTTTTCATGTCGTCTCTTCATCACGTAGTACATCGTGTTTGCGCATGTTTTCGGCAGAACAAATCAAGCAAATATTTTTGCTCGCCGGCATCTCGTCGCTCACAATCCTGTCGCTCAAGAATCACTCACTGATTTTTGCAACAAATTCCATAATGAAACCTAACTTTCATTGCTGACGATAAACTTGTGCTATACCATCGACTTCATTCTGCAGACGCCTTCATACACCGAAAGCAAACGCTTGCACAAATATTTCCACATAGAAACATGACAGCTTACGCTCTTCAATTCGAAAACGTCGTCAAACGTTATGAGAAAAAAGTTGTTCTAAAAGGAATTGATCTGAACGTCGTTCGCGGTGAATTTTTCGGCCTTGTCGGCATGAATGGCGCGGGCAAGACGACCTTGATCAAATGTCTGCTCGATTTCTGTGCGGCAGACAACGGCTCGATAGAAATTTTCGGCAATAGCAATCGCTTGCCGCAGTCACGTGCTCCGTTGACGTTTCTTCCCGAGCGCTTCATGCCACCTTATTACCTTACCGGCGCAGACTTCCTCAAATACACATTAAAGTTGCAGTCGCTTCCCTACCATGCGGCCGAGGCAGAGAGCATGCTGACAGCCCTCGACCTGGACGTTGCAGCGCTCGTCAAACCGGTGCGTTCCTATTCAAAGGGCATGACCCAAAAATTGGGCTTGGTCTCCTGTTTTTTAGCCAACAAGGATTTGTACATACTCGATGAACCGATGAGCGGCCTCGACCCGAAGGCACGCTCCTTGCTTAAGAGTGGACTACAAAAGCTGCGTACGCGCGACTGCACCCTGTTCTTCAGTTCGCATGCATTAGCTGATGTCGAGGAAATCTGCGACCGCATGGCAATTTTGCATGAAGGGCAATTGCGATTTATCGGATCGCCGGCTGAATGCAAGCAGCAATTTGAATCCCTTACGCTAGAACAAGCGTATATGAAATGCATCAGCATTCAATGAATGCTGATACTGGTTTTTCTCAATACCCGATCCAAGGGATGCATTTAACAGCATCCATCCTGGGTCTATAGGCGTGCATATGTATCTGTCTCATTTCGGACTCAATCAGGCTCCCTTTGCAATCACCCCCAATCCGCATTTTTTTTATGCGGGTAATAAACGCGGCGCCATTCTCGAAGCCTTGATTTACGCCGTCATGAATGGGGAAGGCATTATCAAGGTGACGGGTGAAGTCGGTAGCGGAAAAACCATGCTGTGCCGCATTCTCGATGGCATGTTGCCTGAGAACGTAGAAGTCATTTATCTGGTCAATCCGACACTGAATCGCGATGAAGTGATTTATGCCATCGCTGGTGAGTTGGGCTTGGCAACCGAAGGCTTGCGCGCCGACGAAGTAATTCGCTTGCTGCAAAGCGAATTAATCACCAAGCACGTTGCAGGCAATCAGGTCGTGCTGCTGGTCGAAGAGGCGCAAGCAATGCCGCTCGATACACTGGAAGAAATCCGATTATTCTCGAATCTGGAAACAGCCCATCACAAACTGCTGCAAATCGTACTCTTTGGCCAACCCGAACTGGACGAGAATCTGAGTCTGCCCCGCATGCGACAATTGAAAGAACGCATCACGCACAGTTTCAAAGTTCCTCCACTTGAACCGGCGGTGCTCCCTGAATTTCTAATGTTTCGCATGCGCGCTGCCGGTTACCACGGTCCGGACATTTTTACCAAAGGCGCGCTCAAGAAAATGGCTGCAGTATCAGAAGGCATCATTCGTCGCATCAGCATCCTCGCGGACAAATCTCTGCTGGCAGCCTTCGCTGACAATACCCACACAATACAAAGCAAGCACGTCAAGGCCGCGATCGAAGACAGTGAGTTTTCCTCGCACAGTCGTTCACGCGTCTGGCGTCATGTACTGACCGCAAGCTCGATCGCGCTCATCGCCGCTGCCGCAACCGCAGGTACCTGGGCAGTATTGCAAAAGAAGGATGCTTCGCAAGCGCATCAATCTGTAGTGTCACCGGTCACTTTCACGCAAAAAACAAGCGCACCGGTTGAAGCCGCTACCGCTTTGCCAACGGTTAGCACATTGCCCACAGCGCAGGCCGCAGACGCGGCTTCGACAGCAAATGCAATAGAGATTCCAGCAGCAATAGCTCCGTTAGAAAGCGTGGCAGAGACTCAGCAAATAACAGTCGAGGCGAAAGTAGCAGCGATGACATCAAAACAGTTGATCGTTGATCCGGCGCTGCAAAAAATATTGAGCAAATCCAAATACTGGCTCACCAATCAATCGCCGCCTACATTCAGCCTGCAACTGGCGCTCATTGAAGCCGACGCGGTACAAATCAATCGCTATTTGCAGAAAATTCAAACGCAGATGCCGGCACAAGAGATCTATCTTTACCCAACACGTATCGGCGATCATGCGCGCATCGGCATCCTGTATGGAAGCTTTGTCAATCGTTCAGACGCAGTCCTGATGCAAAAGAAGCTTGCAGAGATACATGACCATCAACCTCAATTGCGAACCATGACAGGCATAAAAACCGAGATAGAACGCACAAAGAGTAACGAGCTATGGCCAACTGAGCAGATTTAACGATTCGTCATGGTTGACCTGCCTTATATGACTTAGAATTCCACCGAAATATTCTGTTAAACATGACTGACCCGATGATAAAAGCTGCCTTCACTCTTACAACCTGCGTTTTACTCAGTGCTTGCGGCACCCGGGCGATCGCACCATCGACCAGTCATTTGCGGGAGACTCCTCAAGCACAGGGCAGCATTCCGGAACCGGTACGCCAGAGTGCGTCACTGGCACCACCCAAGCCAACAGCGAAACTGGAAACCTTCAGTGTGACGGTTTATAACGTCCCCGTGCAATCGCTTTTGTTTGCACTCGCGCGTGACGCCAAGCTCAATGTCGACGTACATCCGGGAATTGAAGGTAACGTCACTCTCAACGCCATCAACCAAACCTTGCCGCAACTGCTGACACGCATCAGCCAGCAAGTTGATATGCGCTTTGAAATCAGCGGGCCTAATCTGATCGTGACGCCGGATACTCCTTTTTTGCGTAACTACAAGATCGACTACGTCAACATCGCACGCAACTCAGAAAGCAAAGTCAGCATTGCAACGCAGATTTCATCGGCGGGTGGCAGTGTAGTCGGTGGTGCTGGCGGTTCTGGCGATAACAATTCAACGACATCGGTCACCAACACATCCAACAACCGGTTCTGGGAAACACTGGTGCAAAACATCAAGGACACCCTGTACGAAACCGACAAAACCTTCCCGGACAATGCCGATGGAATCCCGGCTGCCACCGAGCCCGCCGCAGGAAAAGCCAGCGTTGCTGCAGCTCCGCGCACGCCGAAGTTCAGAGAAGCCGCCTCTGTCATTGCCAACCCGGAAGCCAGCTTGATTTCGGTACGCGCCACCAGCCGTCAGCACGACAAACTCCAGGAGTTTCTTGATCTCGTGATGAACAGCGCCAAGCGTCAGGTCTTGATTGAAGCCACCGTCATTGAAGTGCAATTGAACGAGAATTACCAGCAAGGTATCAATTGGCAAAGTCTACGCACTACAGGCGCAGGTGAAGGATTCCAATTTTCGCAGGGAAAAGTCGGGACGACGCCACTACCTAGTGGAATACAACAGGGCATCAGCCCTTCCATATTCGGAATGACCTATTTCAACCCGACCTCGGCACTCGGCAATATATCGGCAGCCATTACCCTGCTTGAATCATTCGGCAAGGTAAAAGTCCTGTCTAGCCCGAAAATCAGTGTTTTGAATAACCAGACTGCCTTGCTGAAGGTCGTGGATAACGAAATTTATTTCCTGATTACGGCAACCACCACGCAAGGCACAATAGGTGTACCTGCAACTTCGGTTTACACATCGGAGCTGCGCACTGTTCCCGTCGGATTTGTGATGAGCGTGACGCCACAAATTTCTGACTCGGATGAGGTATCCATTAGTGTGCGTCCAAGTATTTCACGCATTATCGGCTATGTGCAGGACCCCAATCCGGCCCTTGCCGAAGCTTCGGTTGTTAGCAAAATACCAGTCATCCAGACGCGCGAAATGGAATCCATTTTGAAGGTGCCAAGCGGTCAAATTGCAGTCATGGGTGGCCTGATGCAAGACTCCATCAACAATCTAAAAGATGGAATTCCACTGATCAGCCGCATTCCTGTATTTGGAGATGCCTTCGCCTACCGCAATGAAACCACCACCAAGTCCGAGCTGGTCATTTTCATGCGCCCGGTAGTGGTAAAAAGCGCAAGCGTCAACGGTGATTACAAAGATTATCGGTCCTTCCTGCCTGACGATAGACCTCTCAACAAAGAACCATACAGAGAAAGCCGCCGCACAGGAGCATCCGGTTCATGAGCCTGTTAATGCAAGCGCTGAAAAAGGCGGAAACTGCCAAGCAGAAGCAAGGCGATCAAAATAGCGGGCCTGACGTCAGTGATCCTGTTGCCAGTGCCGCTACATCAACACCGCCTTCGCAATTAGAATCGATACCCTTAACCTTGCAAGCTCAGGACCCCTCGCCTGAAGATCAAAAGGAAGCCGCGGCTGCGACAGCACAAGAGACCGGTAGCATAATGACCTCGGCTCTGGAGTATTTCTCTACCGAGCAACCTGAACCCAAAGAACCGACCAAAGCCGAACAGCAGGCTGCGCTTGAAGCGGATTCTGGCCTGTCCCCGAAACCACCTAAAACGTCATCTGTTCCCATTGAAGAAGCGCCTCCGCAACCGGCTCCAGCTGTTGCCCGTGCAAAGGAAATCGCCACTGGCGGCGGTACGCATGGGAAATTAAAAATCGGCCTCGATGAAAAGCAAAGTGCGGCCATAGAAGCAAAGAAAAAACTGGCCGCGCGCAATGCTGCGAAATCCGTATTCGATGCCAAGCAAAAAACGCCAAATCGCAGAGCGATCGTCATCGGCTTGCTCGGTCTGCTTATTCTCAGTGCTGTCGGCGCTTACGGATATATAAGTATTATCGGTATCGGCCACACACCGTTGACGAATATCGTGGCAGCTGCACCAGTCGCTCCTGGAGACACGGCACCGATGACCGACCCGGTCGCAGACCCTCTGGCGCTGACGGCTGAAACAAAAACTGAAATACTGCCAGAACTGCAAGATACAACCGGTAGCACGAACGTCACTGCAGAGTCCACCCCTGCCATAACGCAGGCAAGCATGACTGCTATGCCGGGCACCACCACCGTTGCCGTCATCCCGCAAAACCGTAACGCGATAGCAAACACGCCACCAGCCATGTCTGCAGCGCCAGTAGCCGCAGCAACGGCCGCTGCGCCGCGCCAACTTCCGTCTGCACAACCACAATTGTCGACGATGGCTGCGCAGAGTGACGCCATACAAATTCGACGCACCAATGCATCCTTGCAACTCAACCCTACGCTTTCCAGCGCCTATCAGGCCTACACAGCAGGGGACCTCAATTCGGCAAATTCGCAATACCAAAAAGCGTTGCAACAGGAACCGAACAATCGTGACGCTATGCTCGGCATTGCAGCCATCGCAATCAATCGCGGTCAAAATGCACAAGCGGGATCGTTCTACAACCGTTTGCTTGAACTAGACCCGAATGATGCAGAAGCCGCAGCGGGAATCGCCAGCCTGGATCAAAATGATCCGTCTCGCGCAGAAAGCAGATTGAAAAAAATCCTCGCGAAAAATCCGAATTCCGGCTCGACGCTGTTCGCGCTTGGTAATGTCTATGCGGAACAGGAGCGATGGTCCGAAGCGCAACAGTATTATTTCCGGGCTTTTGGCGCTGCCTCTGCAAACGCCGATTATGCGTACAACCTGGCGATCAGCCTGGACAAACTGGATCAACCGCGGCTGGCGCTCGAGTATTATCAGCGCGCCCTGCAACTGGCACAAAAAAATGGTGGCAATCTGGATAAGGCAACCGTGATCAATCGCATTCAGGCGTTGCAATCCATGCCGCAGTCATAAGTGCGCGCCTTGCCAATCAATATGCAAGAAGTGCGTCCGGAAAACAAAATAATGAAAAGTACCTTGTTCAACCATGGCTGAAAAACCAAAACTGCCACTAGGCACACTGTTGATCAGCAAGGGTGTGATTAGTGAAGATCAATTGCGCATCGCCCTGATCGAACAACGTCGTAGTGGCGCTCCATTAGGGAAAATGCTGATCAATCTGGGCTTCGTTACAGAAGCAACAGTGCGAGAAGCCTTGAGTGAAAATCTCAACCAGCAAAGTACCGATCTTGCGCACATATCGGTTGATGCCACTGCCATCAAGTTAATTCCCAAGGATGTTGCCAAACGCTATCGTGTATTTCCGATGGTCTTTGATAAAACAGACCGCACCCTGATGCTGGCAATGGCCGATACCAGCAACATCATCGCGCTTGATCAAATCAGTGCGATGCTGGGCAAGGATATCGCGCTCCTGCCCATGCTGGCAGGCGACTCGGAGATCAACCGCGCAATTGATCAATATTATGGTTTCGAGCTATCCATCGACGGCATCCTGAGCGAAATCGAAACGGGCGAAATCAATTACCAGAGCCTGCAATCGGTATCGGATGAATACAGCCAGCCTATCGTGCGGCTGATGGATGCATTGCTGGTCGATGCGGTACAACGTAACGCCTCCGATATTCACTTCGAGCCGGAAGAATTTTTTCTGCGCATACGCTATCGGATCGACGGCATCATGCGGCAAATCCGCAGTCTGCACAAAACCTATTGGCCGGCGATGGCTGTACGGCTCAAGGTCATGAGCAATATGAATATCGCCGAAACGCGCGCACCGCAGGATGGCCGTATCGCAATCAACTTCTCTGGTCGTCAGATCGACTTCCGTAGTTCGGCACAACCAACCGCGCATGGCGAAAACTTTGTACTGCGTATTCTCGACAGGCAAAAAGGCATTGTCCCGCTCGATAATCTCGGGCTGGAAGAAAATGAACTGACCTTGCTCAAACTGATGATCGCCAGACCGGAAGGCATCATCCTCGTCACCGGCCCAACTGGCAGCGGCAAGACCACGACCTTGTACTCCATCCTGAATCACATCAATACGGACAGCGTCAACATCATGACGCTGGAAGACCCGGTTGAGTATCCGATGACCATGATCCGGCAGACCTCGGTGAATGAATCCGCGAAAATGGGATTCGCTAACGGCATCCGCTCAATGATGCGTCAAGATCCTGACATCATCCTGATCGGCGAGATCCGCGATAACGAAACAGCGCAGATGGCATTCAGTGCCGCCATGACCGGTCATCAAGTGTATTCAACATTGCATACCAATTCTGCCGCTGGTGCGATTCCGCGCTTGCTTGACATTGGCATCCTGCCTGACATCATGGCTGGCAATATCATTGGCGTCATTGCACAACGTCTGATTCGAAAACTGTGCCCGCACTGCAAACAATCCTTTCAGGCAGATGCGATAGAACGCAAGCTTTTAGGACTGGCAGTCGACGCGCCCGAAGTCACCATCTATAGAGCTGTCGGTTGCGATCAATGCCAGCATCAAGGTTATGCCGGACGTTTGTCCATCATGGAAATGCTCAAGCTCAATAGCGAACTGGATGACTTGATCGCGCGACGATCAACTGCCAGTGAACTCAAAGCCAAGGCTATGTCGATGGGATTCCGGCCACTGGTTGAGGATGGGGTGCGACGCGTTCTGGATGGATCGACATCGATAGATGAAATTTCACGCGTTGTGGATCTGACCGACAGGCTCGTGTAATGGCAATGTACTCTTATCAATCGATGGATCAGAACGGCAAGACTGTTCGCGGCTTGATGGACGCTGCGAACATGCCGGATCTGGAAATGCGCCTCAAGCGCATGGAACTCGATCTGATCGATTGCAAGCCGGCCGAGCAAAGCACTTTCTCGCTGGGTCGACGCAAAATCACACGCAAGGACTTGATCAATTTCTGTTTCCATATGGAACAGCTGACCGGCGCTGGCGTCCCCATTCTGGAAGGGCTGGCGGATCTGCGTGACAGTCTGGAACAACCGCGTTTTCGCGAGGTGGTCGCCGACATGATCGAAAATATTGAAGGCGGTTCCCAGCTTTCTGAAGCGATGCTCAGGCATCCGCTGGTCTTCGATAAAACCATGAGCAGCCTGATCATGGCAGGCGAACAAACCGGACGCATCTCCGAAGTCTTCAAGAATCTGAGCGAAAGCCTGAAATGGCAGGATGAACTCGCGTCACAAACCAAGAAGATCATCATGTACCCGGCATTTGTCGGTACGATCGTTTTGGGCGTGACATTTTTCCTCATGATTTCCCTGGTTCCCCAATTGACGGGCTTTATCAAAAACATGGGACAGGAACTGCCCTTCCATACCAAGGCATTGATATTTGTCTCAAACATTTTCGTCAACTACTGGTATGTGGTTCTGGCATTGCCGATCGTGATTTTCGTCACCATCAAGGTCACACTGAAAAGCAGTGAGCGTGCGCGCTACCTGGCAGATGAATATATATTGCGCCTGTGGATGATCGGCCCCGTATTGCACAAGATTATTCTCGCGCGCTTCGTGACTTTTTTTGCGCTGATGTACGCTTCAGGCATCACCATTCTCGATTGCATTCGCCTATCGGAAGAAATCGTCAACAACCGCATGATTGCGCGCGGCTTGCAACAGGCAGGTCAATTAATCGCCGAAGGGCAAGGTGTGACTGCGGCATTTCAGATGACCGGCATGTTTCCCCCTTTGATTATCCGCATGCTGAAGGTCGGTGAAGCCACAGGTTCGCTAGACACCGCCCTGCGCAATGTCGGCTATTTCTATAACCGCGATGTCAAGGAAATGATCGAGCGCGCACAAGCGCTGATCGAGCCAATCATGACGGTCGTCCTCGGCGCCTTACTCGGCTGGGTGATGATTTCTGTATTGGGCCCGATTTACGACACTATCAGCAAGATCAAGATGTGATGCACATCACTGCTCAACCATAAGGCTAACGTGCGCAAGCAGCTGTTTTATCTCACCAATCACGAGCTCAATGCGTACTCGTGGAACGGCAAGAATGCTTTGCTGGAAGACATTTTCGAGAATGACGAAAATGGCTGGCAGCGCTTTGCCGAATACATTGCAACACGCAAGAATCTGCCTGTCGAAATTCTGGTCGA
>CAYOQL010000052.1:0-13725 GCA_964406085.1 uncultured Herminiimonas sp.
CAGGTGAGGGAGGCGATGCCGGCTTTGATTTTGAAGGCAAGCATATTCAGGTCAAAGGCGCCAAGACCTTGTATCCGCCGATACAAAAACCGTATCCACCGTTGTACTTTGGAGGCTCTTCGCCAGCCGCCCACGAACTCGCGGCGGAACAGGTTGATGTATATCTGACCTGGGGTGAGCCGCCGGCAGCCGTTGCGGAAAAGATCGCCGACATGCGTGAACGCGCCGCCAAACATGGCCGCACCTTGAAATTCGGTATCCGCTTGCACGTCATTGTGCGCGAAACCAATGAAGAAGCATGGAAGGCCGCCGACGAATTGATTCAGTACGTCGATGATGACCTGATTGCACGTGCCCAGGCGTCATTCAACAAGATGGATTCCGAAGGGCAGCGTCGCATGGCTGCGCTGCACGGCGGCAAGAAAGACAAGCTGGAAGTGTCGCCCAACCTGTGGGCCGGTGTCGGCCTGGTGCGCGGCGGTGCCGGCACCGCCTTGGTTGGCGATGCGGAAACGGTGGCGGCACGCATGCAGGAATATGCGGATCTCGGCATCGAGACCTTCATCCTGTCCGGCTATCCGCATCTGGAAGAGTCGTATCGTTTTGCCGAGCTGGCATTCCCGCTGCTGGGCAAAGGCAAGGCACGTTCGGGTGACGCGGTATTAACCGGTCCGTTTGGTGAAGTCATTTCGAATGACATCCTGCCTAAAGCGTCGCAGAGTTAGGAGTACAAGATCATGAGTGCGGTTCTTTCAACCCCGACCACAAATAATGCGTCGATATCCGGATCTGCTTCGAGCTGGCGCGCCACGTCTGTGTCGCGAGTCTTGCCGTGGATCGTACCGGTCTTGCTGCTCGCAGTTTGGCAAGTGTCCGCACATGTGGGCTGGTTGTCGAGCCGCATTTTGCCGGAACCGTTTGCGGTCGCAAAAGCTGCATGGGATCTGGCGATATCAGGTGAGTTGTGGAAGCACGTCAATGTCAGTCTTTGGCGTGCGACTGTCAGCTTTGCGGTAGGTGGCGGGCTGGGCTTGTTGTTCGGCTTGTTGACCGGTACTTTCAAAACTGCCGAAACGCTGCTCGATACAACCTTCCAGATGATCCGCAACATTCCTGCGCTGGCGCTGATTCCATTGGTGATTCTGTGGTTCGGTATTGAGGAAACCTCAAAGATTTTTCTGGTCGCAGTAGGCGTATTTTTTCCGGTTTATCTGAATACCTTTCACGGCATACGGTCGGTTGATAAAGGCTTGATCGAAATGGCGAAGAGCTACGGCTTGTCCGGGTTGCCGCTGTATCGCGACGTGATTTTGCCGGGGGCCTTGCCGTCGATACTGGTTGGCGTACGTTTTTCGCTCGGTCTGGTGTGGGTATTGCTGATCGTGGCAGAAACCATCGCCGCCCAATCCGGGATCGGCTACATGACGATGAATGCGCGTGAATTCCTGCAAACCGACGTCGTGCTGGTCGGCATCCTGCTGTACGCAATACTGGGAAAACTGGCGGATGTGGTCTCCCGATTGCTGGAGCGGTACTGGTTGCGCTGGCATCCCGGTTACCGACACTGATTCGGCCTTGAGGAGAACACAAATGCAAAGCAATCAAGTCGAACAAAAAAACGTGCAGGCAACCGCCAAACGCGGCATCCGTGTCGCGGTGCAAGGTTTGTTCAAATCATATGCAGGCCGTGACGTATTGAAGTCTGTTGATCTCACCTTGGAAGCAGGTGAATTTGTCGCCGTCGTTGGGCGCAGCGGTTGCGGTAAAAGCACCTTGCTGCGTCTGATCGCTGAGCTGGAAACTTCGGATCAAGGTGCGTTGGTATTTGCTGACGGCAGCAAACCTCCAGAGACACGCATCATGTTTCAGGATTCGCGTCTGTTGCCGTGGAAGCGCGTACTGGATAACGTCGCACTCGGTTTGCCGAAAAAAGACAGCGCGCTCAATGCATTGAAACAGGTCGGTCTGGAGGAACGCGCAGGTGAATGGCCGGCCGTGCTGTCAGGCGGTCAACGTCAACGTGTCGCACTGGCGCGCGCATTGGTGCACGATCCTGAATTGCTCTTGCTCGATGAGCCACTAGGCGCGCTCGATGCACTGACGCGGATCGAGATGCAGCAACTGATTGAATCGCTGTGGCAGGAGCGTGGGTTTACAGCCTTGCTGGTCACGCATGACGTGCAGGAAGCAATCGCCCTGGCAGATCGCGTCGTGCTGATCGAAGACGGCCGTATCACCCTCGATGAACGCATACCGTTGGCAAGACCACGTACACGCGGCAACCTGGTCTTCGCACAACTCGAAGAACACATCTTGTCACGCGTGCTGAAACAACCGGTATCGACCTTTGATCCTGATTCGTCATTGGGCGACCTGTCGCTGTTGAAGTCTGTCCATCAGTTCGCGTGGGCCGTCTGATGTTTTTTACTGTTTGCTTTTTTAATTTTTGAACATTTACATATTTGATTCACAACCCATCAAGGAAAATCATGAGTATCGATAAAATCAACGCCCGCAATCAATTCAAAGGCAAGATCAGCAACATCATTCTGGGTGACGTCGTGTCGGAAGTCGATGTGGAAACACCGGCCGGCATCGTCACCTCGGTCATCACAACACGTTCGGTCCACGATCTGGAATTGAAAATCGGTACAGAAGTTGTTGCGCTGGTGAAGGCGACCGAAGTATCGCTCGCCAAACTGCTGTAAGTTACCTATACAGGTCGAGTTCGACGTTCTGCTTCGCGTGCGACCTGCGGATAGAGGAAGATCATCATGACTTTCCCCGCATTGCAAGAATATCTGACGCATCTTCAAGCGACGCCGCAAGCCGATACCAGCTTGTGGCTGGATGAAAATGCCCAGGCTCACGGCCGCTATTTCAACTCCACGCTGACCAGTGCATTTCAACCGATACGAACGCTGGATGTCAACGGCATGCCGCACCAGATTGTTGGTGTGCAAGGCTTCATGCGCAGCTACACCAAAACCGGTTCGGGTTTGTGCATCTGGAAGCTGCTGGATACGGTTGCCACCGACGATCAATCCATCGAACTGGATCGCTTGTGCCGTTTGCTGCACGCAGTTAATTTTTATCGTCAACCGGATTTGGTCGATATCGATCTGTACTTGAGCGTGCATGCGCGACTGCTGGCAGCAGTCGATAGTAATCACGGCATGTCATTTCGCCGCGTCCTGGACGTGCTTGGTTTGCCCTATCGCAAGATCATCTTGCAACTACCTTTGATCCAGGCGGATCAGGCCGGATTGTTGAATTACGTGGCCGATAATTATCGGCGCAATGGTTTTCGCCTTGCAGTCAATGCTGCCAATGCACAGCACGGCCTCGAGCTGTTGCAGCAAGTGCAGGCGGATGTGATCAAGGTTGATGTACGTGAGATATCCGACGAAGCCGCTACGCTTAAATTGTTACAGGTGACCGCGGGCAAAAATATACGTGTTGTCTTCAAACGGGTTGAAACGGCCACGGTACGCGAAAAACTGGTTCGACTGGGTGCACTGGCCGGGCTGGCCATTATGGCGCAAGGATATTTATGGGATCAACCGAAAGCAGGCTTTGCGCCTCTGAACGAGGTAGAACCGTACCTAACTGCAAGCGCTGATCTCGCATGATCGCTCTGCCACATTTAGCCGACTATCGGGTGCTGGTGGTTCCTGGTCTGCATGGTAGTGATGCAGCGCATTGGCAGACGCGCTGGGAACAACGCTATCCGCTGTTCGAGCGGGTAGAACAGGATGACTGGTCCACGCCCGATTTGCCACGCTGGTCACAGCGTATGGCGCAGGTACTCGAGTATTCCGATCAACCGGTATTAGTCGTTGCACACAGCTTTGGCTGTCTGACGACGATGCACGCTGCAAATCAAAGTGCCGCTCAGCGTAATTTCAATCTCGCGGGTGCGCTGCTGGTAGCGCCAGCCGATCCAGAAAAATTTGGCGTGGCTGATGTGTTGCGCGATGCCAGATTGCCTTGTCCTGCCATCGTGATCGGCAGTTCCAACGATCCGTGGATGGCCAGTCATCGCGCAGCCTATTGGGCCGATCACTGGGGTTGCGGCTTCCTGAATGCAGGTGCGCTGGGACATATCAATGCCGAATCGCAGCTTGGCGATTGGGAGCAGGGCTTGCAACAATTAAAACAATTGCTTGAGATGGCGCATGCATTTTCGCCCGCGTCACATCCCACGACGTAAAAGAAATTTTTTAACGCAAAGCGATGGCAAGAAGAAGGCGACCGCAGGTGGGAGCGGTTGCGTAGCATTCGACTTCATTCAAACTGCCGCAAGTACGCAATCAAGTCTGCAAGCTGCTTTTCATTGCTGATGCCATAAAAGCGCATTTTATTGCCCGGTACGACATCGTCGGGTGATTTGATAAAAGCACGCAAGCTCGCTTCCGACCATACGATGCGCGAATTGATCATTGCCGGCGAATACTTGAAATCCTTGCTGGTCCCCGCTTGCCTGCCGACAATTGCGTTGAGTTGCGGGCCGAATGCGCCGCGTGCCGATGGGCCGACCTGATGGCAATTCGCACATTTTGCAAAAGCCATCTTGCCCGCGACGATATCGCCTGCATGGGCGATGGATATGCCGGTACTCAGTGCTAACGCTATTAATATCTTTTTCTTCATTGTGTATATGCCATCCGTATTGCTCGCTGCAAGCGCCCATCATAATTCAATAGCGCACACACATATGGTTCTTGAATATGTGACCACACTGATCGAATCGAATATTCGCTTTGATCAGTGCATCGTGATTCAATTTTTTAACCCTCGTGCCGCCAAATAAACGGTCGCCGCTTTTGATACGGCACAATTGCCATATGTTACTGAATCATCTAGTTTGTAACAGTCTATGGTGAAAGCTGACGTCCGATGTCACCGGTACAAAATGGAAGTCTATTCCAGATCGGGAGATCGCCATGTCATACCAATGTCAAAACGCGCAATGTATGCGCGTCACCCCCAAAGCCGTGGTGACATGTTTAAGCGATCTTATGGGAGCCTACTTTGTATGTAGTAGTTGTGAACAAAAGACCTATCTTTCCCAACTTGCGCAATGCGACGCATATGCGTATTCAACATTTGATAGAAGAACAGGATCCTGAACATTCAGTATCAGAATAGTTGCAACGCATGAGCCTTCAAGGCCGCGCTAGAATTTCTCTCGTGTCTCGTCCCTGTTTTTCATATTGCGTCTACTCCTTAGCTAATAAAAAACGCGGGCAGTTTGCCCGCGTCCGACTAGTAGCCATCATCAAGTTACCAATTTCTGCGCACTCTCTTTGCCATCATCAATCAATATCTTGCGAGGTTTCAGTGCCTCAGGAATTTCGCGCGCCAGTTCTATATTCAATAGTCCGTTATCCAGCTTTGCGCCGATGATGTGTACATGTTCGGCCAACTGGAAGCTGTGCTCGAAATCGCGCGAAGCGATGCCGTGATGCAAGAAGTTGCGCGGCGCATCATCACGTTCCTTGCGACCAGTAATTTTCAGTGCATCACCTTCGGTAATGACATCTATTTCCGAACGCTCAAAGCCCGCGACGGCCATCGTGATCCGATACTTATCGTCACTCACCAGTTCGATGTTGTAGGGGGGATAGCTGGAGTCAGTACGTTGTGTATCGTCAAAAAGTTGCGCCAAACGATCAAAGCCGATAGCAGAACGATAGAGAGGTGAAAAGTCATAGGTACGCATGGCTATATCCTTTCAAAAACAAGCGATAAGGTTGTCGCGAGCCTCGTTAGAGCGCCCGCTGCACAAAATATAGTTGCGCTGATATGCATTTCAAGCCATGAAGCTCTTAAAACTTTTTAATGAAAATTCGCCATGCTGATTAATTTTTTTAATCCATGATTGCCCTTGCTCCATCGGTATCGTGACAATAATTCGGATGCATATTTTGTTTGAGCGATTCAAATGCCGACCGGATAAGTTTCTGGCGCTTCGCCGGTTTCCCAATCGCTGCTCAGCTCTAACGGCCTGACCGCGTGTGTCTCGTCGAAATATAGAAGAGCATCGAATTGTTGCGGCAGACATGCATGGAAGTAATGGCTGCCCCTCTCGCTCTCGGGCAGATAGATGACGCCTATGGCCCGTTCCAGATGGGGCTGCATCAATACGCGTGTCGCGGCATCGCCATCGAATGTCAGTAGCATGCGATCTATGCCGGTTTGGTGCAGCAAGGACTCGTAGCTGCCCGGTAACGCAGGACGCACGCGCTTGCGTTCGGCCGGCGCATCCCATTCGGATGCAGCCGTCACCGTGCCATGATGCGTCATGAAACCTATGGATACGACCTGGTTGCCATACAGCTGCCGCATCAGCTGGCCGACATTCCATTCGCCGTATTGGCCGACCTCGGTGGCGCGTGCATCGCCCAGATGCGAGTTATGCGCCCAAACAATAATTTTCGCCGGTTCGGAGAACGTTTTCGCCAAATGTGTGGCCAGTGCTTCCAGCGTATCCGCCATGTGACGATCCCGCAGATTCCATGATGAGGTGCGGCCCTTGAACATGGTTCGATAATATTGCTCGGCATTTTTTACGAGGCGCGCATTCTGTTGCGCATAGAAGAATGCGGCGGTGGCTTCGGCTCCGTCGTGCTGTAGATATTTTTCGCCTTGCTGACATAGTTCGGTCAATTGCGTGACCACCGCATTTTCACACGACGGTGACATATGCACGCCGGTTGCATAGCCATAGCTTTGGCTGTCATGCCGGAAGTGATCAAAACAGGCGTAGCGGTGGCGGGCGCGTGCGGCTGCGTCAGGATCGACCTTGCCCAGATATTTGAGCACTTCATCGATGGACGTAAACAAGCTGTAGAGGTCGATGCCGTAGAAACCGACTGTATGCAGCTTGGGCCGGGCGTCATTGTAGCTGCGTAGCCAATCTACAAAATGCACCACATCGTCATTGCGCCACATCCATGTCGGAAACCGCCTGAAGCCAGCCAGCGCCTGCTCACTATCGTTATCCTCGCTGCGATTGCAGACGTAGCGGTTGACGCGATACGCATCCGGCCAATCTGCCTCGACTGCGACAGCATGAAAATTCTTTTCCTTGATCAGCCGTTGGGTAATGATCGCGCGTTCGCGATAAAACTCATGCGTGCCATGGCTGGCTTCGCCCAGCAATACGAAACGCGCATCGCCTATGCGTTCAAGCAGTTCATCATAATCAGTTTTGGCGCCGGTCAGAATTTTGGCGCAGGCGATAATGGATTCTGTGGTTGTCATCATCCAGCCTTTCCGTATGACAGATATGCCCCTAGGATTTGGTGGCGATGGCTTCGGGACCTATCAGGTGCCGCACGAACCATTCTGCGGCAAGTGCTGCAACCTGTTCAAGCGCACCGGTTTCTTCGAATAAATGCGTGGCTCCCGGAATAATTTCCAGGCGCTTTTCGCAACGCAAGAGTGCATAAGCCTGACGATTGAGTTCGATCACAATGTCATCATGCCCACCGATGATCAACAGTGTCGGCGTGTTCACCATGCGCAACGCGCTACGACCGGCCAGATCGGGGCGACCGCCTCGCGAGACAACGGCGACGATACCTTCCCCTCGCATGGCGGCAACCTGCACGGCAGCAGCAGCCCCTGTGCTGGCACCAAACAGTCCGATGGGCAGGTGGGCGGTAGTTTCGCTCGCCTGCAGCCAGTCACATGCTGCATTCAGGCGTCGACTCAGCAGGCTGATGTCAAAGCGCATGGAAAGATTGCTGTCTTCGTGCGGCGTAAGCAGATCTATTAATAGTGTGCCCATGCGAAATTGCCGCAGGTACTCGGCTACATAGTTGTTGCGCGGACTCAGGCGACTGCTGCCGCTGCCATGTGCAAACAGGATAATGCCAGTCGCCCCCGCGGGGATGGTAAGCATGCCCTCAAGCGAAACGCCATCGGTCTCAACATCTATCAATTCTTTTTGTAGTGATCGCATTTCGCATTCCTCCCGGTCGCTGGTATTCAAACAGCATCAATTTTCGAAGTGGGTACATTCAGTGCATGCAAACGGGACGCTTCATTAAGTAGTTGTATGACTTCGTCGTCACTCGTTTGAGAGAAATTTTCGTACCACAAGCCGACCGCATGAAAAAAATCCGGTATCAATAAGCAGACGACGTCATCCACCTTCTCTTGAATTTGGCGCAGTGAATCTTGTGCGGCTACCGGTACCGCCACAATAATCCGTGCCGGCGATGCCGCACGGACTATCTGCAGCGCAGCCGCCATCGTCGCTCCTGTGGCCAGGCCATCGTCGACCACGATCACAATGCGATCTTTTAAATCCGCAGGGGGGCGATGGCTGCGATATTTTTCTGCGCGCCATGCCAACTCTTCCTGTTTGCGAGCGATGAGGGACTCAATCATCGATTGCGGAATATTCAGTTGCTTGATGACATCAGCACGTAATATGCATACGCCGCCTGCAGCAACCGAACCCATCGCATATTCCTCATGGCCGGGAACCCCCAGCTTTCGTACCAGTAAGACATCTAGCGGGGCGCGTAATGCGCGTGCAATCGCAAATCCGACCGGTACGCCGCCGCGCGGCAAAGCCAGCACGATTACATCGCGGCGTCCGCCATATGCAGCGAGGCGTTCTGCTAGCAGCAAGCCAGCTTCGGCGCGATCTTTAAAGTGCTTCGGTTGCATAGTCGTTGGCATCGTCATTACTCCTGATCCGGCCTACAGCATTGATGGGATATAGGGTTAAACAGTTGAGACATTCATTTTTCTGCGCGGCCTGATTGCAGGCAGTGATATTGAACGCCAGTGTCATTGCGAGCCGCTCCCTGCTGCGACGGGTGGCGAGGCGCCGTAGTAGCGAACGAGGTAATCGGTAATCTCCGTCACGTCATTCTTGTCGATGGGCGCGTGATAGACATTGATCATCTTGTTGACTTCGGCTTCCCATCCCTTGCGATCAAGGAAGGGCGAGTTCATTTGGATATAGTCCAGACTATGGCAAGTGGCGCAGTTGTTTGTGACGACTTGCACGCCTTGCCCCTGTTTGAGCTGGATCATCGTTTCATCGGCGGCATGCGCCAGACAGAAGCCGAAGGCCAGTATCAGAAAGGATGCATTCTTCATGAAGTACTCTCCTCACACTACTTGCGGGTGTACCTGATGCGGCACATTGTTGTGATAGCCGGCAGGGTTCCATATCAGCACCGGACTTTGGGTTTCCCCTTTCTTGCTGATGGCACGCACCGCGATATCGTACTGACCGCGTCGCGTCGGTTTAAATGGAAAATGCCATTGTCGCCACGAGTAGTTGCCATACTCTTTTCCCATGCCGGCTGGCCGCCAATTGTGACCGCCATCAATCGATACTTCCACTTTCGCAATGCCATGGCCACCGTCCCAGGCTACACCGCGCACGGTCAGCGACTCACCGTAAGGAATAGGCTGTCCGTCCTGCAGACTTGTGATGAGTGAGTTGACGACTAATTCTGTAATCGGGGTATTACTGGCATTGAGCGCTTCTTGCGATTGGAAGCGTACTAGTCCGGGAAATTTTCCTGTCGGGATGCGATAGGCGCTTTTCATCCAGAAGCCGTCATACGCGGAGGGCAGCACCGTAATGTCGGTGATCTGCTTCATCCAGTAAGTGCCGGCCCATCCCGGGACGATCAGACGCACTGGGAAACCGTTATGTATCGGCAGCGGCTTGCCATTCATTTCATATGCAAGCAACGTGTGTTCGTCGAGCGCTTTCGATAGCGGCAGACTCTTGATGAATTGCGGTGTCTGTGGAATGACACCACGATCCTCACCATGAAAGACCACTTCCACGGCGTCGCTCTTGATGCGCGCGCGCTGGAGCACATCGTTCAGGCGCGCACCACGCCAGCGCGCGTTGCCCATTGCACCATGCCCCCATTCGACGCCAGCAACATGCGGGTCGGACAAGCCCCTGCGATTACCTGCGCACATATTGACGGCAACTACCTCAACGGCAGGCAAGCGCTTCAACTCATCGTAGCGCAATGTCATCTCGGTGCCGATTGATGGTCCGGCGATATGCAGCCGCCAATCTTTCCGCGCAATTTCCGGAATCACAGACAAATGCCAGCGCACAAAGAACTTTTCGTTAGGCGTAAACATTTCATCCAGCCCGGCGACCGGTGTTTCATAGTTGGGTGGCCGGAAGGTGCGTTTGATCAACGGTTGCTTGCCCGGAAGAATGGAGAGCATTGATTCATTGCGTGTCCCCTCTGGTAGCCCGGCAGGTCCGATCGCAGTATCGGATGGAAAGGCCGACCTTGGCATGAACAGCCCGTTTCCGGCAATGACAACGCTGCCGGCCATGCCGAGAAAATTACGCCTGTTTGTCATTGCATTACCTCCCGAACAGAATTTTTCTATCGACACTGTTATTTATTGTCGATCACATGAATGATCGTTTCAATATAGGCGTTCACGGCAATATGTCCCGCCAACTTCACTACGGTTTGACATGTATCAAGTAAGGCGTGGGTAGAATTCAGGATCATGTGTTCAGGCTGTCGGGCAGCAGGTTTTTGCATGGGCGACTTGTTTCAGAATGCGTATATGCGGCTGGCCTATCTAGCGACCATGAACGTGGAGATATGATGAGCCGCCTGGATGTCACAACACTGCGTCGCGCCGCTATATTCGCAGTCGCCTTGGGCGTCTTGCTATCTGGATTGCTGCGCAGCGCCCCTGCTGATGCAGAAGTTACTGCGGAAGCGCTGCGAGCAAACTATCTGCAGCAGGTTGATCGACGTCTTGAATTGCCGCAGGATGAAGTACAGCGTTACGGTGCGCTGGCGCTGGCCATGCTGGCAGACGCAGACGTTAGTTTGGCGGAGCCGCAGTATGTGGTGCTGGTTGATCGCAACCCCTATGTGCAAGCCGTCTTTGTTTACTTTATTTCGCACGATCAGACTTACATGCTGATCGGTGTATCGCCAGTATCTACCGGCCGCGTAGGTCAATTCGATCATTTTGAGACACCCACCGGCGTGTTCGAACATACGCCTGCCAATCCTGACTTTCGTGCAGAAGGAACAAAGAACAAGCTCGGTATTCGTGGCTACGGTGTTGTCGGCATGCGCGTATTCGATTTCGGATGGCAACAGGCGCGACGTGGATGGGGGCAGGGCGGGATGGGCATCATGCGGCTGCAAATGCATGCGACCGACCCCGATATTCTGGAGCCGCGCCTGGGCCGTGTTCAATCCAAAGGCTGCATACGTATTCCTGCCGCATTGAACCGTTTGCTGGATCACTACGGCGTGCTTGATGCTGCTTATGAGGCGATGCAAAGTACAGGCAGGGTGATGTGGATATTGCGGCCGGACCGTAGTCCTGTAAATGATGCGGGACGTTATTTGATCGTGGTCGATACCTTGCGTGTCCAGCGTCCGTTGTGGGCTACACAAGCATCGCAACCAAAGTCGCAACAGCAGTGATATCAATAGTCGCATTAATAAATTGTATTAATAATTGTATTAATAACCGCCCACACGATAGCAGTCGCTATCGCACTGATGTAGGGAGAACACTTTTATGTATCAGCATATTTTGGTGCCGATTGATGGCAGTACGACTTCCGAACGCGCAGTGACAGAAGCGACTGCACTGGCAAAGCTGTGCTCTGCGCGCATCAGGCTATTGCATATTGTCGATATGGGCGACCATGTCTATGGCTTTGAGACGCCGCATTCTTACATCAGTCAAACGCGTCCGCACGTGTTGGCGGCAGCGCGACAACTTCTGCAGCGCACGCGTAGCGAGCTGGAAGCCAAGGGCGTACCGGTGGATACCGATTTGTGTGAAAGCACAGGTGCGCATGTATCCGACATCATTGTCGACCATGCTGTGCACTGGGGAGCCGACTTGATCGTGCTCGGCACCCACGGTCGACGCGGAATAGATCGCATACTGATGGGCAGCGATGCCGAGCGAGTGGCGCGCATGTCGCCGTTGCCTGTGCTGCTGATCAAGCCCGCCAATATGAAAAGTGCGCCGCATCCTAGCGGCATGCGCACCATTCCCTCTGATGAGATGCAGGATGCCGTGTAGAAAGCGGCTAAGGTGGTGTCACTTGCGGTACGGAAAGCAGCATTAAATATCATGTGTTTTTTGCTATCCATCCAGCTTTGATTTGTATCAACAACTTTGCAGAAGCGATCGATACACTGGAAAAATCCTGGCGAATCATGTGCTTGATAGAAGACAGGCGTGGTTCGCATTTTTTCATAGTTGTTCGAATGAACTCACTGGAATAGAAAATCATGACTAGTCAACTTCCCATTGCCGCCGTGAACACCATGACGCTCACCACTCCGCTCCTGTCTATCGATACAGATGTCGGGGATCTCGCCGTGCCTCTGCTGCAAGTACTGCTGAAACGCAAAAGCATGCGCAACTTCAGCGATCGTCACCTCAGTCTGGAAACGCTGTCGCACTTGCTCTGGTCTGCGTGCGGCATCAATCGGCCGGAGGAAGCACATCGCACCAATCCATCGGCGAGAAACTGGCAAGAGATTGATGTTTATGTCGCGATGGAGCAAGGCTTGTACCTGTTCGATCCGCACACGTTTACGCTGCACTTGCTGCAGGAAAAAGACCTGCGCGCAGAAACCGGGACGCAGGAGTTCGTGCCGCATGTGCCGCTAAATCTGATTTACGTGGCCGATCTCGCCAAAATGGAAGAAGGTGTGATGGATGAACAGGAATTCTATGCCGCTCTAGATACCGGCTTCATCAGCCAAAATGTTTATCTGTATTGTGCGGCAGCAGGGTTGGCGACCGTCGTGCGTGGCTTGCTCGATCGTCCGGCATTGGCGAAAGCGATGAATTTGCGGCCTAATCAAAAAATCATCGTGGCGCAATCGGTTGGCTATGCGTCGGATTGACGGCTGGCCCCGGCTGACTCTTCGCGAAAAATTGGTATAGCGACACGGGATTATTCGAGGAAAATTAGCACGCCACTATGCAGTTCCGGCCACCAGACTTGGCGAGATACAGCGCCTTGTCTGCCCTCGCAATAATTTTATTCGGACTGTCGGACTGCTCCACCGATTCCAGCACGCCGACACCTGCACTGAGTGTCACAATGCCGAGTGGATTTGTAGCGTGCGGAATTTTTAGTAGTCGAATTTTTTGAAGGATTTCTTCTGCAATTTTGATTGCGTTTTCCCGAGCGCAATTCGGCAACATGATGACAATTTCTTCACCGCCGTAGCGCGCCACCAGATCCCCTTGCCGGCTTTCCATGGATCTGATGGTCGCGGCTATTTTGCGCAGGCATTCATCTCCCGCCAGATGCCCATAGGTGTCGTTATAGCCCTTGAAATGATCCACATCCAACATGATCAGTGAAAAAGGTTCATGTTTTCTCACTGCACGACGCAGCTCTTTGATAATTTCCTCATTAAAGCAGCGGCGATTTGCCAGACCGGTCAGCTCATCCCGCATGGCCAAATCACTGAGCATGCGATTGAGCGATTCGATATACAGCTTTTCTTCAGTCGCTTTCGTTTCGGCCTCTATCCGCATTCGAATCTCGTTAGTCAGCTTCATGCCAAATATGGTTACTAATAAGGTCAGTGCCAGCAAACCAAGCACGTGAAAGATGGCAGCCGTCTTCCATTCGGCCAGGACTTCATCCGCTGACAAGGCCACCGCAACGAAGATCGGAAAATCGACCAGATGATG
>CAYOQL010000053.1:0-13493 GCA_964406085.1 uncultured Herminiimonas sp.
TGTGGCTGCAATCAGAAAATGGAATGCTGGGCATAGGTCCGTTTCCCACAGAGGATGAAGTGGACCCGGATTTGATCAATGCCGGCAAGCAGACGGTGACATCCTTGCCTGGCTCGTCATATTTCAACTCGGCAGATTCATTCGGAATGATACGCGGTGGCAAAATCGATATCGCTTTGCTGGGAGCGATGCAGGTGTCGGAGAAGGGCGACCTCGCCAACTGGATGATTCCCGGCAAGATGGTCAAAGGCATGGGCGGCGCGATGGACCTGGTTGCGGGTGTCAAACGCATCGTCGTGCTGATGGAGCATGTTGCGCGCGCCAAAGATGGTGCGATCTCGCACAAGATCTTATCCTCGTGCAATTTGCCACTGACCGGCGTCGGCGTGGTCGATCGCATCATTACGGATCTGGCAGTGATCGACATCACACCGAATGGATTGCGCCTGGTTGAACTGGCGCCCGGTGTGACCAAGGAAGAAGTGGTGGCGAATACCGGCGCACCGCTGGACGTGAGTGCTGTGGATTGACTCGTCTTAAACGCGATGCACGCCAATAGTGATCGCTGCGTCTGATTTTCGTCACGTGACTGTGACCCTGAACTTGAAGCGGTTGGCGATTATTGCGTATTTAAATAATTATTGCGCAGTCCAGCCACCATCCATGCTCCAGGCGGCGCCGCGCACCTGAACGGCAGCTTCGCTGCAAAGAAAGACCGCTAACGCACCTAATTGTTCTGGTGTCACAAACTCTCCCGACGGTTGCTTTTCAGAGAGCAAACCTTTCTTCGCGTCATCATTGGAGATGCCTTCGTTGGCAGCGCGCGCATCCACCTGTTTCTGCACTAGCGGTGTCAATACCCAGCCCGGGCAGATGGCATTGCAGGTCACGCCAGTTTGCGCAGTTTCCAGTGCCGTGACTTTGGTGAAGCCGACGATGCCATGTTTGGCGGCGACATATGCTGACTTTTGCGCCGAACCGACCAGACCATGTGCAGATGCAATATTGATGATGCGGCCCCAGTTTTTCTGTTTCATTGCGGGAAGCGCAAGGCGCGTCGTATGGAATGCCGAAGAGAGATTGATGGCGATGATGGCATCCCATTTGTCGATCGGAAAATCGTCAATGTTCGCAACATGCTGGATGCCGGCATTGTTGACCAGGATATCGATGGCGCCGAATTTCTCAGCGGCGACTTGCATCATGGCAGCGATTTCCGCTGGCCGAGACATGTCGGCGGCGTGATGAATGGCGTTGATGCCGAAATCTTTTTCCAAGGCTATTTGCAAAGCCTTGATCTCATCTGCAGCGCCAAAACCATTCAGTACGATATGCGCACCCTGTTGCGCCAACGCACGTGCAATGCCCAGACCTATGCCCGACGTCGAGCCGGTGACCAAGGCAGCTTTGCCTTGAAGTGAAGTATTCTGCATGATGTACCTTTCAGACTGACATTCAGAAGCTGCGATCTTTGATAAGATTTTACGTATAACATCGCTAGCTTACACCTGCAGAATACTGCGTTCATCTTCTTGCGACCAATATGACACCAGTCCACATCAAAACTGTTCAATGCCTTTCTCCTGCAGGTTTGCATCGCATGGCCTACAAGGAATGGGGTAATGCGAGTAATCCGAATGTATTAGTGTGCGTCCATGGCTTGACGCGCGTGTCGGATGATTTTGATGCGTTGGCAAAAGCAATGGCGAACGACTATCGCGTGATTTGTCCGGACATAGTGGGGCGCGGAAGGTCTGAACATTTGCGGGATCCGAATTTTTATCAAGTACCGCAATATGTCAGCGATATGGTGACGCTGCTTGCGCGTCTTGATGTTGCATCGGTGGATTGGCTGGGAACGTCAATGGGTGGTTTGATCGGGATGATTTTGGCATCGCTACCGGGCAACCCTGTGCGCAAATTATTACTCAACGATATAGGTCCTTCGATCAATGCTGAAGCGTTGAAACGTATAGGGGAATATGTAGGTCTGAAGGTACACTTTGCCACTTTCGATGAGGCGTGGCAGTACGTTCGTGCAATCTCGCTGTCATTTGGGCCGCATAGCGATGAGCAATGGCGCAAGTTGGCATCCGACGTGATGCGGCAGGATACCGAAGGGAAATGGACGTTTGTCTACGATCCCGCATTAGCCGTGCCCTTCAAGGCGACAACGGCGCAGAGCGCACAAGTCGATGAACAGCGTTTGTGGGCTGCGTATGATGCGATTTCCTGTCCTACGCTGGTGGTGCGTGGCGCTGATTCCGATCTGTTGTCTGGGCGAACCGCTGCTGCGATGTCGCAACGTGGCCCAAAAGCGCAAGTGGTGGAACTTGCAGGGGTCGGACATGCTCCGACTTTTTTGAACGAGCCGCAAATCGCGATAGCGAAGAATTTCTTCCTCGGCTAACTCTTGTCGAATGCACATTGATACCCATTTTGCATTCGAATACTTTTTGAATTTGGAACATCATGAATATTACCCGCTTGCATATAGGCGATACGCTGTCTGAAGTTGCCATTCACAATGGCACAGTATACTTGGCCGGACAAATCGCCGAAGATACGACGCAAAATATTCAAGGTCAGACACGCGAAGTGCTGAACCATATCGATCGTCTGCTGGCCGAGGCAGGCAGCGATAAAACCCGGATTCTGTCGTGTCAGATTTTTATTGCCGACGTGAACGATTTCGACGGCATGAACGCAGCGTGGAATGAATGGGTGCCGGAAGGACATACGCCACCAAGGGCAACTGTTGCTGTCCGCTTCCCAGATCCGAAGCGCTTGATTGAAATAATTGTAGTCGCAGCATCTTCCTAGGTTCGACATGGTTTCCGTAGCATCTTCACAGATTGACACACAAGAGCTTCTTCGCTCCGGCTTGACAGAACATGACAGCGCACGCGTGATGGATGCGCTCGCATTCGTCAAGCCGTTTTATAGCGGGAAATCTGTTTCCGCCGGGCAGGACGCCTTTGAAAGCGAGCAAGATGTTTTCGAGTTTGCGCAAGGCGTTGCCACGCTTCTCGCGCAGCTGGAAACAGATGCGGATACGCGCATCGCTGCCTTGCTGTTTGAGTTGGCCACCATTAATCCGACGGCGGCAGACCAGATCGGCGAGCGTTTCGGAAAGGAGGTCGATGATCTGGTTGCAGGCGTGCGTCAATTAATGCGCTTGCATGAAGTGACCTTCGTACAGCATGAAGCAGCACGCAGCAAAAATGCCGCGCAGGAAGCTGCATCGCAACTGGAAGTCGTGCGCAAGATGTTGCTGGCGATGGCAACCGACATGCGCGTGGTGCTGGTGCGTCTGGGTACGCGCGTGACGACACTGCGTTATTTTGCGGATAACAAATTGCAGAATGAGCGTTCGCGCCAATATGCGCGTGAAACCTTTGACCTTTATGCGCCGCTCGCAAATCGGCTCGGCATCTGGCAACTGAAGTGGGAGCTGGAAGATTTGTCTTTCCGCTTCCTGCAACCGGAAGCGTACAAGCGTATCGCCTCCTTGCTGGAAGAAAAACGCGTGGAGCGCGAAGCCTTTGTCGAAAATTCGATCAAGCGCCTGCAATCAGAAATGGCGGCCGCTGGTATCAAGGCCGAAGTATTCGGTCGACCGAAACATATCTTCAGTATCTGGAGCAAGTTGCGCGGCAAGGAAATCGAGTTCTCCGATTTGTACGACGTGCGTGCATTCAGGGTCATCGTCGAGGATGTAAAAACCTGCTACACGGTACTCGGTATTGTGCATAACATCTGGACCCCGATACCGTCGGAGTTTGATGATTACATTTCGCGCCCCAAGTCCAACGGTTATCAATCCCTGCATACGATTGTCATGGCTGAAGACGGCCGGCCGCTGGAAGTGCAGATACGCACCAATGACATGCATGACTTCGCCGAGTACGGTGTCGCTGCGCACTGGCGATACAAGGAAGCTGGCAGCTCGAATTTTTCAGGGCAAAAGTACGATGAAAAAATCGCCTGGCTGCGGCAACTGCTGGCGTGGAAAAGCGAAGTCGTCGATACCGTCGTAGGGCAAGAAGACGTACATCGCGACTGGGTGGAAAAACTCAAGTCCGCGACACTGGACGACCGCATCTATGTACTGACGCCGCAAGCGCGGGTGATCGAATTGCCGAACGGCGCCACGCCGATTGACTTTGCTTATCACCTGCACAGCGATGTCGGCCATCGCTGCCGCGGTGCGCGCGTCGACGGTACGCTGGTGCCACTGAACACCGTCTTGAAAAACGGTCAGACCGTAGACATCATTACTGCGAAAGGCGTTAGCACCGTTACCGGTACGGTTGGCCCTTCGCGTGACTGGCTTGCCCCTGGTTATGCGGCGAGTTCACGCACGCGTGCAAAGGTGCGAGCATGGTTCAATGCGATTGACCAGCAGGAGACGCTTTCCACCGGTCGTGGCTTGATAGAAAAAACATTGCAGCGCGAAGGCAAGACCGCCGTCAATCTGGAAGAACTTGCGCACAAGCTGGGCTTCTCCAAACTTGATGATTTGTTTCTCGCAGTTGGCAAGGAAGAGTTCAGCCTGCGCACGGTTGAACAGGCCTTGCACGCAGATGAAGCCAGCGCAGCCAAACAGACGGAGCTTGACGATGCCATCATCCCGCGCAAGAGCCGGGCATCGAGTGTGGTGCAGGGCGCGAAGTCGGGCGTGCTGGTGGTAGGTACCGATGGCTTGATGACGCAATTGGCAAAATGCTGCAAGCCGGCGCCACCAGACCCTATCGTCGGTTTCGTTACACGCGGCAAAGGTGTGTCAATACATCGTGCCGGCTGCAGGAATTTCTCCGAGATGCGTCGCAAGGCACCCGAGCGTGTGATTCATACCGCGTGGGGCGGCCCTGAATCGTCAACAGTTTATCCGGTGGATATCTTCGTGCTGGCCGGCGACAGGCAAGGTTTGTTGCGCGATATTTCGGATATCTTCCTGCGCGAAAAAATCAATGTCATTGGTGTCAGCACGCAGAGTGTCAAAGGCCAGGCGCGTATGGCATTCACGGCGGAAATCGGATCGACGGCGCAATTGCAAAAGGCGCTGACGGTAATACGAGAAGTCAATGGTGTGGTGGAAGCCAAACGGCATTGATCGATTTTCTGGAAATTGCTCACTACCGGCGCATACGCAAAGTCGGGCCGCATCATGTTTTTTAAAACAAGTTCATTTAGGGACTAGCTAAGAAGATAATTTGTCGCTATAATTTCGCTTCTTTAGGCGCGTAGCTCAGCTGGTTAGAGCACTACCTTGACATGGTAGGGGTCGTTGGTTCGAGTCCAATCGTGCCTACCAACGAAAAATTGGTAAAACCTGTAAGAGCGAGAAAGGCAAACCCGGTTATGACACCGCGAACGACAACCACACTGGTTTCTGAGCGACGCTAAGTCGGGTTCTTTTTCGTCATTGCAATTTGAAAAAGCGCGGCTAGCCCGCGTTTTTTTTCGTCCGCATTTTTTGTTGTTCAATTAATCTAGCGTCAGCAAGCAGGTCCCCGCTGAAACGGAGAGCAAAATGATTACAGTCCGCCTTCCCGATGGTTCGCAACGCGAATTCGATTCCCCTGTCACCGTAGCGCAAGTCGCTGCCAATATCGGTGCCGGACTTGCCAAGGCGGCACTCGCCGGCAAGGTCAATGGCAATGTGGTCGATACCTCGTATCTGATCGAGCAAGATAGCGATTTGGCGATCATTACCGACAAGGATGCTGATGGTCTGGATGTGATTCGTCACTCGACCGCGCATTTGCTGGCGTACGCAGTCAAGGAGCTGTTCCCTGATGCGCAAGTGACTATTGGTCCAGTTATCGAAAACGGCTTTTATTACGATTTTTCGTACAAGCGTCCATTCACGCCGGAAGATTTGGTGGCGATCGAAAAGAAAATGACCGAACTGGCGAAAAAAGACGAGCCAGTTACCCGTAAAGTCTTGCCGCGCGACGAAGCGGTTGAGTATTTCAAATCTATCGGTGAAGCCTACAAGGCAGAAATTATCGCGTCGATTCCAGCGGATCAGGATGTCTCTCTATACAGCGAAGGCAAGTTCACCGATCTGTGCCGTGGCCCGCATGTGCCGTCGACCGGCAAGCTGAAAGTATTCAAGCTGATGAAACTGGCCGGCGCGTACTGGCGCGGCGATTCCAAAAATGAAATGCTGCAGCGTATCTATGGCACCGCATGGGCAAAGAAGGAAGAGCAAGAAGCTTATCTGAACATGCTGGAAGAGGCCGAGAAGCGCGATCACCGCAAACTGGGTCGTTCGTTGGATCTGTTTCACTTCCAGGAGGAAGCGCCAGGCTTGATTTTCTGGCATCCAAAAGGCTGGACAGTCTGGCAGCAAGTCGAGCAATACATGCGCCGCGTCTATCAAGATAACGGTTACCAGGAAGTCAAAGCGCCGCAGATTCTCGATCGTAGCCTGTGGGAGAAATCCGGTCACTGGGAAAACTACAAAGAAAACATGTTCACGACCGAGTCGGAAAACCGCTCGTACGCGTTGAAGCCAATGAACTGCCCAGGTCACGTTCAGATTTTCGCGTCCGACTTGCGCTCGTATCGCGAACTGCCATTGCGCTACGGCGAATTCGGCCAGTGCCATCGCAATGAGCCGTCAGGTTCGCTGCACGGCATGATGCGCGTGCGCGGTTTTACGCAAGATGACGGTCACATCTTTTGTACCGAAGACCAGATTCTGGATGAGTGCGTGGCCTTTACCGCATTGCTGCAAAAGGTTTATCAAAACTTTGGCTTCAAAGACGTTATTTATAAAGTGGCAACGCGTCCTGAAAAGCGCGTGGGCTCCGATGAGGCGTGGGATAAAGCCGAGGCGGCACTGATTGCGTCTCTGGATCGTTCGGGCTGCACGTATGAAATTTCACCGGGCGAAGGCGCGTTCTACGGTCCGAAGATCGAATACACGCTGAAGGATGCGATCGGCCGTATGTGGCAATGCGGTACGATTCAGGTCGATTTTTCGATGCCGGCACGTCTGGGTGCGGAGTATGTTGCTGAAGACAATACCAAGAAGATTCCGGTCATGTTGCACCGTGCGATCCTCGGTTCCTTCGAGCGATTCATCGGCATGCTGATCGAAAATCACGCTGGTGCCTTGCCGTTATGGCTGGCTCCAGTCCAAATTGCAGTCTTGAATATCTCTGACGCGCAAGCCGATTATGCCCAGGCTGTTGCACAAAACCTGAAGAAACAAGGGTTTAGAGTGCACGTCGATTTGCGTAATGAGAAAATTACCTATAAAATACGCGAGCATTCCGTTCAGAAGCTGCCGTACATCATCGTAATTGGTGATAAAGAGCGGGACGCAGGTACAGTGGCCGTGCGAGCGCGAGGTAATGTCGATCTGGGTGTCATGCCTGTCGATTTATTGGTGGAGCGCCTCAACAATGAGGTCGAAACCAAAGCCTGAGGGATTAAACCCATAGCGCAAGAGCACGGCTTAATTATTTGATTTTAAAAGGAAATTGCAATAGCTACTGATAAGTCGCATCGGATCAACGGTGAAATTACAGCGCCTGAGTTGCGTTTGAGTGGTGTCGAAAATGAGGCACTCGGTATCGTTAGTCTGGCAGATGCTTTCCGCTTGGCGGAAGAAGCTAACGTCGATCTGGTAGAGATTGCGCCAACTGCGCAACCACCGGTCGCGCGCCTGATGGATTACGGCAAGTTCAAATACCAGGAACAAAAGAAGGCGCACGAAGCCAAGCTCAAGCAGAAGGTTATTTTGGTCAAGGAAGTCAAATTCCGGCCTGGTACCGATGATGGCGATTACAACATCAAGCTACGCAATTTGATCAAATTCCTGGACGATGGCGATAAAACCAAAATCACGCTGCGTTTCCGCGGTCGTGAAATGGCGCATCAGGACATCGGTTTCCGTATGTTGGAACGCTTGAAGGCTGATTTGGAACCATACGGCCAGGTTGAGCAGTTTCCGAAGATGGAAGGCCGTCAGATGATCATGGTTCTGTCGCCGAAGAAAAAGAAATAATAGAATTTCGTGCAAGTCGCCCGGCAACGAGCGATCTGCACAAAATAGCAGTGGACTCGATTCCACTGCATAACAAGTGAGAGTAGGCATCCAAGTGTAGCGAAATTGCTGCCACCTGCAATCATGTTAAAAATGGAGCTGTCCCCAAAGGACAGATAGTGTCATGCCTAAAATGAAAACGAAAAGCAGCGCCAAAAAGCGCTTTCGTGTACGTCCAGGTGGAACCGTTAAACGCGGTCAAGCTTTCAAACGTCATATCTTGACCAAGAAAACCACAAAAAATAAACGTCAATTGCGCGGTTCTGTCGGTGTTCATGACACCAACATGAATTCCGTTCGCGCAATGATGCCGACCGCTTAACCTCACTCAATAATCAGGAGCAATCATGCCTAGAGTAAAACGTGGGGTCACAGCACGGGCCCGTCATAAAAAAATCCTCGACAAAGCCAAAGGCTATCGTGGTCGTCGCAGCAAGGTCTACCGTATTGCCAAGCAAGCAGTCATGCGCGCTGGTCAATATGCATACCGCGATCGTCGTAACAAGAAACGTGTTTTCCGCGCATTGTGGATCACTCGTATCAACGCAGCATCGCGTGAACATGGTCTGACATACAGCGTGTTCATGAACGGTCTGAAACGCGCATCTATCGAGCTGGACCGTAAAGTCCTGGCTGATATGGCTGTGATGGATAAACCAGCATTCGCGGCAATCGTGAATCAGGTGAAAACAACCATCGCTGCTTAAGTGTTGTGATCGTATGCATCGTCTTCGGACGATGCAGCAATATCGAAGCGGGGCAGGGTTCATACCTATGTCCCGTTTTTATTTTTACTTCCCTATTTGGCTTCTTTTTCGGCTTCCTTGCTAAGGACGAAAACAAACCGCATGAATCCCCTAGAACAGCTCGTCACACAAGCCCAGACTGATTTCGCCGCCGCAGACGATGCCGCCGCACTGGAAAACGCAAAAGCGAAGTATCTCGGTAAAACCGGACAGATTACTGAACAGATGAAGAGCCTGGGCAAGCTCGCGCCGGATGAGCGCAAGACGCAAGGCGCTATCATCAATTCCGCAAAAGAGAAGATCGAGGCTGCGCTGACAGCGCGTCGCGATGCCTTGTCCAATGCACAAATGGAATCCCGCCTGAATGCGGAAGCCATTGACATTACCTTGCCAGGCCGTGGTCGCGGTACCGGCGGTATTCACCCTGTCATGCGTACATGGCAGCGCGTGGAGGAGATCTTCGGTTCGATCGGTTTTGACGTGGCAGACGGCCCCGAAATCGAAAACGACTGGACCAATTTCACCGCATTGAACAGCCCGGAAAATCATCCGGCGCGTTCGATGCAGGATACGTTTTACATCGAAGGCAACGATACGCAAGGCAAGCCTCTGCTGCTGCGAACGCATACCAGCCCTATGCAGGTGCGCTATGCACGCATGAACAAACCGCCGATTCGCGTCATCGCACCGGGCCGTACCTACCGCGTCGACAGCGATGCAACGCACTCGCCTATGTTCCATCAGGTCGAAGGTTTGTGGATCGACGAGAACATCAGCTTCGCCGACTTGAAGGGCGTGTACCTCAATTTCGTCAAAGCGTTTTTCGAAACCGACGACTTGCAAGTGCGCTTCCGCCCATCGTATTTCCCATTTACCGAACCGTCGGCTGAGATCGACATCGCTTTTGGTAGTGGCCCACTAAAAGGCCGCTGGCTGGAAGTGTCGGGTGCTGGCCAGGTGCATCCAAACGTGATGCGCAATATGGGATTTGATCCTGAACAATTCATCGGCTTTGCGTTCGGCTCCGGCCTTGAACGCCTGACGATGCTGCGTTACGGCATCAACGATTTGCGCTTGTTCTACGAAGGCGATTTGCGTTTCCTGAAACAATTCAACTAGCAGTAACAAGGCAGGGCATGCTGAGCAAGCGCGTGCTCTGATTTTTTCTGTATTTGTGATGTCTGTGGCAAAAGGTTTTTAAATCATGCAATTTTCCGAAAGCTGGCTCCGTACGATGGTCGATCCGAATATGACGTCGGATGAATTGGCGCACATGTTGACGATGTCTGGTCTGGAGGTCGAAGAAGTCGAACCGGTCGCGCCGCCATTCTCGAATGTCGTCGTCGCTGAAGTGCGTGAGATCGCCAAACATCCGAACGCTGATCGCCTGAATGTTTGTCAGGTGGATGCCGGCACCGGAACATTATTGAACATCGTCTGCGGTGCGCCTAATGTGCGCGCAGGCATGAAGGTAGTGTGTGCATTGGCTGGCGCAATATTGCCACCGGGTGAAGATGGCAAGCCATTCGAGATCAAGGTCGGCGCCTTGCGTGGCGTGGAATCGCAAGGTATGTTGTGCTCGGCAAAAGAGTTGAAATTGTCGGACGAGCAGGGCGGTTTGATGGACTTGCCATCGGACGCGCCTATCGGCCAGAATTTCCGCGATTACTATCAACTGAATGATCTGAAATTCACGATCAAGCTGACGCCGAACAAGGCAGATTGCCTGTCGGTTCTCGGTGTGGCGCGTGAAGTATCCGCATTGACCGGTACGTCTTTGAAAACACCGTCGTACCAAACAGTTGCTTCGACGATCAACGATATTTTGCCGGTGACGGTTTCCGCACCGGATCTGTGCGGTCGTTTTTCCGGTCGCATTATTCGCGGCCTGAATGCGAAAGCACAGACGCCGGACTGGATGAAGCAACGCCTGGAACGCAGCGGACAACGTCCGATTTCTGCTTTGGTCGATATTTCCAATTACGTCATGCTCGAACTGGGTCGCCCTACGCATGTATTTGATCTGGATAAAATTCACGGCGGCTTGAATGTGCGCTGGGGTAAAAAGGACGAATCGCTAAAGCTCCTGAACGGCAACACGGTTGCCGTCGATGAGTGGATAGGCGTGATTGCCGACAATCAGCAAATCGAATCGCTGGCCGGCATCATGGGCGGCGATGCAACGGCCGTATCGCTCGATACACAAGACATTTATCTGGAAGCTGCGTTCTGGTATCCGAATGCGATACAGGGGCGCGCACGTCGCTTGAATTTTTCTACCGATGCGGCACATCGCTTTGAACGCGGTGTCGACTTTGCAACGACGGTTGAACACATTGAACGCATCACTGCATTGATCGTCGAGATCTGCGGACAAAAAGATAAAACAGCAGTGGGTCCTGTCGACGACCATGTCGTCAACTTGCCAAAACGCGACCCTGTCAGCGTGCGTACTGCGCGTGCGGTCAAGGTTATCGGCGTTGCATTGACAGATGCGCAGATTGCCGACATCTTCACTCGTCTGGCTTTGCCATTTACGCAAAAAGACGGCGTGTTCTCGGTCACACCACCTTCCTATCGTTTCGACATCGAAATCGAAGAAGATCTGATTGAAGAAATTGCGCGCGTCTATGGTTTTGAAAATATTCCAGCGTTGCCGCCAGTCGCTGCCAACGCAATGCGCATTCGTCCTGAGAATACGCGCTCGCTGTTCACGATCCGCCGTCAACTGGCAGACTCCGATTATCAGGAAGTGGTCAACTTCAGCTTTGTAGAGCAGGCGTGGGAAGCAGACTTCGCCGGCAACGGCAACCCGATTAAATTGCTGAATCCGATTGCCAGCCAGATGAGCGTGATGCGCTCATCGATGATCGGCAATCTGATCGCCAATGTGCGCTACAACCTGAATCGCAAGGTCAGTCGCATACGTCTGTTTGAAATCGGTGCGGTTTATCTGCGCAACAGCATTGAGCATGACGGTCCGCTCTCGGTGGCCGGTTATGATCAGCCTAAACGTGTCGCCGCCATTGCATACGGTCCAATCGTGGAAGAGCAGTGGGGCATGGATTCGCGTAACGTCGATTACTTCGACGTCAAGGCTGATCTGGAAGCCTTGTTTGCGCCCAAGACTCTGACTTTTGCCAAATTGGAACATCCCGCTCTGCACCCTGGCCGCTCCGCCAATATCCTGCTGGATGGCGAAGTCGTCGGTTTTATCGGTGAGTTGCATCCGTGTTGGCAGCAAAAGTACGATTTGCCTCTGGCGCCTGTTTTATTCGAGGTCGATGCCAGTGCCTTGCAACAGCTGGATATTCCTTTCTATAAGGAAATTTCTAAGTTCCCGGCGGTCACGCGCGACCTTGCATTAGTCGTCAAAAACAAGGTCTCGATGCAGGATTTGATGGACGTTTTTGTTGCGGAGAAGCAAGCTAATCCAATCTGCAAAATTCTGCAAGTGGTTGTTTTATTTGATGAATATCGTGGCAAAGGCTTGGAGAGCGACGAAAAAAGCCTTGCTTTCCGCTTCACCTTGCAAGATACTCAATTAACCCTGCAGGATGATTTGGTCGATGCCGCGATGGCTGCGTTTGTAGCGGCTGCCGGTATCAAACACAGCGCCAAATTACGCGCATAAGCAGTTCACTTGGATCAGGAATCAGCTTGTTGCAAAAACCATGCAAAGGATGATTCCGACTTTCAGGTTCAGATTTAGGTTCAAGGTCAAAACAAGCAGTGAATATACCGAATATGAATGATGTGAATTCCGCTGAACTCCAATCAGTATTGGCAGCAGACCTGAACCGCGCAATGCTGGAGGCGCAGGTGCGCTCGCAAGCGGAAAAGGATCTGCCAACCTTGACCAAGGCCGAGCTGGCCGAGTTGCTGTTTGAGCAAGTCGGATTGAACAAGCGCGAAGCCAAAGATATGGTCGAGACCTTTTTTGATGAAATTCGCAATGCCTTGGAACGTGGCGAAGCCGTCAAACTGTCAGGCTTTGGCAATTTTCAGTTGCGCGACAAGCCGCAACGTCCAGGCCGTAATCCAAAAACCGGTGAAGAAATTCCTATCACGGCACGCCGCGTGGTCACTTTCCATGCGAGCCAGAAGCTCAAAGGTATGGTCGACACTTCCAGCCAAAAAACGTTTGCCCAAACAAGCTGATAGATGAACGAACGGCTCAACAAACCTGAATTGGTCGCATTGCCGCCAATTCCAGCAAAACGCTACTTCACGATCGGTGAGGTGAGTGAGTTGTGCGGTGTGAAACCGCACGTTCTGCGTTATTGGGAACAGGAATTTACACAACTCAAACCGGTCAAGCGGCGCGGGAACCGGCGTTACTACCAGCATCACGAAGTACTGCTGATTCGTCGCATACGCGAATTGTTGTATGAACAAGGGTTCACAATCAGTGGTGCACGCAACAAGCTGGATAGCCGGATTCTGGATGCCCGTGGCGACGATGACCTGCCGCTCGATGGCGTAACGATAGACCCGAATGCCATGCTTGCGATTCGTAAAGAACTGATGGAAATTCTGACTTTGCTGAAGTAAATCCGGTTGTGAAGGCGGGGTGGGCATTTTTCATGACAAAAATACAGTTCTGCTCTGGTATAATTTTCTGCTTGTCGGGGCGTAGCGCAGCCTGGTAGCGTACTTGCATGGGGTGCAAGGGGTCGAGT
>CAYOQL010000054.1:0-12637 GCA_964406085.1 uncultured Herminiimonas sp.
AGCAAAGCATTTCAAACCTTGGCAAGTACTTTTAAGAAAATACTTTAATTCTTTTGAAATTACTTTTTACACAGGCCTTAGACGTTCTTGAATTTCGCTGCGCGCTTCTCTACAAACGCACGCATTCCTTCTTTCTGATCCTCTGTTGCGAAGGTGCTGTGAAAGAGTCTGCGCTCGAACTGCACGCCTTCGGCGAGCGTGGTTTCATAGGCGCGATTGATGGATTCCTTGATCATCATGACCATAGGCAGCGACATGCTGGCTATGACAGTTGCCGCCGTCAGCGCTTCTTCTAGCAACTTGTCCGCAACAACTACCCGCGACACCAAACCAGCACGCTCCGCTTCTACGGCATCCATCATGCGCGCGGTCAAACACATATCCATCGCCTTGGATTTCGACACAGAACGCGGCAAACGCTGCGTACCGCCTGCGCCCGGTATGATGCCGAGCTTGATTTCAGGCTGACCGAACTTCGCCGTATCCGCAGCAATAATAAAATCACACATCATGGCCAGCTCACAACCACCACCGAGGGCATAGCCGGCAACTGCTGCGATCACCGGCTTGCGCACACTGCGGATCTGCTCCCAGTTACGCGTAATGTAATCACCTTTATATACATCCATATAAGAGTAGGTCGCCATCGCGCCAATATCGGCACCGGCAGCAAAAGCTTTCTCGCTACCTGTAATGATCATGCAACCGATGTCGTCGTCGGCATCGAAAGATTGCAGGGCCAAACCCAATTCATCCATCAACTTGTCGTTGAGTGCGTTCAATGCCGCCGGACGATTAAGGGTGATAAGGCCGACCTTGCCATGAATCTCAACGAGAATATTTTCGTATTGCATAAATAACTCCTGGAAAAACCTGCACTCAATATAAGCAAGGCATCATTTCGGCAACAATACCCACATCTCGCCGCGCTGCTTCATACGGCCGGCCAGCTCACCGGCTTCCGCACCAAACCCCCAGAAATAATCAGCACGCACCGGGTTCTTGATTGCACTACCGGTATCCTGCGCCATGACGAGGCGACGCAATGGCGTTTTGCTGGCCGGCAGCGTCGCCACCAGAAAGACTGGCGCGCCCAGCGGTATGAACTGCGGATCAACCGCAATCGACCGCTGCGGCGTCAAGGCTACCCCCATGGCGCCTTTAGGCCCGACATTGGGATCCGTTACTTTCTCTTCCTTGAAAAAGACATAACTGGGATTGGCGTTCAGTAATTCTTGCTGGCGCTTGGGATTGGCCTTTAACCAGCCCTTGATGCCCTGGGCAGATGCCTGATCCAGGGTCAGCTCGCCTTTATCTATCAGGTAGCGGCCTATCGATTTGTATGGATGACCGTTCTGATCTGCATAGGCAATCCGTACCTGTTCTTTGCCATCATCCAGCTGCACCCGGCCCGAACCCTGCACCTGAAGGAAAAAAGCATCGATGGGATCATCGACCCACACAATTTCTTTGCCCAGCAAGGCATTTGACTGGCTCAACTCCCCCCGCGACGGATATGCGACGACTTTATTGCCGACCAAGCGCCCGCGCACACGCTGACCTTTCAATTCCGGGAAAACACTGGCCAGATCAATCGTCAGGATATCGTCCGGTGCGCGATGCAGAGGCGTTTGATACTTGCCGCCGCGCTTGCGCGAACCTTGCAACAAGGGTTCGTAATAGCCAGTCACCGTGCCATACAAGGAGCCGTCCGGATTCGAGACGCGATAAGGCTGGAAGTAATTCTCGAAGAATTGGCGCACCGCGTTCTCGTCATTCCCGTCTAAATTTGCTGCAATCGCGCACGCAGACTTCCAATCGGGGCGTCGTATCATCACTGCGCAAGAAGATAAAAAGGCGGGCAAGGCCTCGCGCTGATCGTCATTTTTCCATCCGGGCAAAGCTGCAAACGTCACGGGGCGCAATGCAGGATTGATCTCCGTACGCGGCAAGCCGGGCAGATCGCCCGGCGGGATGGCCGGCTTGGCTGGCTTCACCGGGACAGACGGCTCCACGACAATCGGCTGCTCAGGCGGACGCACGGCAGAACATGAAACAAGACCAAACAAAATGGATGCGAGTAAACTAAGGCGAATAAATGACATGGGAGTAATTGGCAATGTGGCTATTATTTGTTGAAGCGGGAATCGCGCTGTTCTTGTTGATCTTTATCGTATGGTGGACGATGTTTTCGGGCAAAAAACCGACTCAGCCCCCGACGAAAAAGTCAGCACCACCAAAACACGACAAGATTGAATAGACCAGCGTCTTAATGCAAAGTGCGCGGCAATGACAAAACAAATTCCGGAATTTTTGTCACGAACTGCTCACCGTCTTCCGCCACACAGAAATACTCCCCGGTCATGGTCCCCTGCGGCGTCGCCATCGACATACCGCTGGTGTATTCGTAGTGTTCACCAGGCTGCAGCAAAGGTTGATTGCCGACCACACCCAACCCCCGCACTTCTTCAATATGATTATTGGCATCCATAATCACCCAATGCCGCGAGATCAGTTGCGCGGCGACCCGCCCCGTGTTTTTGATCCTTATCGCGTACGCGAACACATAATGGGAATGATCGGGGTCTGATTGCTCTTCCAGATATTGCGTGGTTACGGTAACCGTAAATTCGTAAGGTGCCATGTGATTCCTCTAGTGCAGCGCACTTCGTGCTGCGTTTTTCATTCAATGTATATGTAACCCGCATGATAGCGCGTACGGCAACTATATATAGCAGACCCGAAATGTGCCCTGAAATCGCAACATCCATCACCGGTCGACATCTTGCAAAACGCAGTCTCAGAGCCGCAGGGTAAAATAGCGGCTTCATCTACAAAGTCACAACCATGGCCAACTATCGCATCGCTCCCAGCATTCTTTCCGCCGATTTCGCCCGCCTTGGGGAAGAGGTCCGCAACGTCGTCGCCGCCGGCGCCGACATCATTCACTTCGACGTGATGGATAACCATTACGTTCCGAACCTGACGATAGGTCCTTTGGTATGTGAAGCGATACGCCCGCATGTGCAAGTGCCTATCGATGTGCACCTGATGGTCAAGCCGGTCGATCGGATCGTCCCTGATTTTGCCAAAGCCGGCGCCAATATCATTACCTTCCACCCGGAAGCGTCAGAGCATGTGGATCGCACGCTGCAATTGATACGCGATAACGGCTGCAAAGCCGGACTGGTATTCAACCCTGCGACACCATTGCATTATCTGGAACACGTGATGGACAAGCTCGACATCATCCTCTTGATGTCGGTCAATCCCGGCTTCGGCGGCCAATCCTTCATCCCGCATACGCTGAAAAAAATCGCCGCCGTGCGCAAGCTGATCGATGAGTCCGGTCGCGACATCATGCTGGAAGTCGATGGCGGCATCAAAATCGACAATATCGAAGCAGCAGCACGTGCCGGCGCAGACACCTTTGTCGCCGGCTCCGCCATTTTCGGCAAGCCAGACTACAAAGCCGTCATCGATGCGATGCGCAGCGAACTGGCAAAGGTCTGAATTTGTCTTCCAGCATAGTTGAAAACCGGATGCTGCAAGGCATACGCGGCGTCATTGTCGATCTCGACGGCACCATGCTGCATACAGCACAGGATTTGCACATCACGCTAAATCGCATGCGCGCGGACCTGGACTTGGGGCCGCTTACGCTGGACACCGCGATCAGCTTCGTCGGCAAGGGTGCCGAAAATCTGGTGCGGCAAAGCATAGGCGTGGATTTTTCCGCTGACGAGGTCGAATTGCGCTTCAAAGAAGCGATGGCGCTGTTCGAAAAGCACTATTTCGACGTCAACGGCGAGTTCGCAAGCGCTTACCCAGGTGTGCATGAAGGCTTGCAAGCCATGCAGGCAAAAGGCCTGCGCATGGCTTGCGTCACCAACAAGCCGATGGCATTTGCCCTGCCTTTGCTGCAAAAAACCGGCCTGAGCATTTATTTCGAAATTGTTTACGGCGGCGATTCTTTCGCTAAAAAGAAACCCGATCCTATGCAGTTATTGCAGGTGTGTGCGGATTTTGGCTTGAATCCAGCGCAAGTCGTGGCGATCGGCGACTCGATCAACGACTCGCAAGCCGCACGCGCCGCAGGCTGCAAGGTTCTCAACGTCCCTTACGGCTACAACCACGGCCAGTCTATACAAGACGTTGATACCGATGGTATAGTTTCTTCGCTGCTAGACGCAGCACATCTTATTTCACCAACATAAATCATCATGTCTCTCGACAAAAAACGACTCACGACACCAGGCGCGCATGAGGCCTGGCTATGGCGAGGCTGGCAAAACTGGTGCTAAGCACCACTTGCCGCTGATCGTCCGCACGCTTTTGCAGTTTCTACATTCCCGCGCGATCAGCAACGTTTTTTGAAGTACTTACTAAAGTACCAAACCGCTCGTCTACAATAGCGGTCCGGAGAGAACCCATGACTGAACTCGAATTCAAATCGCTGGCCACGCAAGGCTACAATCGTATCCCACTGGTCGCTGAAGCATTTGCCGATCTGGAAACACCACTTTCGCTTTACCTCAAGCTGGCGCAAACCCAGGACTGCGGCAAAAATACCTTTTTGCTGGAATCCGTCGTTGGTGGCGAACGCTTTGGCCGCTATTCCTTCATCGGTCTGCCTGCCAACACCTTGATGCGCAGCTTCGGCACGCGCATTGAAGTCGTGCGCAACGGCGCCATCGTCGAAACCTTTGAAGGCAATCCGCTGGAGTTCATCGCGGAATTTCAGGCGCGTTACAAAGTCGCAATCATGCCCGGGATGCCACGTTTTTGCGGCGGTCTTGCCGGCTATTTCGGCTATGACGCTGTGCGCCATGTCGAAAAACGTCTGGCGCACTCGACGCCAAAAGACGATCTCGGCCTGCCGGAAATCCAGTTGCTGCTGACGGAAGAACTGGCCGTCATCGACAATCTGTCCGGCAAGCTCTATCTGATTGTGTATGCAGATCCGACGCAGCCGGAAGCGTATGCCAACGGCCGTCAACGGCTGAAAGACTTGCGTGCCAAACTGCACCGCGCAGTCGAAGCGCCAGTCACCAGCGCCTCCGTTCGCACCGATACGATTCGCGAATTCGACAAAAAAGATTATCTGGCCGCCGTCGCCAAAGCCAAGGAATATGTGATGGCCGGCGACTTGATGCAGGTACAGATCGGCCAGCGCATCAAGAAGTCATATGTCGATGCACCGCTGACGCTGTATCGTGCGCTGCGCTCGCTGAATCCATCGCCGTATATGTATTTCTACAATTTCGGCGACATGCAAATCGTCGGTGCGTCACCGGAAATTCTGGTGCGCAACGAAACCATGCCGAGCGGAAAAAAGAAAATCACGATCCGTCCTTTGGCAGGCACACGCCCACGTGGCGACACACCGGAAAAAGATGCGATCCTCGCAAAAGAGTTGCTGGCCGATCCAAAAGAGATCGCAGAACACGTGATGCTGATCGACCTCGCACGTAACGATATCGGCCGCATTGCAGAAACCGGTAGCGTGCTCGTCACCGACAAACTGGTGATTGAAAAATATTCGCACGTGCAGCATATAGTCTCCAATGTCGAAGGCACATTGAAAGACGGTTTGTCGAATCTGGATGTATTGAAAGCCACTTTCCCGGCGGGTACATTGTCCGGTGCACCGAAGGTCCGTGCGATGGAAATCATCGACGAACTGGAACCGACCAAGCGCGGCATCTACGGCGGCGCATGCGGCTACCTGTCGTTCGGTGGCGAAATGGATCTGGCCATCGCGATCCGCACCGGCGTCATCAAGGATGGCATGTTGTATGTGCAGGCAGCGGCCGGCATCGTCGCCGACTCGGTACCCGAGATGGAATGGCAGGAAACCGAGAACAAGGCCCGCGCAGTATTACGCGCAGCGGAACAAGTACAAGATGGTTTGGACGGGGAGATTTAAATGTTACTGATGATCGATAACTACGACTCCTTCACCTATAACCTGGTGCAATATTTCGGTGAGCTGGGCGAAGACGTGCACACCGTGCGCAATGATGAAATCACGCTGGAACAAATCGCAGCGCTGAAGCCGGAGCGCATCTGCATTTCGCCAGGCCCATGTACACCGCACGAAGCCGGCGTGTCGGTGCCTATCCTGCAAGAATTCGCCGGCAAGTTGCCTATTCTTGGCGTATGCCTGGGTCATCAGGCAATCGGCGCAGCCTTCGGCGGCAAAGTCGTGCGCGCGCAGCAAGTCATGCACGGCAAGACTTCGCAGATCACGCATACTGGCGTTGGCGTATTCAAGGATTTGCCCAGCCGGTACACGGTGATCCGCTACCATTCACTGGCGATAGAACGTGCATCGCTGCCGGATTGCCTGGAAGTGACCGCGTGGACCGATGATGGAGAAATCATGGGCGTGCGCCACAAGGATTTCGATATTCAGGGCGTGCAATTCCATCCGGAATCCATCCTGTCCGAACATGGACACGCGCTGTTGAAAAACTTCCTCGTCCGCTAAATGGATAATGCTGGTCGCCATTTGAATACAGAAAGTCTCGCCATGCCGATTACTGACCAAGAAGCCCTGTTGCGCTGCATCGATCATAGGGAAATTTTCCACGACGAGATGCTGCATCTGTTCCGCAAAATCATGAGCGGAGAAATGTCGCCCGTGATGATCGCGGCACTGACGATGGGCTTGCGTGTGAAGAAGGAAAGCATAGGCGAGATCGCCGCCGCGGCGCAGGTGATGCGCGAGTTTTCCACCAAAGTCCCATTGGCCGACACCACCAATCTGCTCGACATCGTCGGCACTGGCGGCGATGGCGCGAATACCTTTAATATTTCTACCGCGTCTATGTTTGTTGCCGCAGCTGCTGGTGCGCGCATTGCCAAGCATGGTGGCCGCAGCGTGTCGTCGTCGTCAGGCAGCGCCGATGTACTGGAATCGCTGGGCGCAAATATCAACTTGGAGCCGGAACTGGTGGCGGAATCGATCGCACAAACCGGCATAGGCTTCATGTTCGCGCCCAATCATCATGCGGCGATGAAACATGCAGCACCGGTACGCAAGGAACTCGGCGTACGGACCATCTTCAATATCCTTGGCCCGCTGACCAATCCGGCTGGCGCACCGAATATCTTGATGGGCGTATTCCATCCCGATCTGGTCGGCATACAAGTACGCGTGTTGCAACGCCTGGGTGCGCAGCATGCGATCGTGGTGTGGGGCCGCGACAACATGGATGAAGTATCGCTGGGTGCCGCGACCATGGTCGGCGAGCTGTTCAATGGTGAAATCCGCGAGTATGAAATCCATCCGGAAGATTTCGGTTTGCAGATGATCGCCAGCCGCAATCTGAAAGTGGCTGATTCGCTGGAATCAAAAGTAAAGATTTTCGAAGCACTCGACAACGTCAATGGCGCAGCGCGCGACATCGTTGCATTGAATGCAGGCACCGCCTTGTACGCAGCAGGCGTTGCGGCCTCTATCGCAGATGGCTTGAAACGGGCGCGCGAAGCCATTGCATCAGGCGCAGCGCGTGCCAAGCTGGAACAGTTTGTTAGTGTTACGCAAGCGTTAGGCAAAGCCTGAAGCGATTGCGGAATTACGCGAACCGCATTATCTGCACCACTATTTAAGTTGAATCGATATGTCTGACATTCTGAATAAAATCCTGGCCGTCAAAGCCGATGAAGTCGCCGCTGCGAAAAAGTATCGCAGCCTGGCCAGCTTGCGTAGCGAAGTTGAGGCAGATAAAGAAGCGCGCACCGCAATACGCGGCTTTGAACATTCATTGCGGCAGAAAATTGCGGCGGGCAATGCGGGCATCATTGCCGAGATCAAGAAGGCATCGCCATCCAAAGGCGTGATTCGACCTAATTTTCATCCGGCAGAAATCGCTGTCAGCTACGAACAGCATGGCGCGGCTTGCCTGTCGGTGCTGACGGATGTGCAATTCTTCCAGGGCGCACCGGATTACCTGAAGCAGGCACGCGCGGCGTGTTCCCTGCCGGTATTGCGCAAGGACTTCATGATTGATCCGTATCAGCTGTATGAAGCACGTTCCTGGGGCGCGGATTGCATCCTGTTGATCGTGGCAGGACTGGATCACGGCTTGATGGCAGAACTGGAAGCTTGCGCCCATGAACTCGGTATGAACGTACTGGTGGAAGTGCACAACGCGGAAGAACTCACAGCTGCCTTGCGCTTGAAAACTGCGTTGCTGGGCGTGAACAACCGCAACCTGCGCACATTTGAAACTTCACTGCAAACCACGCTGGATTTGCTGCCACGCATTTCACCGGACAAGTTGGTGATTACCGAATCCGCGATCGTCACCCCGGATGATGTGAAAAAAATGCGCGATGCCGATGTGCACGCATTTTTGGTAGGCGAAGCTTTCATGCGCGCCCCTGACCCGGGTGTGGAACTGAGCCGCCTGTTCAACTAAAGGATTGAAGCTGCCGTAGTAATGGCTATCGCAGCTTCAATGCCTATCTGGCTATTTCAAACGGCCGTTACCTGAGCCACGCATCGCGCAGTCGTACTGCGCTAGTCGGCTTCGCTTCCGCAGTCAGCGTCACATTCGGCGCATCGGATGCTTGCACTTTCGCCTTCAGATTCAATAATTCGTCACGGCGGAATACGTGCAGATCGATCGCATCACCGGCGCGATAACGGCTGAGCACGCCCTCCAGATTTGTCCCTGTCACCCGCAAACCATCAATCGCCACCAGCACGTCGCCCGCTGATATTCCCGCCTTGTGGGCGGCACCATTTTCATACACGTTCGCCACCTTGCAATCGGTGCCATCGCGCACCGTGCGCAAGCCCAAACCCGGCTTGCCATTCTTGCGCTCATCGGAAAATGTGACCCCGAACGGTGTCAACAGTTTTTGCAACGGTAAGTCATCCGTTCCGCGCACCCAGCGCTCCAGCACGCGCTTCAGCTTCAAACCTGTCACGCTGTCGAACAAATCATCGACTTCTGCATCAGTGACGCCACGTCCCTCCTTGCCGTCCTGATAAAAATCGCGGCCGTACTGCCGCCACAAAGCCAGCATCACATCATCCAGCGATTTCTTGCCTTTCGTTGCCGCGCGTATCGTCAAGTCGAGAGCGAGACCGAGCAGCGATCCTTTGGTGTAATAGCTGACGATGGAATTGGTCGCGCTTTCATCCTGCCGATAGTATTTAACCCACGCATCGAAACTCGATTCAGCAACGCTTTGTTTATGCCGGCCACTGCCGCGCAATACGCTGTTGATGGTTTTTGAAACCAGTTTCAGATAAGCCGGCTCATCGATCACGCCGCTGCGGATCAGCATCAGATCATCGTAATAACTGGTGAACCCTTCGAACAACCACAGCAAGGACGTGTAATTTTCGGTCGCCAAATCATAGGGGACAAATGCGGAGGGCTTGATGCGCTTGACGTTCCATGTATGAAAATATTCATGACTGCACAAACCAAGGAAGGTACGATAACCGTCGCTCATTTCCTTCTGCCCTTTGACCGGCAGATCGGCGCGCGAGCAAATCAGCGCCGTCGACGCGCGATGCTCAAGCCCGCCGTAACCATCACCCACCACCATCGTCATGAACACATAGCGATCGACAGGCGCACGTTTGCTGTGCGGCTCGAAGAATGCAATCTGCGTTTCACATATCTTCTTCAAGTCTGTCGTCAGGCGCGGCAAATCAAGGTTAGGCACATTGCCAGTAAAGACCACATCGTGTTGAACACCGTACGCCCTGAACGTCGCCAAGGCAAACGTTCCCAATTCCACCGGATGATCGATCAACTCATCGTAGTTCGATGCGATGTAGGTCCCGAAACCATAGCGCTTGGCGTCCAATTGCCGCATTGCGGTAGCGACACGCCATGCATCGACATCATCGCCTTGCGGCTTTTGGATATCGACGATATGCACACTGTCTTGGCGATCTTCGACACGCAGAAAGACGCTGCTGCCATTGAAAAATCCGTGGCTTTGATCCAGATGCGCGGTGCGCACCGACAAGTCCCATGCGTACACCTCATACCGCAAGATCAATGTGCCGCTGCACTCATCCGCTATCCAGGTCTGTTTGTCGAGCTTGCTCAAACCAATTTTTTTACCGTCAGATTCAGCGCTGATCTGCACGATGTTCTTGGCAAACTCGCGAATCATGTAACTGCCAGGTATCCACGCCGGGAGAGAGAAGCATTGCCCAATCGGATCGGGTTGATTAACCGTCACCGTGACGGCAAACAGATGCGCGGCCAGATCCTTGGGAACGATGGTGTAGTGAATTGCCTTTTTCATGCTGTGCCATGTAATGAATACGATGGCGCTAGTTTAGCTGCATCCGCCAGCATGCGCATGCAAGCACCAAGTTAAAGCGCAATTGAAAACGGCCACGCAAGCGCGGCCGTTTAGACAGACTGCATCGGTTTCTTATTTAACTGAAGCCAGCTTCGCTTCCAGCGCCTTGGCATCGATCGCGCCCGGAATACGCGAACCATCGGTGAATATGATAGTCGGCGTACCAGTCACTTTCATGCTGCGTCCGAGCGCCAGTACTTTTTCATGCGGTGCGACACAGTTATCTGATGCGGTCGCAGGATTTTTCCCGCTCAGCATCCAGTCATCCCACGCCTTGTTGCGATCGGCGGAACACCATATGTTGCGCGAACGGGTGATCGAATCCGGCGACAAAATGTTGTACATAAAGGTATACACGGTGATGTTATTGATCTGCTCCAGCGTCTGGCGGAATTGTTTGCAATAACCGCAGTTTGGGTCCTCGAACACGGCAATCGCGCGCTTGCCATTGCCTTTGACATGTTTCATCGCTGCCTCTAGCGGCAAATCGCTGAACGCGACCTTGTTGATCTCATCCAGGCGCGCCTTGGTGTAATCCTGATAGGTTTTGGTATCCACCACGCGACCGACGAACAGATACTGCGCCTTCGCATCGGTATAAATGATGTCGCCATTCACCTGCACTTCAAACAAGCCGGAATACGGTGTCTTGGTCACGGAAGCGACTTTGGCTTCTTCACCCAGACGCGGTTCAATCGCCTTTCTTACGGCTGTTTCCTGTGCCGTTTCCGCGAATGCCGCGGCAAAAGTCAAACCCAGCAATACTGCAAACGCAGCCTTCATCATTTTCATTATTCATTTCCGATTAAATTTTTGAGCAGAAGCTGATGCGTCCCGCCACACAAAACATGACTTGCGCTAGTCGCACGCGCCTGTTGCTAATTCTTGCTACCGAGTGCGTGGCCAATCAACCGCCTTTTTAAGACCGGCAACTTGTTCACCAAGTTCAATCCAAGATTGCGCACGATGCGCAATGGTTCGAATGCGGTGCCAAACAAGCGCGCCAGGCCATCGGTTGCCAATTGCATCAGCAGTATATCTTCCTTGCGCGAACGCGCGTAACGCGCCAACACACGGGCATCGCCGCAATCGCGATGTGCGCCGCGCTCCACCACCGCCTTGATCAAACCGGCGACATCGGCAAACCCCAGATTCATGCCATGGCCGGCCAGAGGATGCACGACATGCGCCGCATCGCCGATCAAGGCCACGCGCGGCGCAGTGATCGCGTGCGGGCGTATCAAGGAGAGCGGGAATGATTTGACTATTTCCGGCTGCAATGGCGTCAAGCTACCGAGTTCGGTCGCAGCCAATGCGCTCAAGCGCGCTGCTAGTTGCGTTAGCGATTCCTGCGCCAGCGTATCTGTCAAGGTGTCAGGTGCAGACCACACCAGCGATACCTGATTGCCGGGCAGCGGCAGCAAGGCAATGATGCCTTCCGAAACCGAAAACCATTGATGGGCAACACCGTGATGTGCTTTCTCGCATGTGAAATTGCTGACAATTGCGCGCTGGCCGTAAGGGCGATAATCAAAATCGATATTGCATTGCGAGCGTACCCACGATTGCCCGCCATCCGCACCTACTATCAGCTCGGCGCCCAGCATATCGCCGTTTTCCAGTTGCACGCTGGCAGCTGTATCGCCTGCGTTTAAATCAACTGCGCGACCATGGACAGTCCGCACATTCGATGCAAACTTCAAGGCCGCATCCAGCGCCTGGTTCAAATTACGATCTTCCACGATCCACGCCAAAGTGCCGACGCGCGCGCCATAGGCATCGAACGCCAGTTGACCGGCCGCATCGCCATTCACCACCATGGAATCAACCGGCGCCACGCGCGCAGCATCCAGCGCTTCCCACACTTTCACGGATGACAATAAGTCATGCGCAACATGATTGACGGCGTACACACGCACATCCCACGCCTCTATTGCAGCAGGCGCTTGCGGCGCCCTGTCAGCAGATGGGGCTAGCGGACTGAGCAAGGTCACTTTTAATCCCGCCTGCGCAAACCCCAGCGCAGCCACTTTGCCAATGGCACCATTGCCGATAATGCAAACATCGCTTTGTATAAGCATAAAGCCGAACCTGTGAAAATGATGAAAAATTATTCAGTAAATACAACGCCAAATACTGCGACAAGGTGACGATCAATCGCATTATAGCGGCTGCGATCAATTCAAATTGCAGGAAACCCTTGCATATTCCAATAGCTTTGCTATACTTGCGCGCCTTGGCCTGGTAGCTCAGTCGGTAGAGCAGAGGATTGAAAATCCTTGTGTCGGTG
>CAYOQL010000055.1:0-12443 GCA_964406085.1 uncultured Herminiimonas sp.
TATATGTGCCTGATCAATAACTGATAAGTCAATAACTGTCTAAGCAGCTAATTTATCAGCGTTTTTATTTTGTGTTGCTAAGAAAGCGTTAAGAACGGTCGAATTTCGAATAATTTTGCGCACCAGACGTCCAAGAAACGCCCAAGCGATATCAGACTGTCACCTTGTGCAGAGCAGTCAAAGTAAAGGAACATGCAACAACGACATCTACACAGATAGGCATCGTTAGTGCGAGAAAGGTCGGCGTACCTGCCTCTATCGACCACATCGATTGCGGAAGGGAGTTGGGGATTTCATCGCGCCATGCAAATCCTGGCCACTGCTCATTCACATACGCCGCATGGGAATCCATCATGCGTTAGGCATTCGCAGCAGCGATGCGCTACATGAAGTTTGCAGCGTGTTCTACTACTTCGATAATGATTTGAACGTACACGCACCGTTCAATGCAGCGCAAATGATGGGGCGATTGGGATAAGCGGAAGCCACTTTGGAAAACGACACTGCAGGTTTGCAGCGATCCTTGTGAACGCCATAGAAGACGGCAGCTTTACTGGCGCAGACAAACGCTGCCGAGCGATGTACCGACGTCCGCTGCAAAAGCAAATGGCTACAGCTGGGGCTGACGGTATTCGCGAGCGTTTGGTAGAAATCGATATGAGCGGCATAACAGCCAAAACGAAAAAAGCCCTGAAATAATCAGAGCTTTTTATACCAGACGAATCTGGAATTTGGCGTCCCCAAGGGGATTCGAACCCCTGTACTCACCGTGAAAGGGTGATGTCCTAGGCCTCTAGACGATGGGGACAGAAACCTGTCCTTGATACTGACCTTTTGCAGATTCAACAGTGGCGATGAGCGGTAGCTTAAGCACTGATTCTTTGCGTTACAACCTTGCATAAAAAAAGCCCTGAAGAATCAGAGCTTTTTTATACCAGACGAATCTGGAATTTGGCGTCCCCAAGGGGATTCGAACCCCTGTACTCACCGTGAAAGGGTGATGTCCTAGGCCTCTAGACGATGGGGACAGAAACCTGTCCTTGATACTGACCTGATACTACTTAACTACTCATCTGCACTTTGCTGGTGGAGGTAAGCGGGATCGAACCGCTGACCTCTTGCATGCCATGCAAGCGCTCTCCCAGCTGAGCTATACCCCCTCTTGCGCAGAAGCGAGATTATAGCAAAGGTTTTCTCACTGTGTAAATCACTCTTTTGAATCTTTTTAAAGATAATGTGCGATACGCGCCAAAACAACTTCGCGACCAAACAATTCAACCACTGCATCGATCGATGGTGTTTGCAATTGACCCGTGATGATTAAACGCAAAGGCATCGCCAGTTGCGGCATTTTTATTTTGTGCGCAGCGAGTACTTCTTTCAGTGCAGCGGACAATGCCTCCTTGGTCCACTCCACGGTTTTCAATTGCTCTGCATATTGCACCAGCGCCGGCTTGATTGCATCAGTCAGATGCTGCGTCAGCAATGCTGCATCCGGTGCAGGCTGGCGATAGAACAGCATCGCTGCAACGGCCAACTCGTTCAATGTATTGATGCGATCTTTCATCAATGCGATGACGGCAGCCAGATCAGGCGCAGGATGCCCTGCGGACGCAAACTGCGCGCCATGGCTTTCCATCATGGGACGCACCAGCCCGGCGAGACGCGTGTTATCCGCTTGCTTGATGTAATGGTTATTCAACCAGTCGAGTTTTTCCGGATTGAATTGCGCCGGCGATTTGGTCAGGTGATCGAGATCAAACCATTGCGTAAATTGTTCCATCGAAAATACTTCGTCATCACCGTGGCTCCAGCCCAGACGCGCCAGATAATTCAGCATGGCTTCCGGCAGATAACCTTGCGCCGGATAATCCATCACGCTGACTGCACCGTGACGCTTGGATAATTTCTCACCATCGGTGCCGAGAATCATCGGCAAATGTCCATACAGCGGCAATGGCGCACCTATCGCTTGCAGGATATTGATCTGGCGTGGCGTGTTGTTGACGTGATCATCGCCACGGATCACATGTGTGATCTTCATGTCGGAATCGTCCACTGCGACGCAGAAGTTATAGGTCGGCGTGCCGTCAGGGCGCGCAATCACCAGATCGTCCAGTTCACGATTAGAAATCGTGATCGAACCTTTCACAACGTCTATCCAGGTCACATCGCCTTCCGTCGGATTGCGGAAGCGCACAACAGGTTTGCGATCCGCAGGAATCGCCGGCAAGATCTTGCCTTCTTCCGGACGCCAGGTGCCGTCGTAGCGCGGCTTTTCGCCGGCCGCGCGTTGACGCTCGCGCATCGCTTCAACTTCTTCCGGCGACGAATAGCAGTGATAAGCGGTGCCTGCTGCCAGCATCTGCGCAATGACTTCACGGTAGCGATCCATGCGCTGCATTTGATAGAACGGACCTTCGTCGTGATGCAAGCCCAGCCACTCCATACCCTCGATGATCGCCTGCACGGCTTCCGGGGTGGAACGTTCGAGATCGGTATCCTCTATACGCAGCACGAAGGTGCCGCCGAAATGGCGTGCATAGGCCCACGAAAAAAGCGCGGTACGCGCGCCGCCAACGTGGAGATAGCCGGTAGGGCTGGGAGCAAAACGGGTGCGGATAGGAGTACTAACGGTCATGGCAAATAAAAACGGCCTTGGATTGCCAAAGCCGTCCTGTAAAAAAACGTCATTTTACCGCGTCACCGTGCGGATGGACCAGCCCCGCCTGCAATATCCAATCCGTATTAAACCAATCAGGACATGAGACTTTTGATGACTATATATAGACCGAGGCTGCGACAACCCGCGCGGCACTGCTAAAATTACGCCTTTATTACCTTATTCATCAAGCATCACCTTATGAGCAATCCATTGCCGCGCAAACTTTTTGTCACGACCGCCCTCCCCTACGCCAACGGCGCATTTCATATCGGCCACATCATGGAATACATCCAGGCCGACATCTGGGTGCGGTTCCAGCGCATGCAAGGCAGTGAAGTGAACTTCGTCGGCGCCGACGATGCACACGGCGCGCCTATCATGATCGCGGCGGAAAAAGCCGGCCTGACGCCGCAGCAGTTCGTCGCCAATATCGCCGCCGGACGCAAGCAGTATCTGGATGGCTTTCATATCGCTTTCGATAACTGGAGCTCGACCGACAGCCCGGAGAATCACCAGCTCGCACAACAGATTTATCTGGATCTGAAAAAAGCCGGATTGATCGCGACCAAAACGGTTGAACAATTCTTTGATCCTGAAAAAAGCATGTTTCTGCCGGATCGCTACATCAAGGGTCAATGCCCGAAATGCGGCGCGCAAGATCAATACGGCGACAATTGCGAAGTTTGTGGCGCGGTCTATGTGCCGACCGATTTGATCAATCCATATTCAACGCTGACTGGCGCGACACCAGTACTGAAGAACTCTGAACATTTCTTCTTCACTTTGTCAGATCCGCGTTGCGTGGAATTTCTGGAGCAATGGATACAAGGAAACGACACCGACGGCAAAGCGCATCTGCAATCCGAAGTCGCCAACAAGGTCAAGGAATGGTTTTCGATACGCGACAATATCGACGGCACAACCAGCGAAGGTCTCAGCGATTGGGATATCTCGCGCGATGCGCCTTACTTCGGGATTGAGATTCCGGATTCACCGGGTAAATATTTTTACGTGTGGCTGGATGCACCGGTCGGCTATCTGGCTTCGCTGAAAAATCTGCTGGACAAGCGCGGCGAGAATTTCGACGCCTACATGGCTGAGCCTGCGCTGGAACAGATTCATTTCATCGGCAAGGACATCGTTAATTTTCATACATTGTTCTGGCCTGCGATGCTGAAATTCAGCGGCCGCAAGACACCGAACAAGGTATTCGTGCACGGCTTCCTGACCGTCAACAACGGCGAAAAAATGAGCAAGAGCCGTGGCACTGGATTGGATCCGTTGAAATATCTCAGTCTCGGCATGAATCCGGAATGGCTGCGCTATTACCTCGCCAACAAACTGAGTGCACGCAACGAAGACATCGACTTCAATCCGGAAGATTTCATTGCGCGCGTCAACAGCGATCTGGTCGGCAAGTATGTGAACATCGCCAGCCGTGCTGCCGGCTTTATCGCGAAACGTTTTGATGGCCATGTCGTGACTGACTGGGCGACCAATGACGATGCCTTCATCAGCAAGTTGCGCGACATCGCGCCGGAAATCCAGGCTTTCTACGACCAGCGCGAATACGGCAAGGCACTGCGTGCCATCATGGAACAAGCCGATATCATCAACGCTTATGTCGATGCCAACAAACCATGGGAACTGGCCAAGAAGCCGGAAAACAGCGCTGCGCTGCAGGAAGTCTGCAGCCGCTTGCTGGAAGCATTCCGCATCCTGACTATTTATCTGAAACCGGTATTGCCAAATCTGGCCACGCAAGTCGAAGCGCTGTTGAACATAGAACCGTTGCAATGGCATCACGTCGTTACACCATTGCCGAACAATCATCTGGTCAATCCGTATTCGCATCTGATGACGCGTGTTGAACCGAAGATGCTGGACGACTTGTTCGACATGCCTGCCGTGGTCGATGTCACCGTCGGTGTGCCTGGCGCGCTGGCGACATCGAATGGCGATACTGCCAATGCTACAAACATCGCAGCCCTCGCACCGGAAATCAAGATCGATGATTTTGCCAAGATCGATTTGCGCATTGCAAAGATCATCAACTGTGAACATGTCGAAGGTTCAGACAAATTGCTGCGCCTGACGCTGGATGTGGGCGAAGGACGTTTGCGCAATGTGTTCTCAGGCATCAAATCCGCTTACCAACCGGAAGAGCTGATCGGCAAACTAACCGTGATGGTCGCCAATCTCGCACCTCGCAAGATGAAGTTCGGTATCTCCGAAGGCATGGTACTGGCCGCATCGGCAGCAGATGAAAAAACCAATCCGGGTATCTACATCCTGAACCCATGGCCAGGTGCAGAACCCGGCATGCGCGTCGGCTGATGGCCGAACCGCAGCGAAAGTAAAAGCAGAAAATCAAAACGGGCCACTCGGCCCGTTTTTTTTATTTCGCACTCATTTATTACCCTCATTACGCTATTCACGCTTCATTCGTTACGCTTCCTCCACCGCATGTCATCGACCGCAATTATTTCCCGGCAGCGTTGACACGATCCAGCCAATCCTTCACATCGGCCAATATCTGATCCGACAAAGCGGGATCATTCACCACACGTGACAGCGTGACCGCACCTATCATCGCGGCCCAATTGCCCACTGCCGCCTGACGCCGTTCAATATCGGTTTCGCCAGCCATTGAATGACTGAAATTTTCAATCTGGCTGCGTGCACTTTCGGTCATCGTCGCGCGCGCGGCATCGGACGCGCGCGTTGCCTCTTGCGCCAGGGTCGAGAACAGACAGCCTATGCCGGGGTTATCGCGATGTTTGCTACTGAGGTAACCATCCACAAAAGCGGCGAAGTCGATTGCAGGTGCATCCGGGCCGGAATACGGCGCCAGCGTGTGCGCGAACGCCTGCGCCAGCAAATCATCCTTGGAGGTGAAATGCCCGTAGAACGCGCCATGCGTCAAACCGGCAGCCTTCATCACCTCTGCCACCGTCACACCTTCAAACCCACGCTCGCGAAACATCCGCGCCGCCGCATCCAGAATCAGCTTCCGGTTTTCCGCGACTTGTTCTTTGCTGATTTTCATCATTTTCCTTAATTGAAAATAATCACAAATTAATGCTTGACACTTTACATTACGGCCATCATGATTGCAATCATTATGAACATAATGATTAAATTAAAACCCGTAAAACAGCACGTACAAAACCTCACCCCTCTGACTTCCAGTCGCGTTTCACCCTATTGAAAGGAAACAAACCATGAGTATCGAAGCCAAAACCACCACCGTCCTGATCACCGGCGCCTCCACCGGTATAGGCGCAACCTATGCCGACCGTTTCGCCAAACGCGGCCACAATCTGGTACTCGTTGCGCGCAACGGTGCCCGGCTCGAAGAAGTGGCCGCACGTCTGCGCAAGGAAACCGGCGTCACCATCGATATCATCGTTGCCGACCTGACCAACCTCGCCGAGCTGGCACAAGTTGAACACCGCCTGCGCGACGACAAAAACATCGGCATCTTGCTCAACAATGCCGGCGCTGCCACACATGGCGGCTTTGAAACCGCGACCGTCGATGCACAGGACAACCTGATCACGCTGAACATCACCGCGCTGACTCGCCTGAGCGCCGCAGTCATTCCGCGTTATCTCGCGCAAGGACAGGGCGCAATCGTGAACATCGCTTCTGTAGTCGCACTTGCCCCAGAACTGCAACTTGGCATGTACGGTGCAACCAAGGCGTATGTACTCCATTATTCGCAAGCACTGCATGCGGAATTGGGCGGGCGCGGCTTGTATGTGCAGGCGGTATTGCCGGCAGCGACAAGAACAGAAATCTGGGAACGCTCGGGACGTGACGTCAATGAGATGGCTGGCGTGATGGAAGTGGGTGAACTGGTCGATGCAGCACTGGTCGGCTTTGATCGTGGTGAAGTCATCACGATCCCGCCCTTGCCTGATGCCGCGCAATGGGAAACCTTCAACAGCGCGCGCCAGGCCATGTTGCCGAATCTCGGGCAGGAACATGCGGCAGCACGGTATCAGGCTTGACCGAAAAATCTGCCCGGCCCTTCGCATCGCTTGTCCGCATTCCCTTGGTCACAGCACGCGGAATGCGGACAATGAGGTATTGGTGCAATGCACGCGTCGCAAAGAGGCGGCAACCATAGATAAAGCGCTGCGGATTGCATATTCATTGCATTCGTGGATTGTCTGACGTCTAAGCTGCTGCTAACATCATCTGCATGCACTTGCTGCATTCAGCACCCGTCGCGACTCTGAAGGTGAGGCAGATGAAGCCATTCAAATTCTCGTTTCATCCACGTCTGATGGATTCCTTGCGGGATTACGATGGCGCTTTGTTCTTCCGCGATCTGAGTGCCGGCTTGACGGTTGGCATCGTCGCGCTACCACTCGCGATGGCGTTTGCGATTGCCAGCGGCGTCAAACCCGAAGCGGGTATTTTTACTGCCATCATCGCCGGCTTTCTGGTTTCCGCCTTCGGCGGTTCTCGCGTGCAAATCGGCGGGCCAGCTGGTGCATTCATCGTCATTGTCTACGGCATCGTTGAAACATACGGCGTCGCCAATCTTTTGATCGCCACCATATTCGCCGGCATGATGCTGTGCGCAATGGGTTTTTTCCGCCTCGGCTCCCTGATACGTTATATTCCGGTCCCTATCGTGATCGGCTTTACCAACGGGATTGCGGTGCTGATTGCCTTGTCGCAGATGAAGGATTTTTTCGGTCTGCGGATAGAAAAAATGCCGGCCGATTTTTTTGCCCAGATCAAGTTGCTGGCAGCCAGTTACGATACATTTAATCCGACCAGTCTGGTCATTGCGGCGCTTTCCCTGTTACTGATTTTTGGCTGGCCGCTACTGTGGCAAAAGAAAGTCGACGCGGCGCCTGCCCTTGCAAGGCCAAGAGCCTCACGCCTTTCGATCATCATGCGTACCATACCTGGCACAATTCTGGTGCTGGTATTGGCGACCTTGAGCGTCACGCTCTTCGATCTGAAAGTCGACACTATAGGCAGCAAGTTCGGCGGCATCCCGCAAGACCTTCCTTCCTTCAATTTGCCGCACTTTTCGTGGGAACTGGTCAAACAATTGTTCCCTCCTGCCCTGACCATCGCCTTGCTGGGTGCAATTGAATCGCTGCTGTGCGCGCGCGTGGCCGACAACATCACCGGCGACAGGCATGATCCGAACCAGGAATTGATGGCGCAAGGCATCGCCAATATCATCACCCCTTTCTTTGGCGGCATACCTGCCACCGGCACCATTGCCCGCACGGTAACCAATATCCGCGCCGGCGCCGCATCGCCGATTGCCGGCATTCTGCACGCACTGACCTTGCTGGTCATCGTGCTGATCGCCGCCCCGCTCGCCAACAATATTCCGCTGGCGGCATTGGCCGCGATCCTGCTGTATGTCGCCTACAACATGGGCGAATGGCATGAGTTCGCGCGCCTGCGGCACTTCTCGATGAACTACCGGATTTTGATGCTGGCGACTTTCCTGCTGACTGTCATCGTCGATTTGACGGTCGCGGTGCAAGTGGGGCTGGTGCTGGCGTGCGTATTTTTTATTTACCGCATCTCCAGTCTGACGCGGATAGAACTGATTCCATCCGATAGTTTGAGCGTACCCTTGCCGCGCGGCGTCATGGCTTATTCGATCTTTGGCTCGCTGTTTTTTGGCGCTGTCGGCAAGCTGGAAGGCTTGATCGGGCCGCAGGCGATGCCAGAAAAAGCACTGATACTGGAACTGCATCAATTGATCAATATGGATGCGACGGGCCTGGATGCACTGGAAACCATCCACAAGACATTGCAACGGCATGGCAGCCAACTCATCTTGTGCGGGCCGAACCAGCAGCCGCTGGATTTGATGCGGCGTGCCGGTTTCTTGAATCGACTGGGATTGCAGAACTGCCTGCCCAATTTGTCCGATGCGGTGGCACGCAGCGAGGCATTATCGTCCTGATGGCTTGCAGATCTTGCGCTAACCGCGCACCGGATCTGTCACCGACGTTTGTGTGACCGTACCACTAGCGTCATCGAAATGCACATTGAAAAAGCGTTCAGTCGTCGGCCCTTCCAGATAGCGCCAATCCCACACCTCTTCATTCTTTAAACCGAATTTGACGACGGTACGCGGCTTGCCGAGTATGCGACGCACCTGATCACGGCTCATGCCGGGCTTGATGGTGGCGAAATTCTCAGGTGTTAATACTTGTACGTAGGCCTGGAAAATGCCCTGCGCATCCAGCTCGACCATGAAGGTGCGATGCCCTTCCGGCCCTTTTGGATATTCCAGCGTGCGCGCTCCGTTATCGTCCTGCCAGATCATCTCCGGCTCGCCCATCGCGCTGCGCACGTCGGCTTCGGTCGACATGCCTTTACTCAGCTTTTCCAGGCCGAAGTCTTCAATTACCCGACCATTGCAGCCGAACATCAACAAACCGCAAGCAAAGCTGAACAAGGCACGTAAGAAATTCTTCATGGTAATTCCATATTTTCATATAAAACGAAAGCGGCATCTGCCGCTGAACAGCCAGTTTCCTGACATGGGGAGCGGTGGATTGCCCAAATGGCAGTTTTATCCCACATCTTCACAATCAGCAGGGATTTAGCGAGGATTGTATCCTTATGGAACATCCAGCCACTCATCCGGCAAAGCCGGTCAAAACCGGGCAAAAGACAGGGTAAAATAGCGGCTGATTCCACCTCTTTGCCAATTTACTCATGAAACTCAGCAAACAGCACGCCAATTATCAATCCGAGATCACTCAGTTCATCGACTCGCTGAAAGCAAAGAATCCGAACCTGGAAGCATCGCAGCTCGCCGGTCGCGCCTTGCTGTGGGATAAAAGCCCTATCGATCTGGAGCAGCAAGCCCGCAATCAAGCCTCCCATGTAGATCAACAAGCTTACCCGTATCAAAACAAAGTCCGGTAAATGAGCAACGGGCCGAACACAATGTTGGCGCACTTGCCTTCCAGTGCGCCCGATCTTGTGGTCGATGGCAGGCCGGATACCACGCCGGATGTCATTGATGGCGTCGCCTATGCGCGCCTGTACGGCGAACCGTTGTTCCGCATGCCGACCGATTTGTATATTCCGCCGGATGCACTGGAAGTCTTCCTCGAAGCATTCGAAGGTCCGCTCGATCTGCTGCTCTATCTGATCCGCAAGCAGAACTTCAACATCCTCGACATTCCGATGGCGCAGGTGACCAAGCAGTATCTGCAATACGTCGACCAGATCCGCTTGCACAACCTTGAACTGGCCGCCGAATATCTGTTGATGGCAGCGATGTTGATCGAGATCAAATCGCGCATGCTGCTGCCGGTACGCAAAGCCGACACCGGCGAAGAAGCTGCCGATCCGCGTGCCGAACTGGTACGCCGCCTGCTCGAATACGAACAAATGAAGCTGGCATCGCAGCAAATCGACGCCTTGCCGCAACTGGGCCGCGACTATGTGCGTACGCAGGTCTATATCGAGCAGAGCATCGTCACACGCTGGCCGGAAGTCGAAGTCGTCGATCTGCAAGCCGCATGGGCCGATCTGATCAAGCGCGCAAAACTGACTGCGCATCACATGATCAGCCGCGAAGAATTGTCGGTACGTGAACACATGACATCTATTCTGCGTCGCCTGCAGTCGACCAAGTTTGTCGAATTCGCCGATCTGTTCGATCCTTCGCGCGGCGTGCCTGTCGTGGTCGTCAACTTCGTCGCGCTGCTGGAACTCGCCAAGGAAACCCTGATCGAGATCACGCAGGCTGAACCATTCGCACCGATTTATGTTCGCCTGGCTTACGCGCCTAGCTGACTTTTTTCTATTCATACCGCGATCGCTGCCATCATTTCGTTTTTGTGCCCAGCATGTGACGCGCACCCAACCCTCATCCAGACAGCTTTATGAAGATCATTTCCTGCATCGAAGAATTGCGCGATCATTTGCGCGGCCAGTTACGCACTGCATTTGTCCCTACCATGGGCAATCTGCATGACGGTCATTTGTCCTTGATGCGACTGGCGCGCAAGCATGGCGATCCAGTCGTTGCGTCCATATTCGTCAATCGCCTGCAATTTGGTCCTAATGAGGATTTCGATAGATACCCGCGCACTTTCCAGGCTGACGTGGAGAAGCTGGAAAAAGAAGGCGTCTACATCCTGTTCGCACCGACAGAGAAGGATTTGTATCCGGAGCCGCAAGAGTTCCGCGTGCAACCGCCGAATGACCTGGGCAATACGCTGGAAGGCGAATTCCGCCCCGGCTTTTTCAGCGGCGTGACCACCATCGTATTGAAACTGTTTTCCTGCGTACAACCGAGCGTCGCTGTATTCGGCAAAAAGGATTATCAGCAGTTGATGATCGTGCGTAATATGTCCAAGCAATTCGCATTGCCGACCGAAATCATCGCAGCCGAAACTTATCGTGCCGAAGACGGGCTGGCACTGTCGTCACGCAATATGTATTTGTCGGCAGAAGAACGTGCGGAAGCACCGACGCTATTCAAAAACCTGAACGCAGTAGCCAACGAAGTACGTAGTGGCCATCTGGATATTTTCGAGCTGGAACGCCAGGCCATGGCCGACCTCAAGCAACGCGGCTGGCAACCCGATTACATTTCCATACGCAAGCGCGCCAACCTGCAACCGCCGACAGCCGGCGATATGGCGCAAGGTGAAAAACTGGTCGTGCTCGCCGCCGCAAAATTGGGTGCTACGCGCCTGATTGATAACCTGGAAATTTGAACGCGGCAGGAGCCTCGCACGAGGCTCACAAAATTCGGCTTCAGAAATGCACGGTCAGGCCGACTCCTGCCTGACGCGATGGCCCCGCCCCGTTCAGTCCGAACCGGATACCGGCATCCAGATCGATCATCTGATTGGGTGAATAGATCGCGCCAAATAACATATAGGCCGGATTACTCTTCTCGGACCGATTCATGTTCTGCGCAATACCGGTATCGGCCACCACACTCCATTCTGGGTTGATTGCATACGTCACGGCAAGCGAGGCGCGGCGAATAAGGGCACGGTTTGCCACCGGCAATTCATGCTGACGATAATGATTGGAGGCGACGCCAACATTGACCAGCCATACCCAAGGTCCGGACGCATAACTAGCTATCAATGTCACACCGGGATTGTATCTGCCGTTGCCCAGTCCGCGTTGTTCGCTAGCGGTCGGCAGGGTGAGCGTAGGTGTCAGCGCAAAGCTGACGCCATCCTTTTCTGCAAATCGCCATTTAAGTCCTATCGCCATTTAAGTCCTATCGCCATATCGTTCCATCCGCCAGCAGAAGACAAGGTCAACGGCATGTCGAGCGCAATATCGACACTTTCGCCAAGCCCGTAGGTATAGGTGAAATCTGCAACATGGCCGTCGTAACCACGTCCACTTACCCAATCGGTATTGATCTCAATTTGCGAACGCTGGCGGCCCTGCGTCGCGGTGTCGTCAGTCACCATCGGATGCGTCGCCCACGTCGTCGCGCAATAGACGGACAGTGCCGCCGGAACGGTACCGCGCAGTAGCTTGGTTGTAATCATCGTTTATGCACGGTATGTTTATACAGATGATCTATCCGGCTGTGACGGCATCATCATCAAATCGGTCGCGCCGAGATCAATTTTTTGTTGGGACAACAAAGTCGTTATCTGTCCGCGATGATGCGTCTGATGATTGAACATATGCGTAACCAATAGCCAGGATGGCTTGCTGCGGGTGGTTTTAGTCATGCCGCTATACCAGGAAAAGTCGCCAGCCAGCCATGCGGCATCAAGACTCG
>CAYOQL010000056.1:0-12443 GCA_964406085.1 uncultured Herminiimonas sp.
CTTCATCCGCTGACAAGGCCACCGCAACGAAGATCGGAAAATCGACCAGATGATGAATGTTGGTAATTTTTGCAGACTGTATATGGCCGCTGTCGAAGTAGGTCTGGGTGGAGTAATCCGATGGTATGCCGGCACCTTCCAGACTTCTTCCACCAAGGGCATTGGTAGGGGGATGGCGTATCAGTACGCCGCCGTTATCCATCACCAGCATCATTGCACCGTCACTGCCTACATCGAAATTACTGTAGAACGCGGTAAAGTATTTCAGATCAATCGTCGCAACCATGACACCACCGAAGCTGCCATCCGCCATGTTTATCCGTCTCGATACAGTCAGGATCAGGTCGCTGGTTTCTCCATTTGTGGTCGGTCCATTTATGTAAGTCCGCAAACTCTCGTGAGATTGGTGGAAGGCAAAATACGTCCTGTCTTTGCTGGTTCTCCCAGGATTTGGCAATTGAGCAGAATTGACTATCCAGTCGCCATTCCGGTCGGCTATGACTAATCCACTGATTTGGGATAACTCTCTTACCTGAACTGCCATCAAGCGCTCCAGCCTTGTCAGGGCAGCCGGATCTTTTCCATCGTGATCGAGGATTTCCATCAAGCTGATCATCACGCTATTGGCTTCCTTGAATGTATCTTCGGCATGTTGAGCCAACACGCGAGATATATTGAAAGTGACTACTGACGCTTCTTTCAATTGCTCTTGTCGGGTCCACCATACGTTCCAAAACACCGCCATCATCAAGATAAAGCAGACCGAAGCGACGAAGATCTTCGCCAACAAGATAACCGACGGGCGTTCTTGGATAAGCATGGGAGGCAGAGCGCAAAGACAAGGAATACTTGCATCCTATTAAATTTTCTGGTTGAAACACTGAGCCAGATCAAAGTCTTGATTATTTTCAATAAACCATCAGTAATTGTGCATTTATTGACTCAGGCCACGCGCATCTATTTTCCATATATCTTCGACGTGACCGTTCCTGATGCATACATATTGGTCATAAAGGTTGGCGGTTGGATCGCAATGTCCGGGGATGAGTAACACTTGCTCACCCAGGCGGTCACGTGCAACAGCTCCCGCATGATCGATAATTTTCAAGATGCCGTGCTCGTCATTGGCACGTACAAACTTCAGGTCATCGCTTTGCGCCGGGCTTATCAGTGGCAAGCCGGAATCTACCGCAACACCTTTCAAACCTACATCGCACACAGCAAGGTCGTCCTTCGCCGTACTCATGATCGTCGCCGCTATGAATAAACTGTGGCGTGGCATCGCGCTACCACCCCATTCGTTGGCTGCGTAATGTGCATCCATGAAGATGTAAGAGCCAGGCTGGATTTCTGTAAACACCCCACCGGCAGCATCAAACTCGGCTGTACCTGTGCCGCTACCAGTGATCACCGGGCAAGCAATGCCGCGGGCAGCGAGGAATTGCGCATAGGCAGCGACTTTATCTGCAGATGCGGCGGCCGATTTACGACGTAAATCCCAGGTTGCCAGATGTTGAATCCCGCCGTGGAATGCCTGCAGTCCACCAAAACGTAAAGCAGGGTGTCGCGCTATGCCATCCACCAACATCGCCAGTCCCTCCATCCTCGCAACGCCACAACGCGCCTGTCCGATATCGACTTCCACCAATACCGTGATCATCACGCCGGCTGCGCTGGCGGCTGTTCCCAGGGCATCGATTTGCGCGATATGGTCAACGCATACGCTTAACTTTACGTGCTTCGCCAGTTCGATTGCCATCGCCACTTTGGCTGGACCGACAAATTCATTGCTTATATATATGTCAGAAATTCCTGCCGCCACAAATGGATAGGCCTCGCTCAGTTTTTGGCAGCAAATGCCAATTGCTCCAGCCGCGATTTGCTTTTTGGCAATGACGCTGGATTTATGTGCCTTGGCATGCGGCCTGAGCGCAACCCCGTGCTGCCGTGCCATCTCGGCCATACCCGCAATATTGTGTTCAAAAGCATCCAATTCGATCAAAAGTGCTGGCGTACTGACTTGGGCCAGCGAATCTCCATGTTTGGCAATCGGAGGCGGTTTAATAGAAGAGTCAGCATTCATCAGGGTTTCCTTGGCATCTCAATGGTTTTCAAAATAGTGACAAAGATCAACAATTGACATTTATTTTAAAATGTATATTGTATTCAATATTCTAAATGCATAATTTGGAACGCGCATGACAATCTTGAGGAAGCTTGATTGCGCTAGTGGCGAGTATTGAATGTCGCGCTACTTATGCTCAGCACGCGAAGTAAAGCAGTTCGGGAGACCGCCGCAGAGTAGTCACCGAGGCAGCAAATGATTAAAACGAGTTCAGCCCACCATAACGGAGACAACATCATGCAAAAGAAACTGATTGGCCAACCGATCAAGATCGGATTCGTCCTTGCCACCCTGTGCAGCGCTTTAAGTGCACACGCGTGGGAGCCTACCAAACCGGTTGAAATGGTTGTTCCCTTCAGTGCGGGCGGCGCGTCTGACCAGATGGCGCGCTCGATTCAGGGCATTATCACCAAGCACAATCTGATGAAGCAACCGTTCATTGTCACCAACAAATCCGGCGCCAGCGGTGCAGAGGGTTTGCTGGATATGAAAGCATCGCGCGGCGACGCGAACAAAATCATTGTTGCGTCTTCTTCGATTTACACCACGCCACTGGCAACCGGTCTTCCGTTTAACTGGCGTGACCTGACGCCAATTGCGATGATTGCGCAGGATGCATTTGTGCTGTGGACGAATACCGAAGCCGGCTACAAGAAACCGCTGGATTACATCGCTGCGGCAAAGGCCAAGCCAGAAACCTTCAAGATGGGCGGCACCAGTTCCAAACGTGAAGATCACATGATAACCATGATGATCGAGAAAGCCACTGGCGCCAAGTTCCTCTACATTCCATATAAGGGCGGCGGCGAAGCGGCAACCCAGTTGTCTGGCAAGCACATCGATTCAGATACGAACAATCCGTCCGAATCAGTCTCTCAATGGCGTGCCGGACAGCACCAGGCGCTATGCGTATTCCAGGATAAGCGCATCGGCTACACGGGCAAGATAACGGACACGATGGCATGGTCCGATATTCCGACCTGCAAGGAAAGTGGCCTCAATGTCAGCTATCAGATGCTGCGTATTTTCATGATGCCGGGCGGCGTCAAACCGGATGAACAGAAGTTCTATGTCGACCTTTTCAAGAAGGTTGTTGAAACACCGGAATGGAAAATCTATCTCGAGAAAAATGCGCTACAACCCGAGTTTTTGACGGGCGCACCACTCGAGGCCTTCCTCTCGAAAGATGAGCAATCGCACCGTGAAATCATGAAGGCAGCCGGTTTCGTCGTGACGAAATAAGCGGGTATTACCGTCTGAAACCCAAGCGGACGACGTGAGGCCACCACCTTTGCAGATGTTTGCATCGGTGGTCGGTGCTCACCGCATCAACCATCATTTTACGGGTAAGAAAAATGAATAATTCAGAACCACTTATTGAAGAAGTGCGCGAACCTTCGCCCGCAATCTTTTCTATCCGTACTGCGGAAATCGCTGTTTCCCTGGCGCTCGCGATCGGATCGCTGATCCTCATCTGGGATAACTACAAACTAGGTGCAGGGTGGGGACCATACGGACCGGAAGCAGGTTACTTTCCTCTGCGTCTCGCAGTTGTCGTTCTGATTGCAAGCATCGCCGTGTTCATTCATGCGATCCGCGATAACGATCAAACGCCTTTCATCGAAGTTGCACAAGCCAAACTGGTTGCCGTCATTCTGTTGCCGCTGTTGTTCTTCGTGTTCACCATCGCTTATCTCGGCATCTATGTTGCGTCTACATTTTTCATCGCGGCTTTCATGATCTTCCTCGGCAAATTCCCGATATGGAAAGCCGCACTGGTATCGATTTGCCTGATGGGATTTTTCTTCTTCATTTTTGAAATTCAGTTCATGGTGCCCTTGCCAAAAGGTCCACTGGAAAACTGGCTGGGCTACTAAGGGCAATCATGGACGAACTTAATTCACTCATGCAGGGCTTCGGCCACGTACTCAGCTGGCAAAACACCGGCCTGATGTTGCTCGGGATTTTTTTAGGCATCGTGGTCGGCGTGCTGCCTGGTCTCGGTGGTCCCAACGGCGTTGCCATTCTGCTGCCTTTGACGTTTTCAATGAACCCGACATCGGCAATTATTCTGTTGTCGTGCATTTACTGGGGCGCATTGTTCGGCGGTGCGATCACTTCCATCCTGTTTAATATTCCTGGTGAGGCATGGTCGGTTGCGACAACCTTCGATGGCTACCCGATGGCGCAACAAGGACGAGCGGGGCAAGCGCTAACCAGTGCATTTACCGGCTCCTGCATAGGTGCGCTGTTTGGCGTTGTGATCATTACCTTCCTTGCGCCATTGGTCGCAAAGTTTGCATTGCGCTTCGGGCCTCCAGAATTTTTCGCGGTCTACTTCCTGACCTTTTGCAGTTTCATCGGTATGGGCAAGGAGCCAAAGGCGAAGATCATCATCTCTATGTGCATCGGCTTTCTCTTGGCGGCGGTCGGCATGGATACGATCTCCGGACAGCTGCGCATGACATTCGACTTCCCTGAACTGTTACGTGGTTTCGACTTCCTGGTGGCCGTGATTGGTTTGTTCGGCGTCAGCGAAATCTTGCTCACGATGGAAGAGGGTTTGGCGTTCAAAGGCAAGAAAGCGGCGATTGATCTGAAAGTCGTTTTCAAAACCTGGGCATCCTTGCCCAAGTATTGGCTCACGCTGTTACGCTCATCCATCATCGGTTGCTGGCTCGGCATTACGCCGGGCGGTGCAGTCGCCGCGTCGTTCATGGGTTATGGCATGGCGAAGAAATTCTCGCGCACACCGGATGAGTTCGGCAAGGGGGCAATCGAAGGCGTGCTCGCACCAGAAACGGCAGCGCATGCAGCTGGCACCAGCGCGTTACTGCCTATGCTGGCGCTGGGTATTCCAGGTTCTGCAACTGCTGCAGTCTTGCTGGGGGGCTTGATGATCTGGGGCTTGCAACCGGGGCCGATGCTGTTCGTCGAGCAGAAGGAATTTGTCTGGAGCCTGATCGCCAGCATGTACCTCGGTAACATTGCCGGCTTGCTGGTCGTGCTGTCAACGGTGCCGCTGTTTGCTGCGATTCTGCGGATTCCATTCTCGATCATTGCGCCATCCATCATGGTGATCTGCGCAATCGGGGCATTCACTGTGCATAACGCGATCTTCGACATCTGGCAGATGGTGGTATTCGGTGTGATCGGTTATATCTTCAAAAAACTCAGCTACCCTTTGGCGCCACTGGTACTTGCGTTGGTGTTGGGCGATAGAGCCGAAGATGCCTTCCGTCAAACCATGGTCGGCTCAAAAGGGGCTCTCGGCGTATTCTGGAGCGGCGGGTTGGTCGGCACCATTATGACCTTGGCAATGATCGCCTTGTTATGGCCTCTGGTAAGCAATGTCATCGCACGCTTTCGGCATAGTGAGCCGGCGCTGGCGGTCGACGTAACAAGCTAAGCAGAAGTACTAAAGAAAAAGCCTGGAGTTTGCTCCAGGCTTTTTTGTTTGCTGTCTCAGGTGTACTTATTTGATGGGAGCTGCGGCCGCATTTGATTTCGTGGAAGTTGCAGCGACTGTCGCCGTGCTTGCTGCTGCCGACTCGCGCAAGTCCGACATGACTGAATCACGTTTATCCAGCAGATGCTGTCTGAGAATGCCGGCAAGGCGCTTGCCATCGCGCGCTTCCAAGGCCTTGATCATCTCGTCATGCTCGCCAATTGCGCGATCCCATTTTTCTTCCTTGAAATTGGATTTAAAACGTAGCGCCAGCAAACGACGATTCAATGAAAGATAAATTTGACGCAGCATTGTATTGCGAGCAGCCGCATTGATCTTGTTATGTATCGTTTGATTGCGGCTGTAATAGCCGGGCAAATCGTTTTGCGAACGGCACACGATCATCGCATCATGCAGCACCTTGATTTCGGCAATTTCTGCCGGTGAAATACGTTCGGCCGCGAGTTCGCCGGACAGTGCTTCCAGGCCGCTCATGACTTCAAATGCTTCCCATATCTCGGTGTCGCTCATCTTCGATACGAAGGCACCACGGTTAGGTGCAATTTCTATCAAGCCTTCGGATGCAAGAACCTTCATCGCTTCGCGCAAAGGCGTGCGCGAAATCCCCAAGCGTTCACACACTTCACGCTCATTAAGCTTGGTGCCAGGGGCCAAGACCCCTTCAATGATCAGGTTTTGCAAATGTTCCACAACCACATCATGCAAGCGCTGTCGCTCCATGCGAGGCAGATCGGGAGCGTTACTAGTCTGTTCATTGATGTTGAATGTATTTTGCATACTAATTCCGTGAAGTAATGCCTTATTTTAATCGAATTGTGCCTTGCTGGCTGCGTTAGCAGAAGCGCGGCGCATATAGAAAGCAACAATCAAAACCATAAATTTAGATGCAGGTCATCTGGCAGCTTTGTTACTGAGGCTATATGGGGCGGGATTTGTATTGCAAAGCCTTGATGATTGCTTGGAACACACAATTCCAAGATCACACAAAACTCCTAATTCGCCTTTACTAATCAAAATCTGCCTGATATAGTATTTTGTATGCAATATCCAATTATTAGACTTATCTTACGGAGATTGAAATGATCAAACTAGACTTTCATCCAGCAGGCCGCCACTTTTTGCAAATACCGGGCCCCAGCCCAGTGCCGGATCGCATCCTGCGTGCGATGAGTTATCCGACCATCGACCATCGCGGCCCGGAATTCGCTGCGCTTGGCTTGAAAGTCTTGTCAGGCATCCAGAAAATCTTCAAAACCACGCAACCCGTCATCATCTATCCAGCGTCGGGCACCGGCGCCTGGGAAGCAGCCTTGGCCAACACGCTCAGCCCGGGAGACACGGTGCTGATGTACGAGACGGGGCACTTCGCAACATTGTGGAAAAAAATGGCGGAAGCGCTCGGCCTCAAGCCTGAGTTCATCGGTCTGCCAGGTATCGAAGGATGGCGTCGCGGCGTTCAAGCCGATGCAATCGAGGCGCGTCTGCGTGCCGATACCGGCCATGTGATCAAAGCGGTGTGCGTTGTACATAACGAAACCTCGACCGGCGTCACATCCAATATCGCCGCTGTTCGCAAAGCGATCGATGCGGCCGGTCATCCGGCCTTGCTGCTGGTGGATACGATTTCCGGTTTGGCATCCGCCGACTATCGCCATGACGAATGGGGCGTCGATGTCACCGTATCCGGTTCGCAAAAAGGTTTGATGCTGCCACCGGGTATCAGCTTCAATGCCGTTTCAAAAAAAGCCATCGCCGCGAGCAAGACCGCCAAGCTGCCGCGTGCGTTCTGGGCATGGGATGAAATCATCGAGATGAACAAAACAGGTTATTGGCCGTATACGCCGAATACCAATCTGCTCTACGGTTTGTCCGAAGCACTCGACATGATTCTGGATGAAGGTCTGGACAATACTTTTGCGCGCCATCAACGTCTGGCGGCTGCATGCCGTATCGCGGTCAAGGCGTGGGGCCTGGAAGTGCAGTGCGCAGATCCCGATGTCTTCTCGCCGGTACTGACAGGCGTGATGACACCGGAAGGCATCGATGCCGACGTCGTGCGCAAAACGATATATGAGCGATTCAATATGTCGCTAGGCACTGGCCTCGGCAAGATGAAGGGACGCATGTTCCGCATCGGTCATCTGGGTGAAGCAAACGATTTGACCTTGATGGCGACTCTGGCGGGTGTCGAGATGGGTCTGAAGCTTTCCGGTATCACGATCAAGGCTAGCGGCGTCACTGCTGCAATGGATTATTTGTCGAATCAAAAAATCCCTGCATTGAAAATCGCGGCCTGACAGCAAGTACTGAAACGCGTTGCCGGTTGGGCTTGAATATTCGACCAGCCCGGCAACGCAGTGCGTCCCTATTCAGTATCCGTATTCAATGCGTTGCGATCGCTTCCACAAGGAATATACCGACATGCTCGTCCAGCCACTCCATTTCGTTCCGGTTAAGCAGCTCGGTCTGTCTTCATCCAGCCCTTTAGCCAGATTGCTGCATAAGGAATTGCGCGGTGATGTGCTGTTCAGTCAGGCTGACCGCGGTCGTTACGCAACGGATGCATCTATCTATCAAATCGTGCCGATCGGCGTCGTCGTGCCGCGTGATCAGGATGACTTGTTGACGTGCCTGGATATCGCCCGCTCGGAGAAAACACCGATACTCGCGCGTGGCGGCGGCACCAGTCAGTGTGGTCAAACTGTAGGCGAGGCGCTGGTCATCGACAACAGCAAATGGCTGAACAAGGTTATCGATTTTGATAAGGAAAAAATGAGCATCACGGTCGAGCCCGGCATGGTGCTCGATCATCTGAATGCATGGCTCAAGCCGCATGGCTTGTGGTTTCCTGTCGACGTATCGACAGCTGCGCAATGCACGATAGGCGGCATGGCGGGCAATAATTCCTGCGGATCGCGTTCCATCGAATACGGCAATATGGTGCACAACGTGCTCGGCATTGATGCGGTACTTGCAGATGGTACGCAAGCCCGTTTCGAAGTCTTGGAAAAGATGGCGCAATCCGCGCGCGTGCAACAAATCGTGCAAGGCTTGCAGCAGATCGCGACGCGCGAGCGTGACGAAATCATAGAGCGCATGCCCAAGGTTTTGCGCCGCGTTGCCGGCTACAACATCGATCTATTCGATTGCCAGAACCCGCTCGCGTATACCGATGACGGCAGTGCCAATCTCGCGCACATACTGGTCGGATCGGAAGGTACGCTCGCGTACAGCCGCCAGATTACGCTGAAGCTGGCGCCACTACCTGCCGCCAAAGTTCTCGGTGTCATCAACTTCCCGACTTTCTATCAGGCGATGGACATGACGCAGCACATCGTCACGCTCAAGCCTACGGCGGTTGAACTGGTTGATCGCACGATGATCGATCTGTCACTGAGTAATCCGGCGTTCAAGCCGGTCATCGAGAAAGCACTGGTCGGGCATCCGCAGGCAATTCTGCTGGTTGAATTCGCCGGCGACAGCAAAGCAGAATTGGTCGAAAGACTATCGGCATTATCTGATTTGATGAGCGACCTTGGCTTGCCGGGATCTGTCACGAACATGATCGATGCCAACGAACAGAAAGCCTTGTGGGATGTACGCAAGGCTGGGCTCAACATCATGATGAGCATGAAGGGAGACGGTAAGCCGGTTTCCTTCATCGAAGATTGCGCGGTGCCGCTGGTACATCTGGCGGAATATACCGAACGCTTAACCGAGGTTTTCCACAAATACCAAACCGAAGGTACCTGGTACGCACATGCCAGTGTCGGCACCTTGCACGTGCGGCCAATACTCGATATGCGGCGCAACGGCGCAGCCGACATGCGGGCGATTGCTGAAGAGGCATCGGCCTTGGTGCGCGAATATAAAGGCGCATATTCCGGCGAACATGGCGATGGTTTGTGTCGTGGTGAATGGGTGGCATGGCAATACGGACCCAAACTGAATCAAGCCTTCAGCGAAATCAAGGATCTGTTCGATCCGGACAATCGCTACAACCCCGACAAGATCGTGCGTCCGCCGAAGATGGACGACAAGAGCAATTTCCGTTTCGCTCCCGGTTACCGTGAACAGCCTATAGAAACCAAAATGGATTGGTCCGCGTGGAACGTCACGCGCAATCCGGCTAGTGGCTTGGAAACAGCACCCGGCACTGGCGATGATCGCACCGGCGGTCTCGCCAAGGCAGTCGAGATGTGCAACAACAATGGCCATTGCCGCAAGTTCGACGCCGGCACGATGTGCCCTAGCTATCGCATCACCAAGGATGAGCGGCACGTCACGCGCGGCCGCGCAAATACCTTGCGGCTGGCAATTTCCGGACAACTAGGCGACGACGGCTTGGCCAGTGCGGAAGTGAAAGAAGTGCTGGATCTGTGCGTCTCATGTAAAGGTTGCAAACGCGATTGTCCGACCGGCGTCGACATGGCGAAAGTCAAGATAGAAGCACGCGCGGCCTGGGCTGATAGACACGGCAGCACCTTGCGCGATCGCATGATTGCCTTCATGCCGCGTTATGCGCCATACGCCAGCCGCATTGGTGGCTTGCTTGCTGCAGGTGAACGCCTGCCGTTGCTAGCAGGCTGGTTGAAAAAATTTGTCGGCCTTGCACCGCAACGCGCCTTCCCGAAATTCAAACGTTCATTCCTGTCGCAACAAACTGAATCTCCAAGAGAAGGCAGCAAAGAAGTACTGCTCTTCGTTGACACCTTCAACAATTATATGGAGCCGGAGAACGCCGCAGCTGCACAAGCAGTACTGCAAGCCGCCGGCTATACCGTGCACCTGAATATCAAGGCGAATGAAAGACCGCTCTGTTGCGGCCGTACCTTCCTGTCAGCTGGTCTGGTTGAAGAAGCGAAAAAGGAGGCGCGTCGCACGCTCGATGCGCTGATGCCTTTCGTCAATCGCGGCGTCGCGGTTGTCGGTCTGGAGCCATCCTGTCTGCTGTCGTTGCGCGATGAATTCCTGAGTTACGGCTATGGCGATGAAGCGAAAGAACTCGCGGCATCCGCTTTCCTTTTCGAGGAATTTTTGGTCAACGAACAGACAGCAGGAAGAATTGATCTCACGCTACTGAATCTCAAACCACTTACATCGAACAAAGCCGCTTTGCACGGCCACTGTCACCAAAAGGCGTTCGATGCTGTACGTCCGGTGCAGGCAGTTTTGAAATGGATCCCGCAACTCGACGTATCGTTGATTGAATCATCCTGTTGCGGTATGGCGGGAAGTTTTGGTTATGAAGCCGAACATTATGAAGCGTCCCAGGCAATGGGTGAGTTGTCACTATTCCCTGCAATACGACAAGCTGAAGCTGGAACTATTTTCGTCGCTGACGGCACTAGTTGCCGACATCAGATCGCGGATGGTACGCAGCAAGATGCGTTGCATGTGGCGCGAGTATTGGCAATGTCACTATCGCGATAGATAAAAATATATCCGAGCTCTTCAAATAGCTTAGTGATTCATGAGGATGTGATTGGCATCTGCGAAATATGCGTTGATGAAATACCAGCGCCGTCCGCGCTGAGTTGTAGACGGCTTTCTGTTCTCTGTCCGAATTGGAGCTGGCAAGATTGATTGCCGTGGATGGAATATATGGATATCAATGGGATTGAGTACACATTTTTGATAGCAATCGATATCACAAATCGCGAGGGACTTAGCTATGAGTGCTGGCGTGGTCAGAAACTGGTGCTCAAAGTCTCTCGGGATGACGAAAAGCGTCAATTTATTTTTTCTCAGTTTCCTTCAGAACTTCCACTGTCCCTGGTTGAACATATTGCGAAAGTTTCTCGGAAAGAGCTCGGCGACTTTAAACCCAGAAGCAAGACCACAAAATGAAAGTCCGCGAGCGGCTGGAAGCAGATCAGTTGTTCACGGCCATTCATCGACATTGACAATCAGCGACTTGCCGCTCTCGACACCCTAGCTGACAGTAGCTGCCACGTTGGCCCTGGCCTTATGCAATTTTTTGTAACTGTCGATCAGACGGTGATGTCTATCCAGCCCTTCCAGTTCCATGCTCGTTGGCGTCAAGCCGAAGAAGCGCACGCTGCCGTCCACTGAACCCAGCACCGCATCCATCCGCGGGTTGCCAAACATACGGCGGAAATTGACCACGTAATCGTCCAGTTCCAGGTCGTCATCCAGCATTACTTCCAGCACTACATTCAAGGCCTGATAAAACAATCCGCGCTCGACCGTGTTGTCGTTGTATTGCAGGAAGGCACCGACCAGTTCGTGCGCCTCTTCAAATTTCTGCAAGGCGAGATTGATCAGCAGCTTCAACTCCAGAACTGTCAGCTGCCCCCAGTCCGTATTCTCGTCAAATTCGATACCGATCAAGGTGGCGATGTCGCCATAATCATCCAGCTCGTTATTCTCCAGGCGCTCAAGCAGTGCGTCCAGCTTGTCATCGTCCAGAGTGTGCAAGTTCAAGATATCGGCGCGGAACAACAGCGCCTTGTTGGTGTTATCCCAGATCAAATCTTCTACCGGATAAACTTCCGAATAACCCGGTACCAAAATCCGGCAGGCCACCGCGCCTAGCTGGTCGTACACTGCCGTGTAGACCTCTTTGCCCATGGCTTCGAGAATGCCGAACAGAGTCGCGGCTTCGTCGGCATTCGAATTTTCACCTTGGCCAGAAAAATCCCATTCAACAAAATCGTAGTCAGCCTTGGCACTGAAAAAACGCCACGACACGATGCCGCTGGAATCGATGAAGTGTTCAACAAAGTTATTGGGCTCAGTGACCGCGTTGCTTTCAAAGCTAGGCCGGGGCAAATCGTTCAGGCCTTCAAAACTGCGGCCCTGCAACAATTCCGTCAGACTACGTTC
>CAYOQL010000057.1:0-12266 GCA_964406085.1 uncultured Herminiimonas sp.
CGGCGGACGGCCGTTAACCGTCACCCTGCTCTATGGAGTCCGGACCTTCCTCCCGCCATCACCGAAATGACAGCCAGCGGTTGTCTTGGCCTGCTTCAGACTACATTGTAGCCGCTCACGCAGGGAAAGACCCGGATAATGTCTTATCATGCATCTAGCTCTGCCGACTCTGGCCTGCGTCATCACACTCTCATCTAATAAGAGCGCCGCATGAAACTGTACGAAACGCTGGCTGCAGAACTCGCACAATCCATACAGGATGGCGTACTGCGGCTGGGCGACAGGCTTCCTTCGGTACGGCAAGCCAGTTCCAGCCGCGCAGTCAGCCCGTCCACCGTATTTCAGGCGTATTACCTGCTGGAAGCACGCGGCCTGATACGCGCGCGCGAACGTTCCGGTTATTACGTCGCGGTCGGCGCGCAAACCTTGCCACCAGAACCGCAGCAAGCGTCGCAACCGAATGAAGATTCGGCAACCGTCGATATCAGCGAACGCGTGTTTGAAGTGCTGGAATCAGCCAGGATGCGCGACGTCGTACCACTCGGGTCCGCCTTCCCCAGCCCGCTTTTATTTCCACTGGCGCGCCTCGCAAAAGTAATGGCATCCACTGTTCAACAACTCGATCCCTGGAGTTCGGTGGACGATCTGACGCCGGGCAATCCTCAATTGCGCAGGCAAATCGCGCTGCGCTATCTGGCAGACGGCCTGCATGTGCAGCCGGATGAGATCGTGATCACCAATGGCGCGCTGGAAGCACTCAATCTTTGCCTGATGGCGGTGACGCGTCCCGGTGACGCTGTGCTGGTCGAGTCGCCGACTTTTTATGCCGCGCTGCAATCGCTGGAGCGCAACGGCTTGCGCGCGATTGAAGTACCAACGCATCCACGCGAAGGGATGGACCTCGCAGCCTTGGCACGCGTGCTGGAAAGACATCAACCGAAAGCATGCTGGCTGATGAGCAACTTCCAGAATCCGCTGGGCAGTTTGATGCCGGACGAAAAAAAGCGCGATCTGGTCGAACTGCTGGCGCGCCATGACATCCCGCTGATCGAAGACGATGTCTATGGCGAACTGTATTTCGGCAACAAGCGGCCGGCACCGGCCAAGGCTTTCGACACCAAAGGTTTGGTGATGCACTGCTCGTCTTTTTCCAAATGTCTTGCCCCTGGTTATCGCGTAGGCTGGGCAGTGCCCGGACGTTACACCCGCGCTGTCGCCCGCCACAAATTAACGACGACGCTGGCCGCGTCTGCACCGGCACAAGCAGCGCTTGCCGCGTATCTGGAAAAAGGTGGTTATGATCGCCACCTGCGGCAATTGCGTCATACCCTCGCGGTACAGCAAACTCAATTCATGGAAGCGATTGCACGCTACTTCCCCGCCGGGACACAGGCAACGCGACCAAAAGGCGGTTACTTCCTGTGGGTCGAATTACCGAACAATATCGATGCATTGCGCCTGCACAGACAAGCGCTGGCGCAAGGGATCAGCATTGCACCGGGGCCGATTTTTTCTGCGCATCACGGTTTTACCAATTGCATACGCCTGAATTACGGCCACACATCGGATGCACGTACCGAAGCGGCGCTGGCAAGCCTGGGCCAGCTGGTCGCACAATCTGTTTGATGATTGCGGATGGCTTGCACTCCCGCTCACAGAAATCCGCTTTCCTTTCCAATCCGCCTGCCGGCCAACTGCTACGGTTTTTTATCCGGCTTCTGATTCTGGATAAAGCACCGGACTGCGCCTACCCTTGCAGTATCATTGCTGAAGCTGCAGTTCAATTGATCAGACGCGGCCGCAATTCCATGCGCACAACAGCGCATCATCGCGATCACGTTTGCAGCGTTTCAGCAACCAGTCATCAATGCTGCAGGCATCTGCCACGAGACCATAGAAAATGAGTGAGCCATTCACCATGCGTACCAACCGCACCACGCCAGCCAGATCCCAGCTCAACGCGATGTTCATTGCGGGTGTTGCTGTTTTCATATGCGGCAGCAATTTTGCCCGCGCCGAAGAAGCCCGCGTCCCCGATACGATTGCACAACGCGTCGCCGCTTGCGTGGTCTGCCACGGCAAGGAAGGTCGTGCCGGCAGCGATGGCTACTATCCGCGGATCGCAGGCAAGCCGGCTGGCTATCTGTATAACCAGTTGATCAATTTTCGCGATGGCAAACGCACTTATCCCGTCATGACAGCGATGCTGGAAAACATGTCAGATGCCTATCTGCGCGAGATTGCACACTATTTTTCCGAGCAGCATCCGCCTTATCCGGAACCGCAACCGACGCAATCGAATCCCGCTGAGCGGGAGCGTGGACGCGTGCTGGTGCACGATGGCGACAAGGCCAAAGGCATACCGGCTTGCGTGGCTTGCCATGGCGCAAAAATGACCGGCACTGCGCCGGCAATCCCCGGCCTGATTGGATTGCCACGCGATTATTTGCTGGGCCAGATAGGCGCGTGGAAGATAGGCACGCGCAAAGCCGCCACGCCAGATTGCATGGCACACATCGTGCAAAAAATGGATGCGGCAGACATCAGCGCCGTGACCGCATGGCTGTCCGAACAACGGGTGCCGGCAGATGCAGCGCCTGCCCCCGTGCTCACCGTCAAACTGCCGCTGGAATGCGGCAAGCTGTCCCCCTGATCCTGTATCCACGGCCATACCATCAAGCGCATTTCAGCAAGCCAGGCAAACAATAAAGATCAAACAGATGATGAAACGAAAAATCCTGTGGAGCATCCTTGCACTGCTATTGGCAATCATTGCCAGCGCAGTGCTCTGGCTGGCGCTGGCAAATCGCAATCCCGACCTGAATCAGCCGTCAGTCCCGCCAGCCAGTCCTGCGGAGCAGATCAAGCAAGGCGAATATCTGGCGCGCGTCGGCAATTGCATGAGCTGCCACACTGCGCGCGGCGGTGAGCAATACGCCGGTGGTCGCGCCGTGCCTACACCTTTCGGCAATATCTACACATCCAATCTGACGTCAGATGCAGAAACCGGCATAGGCAAATGGAACAGCGGTGATTTCTGGCAGGCCATGCATAACGGCAAATCCAAAGATGGCAGCCTACTCTACCCAGCCTTCCCGTACACGAATTACACCAAGGTGACGCGTGCCGATTCGGATGCGATTTTCGCTTACCTGCAAACACTGCCCGCGGTCGCAAAAAAGAATATTGATCCTGAATTGCGCTTCCCCTACGACAACCGTGCCCTCCTGTATGTGTGGCGCGCCTTGTACTTCCGTCCGGGGCAATACGTGAATGAGGACAAGCAATCAGTGGAATGGAATCGCGGCGCTTATCTCGCACAAGGTCTGGGCCATTGCAGCGCCTGTCACTCGCCGCGCGATTCTTTCGGCGGCACCAATCTGAAGGCAGAACTGGGCGGCGGCATGATCCCGATCTTGAACTGGTATGCACCGCCATTGAATGGCGACAATGAAAACGGACTCGGCAATTGGGAAGCCGCACATCTTGCCGCTTTCCTGAAAACCGGCGTTGCGCCGAATCGATCCGTCAGCGGGCCGATGGCAGAAGTGGTCGCAGGCAGCCTGCAACACACGAGCGATGCTGATATCGGCGCCTTGGCCGGTTATTTGAAATCATTGCCGCAACAGATCAAGCCCCCCACTGCCGCCGCCGAGAACATGCGGCCTGAAGATAAAAAGGCGATGATTACCGCCGGCGCCAAGCTGTATGAAAATCAATGTGCAACCTGTCACCAGGCATCCGGCAAAGGCGTGCCATCAGTTTATCCGGCCTTGGCCGGCAGTACCGCGATCAACACGCCGATTACCACCAATGCGATTCGCATGGTCTTGCATGGCGGCTACGCTCCTAGTACAGTCGGTAACCCGCGCCCTTATGGCATGCCGCCATTCGGTCAATCCATGTCGGATGAAGAAGTCGCAGCCGTGCTGACCTATGTAAGAAATTCATGGGGCAATCAAGGCAACGCAATCTCATCCAATGAAGTCAACCACTATCGTTCGCGCCATTGAATATGAATCCAGCAGCAACTACACACCATAAAAACAAAACCCTGACCACGCTATTGGCGGTTTTTCTCGGCGGTATCGGTGTCCATCGCTTTTACGTGCATGGTGCCAAGGATTTCTGGGCGTGGAACTATCTGTTTGCATTCATTCTGTTTGCCTCTGCCGCATTCCTCGCCCGATCGACGGATACGCTGACGATCACTTTGCTGGCCTTGTTCCCCGTGTCCGTTTTCGCTGGCTGGATAGAAGCGATCGTGACGGGCTTGACCCCCGACGCCAAATGGGATGCCAGACACAATGCGCATAGTCAGCGCAAGTCATCATCCAGCTGGCCGCTGATCGTGTTGCTGGTGATAACGTTTGGCCTGGGCATCACGACCTTTATTTTCTGCGTCGCACGCGCCACCGATATATTTTTGACCGGCGGCGCTTTCGGTTGATACGACTGCGCGCGGCGTTTAAAAGTAGCCCAGTAGTTTCAATACCAGCGGCAATAGCAAGGCGGTGAGAATGCCGGACATCCCCATCGCCAGCCCGGAAAATGCCCCCATCTCCTGGCTAACCTGAAACGCGCGTGCAGTGCCTACGCCGTGCGCCGTGGCACCCAGGGCAAAACCGCAAGTCAGGTCATCGTCTATCTTCATCCACTTGAAAACATAGTGCGCGATGCCCGCGCCGAAGATGCCGGTCAGCATGACCATCACCGCCGTCAGCGTCGGCAATCCACCGATTTTTTCAGTAATCCCCATCGCGATCGGGATCGTTACCGACTTCGGCGCCATCGACAGTATCGTCAATGGCGAAGCGCCCAGCGCCCATGCCACGCACATCGCACACGTGATCGCCGCTGCTCCACCTATCAATGCTCCAGCCAACAGGGCAAACCAGTTGCGCTTCAATTTCTCCATCTGCTGGTAAAGCGGAATCGCCAATGCAACCGTCACCGGTCCCAGCAGAAAGTGGACGAACTGCGCACCATCGAAATAGGTTTTATACGGCGTACCGCTGATATACAAAACCAGCACCAGCAGCGCAACTGAGATCGCGACCGGATTGGCCAAAGGACTATGATTGGTTTTCTCGTAAATCAGCGTCGCTAGCCGATACGCAAGCAAGGTCGCCGTCAACCATAACAGCGGCGACCCGGCCAGATAGACCCAGACCGTATTCAGATGCGGCATCATTTACCACCCCGGCTTTTGAGCTTGTTGACAACGAAAGCAGTCACCACGATGGACACCACGGTACTGATGACCAGAGCGACCACGATGGGCAACCATTCATCCGCGATCCTGTGCATGTGTACGCTGATGCCAACACCGGCCGGTACAAACAGCAAAGCCATGTGCGCCAGCAACTGCGAAGTGGTCGGTGCCAGCTGCGCCGCCACTTTCTTTTTCCAGATCAGATAAACCAGCAGCAAGAGCATGCCGATGACCGGACCCGGAACCGGCAATGACAGGACATAAACCAGGCCTTCGCCCATGGTCTGGAAAATGAGCAGGATAAGCAGTGTGTTGAGCATGGTGGTGGGCAAGAGTAAGGGAAGGACTTGCATGACGATATGCACGCAGACATCGAAACCCGAATATACCGTCTCGAATAACCTGCATATCGTATCAGTCGCCGCTGAAAATCGCGGCGCAGATTAGATGAAATCTTTTCAGCGAAATACCATTTTCGCGTTTCGATTGCCTGCCAAGCCCACGGCCCTGCTCTCCAGCTAGCGGGTATAGCTCTCATCATCCAGCAACATGTCTTCAAAAAACGCGCCGAATTGCTTTTCTGGATGGCGGATGTGAATCTCCAGTATCCAGCGCATCGCTGACGGCGGCAGATCGTAGTCAGCCAGAGAGCCGGTGTGCAGTGCCGCATGCGGAAAATCGGAGACACGATGGCCAGGCAAATCGAAGTTCAATTCCCATCCCATGCTTTTTGCCTTTTGATCGGCATAACGATACAAGTCTTGGCCATTCAATTTTTCTGCCTGCCACAGTGCACGCACATAGTGGAATAGCGCCTCTGCATCGGCAGCGCAACGTGCATATTCTTCATTGTTGCCTACCGTGAAAGAAGCGCCGCCATCGCCTTCCCACGCCTGAAAGCGTGGCGCCATGTCGATGAAGAAAATATCGTCGCCGTTCAAAACAATGCCGGGTTCGGATGCCTGCCTCATCGCTTTCATCGTATTGCTGCCAAAGCGTACGCGCGTCGGATGCCAGGTCAGATCGAGGCCGGACGCAATCAAGGTGCGCTTCGCCATATCGACCGCGTCTTCTTCCCGCATGCCGGGCTTGACGAGTGCAGCGATGGTGCGTATCGAGTCGCGTGTCGCCGCCCTAGCCTGCAACATCCCGTCTACCGAAAAAGCCGGGCCGACGCGCTCGGCGAAATTAGGTACAGATTGATTCATTATTCATTCTCCACATTTACATGAAAGCGACATGCCCTCACATCCTGTAATAAATTATGGTGAACAAACCTGGCCATCCATAGCGCCGCATGACGCTACAAACTGACAACAATGGTGGGAATTCTGCCAGGGCAATGCGATCGCATATGCAATCCAGCAGAAATCTATATCCTGATTGCAGCGATGCATGCATGACGATTTATTACGCACAAGACCGCAAGGAGTAATCGTGCCTACAGTTGCCATACTGGTTTTTCCCGGCGTACAGGCGCTCGATGTATCGGGTCCGCTGGATGTGTTCGCGGAAGCGAATCGCTTTCTGCCGTACGAACAACACTATCAACTCGAAGTTTTGGCCACAGAACATGGCGCGATACGCTGCTCAAACGGTTTGTCTATCATCGCGCACAGGCATTACAGCGAAGCGACGGAGGCCTTCGATCTAATGCTGGTCGCTGGCGGACCTGAATTGCCGCGCATGCCACGCGATGAAGAGCTACTAAGCTGGTTACGCGGCAGCGCGATGCGCGCAAAGAAATTCGGCGCCATTTGCAACGGCGTTTTTTTATTGGCGCATACAGGCCTACTCGACGACAAGCAGGTCACAACGCACTGGAACGATGCGCCCGCATTGGCGGTGATGTTTTCCAGGATCAAAGTCGATTCCGATCGCATCTTTCTGCAAGACGGCAATCTGTACACCTCGGCCGGCGTGACTGCAGGCATCGATCTGTCACTTTATTTGCTGTCGAATGATGTCGGCCCCGAAGTCTCGCTGAATGTTGCGAAGCGACTGGTGGTCTTCATGCAGCGGCGTGGTGGACAATCACAATTCAGTCCTTATTTGACGCCGTATGTAGAAGAAACCTCAGCCGCCAGTATCGCGCAGCAATATGTACTGGCGCATCTGGCAGAGGAACTGACCGTAGATAATCTGGCGTCTGTCGTGGCTATGAGCCCACGCAACTTCGCACGCGTATTTGTCCGCGATACAAAAATCACGCCGGCGGACTTTATTGAAAGCGCGCGACTGGACGCGGCGCGTGCGCTCTTGGAAACGACCAGCGATCCCTTGAAGGTGGTCGCCTATCGCTGCGGCTTTCGCAATGCCAACCAGATGCGCCAGGTATTCGTCAAACGACTGGGCGTCACCGCGATGCAATATCGCGCCCACTTTGCCGGCTTTCAAACCAGATGAGCGACAGCTTCATGTAATTTTTATTAGCGCTCCACTTTTCCGCGCGCCACCTGCACTTTTTCAATCCGCCATTGCAAATCGCTCACCTTCTTTGGCTTTCATTTTTCATTCATTCAGCCATTCGCGGCGATGGCCGTCGCATCCCTTCTGTCCGATTCAAGCCACTTTCAAACTTGTCCGTTTAACGAATTCCAAGCAAATTCAGACACGGGTACATGCATGCACTGACGCATGCGAGACGATAGCAGCCAAGTGAAAAATAGACGTGGAAATGCAAAAAAAGCCTAGGCAGAATCATTTCGAACCTGCTGAAAACGGCCTTGCGCCGACCACGCAATGTTGTTGGAAGAGGGTGACATTTCTGCCGCAAAAAAGCTGTTTCAAACCATTTCAGACAAGCTGAAAGCAGCCAATACGGACATAGCTAACGAAGAAACGAAGGAACATCAATCATGAGCAAAGCATTAGACGGCATCAAGATTATCGATTTCACCCATGTGCAAGCCGGCCCTTCCTGCACGCAGCAACTCGCATGGTTCGGTGCCGACGTCACCAAGGTCGAGCGCCCAGGCTCCGGCGACGCAACGCGCACCTCACTGCAGGATATTCCCGGTGCGGATGCCTTGTACTTCACCATGTTGAACTGCAACAAGAAGTCATTGACGCTGGACACCAAGAAACCAGAAGGCAAGGAAGTGCTGGAGAAGTTGATCAAGCAATCCGACATCATGGTCGAGAACTTTGCGCCAGGCGCACTTGATCGTATGGGCTTCACCTGGGAAACGATTCAGAAGTTGAATCCACGTTTGATTTTGGCATCTGTCAAAGGCTTCAACGATGGTCACTTTTATGAAGACTTGAAAGTCTATGACAACGTCGCGCAGGCAGCCGGCGGCGCAGCCAGCACTACCGGTTTCTGGGACGGCCCGCCAACAGTCAGCGGCGCAGCACTCGGCGACAGCAATACCGGTATGCATTTGACGATCGGCATCCTGGCAGCATTGCAGCAACGTCACACGACCGGGCTCGGTCAAAAAGTGGCGGTGTCCATGCAAGACGCTGTACTTAATCTATGCCGCGTCAAACTGCGCGATCAACAACGCCTGGATCGTACCGGCGTGCTGGAAGAGTATCCGCAGTATCCGCATGGCACCTTCACCGATGTCGTACCACGCGGTGGCAATGCAGGCGGTGGCGGCAACCCGGGCTGGATACTGAAATGCAAAGGTTGGGAAAAAGATCCTAACGCCTACATCTACTTCACGATCCAGGGCACCGCATGGGCGCAAACCTGCCGCGCCATCGACAAGGAAGAATGGATAGACGATCCGGCCTACATGACAGCGCGCGCACGTCAGGACAAGATTTTCGATATCTTTGCGTACATCGAAACTTGGTTGCAGGACAAAACCAAATTCGAAGCGATCGAAGTGTTCCGCAAATTCGACATTCCATGCGGCCCGGTTTTATCGATGAAGGAAATCGCCAACGATCCGTCCCTGCGCAGAAGTGAAACCATCGTCGAAGTCGATCACAAGGTACGCGGCAAATACCTGACCGTCGGCAGCCCGATCAAGATGTCCGCCAATAAAGTGGAAATCACACCATCGCCATTGCTCGGTGAACACACGGATGAAGTATTGGCAAAGCTGGGGTACGACGCGCAGCAAATCGCAGCCTTGCACGCCGCCCAAGCGGTTTGATGTTGATGTGAGCCTGCGAGCAAAAGAGCGCCGGTTGGCGCTCTTTTAATTTGTATCTTTAAGAAATCAACATTACTGAATCAAGATTTTCTTTTACTGGTATTTAGCATTTTCATGACAATTCCTCAATGGCGCACAACTTGATATGATCGATGCACAATTCAATCTGTATTCATCGCCATCCCGCCCCCTGTCAACCATGCGAAAAATTACTGTCGCCCTGCTGGTTTTCCCCCGCTTCCAGATGCTGGACATCGCTGCGCCCAGCGATGCATTCGCAGAAGTGAAAGTACTCAGCCATGGCGAATGCGAATATGAAATCCTGACCATCGCGACCACGCGTGGACCAATTCAATCGTCAAGCGGATTGACCATTACTCCCGATCGCACGATCTTCGACCCTGCTCCGCATTTCGATACATTGATCGTCCCGGGCGGTCTGGGTGTATTTGATCTACTGGAAGACACGCCGCTGATCGACTGGCTGCTCGCACAAGGTGAAAATTGCCGTCGCGTCGGTGCGATTTGCAATGGCGTGTTCGCACTCGGTGCCGCTGGCATGATCAATGGCAAGACGGTCACCACACACTGGATGGATGCGGCGCGCTTAAGTACGATGTTTCGCAAGGCGATCGTTGAACCTGATCGCATCTACGTCAAGGACGATGCGCTGTACACGACCGCAGGTGTCACCGCCGGCATCGATTTATCGCTGGCCTTGATTGAAGAAGATTTCGGCAAGAAGATGGCGCTGGATGTTGCCAAATACCTGATCGTCTATTTGCGTCGCGCCGGCGGACAATCGCAATTCAGCCCCTTGCTGGAACTGCAGGCAGAAACCGATTCACCGGTCGGTGCCATTAAGAGTTACGTGCTCGCCAATCTGGATGTCGAACATACACTTCCGTCCATCGCAGAAAAAATGCAGATGAGCGAACGCCATCTGTCGCGCATCTTCAAGCAGGAATGCGGGATGACGCTGATGACCTTCGTCAACGATGCGCGCATAGACGCGGTGCGGCGTCATCTGGAAGCGACTGATATCAGCCTGACGGAAATCGCCAGGCGCTGCGGCTTTACCAATGCAGCAACCTTGCGCCGTGTGTTTGCGAAACGGCTGGGCATAGGCCCCGTCGATTATCGCGAACGATTTAAAACCGACGATGCGATGCAGAAGAAATCAAAAGCATAGAGAACTTCATAGAGGCGATTCAGATTCCCGCCATCTTGCACACTGCACGCGTAATCGCACCATCAACCGCAGCCAGCTCATTCAAGATGGTGAAGTGATTGTGCTGCGGTAGCGGCAGGACATCACCCGGCAAGCCGCGACGCGCCTCGCCATACTGTTCCGACTGTCTTTGCAATTCCGGCAATTCGCCTGTGCCGTAAGTAATCGTCAACGGTTTTGCGCTCAAAGGCAGATGCAAGGGACTAAGCGCGGTTTCTTCTTCGTCAGTTAACCGCAATTTTTCGTTCAGGTACGAAAGTCTTACCGGTTCCAGATCGTAGATGCCGCTGATGGCAACGCCACCAATCACACCCGCTTCGTCCAGACACATAGCCGTCAAGTGACCGCCGGCCGACCATCCAGACACGACCATGCGTTCAGTGTCACCGCCAAATTTTGCCGCATTATTTTTCAACCACGCGATCGCCGTGCGTACTTCCGCAACGATCTCGGTCAGCGTTGCATCAGGCGCCAGCGTATAGCCGATCATCGCAACATGGATGCCATGTGCAAGCGGACCAGCGGCGAGAAAACTGAAGGTTTCCTTTGCACGCATTTGCCAGTAACCGCCGTGTACAAAGATCAGCAATGGTCCCGGCTGTTCCGCAGCAAAATAGTCGATACGATTGCGCGGCGCGGGACCGTAAGGCAGATCCAGATGTTCGCCGTACGCAATACGCAAGGCGGCACTGCGCTCATCGAAATCCTGCAGCAAAGCAGCACTGTCGCTGACCGCCAGCGTATTGTTATAGCCAGCGTCCAGCGCGGTCTGATCCATGTCGCGATAGATTGCAGTCATGCTGCAACCTTGGTCGAGACGTGACTGGTCAGATATTGCGTAATATCGCGACGCACCTGGTTGAACTCGATCGCGGTGATATCGCGCGGACGTTCCAGCTCCAGCTTGATGTCTTCTTCAATGCGCCCCGGCCCTGCCGTCATCACGACGACACGATCCGACAGCATCACCGCTTCCTCGACTGCATGCGTGACGAAGACGATGGTGACCTTGGTACGTTCCCAGATTTCCAGCAAATCCTGTTGCAGCTTTTCGCGTGTCAACGCATCAAGTGCGCCGAAAGGTTCATCCATCAGCAGCACTTCGCAATCGTTCGCCAGCACACGTGCAATCGATACGCGCTGCTTCATGCCGCCTGACAATTGTCCGGGATAGTAATCGGCAAACTTCGTGAGGCCGACCATCTCGGTGTAATACGCCGAGATTTCTTCCAGCTTGGCTTTCGGCAGATTGCGCTGCCGCTGGCCAAAGCCGATATTTTCCTTGACTGTCAGCCACGGGAACAGACCGTAATCCTGAAACACCATGCCGCGTTCCGGGCTAGGTCCGTCGATAGGCATGCCATACATATTCACGATGCCGGACGACGCGGTTTCAAAACCGGCCATGATGCGCAACAGCGTCGACTTGCCGCAACCGGAAGCACCGATCAGGCAAACGAACTCACCTTTTTTGATTGTCAGGTTGACGTCACGCAAAGCCTGCACGGTTTGATTGCCAACCGAAAAAACCTTGCTGACATTCTTGATTTCGATCGCCGGCAATGGCTGGCGATCTGCATACACTACAGGTTTGGATTCAGACATGATGTTGCGGGCTCCATCTAAGCAAGCGGTTATTCAGCAAGACCAGCAAGCGATCTGTCGTATAGCCGGTGATGCCAATCACCACCATACCAGCGATCACCAGATC
>CAYOQL010000058.1:0-12091 GCA_964406085.1 uncultured Herminiimonas sp.
TCGCCTTTTTTGGCAAAGCCTTCGCGCACAGCTGAGGTCACTGCTTCGCTGACCATTTCATCTACTGAATGCACGTCCTTGCCGACGATCGAATGAATGCCCCAGACCCATGCCAGACGACGCGCAGTTTTGAGTTCTGACGCGATGCTGAGAATCGAGGTATTCGGACGAACACGTGCCGCACTCATGCTGGTGCTGCCGGACTTGGTGTAAGTCACGGTGCATGCTGCGTTGAGCGAAGTCGTTGTGTCGAGCAAGGCGATGCAGATCGCGTCTTCTGGCGTTGCACGTGGCGCAACTTGTTGTGCGTCCAGCAGGTTGCGGTAAACCGGATCGGATTCCACTTCCTTGATGATGGCGTCCATCATTTGCACTGCACGAACAGGATTTTTACCGCTAGCCGATTCAGCCGACAACATGACAGCATCAGCACCTTCGTAGATCGCGGTAGCGACGTCCGAAGCTTCTGCACGTGTTGGCATTGGCGACTCAGTCATCGATTCCAGCATGTGCGTAGCAACGATGGTTGGGCGACCATATTTGCGCGAAATACGGATGATTTCTTTTTGTGCGCGTGGCACTTGCGAGATCGGCAGTTCAACGCCCAGATCTCCACGAGCGACCATAACGGAATCGGACGCTTTGCAGATTGCATCGAGGTCCAGCATCGCAGCTGGTTTTTCGATCTTCGATTGAATCAAGGCACGATCACCGATGATCTTGCGCGCATCTTCAATGTCTGAAACTTGTTGCACGAAGGACAGCGCAACCCAATCCACGCCCAGCGACAAAGCGAATTCCAGATCAATCAGATCTTTCGGTGTCATGGCAGGTATAGGCAAGATTGCATCAGGGACGTTGACACCTTTGCGGTTAGAAATCTTGCCGCCGGTGGTCACGCGAGTGACGATGCGTTCTCCCGAGTTGCTTTCGATCGTGACGCGAATTTTGCCATCATCGAACAGCAGGTTCTGACCAGCTGCAACAGCAGCAAACAATTCAGGATGCGGCAGATAAACACGCGTTGCGTCGCCTGGCGCTTCGTCGCGGTCGAGCACGAATTGCGAGCCTTCCGTCAGCACTGCGGAATCGCCGGTGAACGTGCCCAGACGGATCTTAGGACCTTGCAAATCAGCGAGGATAGATACTGGACGTCCGTATGTTTTTTCCAAGCCACGTACGATTTCGTGACGTGCGCGGTGATCTTCGTGCGAACCATGGCTGAAGTTGAAGCGGAACATATCCACACCAGCCTCAAACAGTGCGCTGATGGTTGCGACATCATTACTTGCTGGGCCCAGGGTAGCAACGATTTTTGCTTTGCGATTACGTCTCATGACAGTCTTCTTCTTAAATGAAAATTAAAAAATCGGTACCGCTATGCGTGCACTCGCAAGATAGCGGCGAATAAATTACAAAATCAGGATTGCGCGGAAATCGTTCACGTTCGTGCGGGTCGGGCCACTGACAATCAAATCGCCCAACGCACTGAAGAAACCATATCCGTCATTGTTTTCCAACATCGCTTTCGCGTTGTGTCCTGCTGCAGCAGCACGTACGATCGAATCCGGTTGATAGATCGCGCCGGCGTTATCTTCCGAACCATCGATACCATCGGTATCGCATGCCAGTGCGTAAATATCCGGTGCGCCGTTCAATGCGACTGCCAGACTCAACAGAAATTCTGCATTGCGACCTCCACGACCTTTGCCGCGCACTGTCACTGTGGTTTCGCCACCGGACAAGATAACGCAAGGTTTGGCAAATGGTTGACCATACTTCGCGACTTGTTTTGCCAACGCGGCATGGACGGAACCGACATCGCGCGATTCGCCTTCCAGATCGTTGGACAAAATGTAAGGCGTGATACCGGCGGCGCGCGCTTTTTCTGCTGCTGCTTCCAACGCATGTTGCGCAGTCGCAATCACGTGGTGTTCATTACGTGCGAAGCGTGCGTCACCAGGCTTCGGTGTTTCACCTGCGCCGGATTCGAGGTACTGCAAGATGTTGTCTGGAATCTCGATCTTGTATTTTTTCAGGATCGCAAGCGATTCTGCGCAAGTAGTCGGATCAGGCAGCGTTGGACCGCTGGCAATGACGCCAGGATCATCGCCAGGCACGTCCGAGATCAGTAGCGTCACGACACGCGCCGGTGCGCAGGCCAGACCAAGGCGGCCGCCTTTGATCGCTGAAAGGTGTTTGCGCACACAGTTCATTTCAGAGATCGTTGCGCCGCTTTTCAGCAATGCCTTGTTCAAGGCTTGTTTCTGTTCCAGCGAGATGCCTTCACCTGGCAAACTCAGCAGAGCCGAGCCACCACCGGTGATCAGACATAACACGAGGTCGTCTTCGGTCAAGCCCTTTACCAGTTCCAGCATGCGACCGGCAGCTTGCCGACCGGCTTCATCCGGCACCGGATGGGCGGCTTCGACGACTTCAATTTGCTTGCAGTCGGCGCCATGGCCATAACGTGTGACGATCAAACCTTCAACTTTGCCCGGCCATGTATCTTCTACTACCTTAGCCATTGCAGCGGCGCCTTTACCGGCACCGATTACCAATGTGCGGCCTTTGACCGATTGTTTGGGCAAATAAGCGGGCATGCACTTCTGTGCGCTCACGGCCTCTACCGCTGTGGCATACAGGTCGTTTAAAAATTGACGTGGGGCTATCGACATGTGGCAAGAATATTTCTAAGAATTGGGAAAGTGCGTATTAAATCTTGTGATGCAAACTGTGTATTGCTGTAACTGACTCACTGCATTGATTCACTGCAGGTAAAACCGAGAGTATCAAACTGGCATTGCAATCGATCGCAATGCCGGCTCAACAACTCATGCTATCGAAACGAAATTACGCTTTGGCGATTTCGTGGTTCGACATGATTTCAATCGCGCGGCACAGTGCCGAGTGATCAAGACCGCTCATGCCATTTGCTGCGCATGCATTCATCAGCTCTTGCGTAGCCGCTGTGTTTGGCAAGGAAACGCCCATTGCTTTTGCGCCTTGCAATGCAAGGTTCAAATCTTTCTGGTGCAGCTCGATACGGAAACCTGGGTTGAATGTACGCTTAACCATACGTTCGCCATGTACTTCCAAGATACGCGAATTAGCAAAACCGCCCATCAATGCCTGACGCACTTTCGCTGGATCTGCGCCTGCTTTCGAAGCAAACAACAGTGCTTCGGCAACAGCTTGAATGTTCAACGCAACGATGATTTGGTTAGCTACTTTAGTGGTTTGACCGTCGCCGTTACCGCCGACCAGAGTGATGTTTTTACCCATCAATTCGAACAATGGTTTGACAGTATTGAATGCTGCTTCCGAACCACCAATCATGATGGTCAACGAGGCGGCTTTCGCACCGACTTCACCACCGGATACTGGCGCATCCAGGTATTCGCAACCCAGAGCGTTGATTTTTTTAGCGAATTCTTTGGTAGCGATAGGCGAGATCGAGCTCATGTCGACCACGATTTTGCCTTTGGACAAGCCAGCAGCAACGCCGTTTTCAGCGAACAACACTGCATCAACGTGCGGGGTATCTGGCACCATCGTGATGATGATGTCTGCATTTTTTGCGACTTCAGCGCCGGATGCGCAAACAGTTGCGCCGCCATCGACTAATTCTTGTGCCGGTGCTTTTTGATCATGCAAAAACAGTTGGTGACCACCCTTTTGCAGGTTCAGCGCCATTGGTGCGCCCATGATTCCCAAACCGATAAATCCAACTTTTGCCATGACTGACTCCTGTTTTTAAGTAAGTGTAATTAAACGAACTCTGTAAAAATACCAAGCGGCCCGATATCGGACCGCTCGGTATTTCTTCGAGGCGTTGATTATAGGCCGTGCGCTGCGCGCCAGCCCAAACCTTCAACCGTACCGGCCTTAGGTTTGTATTCGCAACCGATCCAGCCTTTGTAGCCGATTTCATCCAGGAACTTGAACAGGAAGGTGTAGTTGATTTCACCTGTGCCTGGTTCAAAACGACCTGGATTGTCTGCCAACTGCAGATGAGGAATAATCGCCAGATTGTTCTTCATCGTGTTCGCCAATTCACCTTCCATGCGTTGCATGTGATAGATGTCATATTGGAAGAACAGGTTGTCCGAACCAACTTTGGCAATGATGTCCAGAGTCTGTTTGGTGCCGGTCAGGAAGAAGCCAGGGATATCGAATGTATTGATCGCTTCGATCAACAGAGGGATACCTTCTGCCTTCAATTTGGCCGCCGCATATTTCAAGTTGGCAACCAGGGTTGCTTCTGCTTGTTCATGCGTTACGCCAGCAGGCACGATACCGGACAGGATGTTGACCTGTTTGGTGCCGAGCACTTTGACGTATTCAATTGCCTTATCCACGCCAGCCTTGAATTCTTCTACACGATCAGGATGGCAAGCGATACCGCGCTCGCCGCCAGCCCAGTTACCGGCTGGCAGATTGTGCAAAACCATTTCCAGATTGTTTTCTTTCAATTTCGCAGCGACATCAGCCGCTGGGAAATCGTATGGAAACAAGAATTCAACGCCTTTGAAGCCATTCTTTGCAGCTTGTTCAAAGCGGTCCATGAATGGAACCTCGTTGAACAGCATCGTCAGATTAGCAGCAAGTTTCGTCATCTTAAGCACCCTTAACGTCGAGGATTTCTTCGAATTCGTTGATCGCGTTGATCTCCGTACCCATCGCGATATTGGTTACGCGCTCAAGGATGATTTCAACAATGACTGGCACTTTGAATTCCTTGATCCACTCTTGTGCTTTACGCAGCGCAGGTTGGATATCGTCTGGGTTATAGACACGAATTGCTTTACAACCGAGGCCTTCAGTAACTTTAACGTGATCAACACCGTACGAAGCGTTTTCGGTCGAGTTGATGTTGTCGAATGCCAGCGATACGCAGTAGTCCATCGTGAACATACGTTGTGCTTGACGGATCAGACCCAGGTACGAGTTGTTCACCAACACGTGGATGTATGGCAGGTTGAACTGCGCGCCTGCGGCCAATTCTTCGAGCAAGAACTGGAAGTCGTAATCACCAGTGATCGCAACGATTTCGCTGGTTGGATCGGCAGCCCGGACACCGAGAGCAGCCGGGATGGTCCAGCCCAATGGACCTGCTTGACCGCAGTTGATCCAGTTACGTTCTTTGTACACATGCAGGAATTGACCCGCAGCGATTTGCGACAAACCGATGTTCGAAACATAGCGCGCTGTTTTGCCGAACACTGTGTTCATTTCTTGGTAAACACGTTGTGGCTTGATAGGCGTTACGTCGAAATCCGTTTTACGCAACATGGTGCGTTTGCGTTCTTGGCACTCGGCCAACCATGCATCGCGGTTTTTCAGTTTGCCGGCAGCTTTCAATTCTTTCGCTACTTCGATCATCAATTTCAGTGCTGCACCAGCGTCGGAAGTGATGCCGAGGTCTGGGCCAAACACGCGACCGATTTGTGTCGGTTCGATGTCGATGTGAACGAATTTACGGTCTTTGGTGAAAACGTCGATCGAACCGGTGAAACGGTTAGCCCAACGGTTACCGATACCGAATGCGAAGTCCGAAGCCAGCATCGTCGCGTTACCGTAACGGTGCGAAGTTTGCAGGCCAACCATACCGACCATCAGTGGATGGTCATCAGGTACCGTGCCCCAGCCCATCAGGGTTGGCACAACAGGAACGTTAACCAGTTCAGCAAATTCAAGCATCAATGGTGTGGCGTTTGCATTGATCACGCCGCCGCCGGAAATCAGCAATGGACGCTCTGCTGCATTCAACATGGCGATTGCAGCTTCGATTTGTTTACGGGTCGCTGCTGGCTTGTAGACTGGCAACGGTTCGTACAGATCCGGATCGAATTCGATTTCAGCAACTTGCACGTCGAACGGCAAATCGATCAGCACTGGACCTGGACGGCCCGAACGCATGATGTGGAAAGCTTGTTGGAACACTTGTGGAACCAATGCTGGTTCACGAACCATTACTGACCATTTGGTCACTGGCTTCGAGATCGACTCGATGTCAACAGCCTGGAAATCTTCTTTGTGCAAACGAGCACGTGGAGCTTGACCAGTAACGCACAAAATTGGAATCGAATCCGCAATTGCCGAGTACAGACCGGTGATCATGTCTGTGCCGCCAGGACCGGAAGTCGCGAGGGCGACACCGATATTGCCAGCTTTGGCGCGGGTGTAACCCTCAGCCATGTGGGTCGCGCCTTCTACGTGGCGTGCCAGAATGTGTTTGATCGTGCCTTGCTTTTGCATGGCGGAGTAAAACGGATTGATCGCCGCGCCTGGTACGCCGAACGCCTGATCAATGCCTTCTTTCTGCATTACCCAAACTGCTGCTTGGGCTGCTGTCATCTTTGCCATTAAATATCTCCATTGAAATGAAATTTTCCTGATGCTTATAGTAATTCCAATCCATTACTTTTAGAATAGGACTATTAATTAACCAATTAAATACCCAGAGTATCGAATGGATAAGCTTAAACAGATAGAAGCCTTTGTGATGGCAGTCGAACATAATAGCTTCGCGGCCGCCGCTTTGGCCTTGCAAGTCACTCCCGTCATGGTCGGGCGCCGCATTGATACTTTAGAGAAACGCCTCGGCGTTCGACTGCTACACCGCTCCACACGTCGGTTGGCACTCACCGAAGAAGGCTCGGTCTATCTGGAACATTGCCGCAAAATGCTGAGCGAACTGGATCAGGCGGAAAGCGAACTCTCTGCAGGCAACAACAAAGTCACCGGGCATTTGATTATTTCCGCTCCTGCTTCGTTCGGTCGGCAACACGTCGCTCCTTATGCGCAGGAATTTCTGGAACAACATCCCGGACTCAAAATGTCATTCAACCTGACCGATCGTGTAGTCGATCTGGTGCAAGAGGGTTATGACATGGGTATTCGTATCGGCGGCAACATTGACCCCAATTTCGTTGCCATAAAACTTGCCGCCAATAAACGCGTGGTGTGCGGCACCAAGGAATACTTCAATAAACATGGTAAGCCCAAAACACTGGACGACCTTGCTAATCATAATTGCCTATCCTTCAATCTTCAAGGTGGACAGCAACGTGGCTGGTATTTTAATTACCGCGGTAAAACGGTATCCGTGCGCGCCCAAGGCAGCCTGGATTGCAACGACGGCGAGTTACTGCACCGCTGGATGACGGAAGGCTTGGGCATTGCATGGCGTTCAGCATGGGAAATTCAAAGTCAGTTAGAGAACGGCTTGCTGGAAACAGTACTGGATGATTACGCGCTCCCCGATTACGACATCATGGCGGTATATCCGCAACAGAGAAATGTACCAGCCAAAGTGCGCTTGTTTATCTCACATTTAAAAGCCATGTACAGCCAGCCTGGTTATTGGAGTAGGTAAGCGGTCACTTTATCTTCCTATGAATCAATTTTAGAAATAAAAAAGCCCGCATAAGCGGGCTTTTTGTTTGATGCGTGGGTTATCAGCTTCTGGACTCGAGAGTCGTCAAAACTTCATCCAGCATCTTCTTCGCATCGCCAAACAACATGCGATTGTTTTCTTTGTAGAACAAAGGATTGTCGACACCGGCGTAACCGGAAGCCATCGAACGCTTCATGACGATCGAGGTTTCGGCCTTCCAGACCTCAAGCACCGGCATACCGGCGATTGGGCTATCCGGATCTTCTTGCGCATCCGGGTTCACGATATCGTTGGCACCAATCACCATGACTACATCCGTATCCGGGAAGTCTTCGTTGATCTCGTCCATTTCCATCACGATGTCGTAAGGTACTTTGGCTTCAGCCAGCAATACGTTCATGTGCCCAGGCATACGACCTGCAACAGGGTGGATCGCGAAACGAACCTTGGTACCTTTGGCACGCAGGAACTTCGTGATGTCATTCACCGTGTGCTGAGCTTGTGCCACTGCCATGCCATAACCCGGCACGATAACAACGCTTTTTGCTTCGCGCAGCAGTTCTGCGGTTTCTTGTGCAGAAACAGGAGTCGCCTCACCAACCTGCTCTTTAGCCGCGCCGCCCGTCTTCGGAGCACCACCACCAAAACCACCGGCGATCACACTGAAGAAGTTGCGGTTCATCGCTTGGCACATGATGTACGACAGAATCGCACCTGACGAACCAACCAGCGCACCGGTCACGATCAGCAAATCATTGCCGAGCATGAAACCGGTAGCCGAAGCAGCCCAGCCAGAATAGCTGTTCAGCATCGATACGACGACCGGCATATCAGCACCACCGATTGCCATCACCATGTGAACGCCGAACAGCAGAGCGATCACAGTCATGATGATCAGCGGAGTCATGCCGCTGGCAACGTCAGGCGCATTAACGAATTCACGACCGAACCAGATCACGAGCAACAGGCCGATCAGGTTGATGACGTGACGTGCAGGCAACAGCAAAGGTTTGCCGCCAATTTTGCCGTTCAGTTTGCCGAATGCGATCAACGAACCAGAGAAGGTCACTGCACCGATAAAGATACCGACGTAGATTTCAACTTGATGAATCGCTTTTTCAGCACCTTCAAGATGGATCGATGGATCAATATAGCTGGCGAAACCAACCAAAGCTGCGGCCAGACCGACGAAACTGTGCATCAATGCGACCAGCTCCGGCATTTCGGTCATTTTGACCTTCTTGGCAGCGTACAGACCGATTGAACCACCGACGACGAGCGCAGCGATGATCCATGCGTAACCTTCAGGTGTTACACGTGGTCCAATGATGGTAGCGAGCACAGCAATGCCCATACCGATCATGCCGTAGAGGTTACCGCGACGCGAAGTTTCTGGATGCGACAAGCCACCCAGGCTGAGGATAAAAAGAATGGTTGCTCCGATGTAGGAGACAGTGGCCAGATTTGCAGACATTGTGGTCTCCTTAATTCTTACGGAACATATCAAGCATGCGACGGGTAACAGCAAAGCCGCCGAACATGTTGATTGCGGTCAAAGCGATGCCAGCAGCGGCGAGACACTTGATCAGCAGCTCGGGACGTGCCATACCATCAGCCAGCGGAGGAGCGACCTGCACCAATGCACCGATCACAATGATCGACGAGATGGAGTTGGTGACGCTCATCAGAGGCGTATGCAATGCCGGTGTCACATTCCAGACCACCATGTAACCAATGAAGCAACCCAGTACGAATACAGTCAAGTGACCGAGGAAAGCCGTTGGCGCACCGTAGCCAATCACGCCAAACAACAGTGCCGCGAACGCAAACATGGTCGCTACACGAGCTGGTGACGATACTTTGCCGCTAGGGCCATGACCATGCGCCGGGGCTGGCGCCACAGCTGGTTTAGCAGCCGGAGCAGCCACTTGTTTCAACGGCGGAGGCGGCCAGGTGATGTTGCCTTCCTTGATGACTGTCAGCCCACGAATGGCTTCGTCTTCCATATTGACGTTGATGGTGCCGTCAGTCGTCTTTTTACCTTCAGCGTCCTTGCACAGCTCTTCGGTCAGACGCAGCAGGTTGGTTGAGTACAGCGTACTCGCCTGCTTAGGCAGACGGCTCGGCAGGTCGGTGTAACCGACGATGGTCACGCCGTGCTTCACCACGACCTTGCCGGGTTCGGTCAGTTCGCAGTTGCCGCCCTGCTCGGCAGCCATATCGACAATCACGCTGCCGGGTTTCATGGACTGAACCATTTCGGCGGTAATCAGCTTAGGAGCTGGCTTGCCTGGGATCAGCGCGGTGGTGATGATGATGTCGCATTCCTTGGCTTGCTGGGCGTACATCTCACGCTGCGCAGCCTGGAAACCTTCGGACATGACCTTGGCATAGCCGCCGCCGCCCGAACCTTCTTCGTCATAATCGACCTTCACGAATTCGCCGCCCAGCGATACCACTTGATCGGCCACTTCTGCACGGGTATCGTTGGCGCGCACGATGGCGCCTAGGCTGGCAGCCGTACCGATCGCAGCCAAACCGGCCACGCCGGCACCTGCGATAAACACTTTCGCCGGAGGAACCTTGCCTGCCGCCGTGATCTGGCCGTTGAAGAAACGACCGAAGGCATTAGCAGCCTCGATGACGGCGCGATAGCCACTGACACCGGCGGTAGAGGTCAAAGCATCCATCTTCTGCGCGCGCGACAGCGTGCGCGGCAGCGAGTCCATCGCCAAAACGGTGACGCGCTTGGCCGCAAGCTGCTGCATCAATTCAGGATTCTGTGCCGGCCAGATGAAGCCGATCAGGGTGCTGCCTTCGCGAATCAGACCGATTTCCTCGGCACTTGGAGCGCGCACCTTGAAGACGATATCGGACGCGGACCACAAGTTGGCAGCGCCTTCCACGATCTGTGCACCGGCGGCGCGGTAGGTATCGTCGCTGAAGTTGGCGTCGTCACCGGCGCCGGATTCTACGCTGACGGAAAAGCCGAGTTTGATCAGCTTTTCAACGACTTCTGGCACAGTCGCCACCCGTTTTTCCCCGGGGAATGACTCCCGCGGCACTCCTATAACTAAAGACATAATGCATCTCTCTTAGTTTGTTTAAATTCTTGGCTTGCGAACGACATATAAACACGCACACGAATAACCCGGTTCAAGCGGCACAGATGGCGCGACCGGGATTTTCTAGCGATGACGTTGGGTATTATTAATCTTTCATTCCGGCGAAATGATTGTCTTCATCGACGAAAACAATCTTCGGAACATAGGTCGCGATTTCTTCATCGCTCATAGGACCATAGGTGCAAATAATCATCAAATCGCCGAGGTGCGCGCGACGTGCAGCAGCGCCATTCAACGATATCTCGCCACTACCTCTTACGCCTTGAATCGCATAAGTCGAGAAGCGCTCACCGTTATTGATGTTGTACAGCTCAATTCTTTCGCCAACCTTGATGTCGGCTGCATCCAGCAAATCCGCATCGATCCCGCATGAACCTTCATAGTGCAGGTCAGCCTGAGTCACCTTAGCGCGGTGAATTTTAGCTCTGAGCATAACGCGTTGCATGTTTCTTCCATTCCGTATTCAAGCTTTTGCCTCAACGCCAAGATGTGGCGAAGGCAAATCAATTATTTATGTATTTTCCCAAAACCGGCGGCTTCCACCGGCTCAAAGCAGGACTTCAGTCGTTCCTGCAACTGATGTCTTCACAGTCGCAGAAGGATTCGCGCCGATCCATCGGGCGATCGCGCTACCCGGCTTAACCAAGGTACACGCGCTTTTCGTCGGCTTCCGTTAGAGCAACGAACCAATAAGCATAAAGCTAAATGTCCGCCTTAGCAAAGGCAAAGATGCGCAATCTTGACCTGACTCATTTTTTACAACATTTTTGACAAGGGAAACATTGCAGGCAACTTTCTCCCGTGCGCGCTAAAATAGCGGGTTATTCCGAGAGCTAATATGTCCGACGTCTGGAAACCATCTGTTACTGTTGCTGCCATCATCGAGCGTGATGGGCGTTTCCTGCTGGTAGAAGAGGAAACGAGTGAGGGCGTCCGCTTTAACCAACCGGCCGGCCATCTGGATCCGCACGAATCGCTGGAGCAGGCCGTCGTCCGCGAAACCCTGGAAGAAACCGCCCACGATTTCACCCCTACCGCTCTGGTCGGCATGTATATGTCGCGCTATGTATCTGCGCGTACCGGCCATGACGTCACATATTTAAGTTTCAGCTTTTGTGGCGAAGTTGGCGCCAAGCACGATCTGCCATTGGACGTCGGCATTCTGCGCGCCGTCTGGATGAGCTACGACGAACTGGTCGCCTGTAAAGACAAGCACCGCAGCCCTTCTGTACTAGCCCGCGTCGACGACTATATTGCAGGAAAGCGTGCGCCACTATCGCTACTGCAAACAGATCCGGCGGTCTATGAGGTGCTTGGTGGCTAATAGTTCGGCAAAGAAACGTGTCGTCATCGGCATGTCAGGCGGCGTCGACTCGTCAGTCTCTGCATGGCTATTAAAAGAACAAGGCTACGAAGTCATCGGCCTGTTCATGAAGAATTGGGAAGATGACGACGATTCCGAATACTGTTCGACGCGCCAGGATTGGATCGATGCGGTCAGCGTAGCCGACGTGGTCGGTGTCGATATCGAAGCCGTTAATTTCGCCTCTGAATATAAAGACCG
>CAYOQL010000059.1:0-11074 GCA_964406085.1 uncultured Herminiimonas sp.
CCGGTCACGAAATGCGCGGTCGCACCGATCAGCTTCACTCCGCGATCATGAGCCTGATAATACGGCTTGGCACCTTTGAAACTAGGAAGGAAGGAATGATGAATATTGATCGCGCGACCTTCCATTGCGGCACACATGGTCGGCGACAAAATTTGCATGTAACGTGCCAACACAATCAGATCGATACCGGTTGCCTTTACAATTTCCAGAATCCGCTCTTCCTGCGCACGCTTGCCATCTTCCGATGCACCCGCCGCTAACGGCAGATGATGGAATGGGATGTTGTAACTCGCAGCCAGCTGATAGAAATCAGTATGATTAGAGACGATTGCGGGTATCTCCACCGGCAGCAAACCACTCTTGTAGCGGAACAATAGATCGTTCAGACAGTGGCCTATCCTCGAAACCATCAATAACACACGCGGCTTTTTCAGCGCATCATGCAATTGCCAGCTCATTTGTAACGTGTCGGCCAGCAAGCCGAACGCCGCGCGCAATACTTTTTCGGTAAGCGCATTGTCTTCCGCTGCAAAATGCACACGCATGAAGAAAAGTTTAGACTGTTGATCGCCAAACTGCGCCGAGTCAATGATATTGCAGCCGTGATCGGCCAACAAACCGGATACGCGTTGTACGATACCGCGCTGATCTATACATGACAGATTAAGAATGTATTGTGGCTGTGTCATAGGGTCTGATCACAAAAGAAGCGCCTGAACATCAAGCGAGCCAAGTGATTGTCGCACGGCTAGCGCGTACAGACCAAAGATGCGCTTATCGTCGGCTGGCGACACCACATCGCCCGCAATACATAGCACGGTCATCCCACAATCAAAACGCCGATAGCCCGAGCCAGCAAAACTGGCTCAGGCTATCGGAAACATCGAGCTTTAAGTGTTTAACGACTCAAACGCTTTTTGCAACAGACAATCCCTTGGTCGGTGCGGTAGTACCAACCTGCACATCACCCATCAACTGACCGCCCTCTTCTATCACTACGTTGCCGTAGCGTATCTTGCCCGACACTTTGCCGGATGCATAAATCACCAGCTTCTGGCGCACTGTCAATTCACCATCGAAGGTGCCGTGAATTTCCGCGATATCGATGCCGGCCGATCCCTTGAAGGATCCATCCTTGGAAATTTGAATCACGCGTGAGTCCATCGTTGCTTCAACAAAACCTTCAACTACCAGAGTGTCACAATCGGTGATTTCCACGCCCTTGAGTTTGATGTTGGGGCCGACGATCAACTTGCTACCGACTTCGTTGGTGCTAGGAACCGGTGCCTGACTAGCAGACGGGTTATTGAAATTGCTGTTTGTGGAAGGAGCTGGCTTCGCATGAAAACCGGCACTCGATGTAGTTGACAACGCAGGGGAACTGCCTGTGTTCGATGGAGGATTTGGCGTATTGGATTCTCGCTTGCCAAAAAGCGTGTCAGATCGAAGCATGAAATCTCCTGAATGAATAATTGTCGCAATGACGCGAAAGTTGATGTGTAAGCTCACAGCTTCAGCTGCGCATCGCGCGTAAACGACGTTGCCGCTTTTTCTGATATGCATTTCCAAAATGCAGCTTGCAGATGAGTAATGCTCATGCCTGCCGCATCTGCAATTGGTACGTACACTTTTATGAAAGTTCGTATTTGTTACATTTTTTATCAAGTACTTTTATAAAATTTACCAAAAGCGAAGTGCTTAAATTTTAAGCAGATTGCCGTAGCGCATTTTTAGTAAAAAATATCCCGATCAATATTCGATTCGCCATGCTCGAATAAATTATCAAATTTGGATTTGAAAAAACGGCGGATCGTTTTATATAAAATAATTGTATTTTTCCTGAGCAATAAATTCACACAAAACACATCTTGCGATTTGCTCGAGCCTTACGCATGCCACCTACCTTCATCCTTGACAATTTATTATCGGCAGGCAACCATGCTGCATGGCATCCAGATAAAAATAATTCATTCAGGGAAAACACATGACGGATACTTCCGTTTTTCAGCCAACAAATGAAGAAGAACTGCAGCGGGCTGGCCCATTACCGTTTTCATTCAGCGGTACGGGTGGCGAATACTTCCGCATCTGGATCGTCAATCTGCTTTTATCAATCGTGACGCTGGGGATTTACTCTGCCTGGGCAAAGGTAAGACGGCTCAAGTATTTCTATGGCAACACGACTGTTGCCAGCTCCAGCTTTGAATATCACGGTAATCCCGTCGCCATTCTCAAAGGTCGATTCGTCGCCGTTATTTTGATCATCGCGTACAACCTTGCGCTGGAAGCGTCAGGAATTGTTGCCTTGCTGATGATCGTGGCGGTAGCGTTTGCGGCACCCTGGCTGATTTGGAAAAGTCTGCAGTTCAAACTTTATAACTCCAGTTATCGCGGCATACGCTTCGGCTTCCGCGGCTCACTGAAGCAAGCGTATCTGGTGTATCTATTGTGGCCGCTACTATCGGCTATCACTTTCTTTTTAGCCGCTCCGTTCGCCCATCAACGCCTGAAGAGATTTCAGCATCGGGAAAGTCGCTTCGGCAGTACACACTTCTCCTTCGATGCAACAGTCGGCGCATTCTATAAATGCTATTTGACGTTTTTTGCAATCTGGCTGGCCGGCTTCACGCTTATCTGTGTTTTATTTGGCGGCACCATCTTTGCGCTGATCAAGAGCGGCGACATGGGGGATACAGCCGATGCCAGCAGCACCTTCGCTGTTTTTGCCTTTGTGTTTGCCCTGTATGTGTGGATGTTTTTAGTCTTCCCTATCTTTGCGACGCTGATCCAGAATCTGATCTGGAACAATACCGGCCTGGATGAGCATCGCTTTCAAAGCAATATGAAATGGTCGCGTGTTTCCTTCATTGCAATCACCAATATTCTCGGCATTATCTGCACGCTCGGTCTGTACCTGCCGTTCGCGCAAATTCGCTATATGAAGTATCGGGTGGAAGCGATGACCTTGCACCCTGCCAGCAGCCTCGATCATTTCGTTGCAGCAACACAGGCACAAGCTGGCGCAACCGGCGAAGGGTTGACGGATCTATTGGACTTTGACTTGTCTCTGTGATGAAACCAGTCCCGGCATCCTATTTCGATGGAAAAACGTCACGTGCACATCACGTGACGTTGTCGGTGGTGGATGGGATGGCGATTGTCGCCGGTGACGCACAACGTACGGCACCGATTACCGCTTTGAGAGTTTCGGAGCGCACCCGCAACGGTGTGCGCAAGGTGACGTTTCCCGACGATGCCTATCTTGAAATCAGTGACGCATCCGAGTTTGATATCTTGCTGACCGAAACCGGCTATCGGGATTCGATTGTCGTACGCATGCAGCAAAGCTGGCGCAATGCGTTGATAGGAGTGATTGCAACGATTGCGATTATGCTGCTCCTTTATTTGTATGCGTTGCCAGTCGCGGCAGACATCGTCGCAAAGGCACTGCCGACAAGCGTGGAACGTTCTATCAGTACCGGCACACTGGAGGTCCTCGATAAACGCATACTCGCGCCCAGCCAGCTGTCTGCGGCCAGGCAAGAATCAATCATCAAGAACTTTCAAAGAATGGTGCCGCCGAAAGAAGGTGTGCCATCGTACGAAATCATTTTCCGTAAAAGTAATATCGGCCCGAATGCCTTTGCCCTGCCATCCGGACAAATCATCATGACCGACGAACTGGTCAAACTGATGAGCAATGATGAGCAAGTCATCGGCGTGCTCGCACATGAACTGGGCCATTTACATGAACGTCATTTGATGCGCCGCATCGTGCAAAGCTCGGCGATCGGAGCAGTCATCACCGTGATATTCGGCGATGTATCGTCCATCATTGCAACAGTACCCACGGTCATGCTCGACATGAAGTATTCGCGCGATGCCGAACGTGAGGCTGACGATTATGCGATCGCCATGATGAAGGAGAACGGCATTCCGCTCACGCAATTGGCAGAGAGTTTTGAACGAATGAAAGTAAAGGAAGGGGCGGCACCGCCGCCGTATTTATCCAGCCATCCATCGACGGAGGAACGGATCGCACACATTCAGAACGCTCGCTAAGTTTGCGTTTATCCGATTGCTGGTCAGATAGAAAAAAGCCTGCAAATATTTTTGCAGGCTTTTTATTGGCTGAGTTATCTACAACTGCATGCCTGCCAAAGCGGTAGACGAAAAAAAACGCTGCGTATCAGGCAGCGTTTTTAATACAAGCTTTGTTATCCGCTAAATCTTAGTTACGGACTACGCGTTTGTATTCATTGGTACGGGAATCAATTTCAATCACGTCGTCGGTGCTGACGAACAATGGCACTTGAACCGTGTAGCTGTGCGCTTCAACAGCGTTCTCGATCTTGGCTTCTTTCAAGACGTTACCGGAAGTATTGCCTTTGACTGCAGGCTCCGAATACACGACTTTACGTGCGATGGTGATAGGCAATTCAACCGAAATCGCTTTGCCGTCATAGAACACTGCTTCGCATTCCATGCCGTCTTTCAGGTAATGCAAGGCATCACCCAGGTTTTCTTCTTCGATTTCGTACTGGTTGTATTCTTCGTCCATGAAGACGAACAAAGGATCAGCAAAGTACGAATAAGTTACCGGCTTCTTGTCCAGAACCACCACATCAAACTTGTCGTCGCCGCGGAACACGTTTTCCATCGGACTGTTGGTCAGAAGATTTTTCATCTTCCATTTATAGGTGAAGCCGGTGCGGCTCGAACCATTAACATCGGAACGCAACACGATGAAAGGTTTTGCATCCACCATAATGATGTTGCCAACGCGAATTTCTTTTGCAGGTTTCATAAAAAGTATACGTAAAAAGTAAGTTGCATAAAAATCATCTGTCGCCTGCTGGCCAAAGCCACGTAAGCTCACGTTTGATCGAAAAATCGTTATACCGGGGTTACCACGAGCGAATTGCACAAGTACTCATCAGTGCGCGGCAGGGCGATAACGGGTCAGTAAATTAACCGCGAATTATACCTAGTTTTTAGCTGCCACTGACCGCAGCGAGACCGCAAATTGCAACAAATTGGACGCTAAATCCCCGTTTGCCAGCATTTGTTGCTGCCAATCTGCAGATCGCTGTGTAATTTTTGGCATATCGGCCAGCAAAACTGCCCATAGCGCGGACCAGTCGTTTTGCTCTTCGCCGTTCGCTGTCAACGCGCCGTTCCAGCACAGAGAAGCTGTAGACAAGCTATCAATAGCGGCAGAGTAGCGCTGTAAAAATGCACGTAATTTTTTGTGATGCAGGTTCTCGTCTTGTGGATAGATATGCCAGATGAACGGCTTGCCGGCCCATTGCGCCCGCACCCATGAATCCTCGCCGCGCACAAAATTCAAATCGCACGCCCACAACAACTTATCGTAATCGGGTTGCGCAACAAACGGCAGCACACGTACGGTGAGCGCGCCGCGCGTGCGAGCCGCACCGGCTTTCGCTTCCGTGTCCAGAAATGCCTGAATCGAATCGGCGGCAACGCCTTCCGGCACCAGACAGGTAATCGCTGCCTCACCGTTTTGCCATGCATCGAACAGGGCTGCAACCGGCGCATGCGGATAACAGAACAAGGACACTTTGGTCGATGCCATCTCTGTTGGCGTCACGCCAAACTGCGCCAGGAATTCCGTGATCTTTGTCGGATCGGACTGGAAGTTCCGGCGTTGCGCGTCAAGCGCTGATTCGCGCAGCAAGCCGCCGGTTTTTTCCGTGAATCCAGGGAAGAAAAAATGCTTGGTTAAAGGCAGACGCGGATGAGACGAAGGCAAGGTATGGCAACCTTCTACCCATTCTTCCGCGGTCAAGCCTTCCAGATTCAGCCACACCGGCTGGGGATCGCATTCGGCCATGGCCGAAATATAGCCAGGCGGAATATCGCAGGCAAAAAACTCAATCACGATGTCGGCAATGTCACTGGTCACGAACACGTCGTCCTGATCTTGCCAATGGCGAATCATTACGCCGAAAATTTTCTGCTCTTTGGCGTCAAGCAAGACTTCCGGACAGATACGCTGAAAGCTGCGCAAATCATCCACCCACAAGGTGACGACAATATTGTGTTCTGTTTGCAGTTGCCTTGCGAGGCGCCAGCAAATACCGATGTCGCCGTAGTTATCGACGACGCGGCAAAACAGATGCAAGGTTTGGGGGAAGGTCATGCCAGCAACCAAAAAATTAATTCACGCATGATAGACGATGTGTACAAAAAAGCGCGTCACACACATCGTCCTGGCATCACTGCAACCTGTCAATGCGCACCTGCGGCATCGGCAGGCGCACTGGATTTGCTCGGCTTGGTCATCCAGATGAAGGAAATCAGAACCAGGAACAAAATCGCCGATATCCAGAAAATATCAGTTGCCGCCAGCGTACTGGCCTGCACCGTCATCGAACGATCAATCACCGCCCAGGCACCCTGCTCCGTCATCCCGCGCGACATCAAGGCCTGCACTGACTGGGTGAAGGCGGGATTGTGCGGACCGGTATGTTCGGCCAGTTGCGCATGATGCAGGATCGTGCGGTTATCCCACATCGTCGACGTCACCGAAGTGCCGATGCCACCGAACATGATGCGAACGAAATTCGATAAACCTGCCGCAGCCGGAATCTTGTCATGCGATTGACCGGACAGGATGATGGACGTCAAGGGAATGAAGAACATTGCCATCGCTGCACCTTGAATCACGGTGGGAATCATCAGCGTCAATACATCCACATCCTGCGTGAATTGTGAGCGCATGAAAAACACCAGGGCGAAAATCAGGAAAGCCGTTGTTGCAACCCAGCGTGCGTCTATCTTCGGCAACAGCTTGCCGACAATCGGCGACAAAATGATCGCAAAGATCCCCACCGGCGCCATCACTTTTCCCGCTTCGGTCGCGGTATACCCCAATTGCGTCTGCAACCAGAGCGGCAAAATCACCAGACTGCCAAAGAACAAACCGTAAGCGACGGAAATCGCAATCACGCCGCCACTGAAGTTACGCCCTTTGAACAGGGATAGATCGACCACCGGGTGCGCTTCACCGACTTCCCAGATAATGAAATAAATGAAGGCCACCACCGCAACTGAAGCAAGAATAATGATTTCACCCGAATGGAACCAGTCGAGCTCCTTGCCCTTGTCCAGCATTAGTTGCAGACAACCGACCCACAATACCAGCAGCACCAAACCAACCTTGTCGATCGGCAGCTTGTAAGTTGTCGATTCACGTTCGCGATAGATGGACCACGTCGCCCACGCGGCAAAAATACCGATGGGAATATTGATGTAGAAGATCCACGGCCACGTGTAGTTATCCGAAATCCAGCCGCCCAACAAAGGACCGGCAACCGGTGCCACCAGCGTCGTCATGCCCCAGAACGCCAGCGCCATCCCGCTCTTGGCGGGCGGATAACTGGAAAGCAGCAAGGCTTGCGACAAGGGAATCATGGGGCCGGCAACCGCGCCCTGCAAAATACGCGCAGCGATCAGGATTTCAATACTCGGAGCCAAACCGCACAAACAGGAAGCCAGCACGAACAACAAGATCGACGTGATGAAAAGACGGACCTGACCAAAGCGTTGCGTCAGCCAGCCGGTCAACGGCACCGAAATCGCATTCGCCACCGCAAACGAGGTAATCACCCACGTACCTTGTTGCGGTGACACGCCAAGGTCGCCGGAAATCGCCGGGATGGACACATTCGCAATCGATGAATCGAGTACGTTCATGAACACCGCCAGCGACAAAGCGAGCGTGCCAACGACGAGTGGCGTACCGCTCAGTGGCGGCAACGGTGAACGAGCAGTTGCACTCATGATTTATTGTCTGTTTTTTACTGCCGCAGTATTGCTGTTGGCAGCAACAATGGTCGCGACACGCGCTTCGGCTTCATGACCGGCATTGTCGAACACGGCTGTTTGATAAGCAGGCTGGGTGCGCGCTGGTACAGCCGACGTCAGTGACGTCCCTTCTGCATGCGCAATGTCTACTTCAACCTGCATCGACAAACCGACACGCAAAGGACGTTCAGCCAGTTCTTTGGGATCGAGTTCGATGCGCACCGGAATCCGTTGCACGACTTTGATCCAGTTACCGCTGGCATTTTGTGTCGGCAGCAAAGCAAATGCGGCGCCAGTACCGGCAGACAGCCCGGCAACCTTGCCGTGATATTCAACTCCGCTGCCATACACGTCGGAATGCAAGGTGACCGGTTGGCCGATACGCATCCTGGCGACTTGCACTTCCTTGAAATTGGCATCCACCCACAAGCTCGTCAGTGGCACGATAGCGAGCAACGGTGTGCCCGGCGCAACGCGCTGACCAACCTGCACTGAACGCTTGGCAATGTAGCCGGTGATCGGTGCCGGCAAGGTATTGCGTGCCAAAGTCAGATAGGCAGACTGCACCTGGGCGGCGGCACGCTGCACATTCGGATGATTGGCGACCGAGGTACGATCTGTCAGCACCTGATTCGATGCCAGTTGTTCACGCGTCGCCTGCAATGCGGATTCTGCAGCCTGCAATGCAGCGCGTGCATGATCCAGTTCTTCCTTCGATACTGCGCCGGTTCCGCTCAATTGTTCGCGTCGTGCCAGATCGGATTTTGCGCGCACCAGATCGGTCATGCGCGCGCTAACATTCGCATTCAACGCACCGTTATTGACGAACAGGGTGCGCACTTCACGCACGGTTTGCGCCAGCTGCGCTTCCGCCTGATCCAGCGCGACTTTGGCGTCACTGTGATCCAGTTCGATCAAGGGCTTGCCGGCTTGCACCAGCTCGGTGTCGTCGGCGTGAATGGCGATAACCGTGCCACTGACCTGCGGCGTCACTTGCACCACATTGCCTGCTACATAAGCATCATCGGTATCTTCAAAATGGCGCGCATAGATTGCCCACCATATGCCATACGCAATCAGCAAGAGCGCGAGCAGGATAGAGACAACGATGATGCGCTGGCGGCGTTTGCCGTTATTGACTGGAGGGGTTTCTGTTACTGCTGTGTTAGTCGTATTCATGATGCACTTCTCACGGAGGTGGAAACGTTCGATGGAGTGGAGCTTTCAACTGCAAGACCTTGCGACTGCGCATCAAAACCGCCGCCCAAGGCCTTGATCAAACCTATCCGCAAATCGCTGCGGCGTGCCTGCAAATCAAGATCCACACGACGCTGCGACAGCAACGTCATTTCGGCGGCGAGGGCCGGCAACATATTGGTCGTGCCTATGCGCTCGCGTTGCTGCGCCAGATCCAGATTGCCGGAAGCGGCTTGTACAGCTTTCTGCTGCTGCTCACTTTGCAGGGCAACGGCACGCAACGACGCGACTTGATCGGCAACGTCATGCAAGGCATCGGTCAATGCGCGGTTATACGTGGCAACCATGCTGTCGTATTGCGCGACGCGTCCTTTCAGATTCGCGCGCAAGGTTTTACCTTCCAGAATCGGCATGCTGATTGCAGGTCCGACACCTAGTGCACGGCTACCGGTTTGCAGCAAATTGTTCAAGCCTATGCTGGAGAAACCCGCAAACGCCATCAAATTGACGTTTGGATAAAATGCCGCCTTGGCAGCACTGATGTCACCTTGCACAGCTTCAACCTGCCAGCGCGCTGCGACGATATCCGGTCTGCGGCCCAGCAATTCCAAAGGCAATGTATCCGGCAATGCAGTCGCCACGTCAGCAGATAAAACCGGACGCTCGATTTGACGACCACGATCCGGTCCCTGCCCCAACAATGCGGCCAGCTGATTACGTGTCAGTGCAATTTGTTCCAGCAACTGTTCATGCTCTGCGCCCAGGCTGGCGACTTGCTGACGTGTTTGCTGATTTTCGGATTTGGCGTCCAGACCTGCATCGAGGCGCAACTGTGTCAGATGCGCAATTCTTGCACTGACATCGAGCTGCTGCTGATTCAAATCGAGCTGCGCATACTGGCGCGCCAATTGAATCCAGGTGCGCGCTACCGATGTGGCGATCACCAGGCGCGCGTTATATTGCTCGGCCTGCGCAGCCTTGCCTTGCGACAGTGCGCTGCGCAATTCGCCTGCATGCTTGCCCCAGAAATCAAAATCGTAGGAAAAGTTGAGGCGCAGTGCATTGTCCGTGCGGTAAGTGCCGGCATACGGAGGGGGAATAATGTAGTTCTCGCTAAAGCGCTGATACGTACTGTTGAAACTGGCCGATACCGATGGCCGACTGGCAGCGTCGGCCGCATCAGTCATCGCCGTGGCGGCAGCCACGCGGGCAGCTGCAATTTGCAGATCAGGATTGCCTGCAATCGCTTCATCGATCAGCGATTGCAAAGGCGCGCCGCCTATGGCTTGCGCCCACTTGGTATCAGGCCACTGTCCATGCTGGTCAGGCAGGGATTCGGCCGTTGAATAGTCCTTCGCTTGACGCAGCGTACCGCTGGTTTCTACTCCCTTGAAGCTGGCGCAAGCGCTGACCAAAACGACGGCACAACTCACTGCGACCACACCGCGCAAAGAACTGCGGCTCAAGCCGGCAGAAAAACGTAGATCGCTATTCATCATTCGCTCCCGTCTGTTGATTCCTTACCGCCGGCTGCCGGCGCAGCACCGTATAACAACTTGCGCAGCAGGATTTTGAGCGTTTCGACTTCGTCACCATTGAATTCGGCAAAGCTGTGATTTAAAACGCCCACATAGAGATCCGGCAGCTTGTCCGCCAGCTCGACGCCCACCTCTGTCAAACGCAGATTGATCACGCGCCTGTCGTCGCCGCGCGGCATGCGCTGAATCAAGCCGCGTTTCTCCAATCTATCGATCATGCGGGTGATCGATGCAGAGTCGATGTACAACTCCCGCGATAACTCGGCGGCGGTCGAATAATTCCCCGAATTCAACATCAGCAACATGCTGCCTTGCGCATGGGTAATGTCATGTTGTGCCAATTCAATATCGACCGCCTTGGCGAGTTTGGTGCGCGCGCGCGCCAGCAAATAGCCGACACTTTCCTCCACACACCAAGAACCGGACGGGAAGATTTTCTCAATTTCATTCATATATGTGCCTGATCAATAACTGATAAGTCAATAACTGTCTAAGCAGCTAATTTA
>CAYOQL010000060.1:0-9535 GCA_964406085.1 uncultured Herminiimonas sp.
GTGGCCACAGAATTCGCGCACGACGCTGTAACCGTCTTTTTCTGCATGCTGTTGTATCGCATAGCCGATGTCGCCCAGATGCGCGCCCGGTTTGATCTTCGCGATACCCAGCCACATGCATTCATAGGTTACTTCGCTCAGGCGCCTTGCCTGGATCGACGGTTCGCCGATCAGGAACATGCGGCTGTTGTCTCCGTGATAACCATCCTTGATGACAGTAATATCCAGATTGACCGAGTCGCCGTTTTTCAACACCTTGTCACCCGGAATGCCGTGGCAGATCACATCGTTGACCGAGGTGCAAATTGCTTTCGGATAGGGCGTGTAACCAGGCGGGCAGTAGTTCAGCGGAGCGGGAATGCTACCTTGCACATTGACCATGTACTCATGGCAAAGACGATCCAGCTCGCCGGTGGTGACGCCGGCTTTCACGAAAGGGGTAATGTAATCTAGGACTTCAGCGCCTAGCCGGCCGGCAACGCGCATGCCTTGGATGTCTGCTGCAGTTTTAATTGATATATTGCTCATAGGACGCCGAAAAATACTGAGTTAGATGCTGCGTTATTCGCTGAAATTGCAGCATGAATTAGAAATAGATAGAGAATTATAGACGAGCGCCCACTTATTCGCCGACGAAAGTGGCGCGGGGCTTGAAACAAACGGCTATTTCAGGGTAGAATCTCGGGCTTGCCTGAATTGGTTTTCAAGCAAAATTTTTTGTAAATCGCGAATCCGCTCGAAAAGGGTGCCTGAATCAAGACTGAAATCGGTCTGAATCCGGTGACTGAGCAGATTCCAGACCCCAACCCTGGAGAAAATTATGTCCGTAACAATGCGTGAAATGCTGGAAGCCGGTGTCCATTTCGGTCACCAAACCCGCTTCTGGAACCCGAAGATGGCCCCTTATATTTTCGGTCATCGCAACAGAATTCATATCGTCAATCTGGAAAAGACCCTGGGTATGTACCAGGAGGCGATGAAGTACATCAAGCAATTGTCTTCCAATCGCGGCACCGTTCTGTTCGTCGGCACCAAGCGTCAAGCGCGTGAAACAATCGCCGCTGAAGCAGCGCGCGCTGGCATGCCTTACGTTGACCAGCGCTGGTTGGGCGGTATGCTCACCAACTTCAAAACGATCAAAACATCGATCAAGCGTTTGAAAGAGTTGGAAGCGATGGTTGAAGACGGCTCCATGGAAAAACTCAGCAAAAAAGAAGCGCTGATGTTTGACCGTGAAAAAATCAAGCTGGAAAAATCCATTGGCGGTATCAAGGACATGGGCGGCATTCCTGATGCAATCTTTGTGGTTGACGTCGGTTACCACAAAGGCGCAATCACCGAAGCTGCTAAGCTGGGTATCCCGGTTATCGGCGTGGTTGATACCAACCACTCGCCAGAAGGCGTTACCTACGTTATTCCAGGTAACGACGATTCGTCCAAAGCGATCATGTTGTACGCTCGCGGCGTGGCTGATGCGATCCTCGAAGGCCGCGCTACCGCGACCAACGATCTGGTTGAATCGATCAAGGGCGGCGACGACTTTGTTGAGGTCAGCGAGCAGGCTTAATACCCTGGCTCTGATGGTTTGAGCGTCAGAAATGAAGGGGCAACAGCAGTTCGCCCCTTTTTTTCGAGCACATTTTGAACGTAACACGATAGAGCGCGTCAGACCGACGTTCGCTCGTCAGGAATTGTTAGGAGATTGTAATGGCCGTTATTACTGCAGCAATGGTTGGTGAACTGCGTGCGCTTACCGATGCACCTATGATGGAATGCAAAAAAGCATTGACGGAAGCCGATGGCGATCCAGTCAAGGCAGAAGAAATCCTGCGCGTCAAACTGGGTGGCAAGGCATCGAAAGCCGCTTCCCGCGTGACCGCTGAAGGCGTTGTAGCGACTTTCGTGTCCGGCAACGTTGGTGCACTGGTTGAAGTGAATTGCGAAACTGACTTCGTCACCAAAAACGATGAATTTCTCGCTTTGGCCAATGCTTGTGCCAAGTTGATCGCTGAACACAATCCTGCTGACGTCGCTGCCTTGTCGGCATTGCCGCTCGACGGTTCAACAGTTGAAACCCAACGTGCTGCGTTGATCGGCCGTATCGGCGAGAACATGTCTATCCGTCGTTTCCAACGTTTTGAAACGACTGGCAAACTGGCCTCCTACCTGCACGGCACCCGCATCGGCGTCATGGTCGATTTCGATGGCGCTGACGAACAAGTTGGTAAAGATGTCGCCATGCATATCGCAGCGATGAAGCCGGTAGCCTTGTCGTCGGACAACGTTCCTGCCGAATTGATTGCTAAAGAGCGTTCGGTTGCAGAATTGAAAGCTGCTGAATCAGGCAAGCCAGCTGAGATCGTCACCAAGATGGTTGAAGGTTCGGTACAGAAATACCTGAAAGAAGTATCCTTGCTGAACCAGACATTTGTTAAAAACGACAAGCAAACCGTCGAACAAATGTTGAAAGATACCAAGTCCACCGTGAAAGCATTCACGATGTATGTGGTGGGTGAAGGCATCGAGAAGAAGCAGGACGACTTTGCTGCAGAAGTTGCAGCACAGGTCGCAGCAGCAAAACAGGCGTAAGTTAAAAAAATCGGGCCGAAAGGCCCGTTTTTTTAACGCCATCAAGTATGCTTCGATGTGCGCTAATAATGATGATTTTGCTTCAGCATCGCCATCCACAATATGGCGATGCTGAAGCAGAATCTGGTAAGAACTGAAGTAAAACCATCACCTCAGTAAAACCGGATAAAACAAGGAACCCTGCTCATGACAAGCCCAGCCTACAAACGCGTTCTTCTCAAACTTTCGGGTGAGGCGTTGATGGGAGATGATCCGTACGGTATCAATCGCGCCACGATCGAACGCATGGTCGCCGATGTATCGGAAGTCGCGAAATTGGGTGTGGAGCTGGCAATCGTGATCGGCGGCGGTAATATTTTCCGCGGTGTTGCGCCAGGTGCGCAAGGTATGGACCGTGCCACGGCAGATTACATGGGAATGTTGGCCACTGTAATGAATTCGTTGGCACTGGCCGATGCGATGCGTCAGGCTGGCATTACCGCACGTGTGATGTCAGCGATTGCGATTGAGCAGGTCGTCGAACCATATGTTCGCCCCAAGGCATTGCAGTATCTGGAAGAGGGCAAGATCGTTGTCTTCGCTGCCGGTACCGGCAATCCATTTTTTACGACCGATACCGCAGCTGCCTTGCGCGGTTCGGAAATTGGTGCCCAAATCGTGCTGAAAGCGACCAAGGTTGATGGCGTGTACAGTGCCGATCCTAATAAGGATCCGGATGCAACGCGTTACTCGACCATCACTTTCGATGAAGCCATCTCCAAGCATTTGCAGGTGATGGATGCAACCGCATTTGCGTTGTGTCGCGATCAGAAGCTGCCGATTAAAGTATTCTCCATCGTCAAGCCGGGCGCGCTGACGCGCGTGATCATGGGTGAGGACGAGGGCACACTGGTGCACGTATAAATCAAGTAAATTTTACTGAATTCAATTGACTTGAATTCAGCGAATTAAATTTCGTTTAACTCGCAGTAGAAGAGGAGAACAGTAATGACTGTTGCAGATGCAAAGAAGATTGCCGATCAAAAAATGCAAAAGTCGATTGAGACTTTGAAAGCAGATTTGGCAAAAGTACGTACCGGCCGCGCACACACCGGCATACTGGATCACGTGATGGTCGAGTACTACGGTAATCCAACCAATTTGTCGCAGGTTGCCAACGTGACGTTGATCGATGCACGCACGATCGGTGTGCAGCCGTTTGAAAAGAAAATGGTCGCCGTGGTTGAAAAGGCGATTCGTGACGCCGATCTCGGCTTGAACCCCGCAACGCAAGGCGAAATGATCCGCGTACCGACGCCACCATTGACTGAAGAGCGCCGCAAGGAAATGGTCAAGCTGGTCAAGAGCGAAGCCGAAGATGCAAAAATCGCAATCCGCAATATCCGTCGTGACGCGAACGAAACCTTGAAGAAGCTGTTGAAGGAAAAGGCCTGTTCGGAAGACGACGAGCGTCGTGCGCAGGACGAAATTCAAAAGCTGACCGACAAGTTCGTGCTGGAAGTTGACAAGCTGGTTGTCGATAAAGAAAAAGAAGTGCTGACAGTTTGAGTCGGCTCTCGATTCTCGTGGCACTTTCCCCATTTCTGGCCATCCATCCATGACGTCGCCGAGCTCAACCCAGGTCGTGCCGGACGTGTCCCTGGTGCCGCGCCATATTGCCATCATCATGGATGGCAATGGGCGCTGGGCGACCAAGCGTTTCATGCCACGTGTGGCGGGGCATGTCAAAGGCGTGGAAGCGGTGCGCGGCATCGTCGAGGCTTGTGCGGTGCAAGGTGTCGAGTACGTCACCTTCTTTGCATTCAGTTCGGAAAACTGGCGTCGTCCCGAAGACGAAGTGTCATTGCTGATGCGCCTGTTCGTGACGGCACTGGAACGCGAAGTGTCGAAGATGCATGCGAACGGCATTCGTCTGAAAATTGTCGGCGATCTCGGGCGTTTCGACGAAAAATTACAAAAGATGATCGCCAGTGCGGAACGCAAGACCGCTGCCAACAATCGTTTGACCGTGACCATATGCGCTAATTACGGTGGCCGCTGGGACATCATGCAGGCGGTCAATCAGATGGTGGCAGCCAACCCAGGCGCAAGCAATTTCAGCGAAGAGCAACTGGCGCCATACCTGTCACTCGCGTATGCGCCGGAACCTGATTTGTTTATACGTACCGGCGGTGAAGAGCGCATTTCGAATTTTCTGCTGTGGCAGCTTGCATATACTGAGCTGTATTTTACCGATACCTACTGGCCAGACTTTGATGCGGCTGCGTTGGAAAAGGCAATTTCATCCTATCAGCAGCGTGAACGACGCTTTGGTCGCACCAGCGCCCAATTGACTGAGCAAACTCCGGCGGCCAAATGCTGAAAACGCGCATCATCACTGCATTGATTTTGCTGGCAGTGCTGTTACTGGCGATTTTCTCTGGCTCATTTATCGTCTTTGCCATCTTTACTGGTGTCTTCTTTGCCGCCGCTGCGTGGGAATGCCTGCGCCTGTTCGGCAATAAATTTCCGGTGTTTGGCGCAGTGTTGTGGACTGCTGCATTTACCTATCTTGTGGTGACAGCCAGTTTCAAACAAAGCGTGTTGCTGTATGCCATCTGCGTAGCGATCTGGGCTCTGCGTCTGGTGCCATCTCTGGCATTTGGATTGCCTCCGCTTGAGGGCTTGCGTAATCGCTTGCTTACCGGGATTTACGGTATCGCAGTGCTTGGCGCATTCGTTGCCATACTCAGTTTGTACAATCGTTCCACGCTGTACATGTTCTCGGTGATGGCACTGGTCTGGATTGCCGACATTGGTGCTTATTTCAGCGGCAAGGCTTTCGGCAAGCGCAAGCTGGCGCCTTCGATTTCTCCAGGGAAATCGTGGGAGGGTGCGATTGGTGGCGGTATTCTGGTCTTGCTCGCAGGCGCTGTGACACTGGCTGTGCCCGCCATGAACGATACATTTGCCGTACAGCTTTATCTCAAATGGGGCTGGGCTGGATTCCTGGCTATATTGATATTGATGGTTGCCGCCAGCATAGTCGGCGATCTGTTTGAATCCCAACTCAAGCGCCGTGCCGGCATGAAAGACAGTAGCAATCTGTTGCCCGGTCATGGCGGCGTGCTCGATAGACTCGATGCATTGATCCCGACATTGCCATTGGCGGTGCTGGTTGGTTACTGGATGTAAGGCACAGATGCAGCAACAAATGCAGCACGTCACAATACTCGGCTCTACCGGTTCCATCGGTGTATCGACGCTGGACGTCATCGCGCGTCATCCTGACCGTTACCGTGTTTATGCACTCACCGCGCAAAATCGCGTCGAGGAACTGGCTGCACAGTGTGAGCAGTTTCGGCCGAGTATCGCGGTTGTCGGTAGCGCAGAAGCCGCACAAAAGCTGGAATCGATGCTGCGCCAGCAAGGCTTGCAAACAGACGTCGCCTACGGCACGGCCGCTTTGTGCCAGGTTGCCAGTGCGCCAGAGTGCGATTGCGTGATGGCGGCGATTGTCGGCGCGGCGGGACTGGCCCCGACTTTGGCAGCAGCCCGTGCTGGCAAGAAAGTATTATTGGCCAATAAAGAAGCGTTGGTCATGTCGGGTCCTCTGTTGATGGAGGCGGTTGCTGCCAGTGGCGCGACGCTGATGCCGATTGACAGCGAACACAATGCTATTTTTCAATGTATGCCGGCGGCATATCATGGGCAAGATCAACGTTCACCATCGCAACATGGGATAGAAAAAATTCTGTTGACGGCATCGGGCGGACCTTTTCTGCATCGCGATATCAATACCCTAGATCAGGTCACCTGCGCCGAAGCGATTGCCCATCCTAAATGGGTGATGGGACGCAAGATCTCGGTGGATTCGGCCACGATGATGAACAAGGGCCTGGAGGTGATAGAGGCGCACTGGCTGTTCGGTGTGCCGGCCCGCCAGATCGAAGTCGTCATCCATCCGCAAAGCGTCGTGCATTCCATGGTCTCGTATGTCGATGGTTCGGTGCTGGCGCAATTAGGCAATCCCGACATGCGCACCCCTATCGCCCATGCAATGGCTTATCCGGAGCGTATTGATTCAGGGGTCGCACCTATCGATTTGATCAAGATTGCGCAACTCACTTTCCAGCATCCCGACCTAGTCCGATTTCCATGCCTGAAACTGGCGTATGATGCATTGCAGGCGGGCGGTTCGGCTCCAGCGATCATGAATGCGGCGAATGAAATTGCCGTGCAGGCATTCCTCGATGGTCGCATCGGTTTTCGTGCTATTGATCAACTGATCGCACGCGTAATGGCCGCTTTGCCTTCGGGTCCTGTAATGGATATTGAATCAGTTTTTGAGCAGGATCAGCGCGCGCGCGATATTGCCAACTCCTTTATATAAGCATGCACTTTCTCCAAACCATACTCGCATTTGCGGTTGTTCTCGGCGTTCTGATTATCGTGCACGAGCTGGGACACTATCTGGTCGCGCGCTGGTGCGGTGTCAAGGTATTGCGTTTTTCCGTCGGCATGGGAAAGGTCGTGTATTCACGTCGTTTCGGTGCTGATCAGACGGAATGGGCGATTTCAGTTTTGCCCCTCGGTGGTTACGTCAAGATGCTGGATGCACGAGAAGGCGATTTGAGCCATATTTCGCCTGAAGACATGAAACGGGAATTTACCCGTCAATCCGTGTGGCATCGCATCGCGATTGTGGCTGCCGGCCCACTCGCGAATTTTCTGCTGGCGATCCTGCTGTTTGCCGGTCTCTATTTGTATGGGATTCCGGAACCTGCGCCGAAATTGCACGCTCCTGCCGAACAGACCGTGGCGTATCAAGCGGGCTTGCGCGGTGGTGAACTGGTTACCGCTGTCAACGGCGAACCTATCCAGATATGGAATGACTTGCGCTGGCAGATGGTGCAAGGGGTGATCAACAACAAACCTGTCAAGCTGGATGTCGAGCGTGTGAATCCGCGTGCTCCATCTGAAAAATTAATCAGCGCGCTCACTATTCCGGTCGACAGTATTTCGGCTGAAGAACTGGAAGGCGACTTCCTGGTGAAACTCGGGATTGACTTGGCGCGCCCCCGTGCAATCCTGGGGCAGGTGGTTGCGGATGGTCCGGCGATGCTGGCCGGCTTGCAGACAGGCGATCTGGTGACTGCAGTGAATGACGTGGCGATACCGGATGGTCTTGCCCTGGTGGAAGCAGTGCGCGCATCGCCAGGTAAAGCATTAAAAATCGATCTTTTGCGCGATGGCAAAGCGCTGAGCGTGAATGTCATGCCGGAAGAAGTGAGCAAAGACGGACAGGTTTTTGGCCGCATCAAGGTTGAGGTGCCTATGGCGCCGGATATGGTTCTGGCAAGTCACGGCCCAATTGCGGCGTTGGTCAAGGGTGTGCAAAAGACCTGGGATACCAGTGCGATGACGCTCAAGATGGTCGGCAAGATGATCGTCGGCGAGGTCTCTTGGAAGAATGTGACCGGCCCGATCACGATCGCGGATTATGCAGGGCAGACTGCGCGTATAGGCCTGATCAGCTATCTCAGTTTTATCGCCTTTGTTAGTATCAGTTTGGGCGTCATGAATCTATTGCCCATACCAGTGCTGGATGGTGGTCATTTGCTGTATTATGCTGTGGAAGTTTTAACTGGTCGCCCTGTGTCTGAACGCTTTGGTGCAATTGCGCAACGCGCTGGAATAGGGATATTGATGACCTTGATGTTGGTGGCGGTTTTTAATGACATTAACCGCCTGATCTCCTGAACCAGGTAAGTCTTATAACGAACCCGAGTCTGGTAGCACTTAATCTACGATAGCCAATGAAATTATATTCAGAGCGTTTCTCTTTGCCGACTTTTCCACGTCACCTTATCGCTGTTGCTGCCTTGGCATTGTGCTCGGGTTATGTGCATGCGGCTGATCCTTTCACTGTAAAGGATATTCGCGTAGAAGGTATTCAGCGCACCGAGGCTGGCACTGTGTTCAGCTACCTGCCGGTAAGGGTGGGTGAGACGTTCACGGATGAGAAGGGTGCGACTGCCATCAAGGCGCTGTACGCTACCGGCTTTTTCAAGGACGTGCGTATCGAGGTTGAAGGCGATGTACTGGTGGTTTTCGTTGAAGAACGTCCTGCAATTGCCAAGGTCGAATTTACCGGCACCAAGGAATTCGACAAGGATCAATTAACCAAAGCGCTGAAAGAAATCGGCGTTGGCGAATCACGCATCTTTGACAAGGCTTTGGTAGATCGTGCAGAGCAGGAATTAAAACGTCAGTACCTGTCGCGTGGTCTCTATGGCGTCGTCATCACGACGACGGTGACGCCGATAGAACGTAACCGCGTATCGATTACATTCGCCGTGGATGAGGGTGATGTTTCCCGTATCAAGAACATCAATATCATCGGCAGCAAAGCGTTCACCGAAAAAGAATTGATCAAGATGATGAGCCTGCGTACGCCGGGCTGGTTCACCTGGTACTCCAAGGCAGATCAATATTCGAAACAAAAGCTTGCGGGCGACATCGAAACTTTGAAATCCTTTTACCTGAATCGCGGCTATATTGAGATGCAGGTAGAGTCAACCCAGGTTTCGATTTCGCCGGACAAAAAAGATATTTACATCACCGTCAATATTAAAGAGGGTGAGAAATATACAGTTTCCGATGTCAAACTTGAAGGTGAAATGTTTGGCCGTGAAGATGAGTTGAAGTCGCTGCTTCAATTGAAGAAGGGTGATGTTTATTCCGGTGAAAAACTGACCGCAAGTACAAAAAATATCTCCGAGCGTCTCGGTAACTTCGGCTATGCATTTGCCAATGTGAATGCAAATCCGCAACTGGATCGTGAAAAGAAAGAAGTCGCTTTTACAATATTGATCGATCCGGGCAAGCGCGTTTATGTGCGCAATATTAATATTTCCGGCAATACGAAAACACGCGATGAAGTGATACGTCGTGAGTTGCGCCA
>CAYOQL010000061.1:0-9496 GCA_964406085.1 uncultured Herminiimonas sp.
TCAAAACAGAAAATCAGACAAGAGGAGATTCCTTTGTGGGAATAGACCTGCATTTTTTGGATGCCCAATGGAAAACTTTTGTAAGTAACGCTTTCATACGTTAATCGCGCCCTCCATCACGACGCGATTCTCTTTGCGGTCCATTTTTCTGTTCATTTTTCTGTTCGCGGTCCTGATGCGCGCGCTGCTCACGTTGTACAGGCTGCTGCGCTTCCTGCCGTGGTTGCATCTGACGCACGCTATGTTCACGTTGTTGCTGCATCTGTTGTGCGCGCTCCGCTTGCTGTGTACGTTGCGGCTGAACTTGTTGCATCTGTGACTCGCGACGTTGCAGCGCTTGCTGATCGCGCTGGACCTGCTGCTCACGCTGTTGTTGAACCTGTTGTTCACGTTGCACGCGTTCTCGCTGCATCTGTTGCATCTGCTGCTCGCGTTGCTGTTGCTGCCCCTGCAGTTCACGTTGCTGCTGGTATCGTTGCGAATCTCTTTGTGAGTCTCTTTGTAACTCTCTTTGTGAATCTCGTTGAAATTCGCGCTGCGATTGCTCACGTTGTTGTCGCACCTGTTCGTTGCGTTGCTGCTGCAGACGAGGTTGATCCTGAGGGCGATCCGGCTGCGTACGTACTTGCGCTCCATTGTCACGCACCGGATTATTCTGTGACGTAGAAAGTCCGGATGAAGAAGCAGAACCCGGACGCCCATCCTGCGAACGACGGTCGTCATTCTGACGTGAGCGATCAGGCAATGGACCACCAGCTGCACGCGCAGGCACTACCGCCGAACCTTTGAACTGCCCGGCCCGATCGGTTGCCGCAATCGGTGGCCTGCCCTGATTGACCGATGCGCGCTGTTCGCGATTGCTGATCGCGGCTTGCACGTGCTGTCTCTGCACTGCAGTCGGCGCAATATGCTTCTCTCGCGCATATTGTTGTTCGCGCGCATTGGGCCTGGCGTTCACGCCACCGTGGCCGCCGTTGTAGCTGATGTTGTTGACCGTTATTTTATTCACGACGGGCTTGCTGTAATACCGAGTAACGTGACGGCTACCAAAGTTGTTGATGGACCGGTTGTAATAAAACGCGCCGCGATTCCAGTACCCACCATGATAACCGTAACCGTTGTATCCATAGCCGTAGTTCAAGCCGCCGTAAAAGCCGACATGAGGCCCCCAGTAACCGGGGTTGAAGATGTATATGCCGTTACTCCACGCCCAGTAACCCGGCGTCCAGAACAAGCCGACCGCAGGTGGGCGAGCCCACGTGCCCGGCACCCAGTAATAGTCTCCATCTTCGTCGTCATACGCCCAATATCCCGGCAACCAGATGTAACCTTCAGCGGGAAGCGGCGGCTGCACATAAACCGGAAGCGGTGGCGGCGCAAATGAAACAAAAACATCTACCCTCGCCCAGCTGACGGAAGGTATCGCCAGGGCAATAACCAACGCAATGCGTGCAAAGAGAGAGTTAGCCATGGCAAATCCTTGTGAGTAATGTTTGGGCAGTCCGGATGAGACTCAACGAACTGATATGAATCAGATGGCTATAAATGTCTGAAGTTCGGCGAGATCATTGCGGGTGTGTAACCAGCCGTAACCGTGCTCTGCCCGTCTGAAAAACAAAAAGCCCGCTTGCGCGGGCTTTTTTATTTTCTGGCGGAAAGGGGGATTCGAATAAACATATTCCCCTTATTCCATGCGGCTTTCACAGAATTGTTGGCTTAATGCTGTCATTCGATAGAGATGCAAACAATCCATATACAATGCAGACGCTAGTGATACATGGGCATTAAAACTATAAGAATTTTGAACCTGAATTAAGAAGTTACGCCAAAACATACGCGGTGGATATGAATCATTTATCGACGAATGAAGCACGAAAGATAATCGATCAACTTAAACGAATAGATTTGAATATCGCCGACTTTGAATATTTAATAAGCTGCATAAGGTGCCTGATGCACGGTAATGCCTTCCATTTCAACGCAATGCCGTTACACACTAGTTTATTTCGATGCATCCCCTATTCTCAACCACCAAAAACTTCATCAGAGCTCGGATACCCTCCTCCCCATATCTTGACGAATTTTCAACGATGCAATGCCCCCTTTTCGCCGATGTTCTATTGTGCGGAAGACCCCCGTATCGCAATCCACGAGATTAGGCCACAGACCGGTACTGAAATTTATGTCTCTCGTTGGAAGACAAAACGCAGTTTTTCCATAGGATTTTTAACTCTTCCATCCGACCATAAATATTATTCAGATACATCGAAACTTGTTTATTCTTTCTTCGAAAAGCAATTTACTCAGCCAATAACAAAATCCTCGGCAAAATACAAAATCACAGCAGCTATTTCCAAATGCATTTCGACTGGCGGCCCTCCACCTGGCGACCCCGAACTTGGAGCAGTAATTTATTCATCAGTCGCGCATTCGTCCAAAGGACGAAACATCGCTATTTGGCCTCATATTATTGACTCATCCCTCGAATTAATAGATGTCGAACGAATCGTGATAACCGAGGCATCTGATCGAGACTTCATTTTTTTACGTCTGGATTATGCAAACGATTTTGGCAACGGACAAATACATTGGAAAGGTGCTCCTCTTCTACCTCAATCTGTCGGATGGGGAACACTAATTGGCAATGGTCCAAAAACTTCCATACATATTTAACCTGACTAACAGAACGTCTTTATTTCACACACAACCAATGCCCTCTGAATATTCGACTTTTATTTCGGACTACCTTTTCAGGATTCGAAAGCTTCTTGATGACAATTCCGACGCAAGTTTGCTGTATGCAGCCCTTGAACTTAGATGTGCCGTTGAGGCTCGAATGCAGGAATATTTAAATCCCGTTCCATTCATATCAGTCAAACAAAAAAAAGAATGGAATATTGGCAAACTTGGAATGAACATTGCGAGTGCGTTTAAATCGGAAACACAAATCGCCATCTTCACCATTTATTCTGCTGACGGCAGTGCTCTTAAATTACGCTACATTCCGGTAAGCCAAGATCTCCAAAATATCGCAAAAAAACTTGGCGACTATCTTCATTACAAGCGAGAACCGTTCGATTCAGATCGATTAAGACGAGACATGGAAAGGGCTTACGCTTGGCTGGCTTATGCTAACAGTGGCGAAATATATGGAATGCCACTTTTGGATGGAAAGCGCGTAAATATTTCTGCTTCGATCCCTCATGACAAAAAAATAGATTTATCCAGTTTGAAGATCGGAGCCTTCAATTTGATTCACGTCGACTACCAATTGATGCCAAAGGATCCGCCCGCACTCTAAATAAAAGATGCTAAAAAAATCCCTGCAATTCAATGAATGACAGGGATTTTTTATTTTTGCGGAACACGGGGGAAGTAGAACCCCCAACACCCCTTATGCCATGCGGCTTTCAAGAAATGTTGGCATTAATGCTGTTATTAATGTGCTGGTTCGTTGGTACTCTCCTAGGGAGAGCACCGTTTTTGCGGCCCACTCCACCCCATAAGCAAAAAGCGCGTAAGCCTTTAAAATCAAAGGGTTACGCGCAGTATTTTGGCGGAGAAAGGGGGATTCGAACCCCCGGTAGGCTATGAACCTACACACGCTTTCCAGGCGTGCGACTTAAACCACTCATCCATCTCTCCTGAATTTGTTCTTCGCAGTACTGCTTTTTAGCGAAGTCGCCGATTATAGCAAAATTTTATCCGAAAAGGCCGGTTTTACCATCCCGGCCTTGCACAAGAGACATAAAAAAGCCGTCACAGCGGGTGGCTGCGACGGCATTTCCAGAAGACGCAAAGCTTATTGGGCCTGCTTGAGCTGTTCCAGGATGGCTGGATTCTCCAGTGTCGAGATGTCTTGCGTGATCGCCTCGTCCTTGGCAAGTACACGCAGCAGGCGGCGCATGATTTTGCCTGAGCGGGTCTTGGGCAGGTTGTCGCCGAAACGGATTTCCTTCGGCTTGGCAATCGGCCCGATTTCCTTGGCTACCCAGTCGCGCAGTTCCTTGGCGATCTGCTTGGCTTCGTCGCCTTCCGGACGGGTACGCTTGAGGACGACAAAGGCGCAAATCGTTTCACCTGTGGTTTCGTCCGGTTTGCCGACGACGGCGGCTTCGGCGACCATCGGGTTGGCGACCAGTGCGGATTCAATCTCTGCGGTGCCCATGCGGTGACCGGAAATATTGAGCACGTCATCGATACGGCCGGTGATGGTGAAATAGCCGGTTTCTTCACTGCGGATTGCACCGTCGCCCGCGAGATAGGTTCTGCCGCCCAGTTCGTGCGGGAAGTAGCTTTTCTCGAAACGCTCCGGATCGTTCCAGATATTGCGGATCATCGATGGCCATGGCCGCTTGATGACCAGCAGGCCGCCTTTGCCATTCGGCAAATCGTGACCGCCATCATCAACCACTGCCGCGGTAATACCCGGCAGCGGCAAGGTGCAGGAGCCTGGCACCATCGGCGTGGCGCCCGGCAAAGGCGAAATGACGTGACCGCCGGTTTCGGTTTGCCAGAAGGTGTCGGCAATCGGACAACGTTCGCCGCCGATATGTTTGTAGTACCACATCCAGGCTTCGGGATTTATAGGCTCGCCGACGGAACCCAGCAAGCGCAGGCTGCTGAGATCGTAATTGTCTGGATGCACGGAAGGGTCGGCATCGGCCGCCTTGATCAGCGAACGGATCGCGGTCGGTGCGGTGTAGAAGATCGAGACTTTGTGCTTTTGCACCATGTCCCAGAAACGGCCGGCGTTCGGGTAAGTCGGCACGCCTTCAAACACGATTTGGGTGGCACCAACTGCGAGTGGACCGTAGGTGACGTAGGTGTGACCGGTGATCCACCCGATGTCGGCTGTACACCAGTAGACATCTTCCGGCTTGATATCGAAAGTCCATTTCATCGTCAGCATGGCCCACAGCAAATACCCGGCGGACGAATGCTGCACGCCTTTCGGTTTGCCGGTGGAGCCGGATGTGTAGAGGATGAACAATGGATGTTCGGCACCGACCGGCTCGGGTGCGCATACACTGGTTTGCTGTTCGACCAGCTCATGCAGCCAGACATCACGGCGTTCGACAAACTCAACCGCGCCGCCAGTGCGTTTGTAGACGACGACATTGCGTATCGTGTCGCAGCCGCCAAGCGCGAGCGCTTCATCGACGATGGATTTGAGCGGCAAATGCTTGCCGCCGCGCACTTGATAATCGGCCGTCAGGACCGCGACCGCACCGGCATCGATGATGCGTTCATGCAGCGACTTGGCAGAGAAGCCGCCAAAGACGACGGAATGGGTGGCACCGATACGCGCACAAGCTTGCATCGCGGCAATGCCGTCGATCGACATCGGCATATAGATGATGACGCGATCGCCCTTGTTGATACTGAGCGACTTGAGGCCGTTGGCAAATTTGCAGACGCGTTCGTGCAGCTCTTTGTAGGTGACACGCACGACGTTGCCGTCGTCAGCCTCAAAAATGATGGCGACCTTGTCGGCATTGCCGTTGGTCAGGTGACGATCCAGACAGTTCCACGAGACGTTGAGCTCGCCGTCTTCAAACCACTTGTAGAACGGCGCGTTCGATTCATCCAGTCTTTTGGTGAACGGTTTGGTCCAGTGAATATTCTGTTGAGCAAGACGCGCCCAGAAGCCTTCGTAATCGTCAGCCGCTTCTGCGCACAACGCTCGATAGGCATCCATACCGCTGATGGCAGCGTTGGTGACGAAATCTGCGGGCGGGCTGAAAACCCGCTCCTCCTGTTTGAAGCTTTCGATGCTGGACATTGTCCCCTCCGTTACGGATTTTATTTTGTTATTCACAATATGCTTTTACTCTTACTGAAGCCTTACACCAATCTGACTCAAATCTTGATGAAAATTGAACTATAGAACCGAGCCATAGAATCCAGCTTTAGAACAGGCACAGAAGCAGCCTGAAAAACTCAATTCAACTGCTGCCGATACACATTGATGCAAGCCGGCAAAAAGTGCGGGCGCGTGTAAAATGCAGGCTTTCTTTCGTCATCTATTACTCCAGCGCATCTACATGAAATCCTCTTCCACCGACGCATCAACATTCAAAAAACCGATACATCCGCTGGCTAATTTCATCTTCATGACAAGATGGCTACAGTTGCCATTGTATATTGGTCTGATCCTGGCGCAATGCGTCTACGTATTTCACTTTTGGGTAGAGTTGTCGGATTTGATCGGCGCGATATTCGGCAATGCTGATTCGCTGAAACATATTCTTGATGTCGTTACCATCCCCGGCACGCAACGCGCAGAGAAGTTGACTGAAACCACCATCATGCTGGTGGTGCTGGGCTTGATCGACGTAGTCATGATCTCTAACTTGCTGATCATGGTAATCATAGGCGGCTATGAAACCTTCGTTTCTCGCATGAATCTGGAAAGCCATCCAGATCAACCGGAATGGCTGTCGCACGTCAACGCGTCGGTACTGAAAGTGAAACTGGCGACGGCGATCATCGGCATCTCGTCCATCCATTTGCTGAAGACATTTATCAACGCGTCGTCCTACGATGCAAAAACGCTGTACGCGCAAACCGGTATCCACATTGTTTTCCTGATTTCAGCATTGGCGATTGCCTACGCCGATCGCATCATGGCAGAAACCAATGCATTGAATCATCAGACGCATTAAATCGATGCGCTTTACATTGCTGCTATAAATTGTTGCAATAAGTTGATGCGTATTAAGTCGATGCTTAAGTTGAAGTATTCAGTTGAAGTATTCAGGTAGTCTTCCCATTAACGTTCACAGCCGATACCGCCATGACCATCATAAAACAAGACGATTTGATCGAATCCGTTGCTGCAGCTCTGCAATACATCAGCTACTACCATCCGCAGGATTACATCCAGCATCTGGCACGCGCGTATGAAGCAGAACAAAGCCCGGCGGCCAAGGATGCGATTGCGCAGATCCTGACCAATTCACGCATGTGCGCGGAAGGCAAGCGTCCGATCTGCCAGGACACCGGCATCGTGAATGTCTTTTTGAAAATCGGCATGGAAGTGAAGTTCGAAGGATTCGGCAAGGCTTCGATCACCGACGCCGTCAATGAAGGCGTGCGCCGCGCGTACAACCATCCGGACAACACGCTGCGCGCATCCATCGTGGCCGACCCGCACTTCGAGCGCAAGAACACCAAGGACAACACGCCGGCCGTTGTGCACATGGAGCTGGTACCGGGCAACACCGTGGATGTGCAGGTGGCAGCCAAAGGTGGCGGCTCGGAAAACAAGACCAAGTTCGTCATGCTCAATCCATCCGATTCACTGGTCGATTGGGTGATGCAGACCGTGCCATTGATGGGCGCAGGCTGGTGTCCGCCGGGCATGCTCGGCATCGGCATCGGCGGTACGGCAGAACGCGCGATGCTGATGGCCAAGCAAGTGTTGATGGAAGACGTCGACATGTATGAACTGAAGCAACGCGGCCCGCAAAACAAGACTGAAGAATTGCGTATCGAGTTGTGCGACAAGATCAATGCGCTCGGCATCGGCGCGCAAGGTCTGGGCGGTTTGACGACCGTGCTCGACGTCAAGATCATGATGCATCCCACGCATGCGGCATCCAAACCGGTGGCGATGATTCCTAACTGTGCGGCAACGCGTCACGCGCACTTCGTGCTCGATGGTTCCGGCCCGGTCTATCTGGACCCGCCATCGCTGTCCGATTGGCCGGATGTGAACTGGACCCCGAACACCGAGCTGTCGAAACGCGTTGATTTGAATACGCTGACCAAGGAAGAAGTTGCTTCGTGGAAGCCGGGTCAGACCCTGCTGTTGAACGGCAAGATGCTGACCGGTCGCGATGCCGCACACAAACGCATACAAGACATGCTGGCCAAAGGGGAAAAGCTGCCTGTCGATTTTACCGATCGCATTATTTATTACGTGGGCCCGGTCGATCCGGTGCGCGACGAAGTTGTTGGCCCGGCCGGCCCGACTACCGCTACCCGCATGGATAAATTTACCGAAATGATGCTGGCGCAAACCGGCTTGATCTCGATGGTCGGCAAGGCCGAACGCGGCCCGACTGCAATCGAGGCGATCAAGAAACATCAATCGGCGTATCTGATGGCAGTGGGCGGTGCCGCTTATCTGGTATCGAAAGCGATCAAGAAAGCCACAGTGGTCGGCTTCGCCGATCTGGGGATGGAAGCAATTTACGAATTCGATGTGACCGACATGCCGGTCACCGTCGCCGTCGATTCCACCGGTACTTCTGTCCACAACACCGGGCCGAAGGAATGGAAAGAAAAGATCGAGAAAATCCGCCTGAACGAAATCCCGGTGTCAGCGGTTTGATTGCCAACTGCCACTTCATCCGATCACTCATTTCATAACATCACGACTTTGAGCTTCTCTGCCACTCCCGACCCCGTTGCCGCGGAAGCACCTATCGGCATATTCGATTCCGGTGTCGGTGCCTTGTCGGTACTGCGTCATATTCAGGCGCGCTTGCCATCCGAGCATCTGTTGTGTTTTGCCGACTCCGGCCATGCGCCCTATGGCGGCAAATCGGATGCAGAAATCATCGCCCGTACGCTGGCGATTGCCCGCTTCCTGGTGACGCACAAGGTCAAGGCCATCGTTGTTGCATGCAATACGGCGACGGCTGCCGCCATCGAGGCATTGCGACAGCAATATCCGGACTTGATCGTGGTGGGCGTCGAACCCGGCTTGAAGCCGGCAGCGGTATTCAGCAAGAGCGGCAAGGCGGGCGTGCTGGCCACGGCAAGCACACTGGCCAGCCCTCGCTTCATTGCGCTGCGCGACCAGATTGCAGAAACCACCGGCGTATCTTTCCTGACGCAGGCTTGCGTCGGTCTGGTCGATCAAATTGAAAAAGGCGAGCTGACCTCGCCGGAGACGGTCCAGATGCTGGAGCGTTATGTCACACCCTTGCTGCACGCCGGTGCCGACACGCTGGCGCTGGGTTGCACCCACTACCCTTTTGTCCTGCCTGTGATTGAAGCCATTGCGCAGCGCGAGAGTGCGGTCCCTGTCACCATCATCGATACCGGCGAAGCCGTTTCGCGCCAGCTGGAAAGATTGCTGCAGCAACGCGGTCTGCAACGATTCGAAAACAGGCCGGGCTCACTGCAGGCATACACCACCGGCAGCCAGAGTGCACTGGAAAAAGCCTTCGCAAACTTGCTGAATTTGCATCCGCAAGTCACAGCGCTGACGACGGAAGCCGCTGCCTGACGCAATACGGTCCTGTACAAATAATGGGCATCGCGATCCCGCAATAGCGCCGCCGGGACGTGCGCGTTTCCCGGGGCCAGCCCTTGCGCAGCATCGACTTTTTCAAGTTTGTTAATTTGATTTGCCAGCAGCGTATGAATTTTGTATAATGCGCAGCTGTCTTGCAAAACAACGCAAGTCGCTCGTTGTAAATCAGTGGTGGCTGTAGCTCAGTTGGTAGAGTCCAGGATTGTGATTCCTGTTGTCGTGGGT
>CAYOQL010000062.1:0-9153 GCA_964406085.1 uncultured Herminiimonas sp.
GTTGATCGTCGCGATCTGGATGAAAACCTCGTGGAATATCTGGAATTAATGCAGCAAGGCTGAGCAAAGAGGGAAGCCAAGATGGAAGCAATTAAGGATTTTTTCGGTAGTTTGATGTTGCGTGAACTGCTCAAGGGCATGGCCCTGACAGGTCGCTATATGTTTGCGCGCAAGATTACCGTGCAGTTCCCGGAAGAAAAGACGCCGCAGTCACCACGTTTCCGTGGCTTGCATGCACTACGTCGCTATCCGAACGGTGAAGAGCGCTGTATCGCCTGCAAACTGTGTGAAGCAGTTTGCCCGGCCATGGCGATCACGATTGAATCTGACCAGCGTGACGACGGCACACGTCGTACTACACGTTATGACATTGATTTGACAAAATGTATTTTCTGCGGTTTCTGTGAAGAGTCTTGCCCGGTCGATTCGATTGTTGAAACACATATTTTCGAATACCACGGTGAAAAACGCGGCGATCTGTATTACACAAAAGAGATGCTGCTGGCCGTCGGTGACCGCTACGAATCTGAAATTGCAGCTGCACGTACCGCCGACGCGGCCTATCGTTGATTTAATAGTATTGGCAGTCGCTTAACGCGCTGACTTTTTGCTGACTTTTTGCTGATTTTTTTGACTGCTTATGGAATTTACAACTGTATTGTTTTACGTGTTTTCAGCGATTCTGGTTTTCGCTGCCATACGTGTCATCACTGATTCCAATCCGGTTCATGCGGCTTTGTTTCTTGTGCTGTCCTTCTGTACCGCAGCTGCGTTGTGGATGTTGCTAAAAGTAGAGTTCCTTTCCATCGTACTGGTGCTGGTATATGTAGGCGCAGTGATGGTGCTGTTCCTGTTTGTCGTGATGATGGTCGATATCAAGTTGACCAAGGTACGCGAAGGTTTCTGGGGTTATCTGCCGTTGGCCGCCACGATCGGTGTCGTGATCGTGCTGGAAATGGCAGCAGTTCTGTTTCGCGGTTTCTGGAAGTCGCACACCCTGGTGCCGGAAGGCGCCGCGATGATCGGCAACACCAAGGAATTGGGCAAACTGATCTACACCGACTATCTGTATGCATTTGAAATTGCCGCATTGATCCTGCTGGTCGGTATGGTTGCAGCAGTTGCGTTGACTATGCGCAAGCGCAAGGACAGCAAGTATTTCTCGCCTGGCGATGCAGTCAAGGTCAAGTCGGGTGATCGTCTGCGCATAGTAAAGATGAAGGCCGATTCCACACGTGGTAACGGCGGCGATCAAACACCAGCTGCTCCTGCAGCAGAACAAAAATAAGGGGAGTGTTGTGGAGTTATCGCTCGTACATTATCTGATTCTCGGCGCGATCCTGTTCGCGATCTCGATAGTCGGTATTTTTCTGAATCGTAAAAACATCATCATCTTGCTGATGGCGATCGAATTGATGCTGTTGGCTGTGAATATGAATTTTGTCGCGTTCTCCTATTTCCTGGGTGACGCAGCAGGCCAAATTTTTGTTTTCTTCATCTTGACGGTAGCCGCTGCTGAAGCTGCAATTGGTCTTGCCATTCTGGTTTCCATGTTCCGTGCACTGGATACCATCAATGTCGAAGATCTAGACAGCCTCAAAGGCTAATTCCGAACAATAACGATAAGGTTCATCATGGCGGGGCAACTTAACCCTAACCTCTTGTTGATCGTACCGCTGGCACCACTTGCCGGCTCCATGATCGCAGGTCTGTTTGGTACAAAATTTTTCGGTAATATCATTGGTCGCAAGACGTCGCATACTGTGACGATTCTTGGCGTGCTGATCGCTTTCATCCTGTCGTTGCACACGATGTCGCTGGTGCTCGATGGCGCTACCTTCAACGACAATCTGTACACATGGATGACGGTGGCCGGCATCAAGCTTGAGGTCGGTTTCCTCGTCGATAGCCTGACTGCGATGATGATGTGCGTCGTGACCTTCGTGTCGCTGATGGTGCACATCTACACCATCGGTTACATGGAAGAAGACGAAGGCTATAACCGCTTCTTCTCGTATATCTCTCTGTTTACGTTTGCGATGTTGATGCTCGTCATGAGTAACAACTTCCTGCAACTGTTCTTCGGTTGGGAAGCAGTGGGTCTGGTTTCGTATCTGCTGATCGGTTTCTGGTATACCAAGCCGACCGCGATTTTCGCGAACATGAAAGCTTTCCTCGTCAACCGTGTGGGTGACTTCGGCTTCATTCTCGGCATCGGCTTGTTGCTGGCGTATGCCGGTTCGATGGACTACGCAGAAGTCTTCGCCAAGAAAGAACAACTCGCGACCCTGACTTTGCCGGGTACCGACTGGATGTTGATAACCGTAGCCTGTATCTGCCTGTTCATCGGCGCGATGGGTAAATCAGCTCAGTTTCCGTTGCACGTCTGGCTGCCGGATTCGATGGAAGGTCCGACACCGATCTCGGCACTGATTCACGCGGCAACGATGGTTACCGCAGGTATCTTCATGGTGGCACGCATGTCGCCACTGTTTGAGCTGTCGGATACCGCTTTGTCCTTCATCCTGATCATCGGTTCGATTACGGCTTTGTTCATGGGTTTCCTGGGTATCATCCAGAACGATATCAAGCGCGTGGTTGCCTACTCGACGCTGTCGCAACTTGGTTACATGACAGTGGCACTCGGTGCATCGGCGTATTCGGTTGCCGTGTTCCATCTGATGACACATGCATTCTTCAAGGCTTTGCTGTTCCTTGCTGCGGGTTCCGTCATCATCGGCATGCATCATGACCAGGACATCCGCAACATGGGTGGTCTGCGCAAATACATGAAGATCACATGGATCACATCGCTGCTGGGTTCACTGGCATTGATCGGCACACCGTTGTTCTCGGGCTTCTATTCAAAAGACAGCATTATTGAAGCAGTGCATGCGACACATATTACCGGCGCAGGCTTTGCCAACTTTGCGGTGCTGGCTGGTGTATTCGTTACGGCTTTTTACTCTTTCCGTATGTACTTCCTGGTTTTCCACGGTGAAGAGCGTTTCGGCAAGGAACATGCGGCACACGCCCATCACGACGATCATGCACATGCCAAGGTTGCCGATCATCACGACGCGCATGATGCACACGCTCATGATGACGATCATGGCCATGACGAACATCACGGTCTGGCTCCAGGTCAAAAACCGCACGAGTCGCCATGGGTAGTGACCTTGCCGTTGATTTTGTTGGCTATCCCTTCGGTCATCATTGGTTACTTTGCGATTGAACCTATGTTGCACGGCGATTTCTTCAAAGGCGTGATCTTTGTCGATCCTAAGCATGGCGCAATGACGGAACTGAATGAAGTATTCCACGGCGCGATGGCGATGGCGATTCACGGCTTGCAGACAGCACCATTCTGGCTGGCTGTTGGTGGTGTGGCAGCTGCGTACTACTGTTACATGATCAATCCACGCGTGCCAGCCTGGTTCTACAAGAACTTCCGCGCTATCCACACGCTGCTGGACAACAAGTACTACATGGACAAGTTCAACGACTTTTTCTGGGCGGGCGGCGCACGTCTCCTAGGCGGTGGTTTGTCCAAAGTCGGTGACAAGACACTGATCGATGGATTGATTGTGAACGGTAGTGCAAAAGTTGTCGGATGGTTCTCACGCATCGTTCGCACCTTTCAGACCGGTTACATTTATCACTACGCATTTGTCATGATTCTCGGCGTGCTGGGTTTCCTGATTTATTTCTTGCCGTTCCCATCGTTCGCCCAATAAGTTAGCGAAGTAAAGCAAATAAAAATCATGATGCAGTCAACATTTCCCCTTTTAAGTCTCGCGATCTGGCTTCCAGTCGCGTTCGGTATCTTCGTAATTGCCTTTGGCCGTGACGATAATCCAAACGTTGTGCGTACCGTATCGCTGGTGGGCGCCATTGTCAGTTTCCTGGTGACGCTGCCACTGGTTTCCCAGTTCAACAATGCCGCCCATGGCATGCAGTTCGTCGAAAAATTCAAGTGGATTGATATTTTTAATATCAACTATTCGCTTGGCGTTGACGGACTGTCAATGTGGTTTGTTGTGCTGACAGCCTTTATTACGATCTTTGTCGTGATCGCAGCTTGGGAAGTGATCGAAAAGCGCGTCGCCCAGTACATGGGTGCTTTCCTGATCCTGTCGGGTCTGATGATTGGTGTGTTCTGCGCACTTGATGGCTTGCTGTTCTATGTATTCTTTGAATCGACACTGATTCCGATGTTTATCATTATCGGTGTCTGGGGCGGTGCAAATCGCGTCTATGCATCGATCAAGTTCTTCCTCTATACATTCTTCGGCTCCTTGTTAATGCTGGTGGCCTTGTTGTACCTGTACTTCAAGTCCGGCCAAAGCTTTGACATTCTGGCCTGGCATACATTGCCGTTGCCTATGGATGCACAGATCCTGATCTTCCTGGCATTCCTGATGGCGTTCGCGGTCAAGGTACCAATGTGGCCAGTACATACTTGGTTGCCTGATGCTCACGTTGAAGCACCTACCGGCGGTTCCGTCGTGCTGGCGGCGATCATGTTGAAATTGGGTGCATACGGCTTCCTGCGGTTCTCGCTGCCAATCACGCCTGATGCCAGCCATTACCTGTCCGGTTTCATGATTACCTTGTCGCTGATCGCCGTGATCTATATTGGTCTGGTTGCGCTGGTTCAGACTGACATGAAAAAGCTGGTTGCGTATTCATCAATTGCGCACATGGGCTTCGTGACACTCGGCTTCTTCATGTTCAACGACATGGCGGTGCAGGGCGGTATCGTACAAATGATTTCGCACGGCTTTGTTTCCGGCGCGATGTTCCTGTGTATCGGCGTGCTGTATGACCGCATGCATACTCGTAACATCGCCGACTACGGTGGAGTGGTGAACAAGATGCCTAAGTTCGCTGCCTTCTTTATCCTGTTTTCGATGGCTAATGCAGGCTTGCCAGCAACCTCCGGTTTCGTCGGTGAGTTCATGGTGATTCTGGGTGCGGTCAAGTTCAATTTCTGGATCGGTATGCTGGCTGCAACTGCGCTGATCCTTGGTGCTGCGTATTCCCTGTGGCTGGCCAAGCGTGTGATTTTCGGTGAAGTAACCAATCATCACGTCGCGGAACTGACAGATATTAACAAGCGTGAATTCCTGATGCTAGGCGTGTTGGCAATTGCTGTGTTGGCGATGGGTCTGTACCCGGCACCGTTCACCGATGCAATGCAAACCTCGGTTACCGACTTGCTGAAGCACGTCTCGATTTCGAAACTCAATTAATAAACGGCTCCGCAATCGCGCAACTGAACGCACACTAACTGCGACAAAATGAATAATTTGAATCTGATATCCGTCCTTCCTGAAATATTCCTGGCGATTGCGATCTGCGCAATTCTGCTGATTGACTTGTTTCTGTCGGACGCGAAACGCTACATCACTTATGTATTGTCGATTGCGGCATTGATAGGCAGCGCCGCACTCAGTCTGTGTGACTTCAATACCGGTGCAACTGTCTACGGCTTTGGCAATATGGTCGTATCTGACCCCATGTCCGGTCTGCTCAAGGTCTGCACCTGCATCGCCGTAGCACTGACGCTGGTTTATTCGCGCCAGTATCTGGAGCAACGCGAAATGGTAAACGGTCGTCTGGGCGGTGAATTCTACATTCTGGCCTTGTTTACCGTACTCGGCCAAATGGTCATGATCTCGGCCAACAACTTCCTGATTATTTACCTCGGTCTGGAAATGATGTCGCTGGCGTTGTATGCATTGGTTGCCTTCCGTCGCGAAAATACGGCAGCAATCGAAGCCGCGATGAAATACTTCGTACTGGGTGCGCTGGCTTCAGGCTTTCTGTTGTACGGTATCTCGATGTTGTACGGAGCGACCGGTTCGCTGGACATGACCGAGGTTGCACGTGTTATTTCTACCGGTGCCGTCAATAAACCGGTATTGATTTTCGGTCTGGTGTTTGTGGTTTCCGGTCTGGCGTTCAAACTTGGCGCAGTTCCTTTCCATATGTGGGTGCCTGACGTTTATCAAGGTGCGCCAACCGCCGTGACCTTGATGCTGGGTGGCGCGCCTAAACTGGCAGCTTTCGCGATCACGATCCGTCTGTTGGTGGAAACGCTGCCGGCGCTGGTTATCGACTGGCAGCAAATGCTGACCATCCTTGCCGTGCTGTCCATGGCGATCGGTAATATTGCCGCGATTGCGCAAACCAACATCAAGCGCATGCTGGCCTATTCGACCATCTCGCAAATCGGTTTCATATTGCTCGGTTTGTTGTCCGGTATCGTGGCGGGCGCTGATGGTTCTACGACCAACGGTTACAGTGCGGCGATGTTCTATGTCATTACTTATGTATTGAGTACTTTAGGCATGTTCGGCGTCATCATGTTGTTGTCGCGTGCCGGTTTTGAGGCTGACAACATCGATGACTTCAAAGGATTGAACCAACGCAGCCCATGGTTTGCACTGGTCACCTTGATGCTGATGTTCTCGCTGGCAGGTGTACCGCCAGTAGTTGGTTTTTACGCCAAGTTGTCAGTGTTGCAGGCTGTGTTGAGTACCGGCCAGATCTGGTTGGCAGTGATCGCTGTATTGTTCTCGCTGATTGGTGCCTTCTACTATCTGCGCGTCGTCAAAGTCATGTACTTTGACGAACCTGTCGATAATTCAAAAATCGTCGCCAGCAAAGATGTAACCGTCGCACTGAGCATCAATGGTGCAGCACTGCTGGTGCTGGGCCTGGTGCCTGGTCCGTTGATGACAGCATGCGCAGCTGCTATCGTCAAAACGCTGGCTTCCTGATGACTGCTTGCTGAGCGAGTGGATGTCTCTCTAGCAAGCTGGTTTGTCATTCTGTTGGCGCTGTTTTGCGCCAACCTTCCTTTCTTCAATGAACGCCTGTTCGCGCTTGTTCCCCTCTCTTCGGGGATCAAGCGAATATGGTTGCGGTTGATTGAGCTATTCGTTCTGTATCTGCTGGTCGGCCTCGTTGCGCGTGGACTCGAATCTCGCATCGGTAGTATTTTCCCGCAAGGCTGGGAGTTTTTTGCCGTGACCGGTTGCTTGTTTCTCGTGCTGGCTTACCCGGGCTTTGTAATGCGCTACATGCGCAAGCGACATCATTGATCGATCGCCTGATGCGCACCTTGTGCGGTCCCATTCCCTGTTTTGTTCCGGCGTCCCTACATTTCGCCAATCCTGCCTCACGTATTTCGGAGCTGAAATATGGATAATCATTTAAAAGAAATCCGCATCGATAGCGCACTGGCCTACGATGGCTCGTTCCTGAAAGTGCAGCGCGATACGGTGCGTCTGCCGAATGGACACCCGACTACGCGCGAGTACATCAAGCATCCCGGTGCCGTGGTGATTCTCCCCCTGCTGGACGATGGCTTGGTACTGATGGAGCGGCAGTTCCGTTATCCGCTTGACCGCGTATTTATCGAATTCCCTGCGGGAAAAATAGATCCCGGTGAAGCTCCCCTTGCATGTGCCAAGCGTGAATTGCTGGAGGAAACCGGCTACACCGCGACCGACTGGCAATTCGTTTGCACGATACACAATGCCATCGCGTATTCGGATGAGCATCTGGATTTATATCTGGCTCGCGGCTTGATCGAGGGTGAGCGCAAGCTCGATGATGAAGAGTTTATCGATACCTTCAAGGCCGCACCTGAAGATTTGATGGCGTGGATCAGGGAAGGCAAGATTACCGATGTGAAAACAGTGATCGGTGCGTTTTGGCTGGAAAAAATCCTGAACGGGAGTTGGAAGCTTTAGTACGGAAGCTTTGATGCCACGGCAAGAAATGATGGTCGTAAAAAAAGCCGCATAGCGGCTTTTTTCTTTTGTCTCTTCGGTGCATCTTTTTACATATTCGGATAGTTCGGCCCGCCACCACCTTCGGGTGTCACCCACACGATGTTTTGCGTAGGGTCTTTGATATCGCAGGTTTTGCAATGCACACAATTCTGCGCATTGATCTGCAGCCTGTCCTCGCCCGCATCTGTTTTGACAAACTCGTACACGGCAGCCGGACAGTAACGCGCTTCCGGCCCCGCATACTGCGCTAGATTGATGGCTACCGGCACGCTGGCATCCTTCAAGGTCAAATGGATGGGCTGATCTTCTGCATGGTTGGTATTGGAGATAAAGACCGACGACAATCTATCGAAGGTCAGCGTATTGTCGGGCTTCGGATACACAATCGGCTGGAATTCGGAAGCGGGGCGCAGACAGGTGTGGTCAGCGTGCGTATTGCGCAAGGTCCATGGTGCCTTGCCACGCAAGAGCAATTGATCAATGCCGACCATCAAAGCACCGGTATACAAACCCTTGCTCATCCACGGCTTGAAGTTGCGCGCGACATGCAATTCTTCATGTAGCCATGATTTTTCGAACGCTTGCGGATAAGCGCTCAACTCGTCGAATTGTCGGCCACCCGCCAATGCTGTAAATGCAGCGTCTGCAGCCATCATGCCGCTCTTCATCGCAGCGTGACTCCCCTTGATCCGACTCGCGTTCAGGAAGCCCGCATCACAGCCTATCAATGCGCCACCGCCGAAGACCAGTTTCGGCAAGGATTGCAAGCCACCCGCAGTGATCGCGCGCGCGCCGTAGGAAACCCGTTTGCCGCCCTTGAAGAACTTGCTGATTTCCGGGTGTGTTTTGTAGCGCTGGAATTCTTCAAATGGCGACAGGTAGGGATTGTCGTAGCCGAGCCCGACCACGTAGCCGACGGCCACCTGATTGTTTTCCAGGTGATATAAAAATGATCCGCCATACGTATCGCTGGCAAGCGGCCAGCCGGCGGTATGGATCACCAGGCCCGGTTGATGCAGGACCGGATCGATTTCCCACAATTCCTTGATGCCGATTGCATAGGTTTGTGGTGCCTTGTCTTTGTTCAGATCAAACTTTTCGATCAACTGCTTGCCGAGATGGCCGCGTGCGCCTTCGGCAAACAAGGTGTACTTGGCGTGCAATTCCATCCCCAACTGGAAGGCAGCGGTCGGTATGCCGGCGCGATCTACGCCCATATTGCCGGTGGCAACGCCGCGTACCGATCCATCATCGTCGTACAAGATTTGTGCCGCAGGAAACCCGGGGAATACTTCCACGCCCAGTGCCTCGGCCTGCTGGCCCAGCCAGAGATCGGAAGAGCGTC
>CAYOQL010000063.1:0-8741 GCA_964406085.1 uncultured Herminiimonas sp.
TGATGCGACCGCCCGACAAGCCCTTACCGACGTAATCGTTGCCTTCGCCGACCAGATCCAGCGTAATGCCGTGGGCCAGGAACGCGCCGGCAGATTGACCTGCGGTACCTTGCAACTGGATGTGGATGGTGTCATCAGGCAAACCTTCATGGCCGTATTTCTTCGCGACCTGACCAGACAACATCGCACCAACAGTACGGTTGACGTTTTTGATCGTTGAAATGAACGAGACTTTTTCGCCATGGTCGATGGCCGCTTTCGCTTGCGCGATCAACTTGTTGTCCAGTGCTTTTTCCAAAGCGTGATCCTGGACTTCGGTGTGATAGCGCGCGACGCCTTCTGCCACTGGCGGTTGATAGAACATGCGGCTGAAATCCAGGCCCTTGGCTTTCCAGTGTGTAATCGCTTTCGATTTATCCAACAGATCAGCGCGACCTATCAGTTCGTCGAATGTACGGATACCCAGTTGCGCCATGATTTGACGCGCTTCTTCTGCAATAAAGAAGAAGTAGTTAACCACGTGCTCAGGCTTGCCGGAGAACTTGGCACGCAAGACAGGATCTTGTGTCGCAACACCGACCGGGCAGGTATTCAGATGGCATTTGCGCATCATGATGCAGCCTTCAACGACCAGTGGTGCCGTCGAAAAACCCATTTCATCCGCGCCCAGCAATGCAGCGATAACCACGTCACGCCCGGTTTTCATCTGACCATCGGCCTGTACGCGAATACGTGTACGCAAGCCGTTCAGGATCAATGTCTGCTGTGTTTCAGCCAGACCCAATTCCCATGGCGAACCGGCAAATTTGACCGACGACAATGGCGATGCGCCTGTGCCGCCGTCATGACCAGCGATCACAACGTGATCGGCTTTCGCTTTTGCCACACCGGTTGCAACCGTACCGACGCCGACTTCGGCGACCAGCTTGACCGAGATCGATGCAGTTGGATTGACGTTTTTCAAATCGTGAATCAGCTGCGCCAAATCTTCGATCGAATAAATATCATGATGCGGTGGCGGCGAAATCAAACCGACGCCTGGTACCGAGAAACGCAGGCGCGCGATGTATTCAGATACTTTATGGCCAGGCAGCTGACCACCTTCGCCAGGTTTTGCCCCTTGCGCCATCTTGATCTGGATCTGCTCAGCCGACGTCAGGTACTCAGTAGTGACACCGAAGCGGCCCGAAGCGACTTGCTTGATCTTGGAGCGCAGCGAATCGCCAGGCATCAAAGGCATGTCGACTTCCACCACGTCTTTACCGATCACCGATGCCAGCGTCGAACCATCCTTGATAGGAATGCCGCGCAGTTCCGAACGATAGCGTTTGGTGTCTTCGCCACCTTCGCCGGTATTCGATTTGCCGCCGATGCGGTTCATTGCAATCGCGAGCGTTGCATGTGCTTCAGTCGAGATCGAACCGAGCGACATTGCGCCGGTCGCAAAACGTTTGACGATTTCTTTTGCCGGCTCGACTTCATCCAGAGGAATTGCACTTGCCGGATCGAATTTGAATTCGAACAAGCCGCGCAAAGTCATGTGACGCTTCGATTGATCGTTGATGATCTGCGCGTACTCTTTATAGGTACTGAAGTTGTTGGCACGGGTCGAGTGCTGCAGTTTTGCAATCGCATCCGGCGTCCACATATGCTCTTCACCGCGCACGCGATACGCGTATTCGCCACCCGCATCCAGCGAATGTGCAAGCACCGGATCGGCACTGAATGCAGACTTGTGCAAGCGCAGCGCTTCTTCCGCCACTTCGAATACGCCTATACCTTCAACATTAGATGAGGTGCCTTTAAAGTATTTCTGGATCAGCGTTTTATTGAGGCCGATGGCTTCAAAAATCTGCGCGCCGCAATACGACATATAGGTGGAGATACCCATTTTCGACATGACTTTCATCAAGCCTTTGCCGACGGCTTTCTGGAAGTTGGCGATCGCTTTTTCTGGCGACAAGTCACCCGGCAAGCCTTTGGACATTTCACTTACGGTGTCCATCGCGAGGTAAGGATGGATTGCTTCCGCGCCGTAACCGGCCAGCAATGCGAAGTGATGCGTCTCACGAGCCGAACCGGTTTCGACTACCAGACCTGTCGAAGTACGCAAGCCCTTGCTGACCAGATGCAAGTGTATTGCCGATGTTGCCAGCAACGCCGGAATCGCGACATTGGCTTCATCGATCTTGCGATCGGAAATGATCAAGATGTTGTGGCCCGATTGCACTGCATCGACGGCTTGTGCACACAACGATGCCAGACGCGCCTCGATACCATCCTTGCCCCATGCTGTCGGGTAGCAGATGTTCAATTCATGCGATTTGAATTTGCTGCCAGTGTGCGCGCCGATATTACGCAACTTGGCGATATCCGCGTAGTCGAGTACAGGCTGCGACACTTCCAGCCGCATCGGTGGATTGATGTTATTGGTGTCCAGCAGGTTAGGCTTAGGCCCGATGAAGGACACCAGCGACATCACCATCGCTTCACGAATCGGATCGATAGGTGGATTGGTGACTTGCGCGAACAACTGACGGAAGTAGTTGTAGAGTGTCTTGTCTTTGTTCGACATCACAGCCAGCGGCGAATCGTTACCCATCGAACCGGTCGCTTCTTCAGCCGTGATCGCCATAGGCGACATCAGGAATTTCAAATCTTCCTGTGTATAGCCGAATGCCTGCTGCAAATCGAGCAAGGGTGTGGTCGGCTTGGCTTCTGCCGCTTCCTTGTTCAATTCGTCGAGCTTGATGCGTACCGACTCGATCCATTGCTTGTATGGTTTGGCGTTCGCGTATGTATCTTTCAATTCTTTGTCGTCGATGATGCGACCAGCATCCAGATCGATCAGGAACATTTTGCCTGGTTGCAGGCGCCATTTTTGAATGATCTTCGATTCTGGAATCGGCAATACACCTGACTCGGATGCCATCACCACCAGATCGTCGTCGGTCACGATGTAACGCGCAGGACGCAAACCGTTACGATCCAAAGTGCCGCCGATATGACGACCATCGGTAAATGCCATCGCAGCCGGGCCATCCCATGGCTCCATCATTGCAGCATGGTATTCATAGAAGGCACGACGATTGTCATCCATCAGAGTATGGTTTTCCCATGCTTCCGGAATCATCATCATCATCGCTTGCGCAATTGGATAACCAGCCATCACCAGCAGTTCGAGCGCATTGTCGAAGCAGGCGGTATCGGATTGGCCTTCGTAAATCAGCGGGAACAATTTTTTCAAATCGTCGCCCAGCACAGCCGACTTCATCACGCCCTCACGTGCGCGCATCCAGTTGAAGTTGCCTTTAACTGTATTGATCTCGCCGTTATGCGCGAGCAAGCGGTATGGGTGAGCCAGCGGCCACTCAGGGAAAGTGTTGGTCGAGAAGCGTTGATGCACAAGTGCCAGTGCGGAAACGCAACGTGGATCTTGCAGATCTTTATAGTATTCGCCGACTTGATCAGCCAGCAGCAAACCTTTGTATACGACTGTGCGTGCCGACATCGATGGCACGAAGAATTCCTGGCCGTGCAACAGATGCAAGGCTTGAATCGCGTGACCGGAGGCCTTGCGGATAACGTACAGTTTGCGTTCCAGCGCATCGGTAACCATGATGTCCTGGCCACGACCGATGAATATCTGGCGAATGACAGGTTCTTTTTCACGTACAGTCGGCGACATAGGCATTTCTTTGTCGACCAACACATCGCGCCAGCCCAGAACGACCTGGCCTTCAGCCAGTACCGAGCGTTCGAGTTCTTGTTCACAAGCGATACGTGAAGCGTTTTCCTTAGGCAGGAAAACCATACCCACACCGTACTCGCCCGCTGGCGGCAAGGTCACGCCCTGCTTCGCCATCTCTTCGCGGTAATACTGGTCCGGAATCTGAATCAAGATGCCGGCACCGTCACCCATCAGCTTGTCGGCACCGACAGCGCCGCGATGATCGATATTTTTGAGGATGAGCAAACCTTGCTCAACAATGGAATGGCTTTTCTTGCCTTTGATGTGGGCGACAAAACCTACGCCACAAGCATCGTGTTCATTAGCCGGATCGTACAAACCTTGCGCATGCATAGCCTTCTCCACTACTTTTAAGTCGAGGCTGAAGGATAGTGCAGCGCAACAGTTAATTCAACCTCAAAATATAGGGTCAGAGTAAATTAAAGCCCGCCCGACTTATAGCAACAAATTAAATAGGGACAGAGTGATCGACTTTGCACCCGTTTGCATCGCATCCAGCACGGCAACTAGTATATTTTGGTGCGCGTTTCGGCTAATTTGGTTAGGGGTCGACCGCGTTTTGCCGGACGCACGCGCCGCGCGACCTGTTTTTCCAGCGAAGTCTGGAATTGTTCCGAGCCGAAAGCCCAACCTTTTAAGGTCGCCTCCGTCAGACGGCGCACTTCTTCTTCATTTACGCCATTTTCGACCAGTGCCTTGTAGGCAGCCTCACGTTCAAAGGGCGTATTGCCCAAAGACCAATACAAGGGATGATCGGAAATAATCGGGTCAGGCCGAAGCCCGATATGGTGCTGATAACTGGACCACGGATATTCGCCAGCCGCGCGCGCAATCCCGCCACGCACCGGATTCAACTCGATGTAGGCGGAACAAGTCATGAAGTAGCGCTCGGGATCAATCACCGTTGCTTTGTAACGCCCCTGCCACAGCGTACCTGTGCGCGCATATTTTTGATTGAAGTAAGGGACGTAAGAGCGCCCTATCCACTGCATCATTTTTCCCAGACCTTCTGAATCGCTGGGCGTCAACAAAAGATGCAAGTGAGTAGGCATCAGGACATAGGCGTGAATAGCCACCTTGAATTGCCTCGCAGCATCTTTCAGGCGACTCAAAAATGCGGTGTGATCAGCGAGATCACGGAAAATGACTAATCCGTCATGGCCGCTCTGAATCACATGATGCGGTTGATTGGGAATTACGAGACGGGGGAGACGGGCCATAAGCTGTATTGGACCACAAGAATTGCAAACGGGCGCAACCCTCGCGCCCGCTCAACATCAATGCATTGCCCGCGCCCAGGATGGCTCGGCATGGCAGCGGCGCTCAATCGCCTTGACCATCAATGCGCGCAACTCATCCAGCAAGGCAACTTCATTCGGCGCTATCTCTGCGGTCGGCAAAGATGCACTCCAGTCGCCATAGATAAAGCCGACCGGGTGGAAGTTCAGCATCAAGGGCAAGATCATGAAACTGCGCGAAGCACCCAATTCTTCACGCCACCAGCGCGGCAATTTATTGATGAAGCCGGGTGCCTGTGCATCTTCGACAAAAATCATTTTGTCGTTTGCCAGCGATGCGTGAAAAACATCAGGCTGATAGGCATCATTAAATCGCAGGCGCGGCAACAATTCGTCCGCGCCGTCACCAAACGACTTGCGCGCAATATATTTTCCCTCATCGTGATTGCGTAAAAATGCAATCGCCCGACTCAGGCCCAACCCTTGATAAACAGTCTCTAAAGCCACCGTCATCATTTGACCAGTATTCGTGCTGGCGGCTGCGCCACTGCCCATATCGCCAACGCCGCGCTTGAGAATTTGAATTGAGTCGGCGGGCTTGCCCAATGCGAGCGCCAATTGCTTTTGCTCGTCACCGGCGGAGTCACCAACATTTTCCAGCAGCACCTCGTCCGCCGCCACTTTTTGCGCGGTTTCTATCGCCTGCAAAACAAACGACACATCCAGACCAATCATGTCTGCATAATTTTCTGCAATGAGCGTCAGGTCGGCCAGCACCGCATCACCTTCCACACTCAATACGCTTGCGCAACGCGTCGACATGGTGGAAACCGCCGCCAGCCAATCTGCATGCTCCAGAGGTTCGTGGGATATTCCCGGCGCAATACGCGGCGGCATATCTTTCAAGCTTTCAACCAGACCGTTCGGCAAACCCCAGCGCTTGCCCACCGCACGGCCGATTTCATCCAATGCCAGGCCGAGGATTTCTCTGCTGGCCTCATTCTCATCGAGACTTTTTTGCTCAACCAAAACCTGAACTTGCGCCCACTGTTCAGGCAAGTAGAACGACACCATCAGTCGGCCCAGCGAATGCAGGATGGAACAAACCACGGCTTCTTCCGTATCGCGCTGCGTCGATGATGATGCGACTTGGCGCGCGATTTGTCCGGCCAGCACGGCCTTGCCCATTTCATCGCGTGTATTCGATGTATCCGGTGACGCTGCGGCCAAGCCGTCTATCAATTTCAAACCGAGGGCAAGATGGCCGATGGTCTCCGTGCCTAGCACGATCACGGCTTTTGAAACGGTATTGATGCCTTGTCCGAATGCGGAATACATTGCGCTATTTGCCAGACGCAATACGCGTTGCGTCAGCGTAGGATCTGACAACACCGTTCTCGTCATGTTGAATTCCCGATCATCGTCGCCGTGCATGGCGCCAACAATAGCGGTGACTACTTTGGAAAACCCCGGCATGTCACCGCGTTGACGCACGCGCGCCCACAGCAATTCCAGTGTCTTGTCGGATAGCGCAGAAGGACTGATTTGTGTTGTCATGAATCGATTCTTTTGCGTTGCAGATTAATGTTGCAGTGCAGCTGCATCTGCTTTCAGTATGTCGATCAAGGTATCCGGCAATTCAGGATAACCGGTATGAAAACCCTGTATCAGAGAACATCCTTGTGCCGCGAGAAATTCCAATTGCTGTTCATTCTCGACGCCTTCGGCAACTGTCAGCAAACTCAAGTGACTCGCAAGGCTGAGTATCACGTTACAGATGGCTGCATCCTTGACGGAGGAAGGCAAATCCTTGATGAAGGTACGATCGATTTTGAGCGCCGCAATCGGAAACCGCTTTAGATAAATCAGCGACGAATAACCAGTGCCAAAGTCATCGATTGCGATACGCACGCCGCGCGAAGCAATTTTCGTCAACAGTTGTTCCGCATGTTCAGGATCGGACATCAATATCCCCTCGGTGATCTCGAGCAAAAGTTGATGCCCCTTTACGCCGGAAAGCTTGAGCGCATCGTCCATCATCTTGAGGAACTGGTCATTGCGGAACTGGCGCGGACTGACGTTGACCGACACATAGAGTTGTCGACCAGCTATTTCTTCAAATCGCTTCAATTGCACACAAGCAGATTTCAGCGCCCATGCACCAAGTAAATTGATCAAGCCATTGTCTTCGGCCATAGGTATGAACTGACTCGGCGGCACCAAGCCGATATCAGGCCGCATCCAGCGCATCAATGCTTCAAAGCCAAGAATCTGTTTGCTGCGCGCGTCAACGATTGGTTGGTAATGCAGCAAAAATTCGCCGTTTCTGACAGCCTCAAACATTGCGGCTTCCATCGAGACATCATGCTCAACGTTGTTAAAAGCGGCTTCGTTATAAACGATGCAGCGCGATTTTCCCGTTTCTTTGGCGCGATACATCGCAGTATCGGCATGCGCCAACAACTTCACTTCGCTATCGCCATGCACTGGATAGACTGCAGCGCCTATCGACGTACTCACATACAAGGCATTGCCATTTATTTCAAATGGCAGTTGTATCGCTGAAATCATGCGCCGCGCGACATTTTGAATTTCCACTTCATCGACAGCACTTGGCAGCACCGCTACGAATTCATCGCCACCGACGCGTGCCAGGGTATCGACATCACGCAGCGTTTCACGCAAACGCTTGGCTGCAATGCGCAGCAGCGCATCGCCCACTGGGTGGCCGAGTGCATCGTTCACCTTCTTGAAACCGTCAAGATCAAGCGCAATGACAGCAAAACCGATATTGGTGCGACGCGATTGCGCTATCGTCATTCTCAAGCGATCAGCCAGCAATGTACGATTAGGGAGATTGGTCAACTCGTCATGTGTGGCCATGTGCCGAAGACGTTCTTCGGTTCGCTGCTGACTCGAAATGTCGCGTCCGACCACCACAATCTCAAGTTCGGTCGTATCGGTCGAGTACGCGATCATTTGCAACTCGAACCACAAGAGTGCGACCTGCGTGGACATTCGCACGCTGACGCGCGTGACTTCCAGCGACTGTACGGTTTGCCGCAACGCGGCTTCGATAGCGTGCCGATCCGACAGGCGCACCATCTCAAGCAGGCTTCTACCGACCAACTTGACGTCGCGCCCGAGCGCATCGGCTGCGCGATCACTGGCAAATAAAATTTCGCCGCGCGTATTCAAACGCAGCACAATTTCGCCTGCGACCTCCATCAAGCTGGATAGTTGATGGTCATGAATTTCGTTACGCTTTGGCAACATATTTAAAACGGCTAGGGTTTGGCTAAGGCTAAGCAAATGTTTTTGCGCTTTTCATTAATTGTTTTTATGCCAAAAATACTTTAAAGCAACAAATTTGATAAATACAAGCAACTGAATTGTAAAATTACGTTAGTTTTACCTTCAAATCTTAATGCAGCGAAAAAGAAATGAATAGAAAAGATTGCAGTAAAAAAAATATAAATTCACATTTGCACTATTTTCATGCGCAGCAAGTTTAGCGGCATCAAAAATGGATGTTAAATAACAACATTTCCAAAACGAAATTCACCCTCAGTCCGCACGCCATCAAATTAGGCGTATCTTTCTCCTCCCCCTTTTCTTTCCTATCGTTGATTTGCAGCGCATCCGACACTCATCAATGCAAGAAACAGCACAAACAAAAAAGCCCACGCGATTCAGCCAAGCCGTTTACTTAACCGGTGTATTTTGATTCAGTTTTAATTCTATAATGCCTC
>CAYOQL010000064.1:0-8179 GCA_964406085.1 uncultured Herminiimonas sp.
GCTGCATTAATTCCAGATATTCCACGAGGTTTTCATCCAGATCGCGACGATCAACAGATAAACCAAAGTCAATGGAATGAATACTTTCCAACCCAGGCGCATGATTTGATCGTAGCGATAGCGTGGGAACGATGCACGGAACCAGATAAACAGGGTCACAACGAACCATGTCTTGGCACCAAGCCAGATCCACCCTGGAATCCATGTGAATGGAGCCATATCGATAGGTGACGACCAGCCGCCCAGGAACATCAGCGTTGCCATGATCGAAATCAACCACATGTTGGCGTATTCAGCCAGGAAGAACATCGCGAATGACATACCCGAATATTCAACCATGTGACCAGCGACGATCTCTGATTCACCCTCAACCACGTCAAACGGATGGCGATTCAGTTCAGCCGTACCCGAGATGATGTAGATGACGAACATCGGCAACAGCGGCAACCAATTCCACGAAAGGAAGGTCAGGCCCATGTTGGCACCATTGCCTGTAGTCTGCTGCGCCACGATTTCAGACAAATTCAAGCTGCCCGATACCATCAAAATGATCACCAGCACGAAGCCCATCGCGATTTCATATGAAATCATTTGAGCCGACGCACGCATCGCACCGAGGAACGCATACTTGGAGTTGGATGCCCAACCAGCCACAATCACACCATAGACTTCTAGCGAAGTAATGGCCATTACGAACAGCAAACCAGCATTGACGTTTGCCAATGCAGCATCTGGTCCGAATGGAATCACAGCCCATGCTGCCAGCGCCGGCATGATAGTCATCACAGGAGCAATCAGAAACAAGGCCTTGCTTGATTTTGCCGGAACAACGATCTCTTTCAACAAGAGTTTGACGCCATCGGCGATCGGTTGCAGCAAACCTGCAGGACCGGTACGGTTGGGGCCATGACGAACATGCATCCAGCCGATGACTTTACGTTCCCACAAAGTCAAATAAGCGACTGCACCCATCAATGGCGCGACAACTGCGATGATTTTTACCAAATTCCACACCAGCGGCCAGTAAAAGCCGAGGAACGATTGACCCGTTGCGTGGATGGATGCCAACAATTGATCCATTACGCTTTCTCCACGCTGATAGAACCAAACATCGCGCCCAAACCAGCGGTCTCTTGACGACCGGCAGCAACGCGCACCACATTCGCTGGCAATGTAGAAGCAATCGCTGCGACCAGCACTGCACTACCCTCGCCTTGTTTTACTTTTACCTGATCACCGGCAACCACACCCAAATTGGCAGCCAGATCAATCGACAGCCACGCTTTAGGCGCAGCGGCATCACTGGTTTCTTGCAATGCCGGTGCACGACGAACGATGGCATCGGTCGAATAAATCGAGACATCTGCTACACGTTCCAGGGACATGGCAGGCGCTGCGACTGCCGCTTGCGGCGTCACTTTGCTGACATTGTTCAAACGTGGCGCCAGATTCGCATCAGCCGGGGCGTTGACGCCCAGAATTTCATTGCGAATCGCTTCCGATGTTTCATATTCAAAACCTTGCAGACCAGCCAGATTGCCCAACACGCGCAGCACTTTCCACGCCGGACGTGTATCGGCCAAAGGCTTGACAGTCCCGTTGAAGCTCTGAGCACGACCTTCGCAATTGACGTAGGTGCCGGAGGTTTCGGAAAACGGAGCAATCGGCAACAAGACATCGGCGAAATCCATGCCGTGCTTGTATGGCGACATTGCAACAACCATCTCAGCCTGGTCCATGGCGCGACGCGCAGCTTGCGGATTGAATGTATCCAGCTCTGGCTCTGTGTTCAACAGCAAGAATGCCTTGCGTGGCTGCGCGAAGATCTGCGCAGCGGCGACACCGTTTGCACCCGCTAGGTAACCACCAACACTATTTGCGGCTTCAGTCAGGAAACCAAATTTTGCATCGGTGTTTTGTGCAATCCATTGTGCTGCAGCATGCAATTGCGCCGCTTGCGAATGTTGCAGGACAGCGTTGCCGAGCAAGACTGCTTTTGGCTCACCGGACAACAGGCTGGCCGCGATCTGTTTTGCTTCTGCCGACACTTGAATGCTGTCAAAGCCTGCTGGAGCAGCCACACCTTTAGCCTGTGCAACGGCGGCTACAACTTCAGACAATGCTGCCAACCAGTCGGACGGCGCCTTGATCATCTTGTTCGCAACCGGCATCAACAGATCGTCGTCTGTCGCATGCATGATGCTGATGCTTGCACCTTGCTTGACTGCTTGACGCAGACGCGCAGCCAGCAACGGATGATCTTTACGCAGGAAAGAACCGATTACGAATGCGCGTTTCAACGCCGCGAATTCATTGATCGACATACCCAACCATGGTGTGATCGACGCATCGAGTGCCGCATCAGCTTGGCGCAGGCGGAAATCCACATTGTTCGAACCCATGCCACGCACGAGTTTTTGCAACAGATTCAATTCTTCCAGTGTCGAATTTGGCGTCGCTAATGCAGCAATTGCATCGGCACCGTGTTCGTGCTTGATGTTACGCAAACCGTGCGCTACGTATTCAAGTGCAGTCTGCCAGTCTGTTTCCTGCCATTTTCCGTCTTGCTTGATCATTGGCGTCGTCAGACGATCTTCGCTGTTCAAGCCTTCGTAAGCGAAACGATCTTTATCCGAGATCCAGCATTCATTCACGTCATCGTTTTCCAGTGGCAGCACGCGCATGACTTTGCCGGCTTTCACTTGAACGACCAGGTTTGCACCCAGACCATCATGTGGACTTACCGATTTGCGACGCGACAATTCCCAGGTACGAGCACTGTAACGGAACGGCTTCGATGTCAGTGCGCCAACCGGGCACAGATCGATCATGTTGCCCGACAATTCAGAGTCAACAGTTTTACCGACGAACGATGTGATTTCTGCATGTTCACCACGACCCAGCATGCCGAATTCCATCACGCCGGCAACTTCCTGGCCGAAACGGACGCAACGTGTGCAGTGGATGCAACGGCTCATCTCTTTCATCGAGATCAGCGGGCCGACATCTTTAGGCGCGACTACGCGTTTTTCTTCTTCGTAACGCGAAGAGGACTCGCCGTAACCGACTGCCAGATCCTGCAATTGGCACTCACCGCCTTGATCGCAAATCGGACAATCGAGCGGGTGATTAATCAGCAAGAATTCCATCACGCCTTTTTGCGCCTTGACCGCTTTTTCGCTGTTCGAGCGAACGATCATGCCTTGCATGACGGGCGTCGCACAGGCCGGCAATGGCTTAGGTGCTTTTTCAATCTCGACCAGACACATACGGCAGTTCGCCGCGATGGACAATTTTTTGTGGTAGCAGAAGTGCGGGATGTAGGTGCCGAGTTTATTGGCAGCATCCATTACCATGCTGCCCTCTTGCACTTCAACTTTTTTACCGTCTATTTCGATTTCAACCATGACTTTGCTTTTGTTGACTTCAGTGTTCTCACTAGGTTCGTAACGCTAACGAAGTGATCGGCTAAATGTAAGCGGGCACCAAGCAATGCTTATGCTCAATGTGATATTCAAACTCTTCACGGAACTGCTGAATCATTGCACGTACCGGCATCGCGGCTGCATCGCCGAGCGCACAAATCGTACGGCCCTGGATGTTGTCTGCGACCGAATTCAGCATATCCAGATCTTCGGGGCGACCTTGTCCGTTCTCGATACGATGCACCATGCGATACAACCAGCCTGTGCCTTCACGGCACGGCGTACATTGTCCGCAGGATTCTTCAAAATAGAAGTAGGACAGTCGCAACAGCGCCTTGACCATGCAGCGCGTCTCATCTATCACGATGACCGCACCGGAGCCCAGCATAGAACCTGCCTTGGCGACCGAATCGTAATCCATATCTGTCGCCATCATGAGCTCGCCCTTGACAACTGGCACTGACGAACCACCAGGAATAACCGCCTTGAGCTTTTTACCGCCGCGCACGCCACCGGCGAGCTTCAGCAGTTCGGCAAATGGAGTGCCAAGCGGAATTTCGTAATTACCCGGCTTCTCTACATCGCCAGACACCGAAAATATCTTGGTGCCGCCGTTGTTTGGCTTGCCGATTGCTGCGTAAGCCTCAGCGCCCACCTGAAAGATGAAAGGAACTGCGGCAAAGGTTTCGGTGTTGTTGATCGTGGTTGGCTTGCCGTATAAACCATAGCTCGCAGGAAACGGCGGCTTGAAGCGCGGCTGGCCTTTTTTGCCTTCCAGCGACTCCAGCAAAGCGGTCTCTTCGCCGCAGATATACGCGCCAAAACCATGGAATGCATGCAACTGAAAGCTGTATTCAGTACCCAGAATGCGATCACCGAGGAAACCTGCTGCGCGTGCCTGTTCCAGCGCTTCTTCGAAACGATCGTATTCGGCAAAAATTTCGCCATGAATATAGTTGTAGCCGACGCTGACACCCATTGCATATGCAGCAATGGTCATACCTTCAATCACGGCGTGCGGATTGTAGCGAAGGATATCGCGATCCTTGAATGTGCCTGGTTCGCCTTCATCCGAATTACACACCAAATATTTTTGGCCTGCGTAATTCTTAGGCATGAAGCTCCACTTCAAACCGCTGGGGAAGCCCGCGCCGCCGCGACCGCGCAGCGTTGATGCCTTGACTTCGGCAATGACCTGATCAGGCGTCATGCCTTCGCTCAGGATGCGCTTCAGCGATGCATAGCCACCACGCTTGACATACTCTTCCAGACCCCAGTTATCACCGGTGAGTCCGGCAAGAATCAACGGCTTGATATGACGATTATGCAGACTGGTCATTTCTTCAATTCCTCTACCAGGGCGTCGATTTTTTCATCCGACATAAAGCTGCACATACGCTTGTTATTGACCAGCATGACAGGTGCATCACCGCAAGCACCCATGCATTCACCTTCAACCAGCGTGAACTGGTCATCTGCCGTGGTTTCACGATAATCGATACCAAGCTTTTGTTTCAGGTAATGCGCCGCCTTCTCACCACCGGACAATTGGCACGGCAGATTGGTACACACCGAGATCTTGAACTTGCCGACCGGTTTCGTGTTGTACATATTGTAAAAGGTCGCAACCTCTTGCACGGCGATCGCAGGCATGCCCAGATAGTCAGCGATATCTTGCATGACTTCAGGCGGCAGCCAACGGGTTTCATCCTGAGCAATTTGCAGTGCGGCCATGACCGCAGACTGCTTTTGATCTGGAGGGAACTTCGCGACCTCGCGGTCGATTTTTTTATACGCTTGCTCTGATAACAGCATGTCTATGCCTCAATTATTGATCCGCGATTAGCGGTCAATTTCACCAAACACAATATCTTGCGTGCCGATGATGGTTACTGCATCGGCAATCATGTGACCCTTGGCCATCTCATCCAATCCTTGCAAGTGCGGGAAGCCAGGCGCACGAATCTTCATGCGATAAGGCTTGTTCGCGCCATCGGAAATCAGATAGACACCGAACTCGCCCTTCGGATGCTCGACCGCAGCATACGCCTCACCTGCCGGCACGTGGAAGCCTTCAGTGAACAGTTTGAAGTGATGAATCAAATCTTCCATGTTCGACTTCATGCCCACGCGTGATGGCGGTGCAACCTTGTGGTTGTTCGTCATCACAGGACCCGGATTGTTACGCAGCCACTCCACGCACTGCTTGATGATGCGATTGGATTGGCGCATCTCTTCGACACGCACCAGATAGCGATCGTAGCAATCGCCATTAGTACCAACCGGAATATCAAAATCCATCAGGTCGTACACTTCGTACGGTTGCTTCTTGCGCAAATCCCATTCGATGCCCGAACCGCGCAACATTGCGCCGGTAAAGCCCATCGCCATCGCACGCTCAGGCGACACCACGCCGATACCGACCAAACGCTGCTTCCAGATACGGTTATCGGTCAGCAAGGTTTCGTATTCATCGACATAAGTCGGGAATCGATTGGTAAAGTCTTCAATGAAATCGAGCAAGGAACCTTGGCGATTTTCATTCAATTGACTGATGGCTTTTGCATTGCGGATGATCGATGCCTTGTGCTGCGGCATAGCATCCGGCAGATCGCGATAAACGCCGCCCGGACGATAGTAAGCAGCATGCATACGCGCGCCAGAAACCGCCTCGTAGCAATCCATCAAATCTTCACGTTCGCGGAACGCATACAGGAATACGCCCATAGCACCAACGTCGAGCGCATGCGCGCCGAGCCACATCAGGTGATTCAGGATGCGGGTGATTTCATCGAACATGACGCGGATGTACTGCGCACGCAAAGGCACTTCGATATTGAGCATTTTCTCAATCGACATGACATATGCATGCTCGTTACACATCATCGACACATAGTCGAGACGATCCATGTAAGGAACGGATTGCAGATACGTTTTTTGCTCTGCGAGTTTTTCAGTAGCGCGATGCAGCAATCCGATATGCGGATCGGCACGTTGAATCACTTCGCCATCCAACTCCAGAACCAGGCGCAACACACCATGCGCGGCAGGATGTTGTGGGCCAAAGTTAAGCGTGTAGTTCTTGATTTCAGCCATTATTTCATCCCGTAGTGTTCTTCACGAATGACACGCGGCACGTTTTCACGCGGGTCGATCGTTACAGGTTGATAAATGACGCGTTTTTGTTCCGGATCGTAGCGCATTTCAACATAGCCAGAGACAGGGAAATCCTTGCGGAATGGGTGACCGATAAAACCATAGTCGGTCAGAATGCGACGCAAATCGTTGTGACCTTCGAACAGGATGCCGAAGAAGTCAAACGCCTCACGCTCATACCAGTTGGCCGAAGGCCAGATATCGATCATTGACGCAACGACGGGCATTTCATCGTCAGTTGCAAATACACGCACACGCACACGCCAGTTATGCTTGATCGACAACAAATGCGAAACCACAGCGAAACGCGGACCTTCCCACACGCCATCGCCATACGTCGAATAATCAACGCCGCACAAATCAACCAATTCTTCAAAACGCAAATCCGCATGGTCACGCAACACACGCATTGCGGACAGGTAGTCATGCGACTTTACGACTATGGTAGCTTCGCCCAACGCCAGCGAAAGACTTTGAAGCTGATCGCCCAGCGCATTGCGCAGAGCAGCTTCGAGGAGTTCAAGTTTGATCGTCATATTAACTATTCAGTCTCTTAGCGAGCGATCGTATTGGTACGACGGATCTTGTTTTGCAACTGCATGATTCCGTACAGCAGTGCCTCAGCGGTTGGAGGACAACCCGGCACATACACGTCAACAGGAACAATGCGATCACAACCGCGCACTACAGAGTAAGAGTAATGGTAATAACCACCACCATTGGCACACGAACCCATCGAGATAACCCAACGAGGCTCAGCCATTTGATCGTAGACTTTGCGCAAAGCCGGCGCCATTTTATTGCACAAGGTACCTGCAACAATCATCACGTCAGACTGACGCGGCGAAGGACGGAATACCACGCCAAAGCGATCCAGATCGTAACGCGACGCACCTGCGTGCATCATCTCGACTGCGCAGCATGCGAGACCAAAGGTCATTGGCCACATCGAACCGGTACGAGTCCAGTTGATCAGTTTATCGGCTGTCGTCGTAACGAAGCCTTCATTCAATACGCCTTCAATTGCCATGACTTACTCCCAATCCAGCGCGCCTTTTTTCCATTCGAAAACCAGACCGATAGTCAGTATTCCAAGGAAAATCATCATTGCCCAAAATCCCAGCATGCCCACTTCGCGCATTGCAGCAGCCCAAGGAACAAGGAACGCCACCTCAAGGTCAAACAGAATGAATAAAATAGCGACGAGATAGTAACGCACATCGAACTTCATGCGCGCATCTTCAAATGCTTCGAAGCCACACTCGTACGGGGAAAGTTTTTGCTCGTCCGGATTATGCGGACCGAGAATGCGACCCAATATCTGTGGCGCGACGCCAACGCCGATACCGACCAGGATAAAGAGTAAAACGGGGAAGTAATTTTCGAGGTTCACGATTAGCTGGCTGTAAGTTGAACGATAAATTGGCTGGCAAAAATACGTTGAATCAAATACTGAATACGGTGCATCTAACGACAAATTCCAAACCACATCTTTGTCGATAAAAAGCCAGCTTAGGCATTCCCTTGCTGGCCTTAAATTTTTTGGTGCCGACGGCGAGACTCGAACTCGCACAGCTTTCGCCACTACCCCCTCAAGA
>CAYOQL010000065.1:0-8059 GCA_964406085.1 uncultured Herminiimonas sp.
CAGAGGATTGAAAATCCTTGTGTCGGTGGTTCGATTCCGCCCCGGGCCACCAAGATTAAAACCCGCGCAAATCATTGATTTGCGCGGGTTTTTCAATTCTGGAGCGCCAAATTATTCGCGCTCGCCCCCTCGCGATTCATTCACGACGCGCCGTACATGTGCGGCAGATCAAGTCCCCGCATTTCCCGTCCAGAGAATTTTTATTTTCACTGTTGCCGTCAAATATGCATTTGACAAATAAGTGGCAAGCGATCATCTTCATCCGTGCCGCAGCCATCTCATCACGGGATCTGCAGGCGTCTGTCAACGTGAGTCCACTTGCAATCGTTTTGATCCTGCAAGCCTGCATCGTACCAAGCCAGCAATTCTTCACCTTTTACTTGAGAGGCTCCAATGAATAAATTTCTAGCACTTCTGGTTTCCAGCGCCTTTGCAACGTGCGCATACGCCGCGGATCCTGCGCCGGCCAAAACGCCCAGCCCGGCGCAGCTTGCCCAGCAAGAAAAAATGGCCAGTTGCAATAAGGGCGCAGAAGGTAAAAAAGGGGATGAGCGCAAGGCGTTTATGAAGTCTTGCCTGAGCGGCGGGGATGGCAAAGTCACGCCAGCCCAACAAGCTCAGCGTGACAGGATGAAGGCTTGCAATGAAGATGCGGCGGCGATGAAGGGGGATGAACGCAAAAAGTTCATGAAAACCTGCCTGTCCAAGAAGTAACGCAAAGACAGGGGGCGCGGACTTCTGTTCGTGCTCTCATAAAAAAACGCGCAGTCACTTAGAAGTGCACTGCGCGTTTTTTGTTGCTGCGAAAGCTTGCGTCAGCAGCGATCATGCATATCAAGATTCAACGTGTACATACACGTTATTGCGCCCTCAGACGCAGCACTTACATCGGCGAATATTCAAAGCAAGGTCCAGCCAAACAATATTTGCATCAGCGACAAACCACCAAGAACAAGCAATGGCACGCCGATCGAAAATGCCAGCAAGGTCAGGATGTCGAACTCATCCTCTTTTAATTCATCCTTGGAATGCGTGAAATGCGGGAGATGCCAGGAATCAAATAGATGCACTTTCATGATTACCTCCGGTCAGTTCCAACTTTCTCGGTTTCTGCGATTTCAGTATAGAAAATGTCACAAAACTATCAATGTCTTTTAAGCAACTTTCTTTGAGGAATAGTAATTCGCTTCCCATCGCTTGCCTAACAGCGCGAGAAAATACCGCGCACCGCGGGCATCTACCGAGCTAAAAATGGCATGGGAAGGGGCGGGATTTCGTTGAACCAGCCCATTTATGGGAGTACATTAAATCGTAGTCATCAGTCAGATAAAGACTGACATGAGGCAAAAAAGCCATAGATTACGGGTATTCACCTTCGTATTTTGTGAAATATTGTCACATCGGAACAGTTGCAGACCCAGTGTGGGAATACTTTGTTAAATTAGGGAAACGAAATATAACTCGCCTTCCAAGCGCCAAAAATATGCGAATTGCCGTACTCGATGATGACCGCAGCCAGACGGATTTAGTCTGTCAGGTTCTCAATGCCGCTGGTCACTTCTGCCACCCTTTTCAAAGTGGCAAGGAATTGCTGAATCAGTTGCGTCGGGAAAGTTTTGACATGCTGATTATTGACTGGCAGGTGCCCGACCTGAGCGGAGCCGACGTATTGCGCTGGGCGCGAGAAAAGCTGCCAGCTAATTTGCCGGTACTCTTCATGACCAGTCGCTCCGGCGAAGATGACATCGTGGCCGGATTGGCTGCTGGCGCCGACGACTACATGATCAAGCCGATTCGCCGTGGCGAATTGCTGGCACGCGTACAAGCCTTGCTGCGCCGGGCTTACCCAAGTCAGAATCCGATCGAGCAGATCCAGTTCGGTAATTTTGTATTTGAGGCACGTACCGGACGCCTGACTGTGTCGGGCACACCGATCGAAGTCACGCAAAAAGAATTTGATCTGGCTTTGCTGTTCTTCCGCAATCTGGGCCGTCCGTTGTCGCGCGCCTACATTTTGGAGGCAGTCTGGGCCCGCGATGTAGAAATTCCATCGCGAACCATGGACACGCATGTGTCCAGAGTGCGGAGCAAGCTACAATTGCGGCCAGAACATGGTTTTCGACTGGCTCCGGTATATAGCTACGGCTATCGTCTGGAACAAATGACTGGCTAGCTAGCGCACATGGTTTGCGCGGAGAGATGAGATGCGCATTCCCCTTCAAAAATTGATGCTGATTGCTGCACTGACGATAGGGTCACTGCTTTTCGTCAGCTTTCCCGTTTCCGCTCAAACCCCAGGCAGCATCAAAGTCAATCTATCCAGCATTACCTATTACGCGCAGTCAGGCGACACCCTGATATCCATCGCTCAGCGCTTGACGACTCGTAGCGGCAACTGGATCGCGATCGGGCAAGCGAATAAAATCAATAAAGACAGCAACATTCCTATCGGCACGGCCATCATCATCCCGGCCGAACTATTGGCAGACGAACCAAGTGAAGCAACCGTGATCGCCCGCAATGGTTCGATCACGGCAACGGCAGCGGATGGCAGCTCGACCATCCTGAACATCGGCAGCCGCATCACTGAAGGCATGCGCATCACGACTGAAGCCAACAGCTTCCTGACGATGTCGCTGGCCGATGAATCGCGCGTGTCGCTGCCATCGAACAGCAGCGTCCTGGTTACCAAATTACGCAAATCTCTTTACACCGGCAGCCCGCGTACCGAAGTCAAATTGATGCGCGGTCGCGTTGTATCGCGTGTATCACCACTGGATGTGAATCGCGGTCGCTTCGAAGTCCATACGCCGCTGTCGGTAGCTGGCGTACGCGGCACTTATTTCCGCGTCGGTATAGACAACCAAAAAGTCGCCACGGAAGTATTGGAAGGGCGCGTTGCCATCGGCTCGCAACAAGCACCGGAAACCCGCCTGTTGCCGCTCGCCAAAGGCAACATCATCACGCGTGAGGTGGTCGGTCCGGCGATCGATCTGCTGCCACCACCACAATTGGCAGGCAAGCCTTATCGACAAGATGAAGCGGCGAAATTTACAATAGAACCCAGCGCCGACGCGCGCGCTTATCACTTGCAAATTGCACAGGATGGCGAGATGTTGAATCTGCTGGCGGAAGCCAGTAGTAACTCCAGTGAAGTCGTTGTAAACAATATCCAGGAGGGCAATTACTTTATCCGGATTGCCGCGATTGATAAATTCGGCCTGGAGGGGATGCCACGCACGATGGCCGCCAATATCAGAAATCGCACAGAATCTATCAAAGCATTGCCGACCCAGGCAGCGCCGTCGGTAGCCGATGGTGATTTCAAGGAACTGGTATTACGCTGGCCTGGCTCCATCAACCAAAAGTACAACGTGCAGGTCGCACGCGATCTGGAATTCAGCTGGCTGCTGTTTACCACCAGCGTTACCGGCAATGAAATCAGACTCCCTCGCCCATCTTTCGGCACTTACTTCGCCCGCGTGCAAAGCGTGAATGCGGATGGCAGCAGTAATCCCTACTCGCTGGCGCAGACCTTGATCGTGACGGATCAATGGATCATCAACGACGGGCATCCTTTGCGTACGAAGGAAGTCTCGCGCAATTCGTCCCGCTAAGCCGCTCAGCACACAATTGATGAAACCTCGATGGCTTTCTCCACTCAGGCGGCGTCTTGCGCTGCGTGAGTGGCTGGTATTGCTCCTCATCCTGATGACCATTGCGGCAATCGCCAGTTGGCAAAATGGCCTTAGCCGGCTGGATCAATCACGCTACGACCTGTTTTTGTCTACGTCCAGCAAGCCGACACCGGATGACATCATCATCGTGGCAATTGATGACTATAGTCTGGCGCAACTCGGGCGCTGGCCATGGCCGCGCAGCACGCATGCAGCGCTGATCACCAAACTGAATCAGGCAAAGCCGCGCGCGATCGGGCTTGACGTCATCCTGTCGGAACCGGAGCCGCCGCAAGCTGGCGGCTCTGCATCCGGTGATCGCCAACTGGCAACTGCGCTATCACAAAATGGCCGCACTGTTTTACCGGTGACACTGACCAATGCGGGCCACGGCCTGACCGCCAGCCTGCCGACGCAAGAATTAATGCAGGCCGCTGGTGCACTGGGCCATATCAACCTGACGCACGATAACGATGGGGTAGTACGCAGCGTCTTTTTACGTGAGGGTCAAAGCGGCACATGGTGGCCGAATTTCTCGGCCGCGCTCTTGACTCTCGGCGAATCAGGAACAGTCACGCCAGCACTTCCCGCCAGCGACGTACAAACCAGGGCTGCCGGCGTCGACCGTTGGCAACGCGCCGACCAAATGTATATCCCGTTCGCCGGCAACGTCGGCTACATCCAATCGATTCCGTATGTCGCAGTATTGCGCGGAGAGGTTCCCGCCGAATTTTTCACCGGCAAATATGTGCTGATAGGCGCAACTGCGCCGGGCATGACGGATTCGTATCCGACACCGGTTTCCGGCAATACCGGGGCGATGCCCGGGATTGAAATCCACGCACAAATTCTCAGCAACCTGATACAGGGGAAAAGCATACATGTGGCCACGCCGCTGGAGACGATACTGTTTGCTATCGCTCCGGTATTCATGGCGATGCTGGGTTACCTGCTGCTGTCGCCGCGTCTGGCCTTGTTCGCGGCAGGCATGTGGCTGTTGGTGACGGTTATCAGCAGCTATATTGGTTTGCGTTTCATGAATATATGGCTGCCACCCTCAATCGCCATCATTGCCATCGTGATCTCCTATCCTTTGTGGAGTTGGCGCAGACTGGAAGCGGCCATCAACTATCTGGGCCAGGAATTCACGCGCCTCGACCGGGAGCCACATCTGCTGCCGGAAGAAAAAATTGCACTGCCCGCCGAGGATGCCACCGATATTCTGGAACAGCGCATCGCCGCCATGAAGAATGCCGCGCGCCGGGTTCGCGATCTGCGCCAGTTCGTGTCCGACAATCTCGACAACCTGCCGGATGCCACGCTCGTGACTTCCGTCGACGGACTCATCCTGCTCGCGAACCGGCATGCAAAAGATTATTACTGGAGTCTGGGGCGCAACGATCTGCGAGGAAGCTCGGTCATTGAATTGTTGGCGCAACTCAAGGTGCCGGTCCCGGTAGACCAGGCTGTCAATCTGTCTTTTGAATGGCAGCACCTGCTCGATCTCAATCACGCTCAAGCCCTGCTTAATGGCGTCTCCGCGCAAGATCACACCGGGCGTGATCTACTGGTTAAAAGCGGCCCTTGTTATTCGGCGACAAATTTATTGACAGGCTGGATCGTCAGCATTCTCGACATCTCCACGATACGTGCAATTGAACGCAGCCGCGATGAAACCTTGCGCTTTCTGTCGCATGACATGCGTGCACCGCAGGCATCGATTCTGGCCTTGCTGGAATTACAGCATGAAAGCTCGTCCGAACTGCCACAGGCAGAACTCTTTGCACGAATAGAAAAAGCCTGCCGCAAAACGCTGGGCCTGGCAGACAATTTTGTGCAATTGGCACGTGCAGAATCGCAAGAATATCGACTGGAGGAAGTCGACTTCCAGGATCTGTTGTTTGATGCCGCCGATGAAATGTGGTCGCTGGCAAAAAGCCGGCACATCCATTTACAAGTCGAGATCAAGGATGGCGAATATCCAGTCAATGCCGATCGCACCTTGCTGACGCGTGCGCTGAGTAATCTGATGTCCAATGCCATCAATTACAGTCCCGACCACACCAGCATTCTGTGTACCTTATGGCTGACAGAAGTGGACGAGCAAACACGCATCATGTGCGGCATTTGCGATCATGGTTATGGCATTGCCGAAGCCGATCAAAGCAAGCTCTTCCAGCGCTTCCAGCGTGTCGATTTACCTGACCAGCCGCGTCACGACGGTGTCGGCCTGGGACTGGTATTCGTGAAAACCGTAATCGAACGTCATCTCGGCGACATCAGCTTCATCAGTATTGCGGGCCAGGGCACGACCTTTACACTCAGCCTGCCACTCTGTCGCAGCATTTAATATACTGAAAACACCGCACTGTATGCCCTGCGGCAAGAGCCTCGTGCCATATTGCAACAGGCTATAATATGCTTCGATTCAATCCGAATGTTGGTGTCCTATATGCAACTGCTGGCCGTCGGCCTCAACCACACCACAGCGCCTGTTTCATTGCGCGAAAAGGTAGCCTTTCCTGCTGACCAGCTCGGTCAAGCGGTAGCTTCCGCACGTGAGTGGTATGGCCGCAGCAACAGCAAAATCATTTCCGATGAGGCAGCGATCCTCTCCACCTGCAATCGCACCGAGTTGTATGCGGCGAGTCAATTGCCGGGCGGCGTGAATGAAGCGATCGACCTGACTGCGCATTTCCTCGCCGATTATCACAAGCTGCCTTATACGGAGTTACGTCCCTTCCTGTACGCGCTCCCGCAAGACAATGCAGTACGCCATGCGTTCCGCGTCGCATCGGGGCTGGACTCGATGGTGTTGGGCGAACCCCAGATACTCGGCCAAATGAAGGATGCGGTGCGCCAGGCAGAAGCAGCCGGCGGTCTCGGCACATATTTGCATCAAATGTTCCAGCGCACGTTCGCCGTCGCCAAGGAAGTGCGCAGCACGACCGAAATCGGCGCGCATAGTGTGTCCATGGCCGCCGCTTCGGTGCGCATGTCGCAACGTATTTTCGACAAGCTCTCAGAACAGAATGTACTGTTCATCGGGGCCGGTGAAATGATCGAATTGTGCGCCACTCATTTCGCGGCACAAAATCCACAATCGCTGACCATCGCCAACCGCACGCTGGAACGCGGCGAAGTGCTGGCGCATCGCTTTAATGGACGCGCCATTCGCCTCGCCGACTTGCCTGACCAGCTGGCGACTTACGACATCGTGATTTCATCGACCGCGTCATCGCTCCCTATCATCGGCCTCGGCATGGTCGAGCGCGCGATCAAGACGCGTCGTCACAAACCGATGTTCATGGTCGATCTGGCCGTGCCGCGCGATATTGAACCGGAGATCGGCCGCCTCGATGACGTGTTCCTGTACACCGTCGATGATCTGGGTAATTTTGTTCAAACCGGCGTGGAAAATCGCCAGGCCGCAGTCGCGCAGGCAGAAGCCATCATCGAGACACGCGTGCAATCCTTCATGCACTGGATGGATACGCGCGCCGTCGTTCCCGTGATTCAAGACTTGCATGAATCCAGCGAAACCATGCGCATGCTGGAGCTGGAACGTGCGCGCAAGCTGCTGGCCAAAGGTGAGGACATTGATGTCGTACTGGAAGCGCTGTCGAAAGGCCTGACCGCAAAATTCCTGCATGGCCCGCAACAGGCATTGAACAATGCACAAGGCGACGAGCGTGCCCGCCTCGTCGCCTTGTTGCCGCAACTCTTCCGCACCAAGCGCTAGCGACGCTCTTTCGCTAACCTGCACGGCTGCCATAGCCGATTGCAGAACCCTTGTTTGCGGCACGTTAAACTGCGCAAGCCACCAGAATCAAACCCCGATACAAGACTGAATATCATGATGAAACCATCCATGCTCGCCAAGCTCGATCAATTGACCGAACGATTGGCCGAACTGAATGTGCTGCTGATGCAGGAAGACGCTACCTCCAATATGGATACGTATCGCAAGATGACGCGCGAACATGCCGAGCTCGGCCCGCTGGTTGCCTTGTACGCCAATTACACGCAAGCCGATAACGACATCAAGGATGCACAAGGCATGCTGTCCGATCCGGACATGAAGGAATTTGCCCAGGAAGAAATGGCCGCCGCAAAGGCCCGCATGGAGCAACTGGAAATTGACCTGCAAAAAATGCTGCTCCCGAAAGATCCTAACGACGAACGCAATATTTTTCTGGAGATCCGGGCAGGCACCGGCGGCGACGAATCGGCCTTGTTTGCCGGCGATCTGTTGCGCATGTATACGCGCTTCGCCGAACGCAATCGCTGGCAGATAGAAATGGTGTCCGAATCCGCTTCTGAAGTCGGCGGCTACAAGGAAGTGATCGTGCGCGTGGTCGGCAATGGCGCGTACTCAAAAC
>CAYOQL010000066.1:0-7947 GCA_964406085.1 uncultured Herminiimonas sp.
TCGAAATCGGCCTTTTCGTAACCCATGGCGTAATACATGGAACGGTTAGGACTGCGGGACACGCCTTGCGTGATGTTTTTCGAGCGGCGATTGAAGGCCATGATGACTCCAGAAAGATTACAAATCGGTAGTGCGCTGCATTTATATACAAAGTAAAAGCAAAGATACAGAGGCTGCAACGCTTGCCTGCCCGGTAACAGGGCAAATCCTTGAAAAGAGCGCCTAGATTGCCTTGCGTTAGGCTATGTGTCAAATATATGATTCCATCATGATCAATATGTATAAAATATCGATCGAGGCAATCTGACAGCGCGATCGAATCCCTGCAGCACCACTCCATCAATGCTTGCAAGCAATGCAGGACCATGAATATAGAGCTCAGACAATTACGCTACTTTGTCACCGTCGCCGAAGAAATGCATTTCGGCCGTGCGGCGATCCGGCTGCACATGACGCAACCGCCCTTGTCGCAGGCGATCCAGTCGCTGGAAGCCATGCTGGGCGTACAACTGTTTCGTCGCACCAGCCGCAGTGTGGCATTGACGTCCGCCGGGACGGCATTGCTGCCCGAGGCGCAACGCATCCTGCAGCAAACTGCCGCGCTGCCCGATTTGATGCGCCGCGCCGCATCCGGCGCATCCGGCCGCTTGTCGCTGGCATTTGTATCGACTGCAGATTACAGCGTGCTGCCGCCTTTCCTGCGCGAATTTCGTGAATCTTATCCGGGCGTCGAAATCGATTTGCGCGAAGCGACCACCGATGTGCAGCTGGATGATCTGATGCAGGGTCGCATCGATGTCGGCCTGTTGATCCCGCCTTTACCGGACAAGGCAAAATTGCAACTGGATTATTTACCCGTGTTATCGGAACCTTTGATTCTTGCTGCACCTAAGGGACTGAAGGCGCTACGTGGCAAGCAGAGCGTTGCCCTTCAGGCACTGGCCGAATTACCGCTGATTATTTTCCCGCGACGTATTGCTCCCGCCTTCCATGATGCAATCCTGGCTTGCTACCGCGATGCAGGCCTGACCCCGCATATCGGGCAGGAAGCCATCCAGATGCAAACCATCATAGGCTTGGTGTCGGCCGGCATGGGTATCGCGCTTGTGCCACAATCCGTATCGAATTTAAAACGGCCTGGTGTCGACTACAAACCGCTGGCGAACAAAACGCCGCTGGTCGAAACCGGCCTCGCATGGCGACGCGATAATGCGTCGCCAGTGCTGAATGCTTTTCTTGAATTGTTGCGAAAGAAATAGATTATGTGGATACACCCTATGCCCGACCCGGTTGCACTCTCAATCGGTCCACTCGCTATACGCTGGTACGGTTTGATGTACCTCGCCGCATTTGCGCAATTCATCTGGCTGGCACGCATACGCATCAAGCAGCCGCATATTGCCGGTGCCGGCTGGAAGAAGGAAGACATCGACGACATGCTGTTCTATGGCGTGCTCGGCGTGATCATCGGCGGTCGTCTGGGCGAAGTGCTGTTCTACGATCCTGCCTATTACTTCTCGCATCCGCTGGAAATCTTCAAGGTGTGGAAAGGCGGCATGTCCTTCCATGGCGGCTTCCTCGGTGTGCTGTTTGCAATGAGTATCTGGGCCCGCAAACAAGGCCGAAATGTGCTCGACGTATGGGATTTCATCGCGCCCATGGTGCCGCTCGGTTATGCCTTTGGTCGGCTCGGTAATTTCATCAATGCCGAACTGCCGGGCCGCGTCGCCGATGCGTCGCTGCCGTGGGCCATGATCTGGCCGAATGTCGACAACCTGCCGCGTCATCCTTCACCGCTGTATCAGGCGTTGGTCGATGGCTTGCTGATGTTCATCCTGCTGTGGATCTTCTCGCGCAAACCGCGTCCGCGCATGGCAGTCGGCGGCATGTTCTCCCTGCTGTATGGTTCGGCCCGCTTCTTCACCGAATACTTCCGCACACCGGATTACGAAGTGCATTTTGCCCGCATCACGATTTCTGCGGGGCAGATGCTGTCGGTGCCCTTGATCGCACTCGGTATCGTCATGCTGTTGCTTGCCTATCGAAACCAGCCCGAAAGGCAAACTGGCAAGAAGGCTGCATGAAGATGAGGATGCAAGTGAGGATACAAATAAGGTTACAGACAGACACCCGCATAGATACTTCGACTTCAGCATTCCATGATGGGCAGCAAGCATGATTTTTTGGGCTGCCTTCACCAAACTTGCGGATAGCAACTTCACGATGCCACTGGCTGCCTTGCTGGCATTCTGGCTGGCTGGTGCACGCGCATGGAAGCCATTTTTCCAGTGGTCTTTTTTATTTGGCTCGGGAATCGTGCTGGTCGTCGCGACCAAGATCGCCCATATCGGCTGGGGTGCAGGCATACCGGCACTTGATTTCACCGGCATCAGTGGGCACGCGATGCGCGCCACGGCGATTGCACCGGCGTTGATGGCGCTTCTGCTGCAAAAACAGACGCTTCAGATACAGCGAATCGGTTTGCTGGGCGGACTCATCTTCGGCATTGCGATCGGCATTTCCCGCCTGGCAGTACATGTGCATTCAGTCTCGGAAGTGGTCAGCGGCTTTGTATTAGGCGCCATCGTCGGCCTGAGCTTTGCACATTTGATCCGCAATCGAATCATCCACTTCGATCGCAGGTTATTGTTGATTGGTGTGGTCGCCTTGCTGCCGGTTTTCAGCTTGAAGCCAGCACCGACAGACTCATGGATGGAGGAAGTCGCCTATTATCTGTCCGGCAAAGAGCGGCCTGCCAAGAGCACGAATCTTGAATCCGTGACGACTGAATACCACTAAGCTGAGAACATCCGGCTTAGCGGCTTTTCAATTCGCCGCTACGCCAGTTCGCCAGCATATCGGGCAGTGCCTTGCGATACATCAGCAAGACCACTGCAGCGTAACTGATCACACCGACTGTCACCGACAGCATCAGAACAGCAAGATTGGACCACGCCGCGCGCGCAATCGCCATCTGCGCAGCTTCCACGCACGTTGCCATCACGAACACGCAAAAGAATGGCGTGAGCAAGGGTTGCAGCTGGCGGCGGAAACTGATGTGCGCATATTTGCGCAATAGATAAAGACCCAGTGGATAGGTCACCAGCACGCGGCATGACCATGCCGCGATGATGTAAATGGCCGATTGATGCGCAGTCAGGAATACGGCAGCAATCGTGCAGGCACTCGCACACACGGCCGGCAGCAGCAAGGCACGCGGATAACCGAGAGCGCGCAAATACGGACTGACAAACACACGCGTAAAACTGATTGCCCATACCAGGCACAGAATCACGATCATCGGGATCGCGTCTGACCATTTGTCGCCCAGCAGCAAGGGTACCCACTGCCCTGTCGTCAAAGCCAGACCGACAAAGATGGGCGTCGACACAAAGGCCATCACTTCCGTCACCTGCAGGAAGGAATGTTGCAGACGCTCCTTTTCTTTCTGCATAGACGAGAACAGTGGCAAGCCGATACGGCCGGCCACACTGCCAACAATATTCGACAGGGCATCGGTGGCCTTGAATGCAACACTGACAAAGCCCAGCATGCTCAAGCCGTGCATCGCACCGATCAGCAAGCTGAACACGCGCGTCAGGAAAGCCCACAATGCGCCTTCCAGCATCACCGGGAAGCCGAACACGATCAACTGCTTCGCGTGCATCCATGAAAAGCGACGCAAGGGCTTGCGCTTGTGGCCGCGCCAGAAAATCAGCGTCAGCAGAATATTCTGCACGATGCCTGCAGCGACGATGCTCCAGACACCAAAACCCGCCAGCGCCAGGCCGATGGCGACAAAGCAGTAACTTAACTTGCCGGCCACCGTGCGTCGTGCGATTGCCTTGGTGCGCAGCTTGCGATCCAGCATGGCCGACGGCAACAGATTCAAACCGGTAAACAGACAAGCGCTGCCTTCAGCGATCAGGATGGTGCCGACCAAAGGCTGCTGCATCGCATAGATGAAGTACAAGCCGACCAGCAAACAAAATACAAAGCCGGACAAACCAAGCAGGATGGACATCCAGAATGCACTATCGATATGCAGCATGTCTATCGGGCGGCGCTGTATCAGCGCCTCGTTAATACCGAGGCCGATCACCAGCTGCGTCAGGACGACGATGGATTGTGCAAATGCGACGCTACCGAAGTCGGTAGGCGTCAGTACGCGTGTCATGATGGCGAGCGTCACAAAGCCGAGCAGGCCGACGCCGACGCTATCGACGATGGCCCACGGCACCACACGCCGCATATTTTTCATCGCGACACCAGTGTGCGTTTTATTTTTCCAAGTACTCTTCTGGTCGCACTGAATATGGTGAATTTATTCAGAAAGCGATTCTTGCGTATCGTCAACTTCAGTGCGCGCACCCACGGATCCGAGATCTTGCGCTTTTCGGCGATCTGCACGATCTCGTCCAGCAAGACCAGTTGCGCATGATTGCCGGCACGCAGTGCACGTATCTGCGCATCAGTGGGACGGCCCGCCAGCGATTCGGGCAATGCGGCACCGACCGCCATGAAGTTGAGTTTAGTGCGCAGGCATTTTTCGCAACGGCCGCAATTGCGTCCGGTCAGCGGCCCTTCCCAGCAAACGCGCAGATTGCGCAAGCCGGTTTCCCAGTCGAGGATGCGTTCGGCTTTTTCAGTACGGGCAAATTCACCGCCGTCATACACAATCTGAAAATCGTGGCTGGACAACATCGCGTAGGTGATCGGATTGCCACCCCACGGCAACACGAGCCTTGTGTAATCCTCGTCGGAACCGACCAGGCCCGCATGGGCGCTGCCCTGCCAGTTGCGTAGACACGTGGCCACGCCGTTGCCGAATTCCATTTCCCAGTTGACGCATGCGACGTCGCGCCAGTTGGTCTTCAAGGTCACCATCGGTACATTGATCGATTGCAGAGAATCGGCAGCCGAGGCAGTAGTTATCGCAAATGCCGCATCGGCATTCAAGGCGATATCGAAACCCTGAATCAACACGCCGGCCAGCAAATGATAGCTGCGGCGTCCCGCGCGTCCGGTCACATGCCGCCACGCAGTGAACGACGCATCCAGCCCGCCGGAAAAGGCGGCGACCGCTTGCCGTGTTTGCGGCAAGCGGATTGCGTCATCGGGCAATTCCTGTGCGGCACTGACCTGGATAGGACGATACAAGTCCGGCCGCCACGCAACCCAGCATGCAATCAGGTCTTCCAGATTTTTCAATAGCGAGAAAGTCACCGGGCCATCGATATGCATATCCTGGCCGCGATGCATGGCTACAAATACCAGGGCAGTCGCCGCCATATCGTGCACCACCAAAGGGGGCGGCAGGCTTTCATTTGCACCGGCCAATTCCCACCACACCTGCTGTTCGCCAAATGTTGCAATGCGCGTGACGCGACCGTCTATCCGTTGCTCATGTAATTGAACGATCAATTTATCTTCGGTATTTTTTTCGTCATAGGTCGGGAAGGGAAAGTCTTTTAAATCCATCATCATTCCTTCATGCCCTTTGATACACATCGTCGAAGCGCACGATGTCATCTTCGCCAAGGTAGGCGCCCGATTGCACTTCGATCAGATGGAGCGGCATCTTGCCGGGATTTTCCAGTCTGTGTGTCATGCCTATCGGGATGTAAATGGATTCATTTTCAGTCAGCAGCTTGACCGTCTCGCCGCACGTGATGCGCGCGGTGCCGGTGACGACGACCCAGTGTTCGGCGCGATGGTGATGCATCTGCAGTGACAGCTTTTCGCCGGGATCGACAGTGATGCGCTTGACTTGAAAGCGTTCGCCGGAATCGATAGGTTCATACGAACCCCACGGCCGGTAGACCCGGGTGTGATTCAAGTGTTCGCAGCGTTTTTTCTGCTTTAAAAAGTCGACCACATTCTTGACGCGCTGCACCTGATCCTTGTTGACGATCAGGACTGCATCCTTGGTCTCGACCACGACGATATTTTCCAGTCCGATGACCGCAACAAAACGACTCTCGGCGCGTATCAGGGAGTTGTGTACATTGTCGGTATAGACATCGCCCTGCAATACATTTTCTTCCGCATTGCCATCCTGCATTTCGCACAGCGCCGACCACGAACCGACATCGCTCCAGCCTATGTCGACCGGAATCACGATCGCATGGCGGGTGTGTTCCATCACGGCAAAGTCTATCGATTGCGCAGGACACGCCGCATACGCGGCCTCATTCAAACGGCAAAAAGACAGATCACCATATGCATCATCGACGGCGACCTTGCTGCACGCCGCCATTTCCGGCTGCAGACGCGCAAGCTCGGCCAGATAGGTATCGGCGCGGAACAGGAACATGCCGCTATTCCATGAATAGCGTTCATCGGCGATAAAGCGCTCTGCAGTGTCACGATCAGGCTTCTCAACAAACTGCTCTACCGCAAAACTGCGGCCGGATTCATCGATCGCCGCACCGCGACGTATATAGCCGTATCCGGTTTCCGCACCGGTCGGAACAATACCGAAGGTCGCCAATGAGTCGCCCAGCGCGTTGGCGGCGCGCAGCACGGCATTGTGAAATGCATCCGTATCCAGAATCAGATGATCGGCTGGCAACACCAGCATCAAGGCATCGGGGTCGCGTGCGCGCAGATAATGCGCGGCGACCGCAACCGCCGGTGCCGTATTGCGGCCTTCGGCTTCCAGCAAGATCGCGGTCGGTGTGACGTCGATCTGCCGCAATTGTTCTGCCACCAGAAAACGATGATCATTGCCGCACACAATCAGTGGCGCAGCGATCTCGTCCCAATCTGCGACGCGCAAGACGGTTTCCTGCAGCATCGTGTGTTCGGTAAGCAAGGGGAGCAACTGCTTGGGCAATGCTGCGCGCGACAGCGGCCACAATCGGCTGCCGGAACCGCCAGACAAAATGACAGGATAAATCTTCACGCAGCATCCTCTAGCTTGCGCACCGGGATATCTGGCATCGCCGACTCAGCCGCCGGACGTGTCGTGCCGCGCCTATCACGCGCATCGCGCCAAGCATCTTCGACGCAATCAGACACATGGCGCATCTTGCCTTCACGGCTGACACAGTAATCGGTACAAACCACCAGCTCCGACATGCTGGAATGCGGTGACACGCGCGTGTATTCAAACAGGATGCTGCGCTCGACTCTTGAACCGCTGCAGATCTGGCTGCCGTGACCTATCCAAGTTGGTCCTATGATGGTGCTGCCGGCTTCTATCGTGCTGCCGGAACCGATATAAACAGGGCCTTCTATTGTCGTGCCTTCCCAGTCGATGTGGGTGTTCAATCCGACCCACACACCTTCCTTGATCTGAGTACCAGGCATCGTCATGTGCGCCATCTCGCCCAGCATCACGCTTTGCGACACGGCCCAATAATCTTTGACGTTGCCGATATCGATCCAGTTGAAGAAGCGCTTTTGTGCAAAGAAAGGTACGCCCTTCTCTACCAATAGCGGGAACAGCTGTGAACCGATATCGAATTCCACATCCGACGGAATCAGATCCAGCACTTCCGGCTCGAAGATATAAATGCCGGTACTGGCGAGATTGGATAACGCTTCTTCCGGCCTGGGTTTCTCCTGGAAGGACAGCACGCGCCCCTCTTCGTCAGTGACCACCATGCCGTAGTCGACGGTTTTTTCAGGCGCGACTTCTTTCGTGATGATGCTGACCATTGCCCCTTTTTGTCTGTGTTCAAACAATGCGGATTTGATATCCAGATCGATCAACGCATCGCCGCAAATGACGAGCGTGGTTTCGTCGAAGAAGCCGCCGAATTCCTGAATCTTTTTCAGGCCTCCGGCAGAACCGATAGGTTTGGGCATGACGTCCCCATCATCGGTCATGTAGCCTTCAAACGAATACCCTATCTGCGCACCAAAGCGCTGGCCTTCGCCGAAATAGTCTTCTATCTTTTGATGCAGATAACTGACATTCACCATGATTTCCGTGATGCC
>CAYOQL010000067.1:0-7514 GCA_964406085.1 uncultured Herminiimonas sp.
CAATGGAATTGGGCCGATGATGCCGAGGTGATTACGGGTCGGCATCAGGAATACCGGAATCGCGCCGCACATGATGATCGAATGCAGAATCGATTTATGGCAGTTGCGATCGACTACAACGATGTCGCCAGGCGCGACCGTCGAGTGCCAGACCATCTTGTTCGAGGTCGAGGTGCCGTTCGTCACGAAGTAGCAGTGATCGGCATTGAAGATGCGCGCAGCATTGCGCTCGGACGCGGCAACCGGGCCGGTATGATCCAGCAACTGGCCGAGTTCTTCCACCGCGTTACAGACGTCGGCGCGCAGCATGTTTTCACCAAAGAATTGGTGGAACATCTGGCCGATAGGCGATTTCAGGAAGGCGACGCCACCCGAGTGACCAGGGCAGTGCCATGAGTACGAGCCATCTTGCGCGTAATGCACCAGCGCGCGGAAAAAGGGTGGCGACAAGCCATCCATATAGGATTTGGCTTCGCGGATGATGTGGCGCGCGACGAACTCAGGCGTGTCTTCGAACATGTGAATGAAGCCGTGCAGTTCGCGCAGGATGTCATTCGGGATATGGCGCGAAGTGCGTGTTTCGCCATACAGATAAATCGGGATGTCGGCATTCTTGTGGCGAATTTCTTCCACGAAGGCGCGCAGCGATTTCAGTGCGTGATCGGTTTCTTCAAACGAGCCTGCACCGAATTCTTCATCGTCGATAGACAGGATGAAAGCGGATGCACGCGATTGCTGTTGCGCGAATTGCGACAGATCGCCGTAGCTGGTGACGCCCAGCACTTCCATGCCTTCTTTTTCCATCGCATCGGCGAGCGCGCGTATGCCAAGGCCCGAGGTGTTTTCGGAACGAAAATCTTCATCGATGATGACGATGGGAAAACGGAATTTCATGCAGTCTCCAAGACGACGGAAGTGGACCCTATTGGGTACCTAATAAGGAAAGCGAATTTTCGCAGATATATACAGAATTTGGGGAGAAAAAGCCGTGGATCTTGTGATCTGCGGCCTCTTGTTACCAGAGTGATACGACAGTATCGCTAGTGTCGCGCGTGGACGTGACGGCGATATGACAAAAACTTTGGCTCAGCCTCAACTCTAAACGATGCGGTCATAGGTTATGTAGGCGTAATCGAAACCATTCGCTTCGGAATGATGTTCTTCCCGCGCTACTTCTTGCCATTGCTTGAGGTCAATTGCAGGGAAAAATGCATCGCAGTCGAAGCGCTTGTCGATCCTGGTCACGATCAGGCGGTTGGTGGCCGCCAGCGTATCGGCGTAAATCTGCGCGCCGCCGATGATGAATGCCTGCTGGTCGCCGATGAGTTCTTTGGCTGCCGCTATCGATGTCACGGCTTCCACGCCGGCATGTTGCCAGTCGGGATTGCGCGTGATGACGATATTGCGACGATTCGGCAAAGGCCGGCCGATGGAATCGAAGGTCTTGCGCCCCATGATGATGGCGTGGCCGGACGTGGTGCGCTTGAAATGCGCAAGATCTTCCGGCAAATGCCATGGCAAGGTGTTGTTGATGCCGATACCGTTATTGGTATCGGTGGCGACGACGATGGTTAAATGTGCAGGCATGTGATTCGATCTGGCAACAGGATTAAACTGCCATCGGTGCGCTGATAGGCGCGTGATGTTCGTAGTTTGCGAGACTGAAATCGCCGGGTTCGAGTTTCTCCAGCCATTCCGGTTCGTATTTTCCGGTGATCGCGTAATCCGGTATGCGATCCGACAGCACCAGCTGGGGCGCCGCATAAGGTGTGCGCGTCATTTGTTCATTCAACATATCCAGATGATTTTCATAGATGTGCGCATCGCCGATGAAGTAAGTGAACCACTTCGGTTTGTAACCGGTCAGTCGCCCGACTACGTGCAGCAGGGCGGCGGCTTCTGCCAGATTGAAAGGTGTGCCGAGGCCGAGATCGTTGCTGCGTATATACAGGCACAACGAAATCTCTTTGGTCGTCTGATTAGGCAGGAACTGGTACAGCAGGTGGCAAGCTGGTAGCGCAATTGCATCAAGGTCGGCACAGTTCCATCCATGAAACAGGATGCGGCGGCTACCAGGATTATTGACGATGGTATCGAGGCAATCGCGCAACTGGTCGATCGCCTTGTACATCAAGACCTTGTCGATGCCCTCGTCGCTGACTGCCGAGATGAGGCGAAAGCCGCGTTTTTGCGCATCTTTAATCTGGTCTTTGTTATCGGCATCCAGCAATTTGTAGGCGGGCCATTGGCGCCATTGCACGCCATACACCGGGCCCAGATCGTCTTCACCGAGGCGATACGGATTTGCCAGCCATTCGGCGTTTTCATTCGCATTTTGATCCCAGACTTTGCAGCCCAGCGCGCGGAATTCGGCGGCGCTGCGGCTTGCGCGCAAAAAGCCGATCAACTCGCCGATCACCGATTTGAACGCCAGGCGCTTGGTGGTGATCGCCGGGAAGCCGTCTTTTTGCAGATCGAAACGCAGCATCGCACCGGGAATACTGATGGTGCGGATGCCAGTACGATTTTCCTGCCAGGTTCCGGAATCGAGTACGGTCCGCACCAGGTCAAGATATTGTTTCATGCATAGTCCGTATGTGATTTTTGTTGGCAGCGGAACATGGATATCCCCACATTCCGCAGAAAACCGCTATTTTAACTGAACGGGCAGATAGACCGGCGAGCCGGCAAGATCGAGTTTAATGCTGGCCGAACTGCAGCGCAGCGAGACTGGCATACAAGCCGCCGGCGGCAACCAGCGATGCGTGCGTGCCGGTTTCGACAATACGGCCGTGTTCCATCACGATGATGCGATCGGCGCGTTTGACGGTTGCCAGTCTATGCGCGATCACCAGTGTGGTACGGCCGACCATCGCCGCTTCCAGTGCGCCTTGCACCAGGCGCTCGGATTCTGCATCCAGCGCGCTGGTGGCTTCGTCGAGCAAGAGCAGAGGCGGGTTTTTCAGCAAGGCGCGGGCGATGGCGATGCGCTGGCGCTGGCCGCCGGACAGGCGCACACCACGCTCGCCTAGGAAGGAGAGATAGCCTTCCGGCAGGCGTTCAATGAATTCGTGGGCGGCGGCAAGTTTCGCAACCGCGATGACTTCTTCGTCTGTGGCATCGGGACGGCCGTAGCGTATGTTCTCCATCGCATTGGCAGAAAAGATCACGGTGTCTTGCGGCACGATGCCTATGGTGTTGCGCAAGTCGTGCAGGTCAAGCTGGCGTATATCGATACCGTCGAGTTCGATCACGCCTTCTTGCGGATCATAAAAACGCAGTAACAACTGGAATAGCGAAGTCTTGCCAGCACCGGACGGGCCGACTATTGCGACCGTTTCGCCGGCCTTGATAGCGACCGACAGATTCGACAAGGCCGGTGTCAATGGGCGCGACGGATAATGGAAGGTCACCAGATCCAGTGCCAAGGCAGCGCCATTGGCGCGCCGCGGTGGCAATGTGACTGGCGATGCCGGTGACGAGATAGGCGATTGCACGGCCAGCAATTCCAGCAGGCGTTCGGTTGCCCCCGCCGCCCGCTGCGCATCGCCCATCACTTCCGACAGCGCGCCGATCGCGCCGGCGACGATGGCCGAGTACAAAATGAACTGGCCCAGTTCGCCGCCGCTCATCGTGCCGTTGATGACCGCATGGGCACCCAGCCACAACACGAAAACGATGGCGCCGAAAATCAGCAGGATCGCGATCATCGTCAGCATGGAGCGCGCGCGTATGCGGCGCATCGCCGTCCTGAAAGCTGCTTCCACGGTTTTGCCGAAACGACTGGATTCAATCTCTTCATGTGTGAAGGCCTGGACGGTCGGCATGGCGTTCAGGATTTCACCTGCCAGCGCGGATGCATCGGCAACCCGGTCCTGGGAATCGCGCGACAGCGTGCGTACGCGCCGGCCGAACCATACGATGGGCAGGACCGTTGCGATCAGCATCACCACGATAATCGAGGACAGTTTGATGCTCGTCACGAACAGCATCACGAGGCCGCCGATGAACAACAGCACATTGCGCAAAGCCATCGATATGCTGGTGCCGATCAGGGTTTGAATCAGCGTCGTATCGGTGGTGATGCGCGACAAGACTTCACCGCTTTGCGTGGTTTCAAAAAACTGCGGGCTCTGTGTCACCACATGTGAATAGACGGCACTGCGTACATCCGCCGTCACGCGTTCGCCCAGCCACGAGACCATGTAAAAGCGGGCGGCAGTGGCAACCGCCAGTATGCAGGCGACGCCGAACAAGGCGAGGAAATAGGTATTGATGCTCGCGGTGTCGTGGATGCCGTTGGCGCCGAAACCGAGATCAATCATCTGGCGGAACGCATACGGAATCGTCAGCGTCGCCGCTGCGGCAACCACCAGCGCAACGCCTGCCAGTGCAAACTGCTTTCCATAAGGGCGTAGAAATGTCAGGAGTCCGCGCAAAGTGGCGATACTGCCTTTTTGTAATTCTCTGGACGTCGTCGGAATCATGGGTTCACTGGCTAACTTTAAAAGTGCGAATTCAAGGTATGACTCAAGGTGTGAGCGTGGCAGGATCAACGATAGGCGCACATTACGCATACCTGTTTTGCGTGATAAGGTTGTCGCACTGTGCTTGCCGCGCTGCCTAAGCAAGTCCTGCTGCATGGTGGGCATAGCTTAGCACCAGTCGCCTCAGGTATTTTGCAAGTCTTACCGGTAATGACGGTAGAAATGGCATTGTTTTCACGGCATTTGCAGCGACTTGCGATGCCATATGGGGGCGGTATCGCAGGGAACAAGCTTTGCTTGATTAAACTGGCAGATTTGAACGGATAGTGAGGAACGGACAAACCTGTGCATAGTCAGACCGATATCATCGAAACATCCATCTGCAACATCCAATAGGGAGCAGCCAGCTTGGCACAATTTATTCAACTCGTAGAACAGCGCAAACAATCCGTTGAAGATGAACTCCTGGCAGGTTTGACTGCGCCACAAGCGACGACTTCACCAAAGTATTTATACGATGCGTTGGGTTCCAAATTGTTTGAAGCCATTTGCGAACTGCCGGAATATTATCCAACCCGCACCGAGGCTGAAATTTTCCACAAGCATGCGCAAGAGATTGCGGATGCTTGCGGTACTGGCGCGACCCTGATTGACCTCGGCGCCGGTAATTGCGCGAAGGCTGCCAGTCTTTTCCCATATTTGCAGCCGACGCAGTATGTTCCTGTCGATATCTCCATCGATTTTTTAAGCGATGCAGTGAGTCGCTTGCAGCAGCGATTTCCTGTTATCGACATGGTGGGCGTGGGCACGGATTTTTCTGCTGACCTGGTATTGCCGGAAAATGTACGCAGCGCGCAACGCCTGTTTTTTTATCCGGGCTCGTCGATAGGCAATTTCACACCGGATGAAGCACTGATATTTTTGCAGCAGATCAAAGCCGCTTGCGAGCAGGACGGGGCAAAGGACGGCGGTTTGCTGATCGGTGTCGATCTAGTCAAGGAAAGCACGATACTCAGTGCGGCGTATGATGATGCCTTGGGTGTGACAGCATCCTTCAATCTGAATTTATTGCAGCATCTGAATCGTTTGCTGGATGCTGACTTTGATGTGCGCGAATGGCGCCATCGTGGATTTTTCAATGAAAAATTGAGCCGCGTTGAAATGCATCTGGAGGCCGCGTCGGATCAGACTGTGCGTTGGCCAGATGGCGTGCGGCGCTTTGAGCGCGGCGAGCGGATACACACCGAGAATAGTTATAAATACACGCGTCAGGGTTTTATCAGTTTGCTGAATGCAGCCGGATTCGGCAACGTGACCACCTGGAGCGATCCGCAGCAGTGGTTTATGGTGTGTCATGCGCGGCTGGTTTGAGATAGAAGGCTTGTGATGCTGGTTGGAACGCTGGATGGGCTGAGCGGTCGAATCGATTCAGTAGTCCTTGGCAGCTCCGTTTTGCCGCCCATCAAGAGCAAGATGACTTTAAGCAAGTAGTGTCTCGTGATCAATGTCTCTCCTTCAACATTATGGAACATCATGAACGTACAGACAGAACGCCTATGCCTCAATGAGTCGCATGATTTGTCCCTGCGCTTTGAAACGGTACGCGCGCACTCGGTTGCGCTAGCCGAACCCTTGTCGGAAGAAGATTGTTGTGTGCAGTCGATGCCGGATGCCAGTCCGATCAAATGGCATTTGGCGCACACGACCTGGTTTTTTGAAACGTTTATTCTCGAACGTTTTGAGCCAGACTTTGAACCGTATCATCCCGCCTTCCGGGTTCTCTTCAATTCCTATTACAACGGGATTGGTGACAAACATGCGCGTGCGCAACGCGGCTTGTTGACGCGCCCGCCATTTGCCGATGTGTTGAATTACAGGCGCGAGGTGGATGCACGCATGCTGGCATTGCTGCGGAATCCGCTGCTTGCCGATGTCCAGGCCGAGCTCGGTGATTTACTGGAACTTGGCTTGCAACATGAGCAGCAGCACCAGGAATTGATGATGACGGATGTCTTGCATTTGCTGTCATGCAATCCATTGAAACCGGCTTATACCGAAACGCCGCGCCTAGTTGCAAAACCATCGGCAGAACTGCAATGGTTATCTTTCAATGGTGGCGTGGTGCAAATCGGGCATGACGATCAAGGCTTCTGTTTCGATAACGAGCTGCCGGTACACAGACAATTCGTGGAGCCGTATGCGCTCGCATCACGTTTGGTGACGAACCGCGAATATCTGGCTTTTGTGGAATCCGGAGCCTACGGTAATCCCGCCTTGTGGCTATCGGAAGGATGGGATTGGGTGCAGGCCCAGCAACTCACGCATCCTTTGTACTGGCAACAGTGCGGTGACGGCGATGCGGCGGCATGGCATGCGTTTTCCCTGCATGGATTGCAGGCACTGAACCTTGATGCGGCAGTCGCGCACATTGCTTACTTTGAGGCAGATGCATATGCGCGCTGGGCGGGCGCACGTTTGCCGACGGAGGCGGAGTGGGAACACGCTGCAATGCTGGCATTGCCCTCGGATGATGCACAGAAAGACTGCATGCAATTTTTCGGCACTTGCTGGCAATGGACGGCCAGCAGTTATTCAGCCTATCCCGGCTATGCCACTGCCGCTGGCGCATTGGGTGAGTACAACGGCAAATTCATGTCCAACCAGTACGTGTTGCGCGGCTCATCCTGCGTCACGCCGGATGGTCATAGCCGTGCGACCTATCGTAACTTTTTCCCGGCGACGGCGCGCTGGCAGTTTTCCGGCATACGTCTGGCACGATAGGCTTGCACCGGTTGACTCGTGAGGCTCGACTGAAGCAGAGTATTTCGCAGCGAGGCTGCAAGCTGTCAATAAAAAAGCCGCTGATATCAGCGGCTTTTTCTTGCGCGCACATGATTACTGTGCGGACAAAGCAATATCGCGATTGACTGCGCTCAATACCGCGCGGAACGATGCCGTTACGATATTGCCATCGATACCGACGCCAAAGCGTGTGCTGCCATTGTTCACGCGCAGTTCAACATAGCT
>CAYOQL010000068.1:0-7125 GCA_964406085.1 uncultured Herminiimonas sp.
TCGTCCATGATGAAGACGCGCTTGACGTACAGCTTGATGCCGCCGCGCTTGTTGCGATCCCACAGATCGAACGGCGCCTGCGCCGGGATGTACAGCAGTTGCGTGTATTCGCTTCGACCTTCGACGCGGTTGTGCGTGTAGGTCAGCGGCTCGCCGAAGTCATGCGATACGTGTTTGTAGAACTCGGTGTATTGCTCAGGCGTGATGTCGTTCTTGCTGCGCGCCCACAGTGCGCTGGCCTGGTTGATGGTTTCCAGTTCGTCGCGGGTGACTGTTTCTTTCTTCTCTTCGTCCCATTCTTCTTTCGCCATCATGATAGGCAGCGAGATATGGTCGGAATACTTGCGGATGATGGATTTCAGTTTCCATGACGACAGGAATTCATCTTCGCCTTCGCGCAGGTGCAGGATGATGTCGGAGCCGCGGGTCGGCTTGTCGATCGCTTCGACGGTGAAGTCGCCTGCGCCTTCCGATTCCCAGCGCACGCCTTCATTGGCGGCTGTGCCGGCGCGCCGGGTTTCCACCGTGATGCGATCCGCGATGATGAAGCCGGAGTAGAAGCCGACGCCGAACTGACCGATCAATGCCGCATCCTTTTGCTGGTCGCCTGACAGGCGAGAAAAGAATTCCTTGGTGCCGGATTTGGCGATGGTGCCCAGATGTTCGATCGCGTCTTCGCGCGTCATGCCAATGCCGTTATCGCTGATCGTGATCGTGCGTTTTTCCTTGTCGAAGCTGACCTTGATTTTCAGGTCGGGATCGCTTTCGAATAAAGCGCTATTGTCTATCGCTTCGAAACGCAGCTTGTCGGCCGCATCCGATGCGTTGGAGATCAGTTCGCGCAGGAAAATTTCCTTGTTGGAATACAAGGAATGAATCATCAGTTGCAGCAATTGCTTTACTTCGGCTTGAAAGCCCAGGGTTTGCTTTTCTGGATTTTTTTGTTCGGATGCGGCCATTTTTACCTCAAGTGTCAAAAAATAATGTGGGTTTTACTAGGGAAGCGATGTCGAAAGCCTGACAGCATGCTCACCAACCCTGCATGATATTGCGCAGAGGACAAGTAAGCCAGACCTCAGCCAGACTTTCAAACGTTTCGTCGGAAATTGGGGCGAAACCGGTAATTTCAAGATCGCTGATTGTAAGCGCCGTGTTGCCAAATTCTGGCATCAAGCTTTGCTGCGTATCAGCGCGATGCTTCGTTCCAGAAAACGCAGCAGGCCGGGGTCGCCCATTGCGGCGACGTTAAAACGCATATTAGTCGATGGCAACTGGCTGGGAGAGAACAGGCTGCCGGGTGCCAGCAGATAGCCTTCGGCCATGGCTTTTTCCGTCAGCAGGTTGGTATCGCAGCCGAGATCTGTCCAGAGAAACATGCCGGCCGGTGAGTTGAAATTGATTCTGGCGCCTATGCGCTCCATTTGCCTGGCTGTCTTGTCACGTATGGCATCCAGCTTGCCGCGCAAGCGGTCGCTGTGTTTGCGGTAATGGCCTTCGGACAGTACCTTGTAGACTACGCGCTCGGTGACTTCGGTGGTCGTCAATGCGGTCAGCATCTTGCGGTCCGATAAATGGCGCGCGATGTCGTGGGACGTGGCGATGAAGCCGACCCGCAAATTGGCCGCCAGCGTTTTGGAAAACCCGCCCAGATAGATCACCCGATTCAATTGGTCGAGGGCCGCAATCCGCGTCGCAGCTTGCACCGAGGTTCCCGGGTGCATATCGCAATAGATATCGTCTTCGACAATCATGAAATTGTATTGCTCGGCGATCTTCAATACCTGGAAGGCCTTGGCTGCGGATAATGAAGTCGAGGTTGGATTGTGCAGGACGGAATTGATGACGAATAGTTTCGGCCTGTGCAAGGCGGCCAATTCGGCCAGCTTGCCGATATCCGGACCGTCAGCCAGGCGCGGGATGCCGACCACCTTGGCACCCAGCATTGCAAACGAACCGAACATCAGGAACCAGGCCGGATCATCGACAAAAATCGTGTCGCCGGGCTGGATGTAATGGCGCGCGACCAGATCCAATGCCTGCGTCACGCCCGAGGTGGTGACGATCTGATCCGGCGTGGCGGATATCTCCAGTTCTGCCATCTTCAATTGCAGCTGCTGGCGCAGCGGCAGAAAACCCTGTGGCGTTCCGTATTGCAGCAGCATGTTCTGATTTTGCCGGCTGACGGATCGCAGTGCATTGCCGACCAGATCGCCATCCAGCCACTCGTTGGGTAGTGAACCCACACCGGGCATTTTTTCTGCCGGCAGTTGGCGGAACATGTTACGCACCAGCCAGACCACATCCAGCTGTTGGGAGGATGCGGCGCTAGGTCGCGGTGTGCCGGACTTGCGTAATGCAAGCATGGGGGCGCGATCGCGCACATAAAATCCCGAGCCGCGCCGCGATTCCAGCAAGCCGCGGGCAACCAGTCGGTCATAGGCTTCCACCACGGTAAAGCGTGAAACGCCATGTTCATATGAGAATTGCCGTATCGACGGCATGCGCGCGCCGGTGCGCAGCAATTTATCGTCTATGCGCGACGTCACCAGTTGCACGATTTGTTCGATCAGCGAGCTATCGGCCTGGCGCGATAGCAGCGGACGCGGCAACTCAACAGCGGCTGAATGGGCGCTCGGGTTAGCAGCTGGGTTGGCGGCAGAAAGAGTGCTGCGGGATTTGGCTGTATTGGTCATATTGCCATGACAGTGAAGAGATTAATTCCTGAAGTGTACTGGTACTGTATTGGTTTTGTCGATTAGGATGTTTTGACTATAAAAACAGCAAGGCGATGAAAGAATCGCTTTGCCATCCTCTTGGAACACCATGGAATCCCTGCTGCCGCTGTCCGTTTTTGCCTTCGTTTCGTCGATCACGCCGGGGCCGAACAACATCATGTTGACCTCATCCGGCATCCGTTTCGGTTTTGCGCGTTGCATTCCGCACATGCTGGGTGTCGTCTTTGGTTTTGGCGTGATGCTGGCGCTGTGTGCAGCAGGGACAGGCAGTCTGATCTTGGCGCTCCCAGCGCTGCATATCGTGTTAAAAGCCATAGGTTCCACTTATCTCATCTATCTGGCGTGGCAATTGCGCAGCATGGCGTTTGGTCGTCGCGATGAAGATGACGCGCGGCCGATGTCTTTTATCGGTGCGGCACTCTTTCAGTTCGCCAATCCCAAAGCATGGGTGATGGCAGTGACTGGCGCGTCTGCCTTCCTGCCATCCGTGCAGCCAGTGTGGTTGGCGATAGCCGTGTTTTGCCTTTTATTTAGTGCAATCAATCTGCCGTGTCTGAGTATCTGGGCCGCGACAGGCGCAGTGTTGCGACGTTATCTGACGCAGGAAAAATGGCAGCGCCTGTTTTGCGCCATCATGATCGCGCTGACGCTTTATTCAGCATGGGCGATCTGGTCATGACTGCGCATGAAGGCCAGGGTGCCATCGCTACTAATGTCAATGAGGCGGTCGGCAATGCTACCGTGCCCGCCAATATGAAATCCATGACATCTGAAACTAAAGGGATGTGGCTGGGCGCGATCGGGATTGCGATTTTCAGCCTGACCTTGCCGTTCACGCGTGTGGCAGTGGCGGAATTGAACCCGGTCTTGATGGCACTCGGGCGTGCAGTGGTCGCGGCCTGTTGTTCGGTGCTGTTGCTGTGGTGGACCAACGCTCCCCGTCCGACCCGGGCGCAAGTGAAATCCCTGTGCATCATTGCATCGGGTGTGGTGGTCGGCTTCCCGGTATTTTCTTCGATAGCGATGAGCCAGATTTCGGCGTCGCACGGCGCGATCATGCTGGGTATCTTGCCGCTGGCGACAGCCTTGTTCGGTGCCTTGCGTTTCGGCGAACGACCTTCGACAGGATTCTGGATCACGGCATTGATAGGGAGCGCGCTGGTTGCTGCGTTTGCATTGGACGAGGGTGCCGGTTCTTTTCAACTGGGCGATCTGGCGATGCTGATTGCCGTGATTGCTGCCGCGATGGGTTATGCGGAAGGTGGTCGCCTGTCGGAATCGATGAGCGGCCAGCAAGTGATTTCGTGGGCGTTGGTCTTGTCGATGCCGATCGTGCTGCCGGTGACAATCTGGCTGGCCTTTCATTACGGTGTCAAGGCATCGGTCGGCGCATGGGTCGGTTTTGCCTACGTGTCGCTGTTCTCGATGTTTATCGGTTTCTTCTTTTGGTACAAAGGCCTGGCCTTGGGTGGCATTGCACGCGTCGGCCAGGTGCAACTGATACAACCCTTCCTCACGCTGCTGGGCGCCGCGGCCATTCTTGGCGAAGCGCTGGAACTGCGCACCTTCCTGTTTGCACTGGCAATCATTGCCGTTGTCGCAGCCGGTAAAAAAATGGCCATCAAGCGCAGGCAGTGAACAGAAAACGCCTCGCCTTGGTATCATGTGGCTGGCACTTCGCAGTCCGGTTTTGCAAGGCCATCTGTCTGCCTTGCCTCATCGTGTCGATAGTTGGCAAGAAATGCTGCAGATTTGAGATAATCACGCGTATTCCTGTGTGCGCCACATCACAATGACACTTTTGCAAGATGCGCGTTGTGGTCGCAATTGCAGTGCACGGAAACCTATTCATTTGGCATTTCTGCGTGTGTGGAAATGGCATCTACTATTCTGGAGTTTGCATGTCTTTTTACGAAAAACTGAAAGCGCTTAACATTGAATTGTCGGCAGTGGCGACACCCGCCGCGGCATATGTGATGTTTGCGCAAAGCGGCAACACGGTGTTCCTGTCCGGCCATATCGCCAAGAAGGACGGCAAACCGTGGGTCGGTCAGTTGGGTAAAAACATGACAACCGAAGAAGGCAAGATTGCTGCGCGCGGCGTTGCCATCGACCTGATCGCCACCTTGCAGGCAGCCTGCGGCGGCGATTTGAATCGCGTCAAACGCATCGTCAAGGTCATGAGCCTGGTCAATTCGACCGGCGATTATATTGAACAGCATCTGGTCACCAATGGCGCCTCCGAACTGTTCGGCGAAATCTTTGGCGAACAAGGCAAGCATGCACGTTCGGCATTCGGCGTGGCGCAAATTCCTTTGGGCGCATGCGTAGAGATCGAATTGATCGCTGAAATAAATTGAGAATATTTAATTAAAAATATTGACGTCCCCGCATCGAGCAGCGTCCCCGGTCATCACATCGCAGTCATAGAGCATCGCAATAATGAAAATCGAAAATCCAACGCCGATCAAATGGCAATTCGCACACCGCGCAGAGCAACTGCAAAGTTCGGTCATTCGCGAAATTCTGAAAATCACGATGCGCCCGGATATCATTTCCTTCGCCGGCGGTTTGCCGTCGCCGGAAACCTTCCCGGTCGAGCACATGAAGACGGCCTTCGATACGGTCTTGTCGCGTCAGGGCAAGGTCGCTTTGCAATACGGTCCGAGCGATGGCTACGCGCCTTTGCGTGAGTGGATTGCCGATTCATTGTCTATCGAAGGCGTGACGATCACGCCGGATCAAGTCTTGATGGTATCCGGTTCGCAGCAGGCGCTGGATTTGCTCGGCAAGGTATTGATCGAAGATCACAGCAAGGTCCTGGTGGAAACGCCTAGCTACCTCGGCGCCTTGCAGGCTTTCTCGGTCTATCAACCAGAGTTCGTTTCCATTCCTACCGATGATTTCGGTTTGCTGCCGGAAGAAGTGGAAAAAATCGCCGACGGTGCGCGCCTCTTGTATGCGCTGCCGAATTTCCAGAATCCGACTGGCCGCACAATGTCGGTCGAGCGTCGTTTCGCACTAGTCGAAACCTGCGCGCGCCTCGGCCTGCCATTGATTGAAGATGATCCTTACGGCGCACTCAGCTACAACGGCGAACCATTGCCGAAAATGCTGACGATGAATCCTAGCGGCGTGATTTACCTCGGATCTTTTTCCAAGGTGCTGACACCGGGCATACGCCTCGGTTATGTAGTCGCACCGGTACCGCTGGTACGCAAGCTGGAGCAGGCCAAGCAGGCCGCCGATCTACATACATCGCAACTGACGCAGATGGTGGTGTATGAAGCGATCAAGGATGGCTTCCTCGCCAAACATATTCCATCGATACGCACGCTGTATGCCAAGCAATGCCAGGCCATGCTGGATGCGCTGACCGAATTTTTCCCGGCCGGCGTGACATGGAACAAACCGGAAGGCGGGATGTTCATCTGGGTAACCTTGCCGGAACATATAGACTGCATGCAGCTGCTGGAAGAATCGATTGCGCAAAATGTCGCTTTCGTTCCGGGTGCGCCTTTCTATGCAAATGAGCCGGAGAAAAATACCTTGCGCCTGAGTTTTGTTACGGTGCCACCGGAAAAGATACGTGAAGGCGTTTCTAAGTTGGCGAAATTGATTGCCGCGAAAATTTGATTGATCGCATGCAGAATCAAAAAACTGGCCGCTGCCGAAAGGAGCGGTCAGTTTTATTTTGTGGATTTAATCGGATGGCGATTTTCTTGGAGATGGCATTCAGGATGCATCTGTCGAGTTTGTTGATCGCTAACGCTGATTTTTCTTCGTGGTGAGGTGTCGGGGGTGGCCCGGGGGCCACTCACTTTTCTTGCTTCGCCAAGAAAAGTAAGCAAAAGAAGGCGACCGCACAGCCGCTGCCCTTCGGGTTCCCGTTTATGCAAATCAAAAAATGGGAAGCGAACGAAACTCGCTACGCTCGGACAACGTTCACTTCTTTATCCATTTTTTGCTTCGCACAAACGGCAGCGTCACAGCGGGCTAAGGCCAAGGTCAACTTCAACTTCAACTTCAATTCAACAGCAGTTCAACGACAAGAGCGTAGCCGCAAGCTACTCAAAATCCATCTGTATTCCCATATTCAATCTTGTTGCCCTTGCGGTTCTTTGTTTTTTTTCTGCTTGGTTTTTTGTTTTTATTTTGGTTTGGTTGTTAGGTTTTGCAATTGACTTTAGCCGCATGTGACGTTGCCAAGGCAAGCGGTCGTCAGGCGGATAAAGAGCGCAAACCTGTTTGAGCCGAAGGCGAGTTTGTTTGTGCTCCCGCCTGACGACCGCTTGAATTGGGTACCCGCGTAGCGGGCAACGGCTTCTGCGTCGCCTTTCTTTGCCTTCTTTCTTTGGCGAAGCAAAGAAAGAAGGTGGCCGCCGGGCCA
>CAYOQL010000069.1:0-7052 GCA_964406085.1 uncultured Herminiimonas sp.
TCTGCCACGATCGCCTGGCACGACAGACGCGATGCTGCTTCCAGTCCCCAGGCTTTATCGAGCAAATCCTCTTCCGTTTCACCTGCCTCGTTCAAGGAATTGAATCCTTCACGCACAATCACGTGACAGGTCGTGCAGGCACAGGATTTTTCACAAGCATGTTCGATATCAATATCGTTCTCAAGCAAGACGTCGCATATCGATTTACCTTTAGGCGCGTCAATCACGGCACCGTCCGGGCACAAGGCATGATGGGGAAGAACAACAATTTGCGGCACTTGGTTTACCTCGAAAGTTAAATGTTATTACGTTGAAAAGATGCTGATTATTTGCCGATTTTTTCAACGCCATACTGCTTTTTTGCCTCAATAAACAAAGGCAAATGACCAATCAAATCTCATCCAGCTTCTTGCCTGCCAAAGCCGTACGCACGCTTTTATCCATTCTACGCGCAGCAAATTCTTCCGTCCCGTGTGCCAATGCGTCGACTGCCGCTTTGATCGCTACGTGATCCGTACCGCTACCGGCACGCCGAACATTGTCGAGCAAGACGATGACGCCTTGCTGCTCATCCTCCGACAACAAGCTCGCATCGGCATCCAGCGCCGATTGCGTCGCCAGAGCGATGCGCTCGGCTTCTACCTGTTCTTCGCGCAAGGCACGTGCTGCCATATCGACATCGGCCGACTTGAACGAATCCTGCAACATTTGAGCAATCTGATCATCGGCCAGCCCATACGACGGTTTCACGCTGATGGACGCCTCTACGCCAGAACGCAACTCGCGGGCAGAAACCGATAGCAAACCATCCGCATCCACCTGGTAAGTCACGCGTATGCGCGCCGCACCCGCAGCCATAGGCGGAATGCCACGCAGCTCAAACTTTGCCAGTGAACGACAATCCGTTACCAGCTCGCGCTCACCCTGCACGATGTGCACGGCCAACGCAGTCTGGCCATCCTTGAAGGTCGTGAATTCCTGCGCGCGTGCGCATGGAATCGTGGAATTGCGCGGGATGACTTTTTCAACCAGGCCACCCATGGTTTCGATACCCAGCGACAGTGGGATCACATCCAGCAACAACCAGTCATCACCGGCGGCACGATTACCAGCCAACAGATTGGCCTGAATCGCAGCGCCCAGCGCCACCACTTTATCCGGATCGATATTCGCCAGCGGTGTAGCCTGGAAGAAATCGCCGACCGCCTTGCGTATATGCGGCATGCGCGTTGCACCGCCGACCATCACCACGCCATCGACATCATCGACAGTCAGGTCGGCGTCACGCAAAGCCTTCTTGGTGGGCGTAATCGTCTTCGCCACCAGATGCTGCGTAATCCGGGTGAAATCCTCGGCAGTCACCGTCACGTGCACTTCTTCGCCTGAAGTCAACACAGCATCGATATGCGTTTCCGATTTCGACGACAACAGTTCTTTCGCTTCACGTGACTTGACCATCAGGATGCTGGTATCGATATCGGATAAAGGTGCCAAATTGGATTGTTCGATAATCCAGCAAAACAAACGATGATCGAAATCGTCGCCGCCCAGCGCAGAATCACCGCCAGTGGACAGTACTTCAAACACACCCTTGGTCAATTTCAGGATGGATACGTCGAAGGTGCCACCGCCGAGATCGTAGACAGCGAACACACCTTCCGACGCGTTATCCAATCCATAGGCAATCGCCGCTGCGGTTGGCTCGTTGAGCAAACGCAAGACATTCAAACCAGCTAACTTGGCCGCATCTTTTGTTGCCTGGCGTTGTGCATCATCAAAATATGCGGGCACGGTAATTACTGCGCCAACCAACTCATCGCCCAATGCATCTTCCGCTTGCTGACGCAAGGTCGCGAGAATTTCTGCCGATACTTCGACCGGGCTCTTCACACCGGCAATCGTTTTAAGCTGCACCATGCCGGGCGTATCGAGAAAATCGTAAGGCAGATTTTCAGCGTAAGCGATGTCTTTCAAACCGCGTCCCATGAAGCGCTTGACGGAAACGATGGTGTTTTTTGGATCGGTATTCTGTGCAGCTTGCGCCTTGTAGCCGATCTGCGCATTACCGCTTTTCAGATAATGCACGACTGACGGCAGCAAGGAGCGCCCTTCTTCGTCGGTCAATACTTCCGGAATACTGTTGCGCACGGTGGCAACCAGCGAGTTGGTCGTGCCGAGATCGATACCGACCGCCAACCTGTGCTGGTGCGGTGCGGTAGACATGCCGGGTTCGGCGATTTGAAGTAGAGCCATATTCGTTTGTCACTTATCTCAGGTAAGTCGCTGCCATCGTGCGTCGATGGCAGCGAACAGCAATGCTAGTCCGGCAACGCATCCAGCGCGCCGGACACTTCATCTGCAAATTTTTCAAGAAACATCAACTGCCGCACCAAACCGGCGGCTTGCGTAAAGTCATCGGCATCCAGCAATTCTGCAATTGCCGCCAACTCTACCTTGCGTGCGCTGCGGATCGTGCTATCCAGCGCTTCCAGTTCTATTCTGCTTTTTTGTGCGCGCGCATCATCGAGTGCCTCGCGCCATTCCATTTGCTGCATCAAAAAATCGACAGGCATCGCCGTATTCGATTCAGTCTGCAAGTCCACGCCATTCAACTCGCACAAATACGCTGCGCGCTTGAACGGACTCTTTAACGTTTTGTAGGCTTCGTTGGCGCGCGTAGCCCATTGCATCGCGACACGTTTTTCAGCATCGGAGGCATTCGCAAACTTGTCGGGATGAACCTGATTCTGCACGCTGTGATAAGCGCCATCGAGGGCGCTGGCATCAATCGTGAAACGTTGCGGCAGATGGAAAAGGTCAAAGTGGTTTTGCATTTCTTGTGCGCTGCTGGTCAGCTGGCTTATCTTGCGGTGCAACGCAATCGCTGCGAATTGTTGTTGCATCAAATAAAAGAGCCTGCACACGTTCTACAGGCTCTCTCTGGACAATACATCTGCAGCGGTAAACCGCGCAGTCGTCACTGATCAAATACGGAAGCTTTCGCCACAACCACATTCGTCCTTGACGTTTGGATTATGGAATTTGAAGCCTTCGTTCAAACCTTCGCGCGCAAAATCCAGCTCGGTGCCATCGATATAGGGCAAGCTTTTAGGATCAACAAAGACCTTGACGCCGTGCGATTCAAATACGCTGTCCTCGGTCGCGCTTTCGTCCACATATTCCAGCTTGTACGCCAGGCCGGAGCAACCGGTCGTGCGCACGCCGAAACGAAGGCCGATACCCTTGCCACGCCGTTCCATATAGCGATTGATGTGTTTCGCCGCTTTTTCAGTCAGTGTAATAGCCATGATTCTTTGCTCAAAAAGATTGCCGTTGAAGCGCGCAGAAAAATACTGCGCAAACCAACAAAATTAAGCTGCTTTTGCGCTTCTGCTTTTACGCTTCTGCTTTTACTTCTGCTACGCCATGCTTGGTTTTGTAATCCAGCACTGCAGCCTTGATCGCGTCTTCAGCCAGGATCGAGCAGTGAATTTTCACTGGTGGCAATGCTAACTCTTCAGCGATGTGCGTGTTCTTGATCGCCAGCGCTTGATCCAGAGTCTTGCCTTTGACCCATTCAGTCACCAGCGACGACGATGCAATCGCCGAACCGCAACCGTAGGTCTTGAATTTTGCGTCTTCGATCAAGCCGTCTGCACCGACCTTGATCTGCAGTTTCATGACGTCGCCGCAAGCCGGCGCGCCAACCATGCCGGTACCGATCGTGTCATCACCTTTATCGAACGCGCCAACGTTGCGTGGATTTTCGTAATGATCGAGAACTTTGTCTGAGTAAGCCATTTTGATGCTCCTTGTTAAACCTTGTTTCTGCCGCTATCGGCAGAAACCAAAACGATTAGTGTGCCGCCCATTGGATCGTGCTGATGTCGATCCCGTCTTTGTACATATCCCACAGCGGCGACAATTCACGCAGCTTGGTGACTTTTTCCTTGATCAGTTTGATCGTGAAATCCACGTCTTCTTCGGTGGTAAAACGACCGAAAGTAAAACGGATCGAACTGTGCGCCAGTTCGTCGCTACGACCGAGCGCTCTCAATACATAAGATGGTTCCAGACTGGCCGAAGTACAAGCCGAACCTGAAGAAACAGCCAAATCCTTGATCGCCATGATCAGCGATTCGCCTTCAACATAGTTGAAGCTGACGTTCAGGTTGTGCGGTACGCGGTGATCCATATCGCCATTGATATAGACCTCTTCCATATCCATCAGGCCTTTGGCCAGACGATCACGCAAGGCAGTGATGCGGACGATTTCTTCATCCATTTCTTCGCGTGCGATGCGGAAGGCTTCGCCCATGCCGACGATCTGATGCGTTGCCAACGTACCTGAACGCAAACCACGTTCATGGCCACCACCGTGCATTTGCGCTTCGATACGCACACGTGGTTTGCGACGCACATACAAGGCGCCTATGCCTTTTGGGCCGTAGCTTTTGTGTGCAGTAAATGTCATCAGGTCGACTTTGGTTTTTTCCAGGTCGATCTTGACTTTGCCGGTAGCCTGCGCAGCGTCGCAATGGAAAATAATGCCTTTGCTGCGGCACAGTTCGCCGATTTCGTCGATAGGCTGGATCACACCGATTTCATTGTTGACCAGCATGACCGACACCAGAATTGTGTCTGGACGAATTGCTTCAGCCAATTGTTCGATCGTGATCAAGCCATTGTCTTGCGGTTGCAAATAAGTTGCTTCAAAACCCTGGCGTTCCAGTTCTCGCACAGTATCCAGCACCGCTTTGTGCTCGGTTTTCACCGTGATGATGTGCTTGCCCTTGGTTTTATAGAATTGTGCTGCGCCTTTGAGCGCCAGGTTGTTGCCCTCCGTTGCACCTGAGGTCCAGATGATCTCGCGCGTATCCGCATTCACCAGCTTGGCCACTTGTTCGCGCGCATCTTCCACCGCTTTTTCTGCCGTCCAGCCATACATATGGCTGCGCGAAGCCGGATTGCCGAACTGCTCACGCAGGTACGGAATCATCTTGTCAGCTACGCGAGGATCGATAGGCGTCGTCGCCGAGTAATCCATGTAAATCGGAAAGTGCGGTGCCTTGATCGTATCTATCAGGCTTTTATCTAACGGGGCATTCATCTTTAAGGCTCCAATAATCAAACGGCTGCGTGGTTGCGGTGTACGACCACCACGCATTGTTCAGAAATCTTTTGTTTTTGCTGGTCGACCAAATCTTTCAACGAAACAGAATCGAGATAATCCACCATTTTTGAATTCAGCGTTGCCCACAGGTCATGTGTCATGCAACGACCACCATGTTCATGCTCAGGGCTATGGCAATTTTCCTTGCCACCGCACTGCGTTGCATCCAGCGGCTCATCAACTGCAATGATGATGTCGGCGACCGTTACATCTTCTGCGCGACGTGCTAGGTTGTAACCACCACCCGGTCCACGTACCGACTCCACGATTTCGTGGCGACGCAATTTTCCAAACAATTGTTCCAGATAAGACAGCGAAATTTCTTGCCGCTGACTAATCCCGGCGAGCGTGACCGGACCATTGTCCTGGCGCAATGCCAAGTCAATCATTGCTGTTACAGCAAAACGCCCTTTAGTCGTCAAACGCATGAAATACCGCCTCCAGAATCAACCAAATGTAATAAACCGAGTTGTTGATCGATTTGGTCAAGTATAACAAACTTGACTGAATCTGTCAGGTACTCGATTTCCGCAACAAGCCCGAGCCAATTGCAGCCGACACTCACTTTCCAGACCGCAATTTTATTGGCAAAGCCGGGGGGCCATCCTTGACCGGCGTCACTAAGCGGCATATTGGCTTGCAAGTATGTGGCACCGCATACGCATACAGAAAAGCCCCAATATTCTGTCCGACTTATTTCCATCGACTCCCCACCCAAAATCCACGCCGAAAGACAAGAACAATCTTGTCGTCCTTGCGCCTCAAGGCCGACAAGCAGAATAAATTTGAACGATTATTCAATCAACCTGATGAATCGAGAGTATCCATAGCACTAACAGCATTCAAAATTCGGAAGAAATTTCACTGATGACGAACATCTGGGACAACCAGCAACATTTTGAGCGAATATTCAATTTATAATAAGCGCCACATTAATTGACGGAAACTTCGTTTCTACACCCGCAATGGCCACACGCATTTCCAAGACCCCGCAATCCCCTACCCAAAAAGCCGACAAAAAACGCATTGAAGTACTCAAGGCTGCCGGAAAATGTTTCCGCAAAACCGGTTTTCATCAAACGTCCATGCAGCAAATATGCGCCGAAACCGGCTTGGGACCGGGTGCGGTATATCGCTACTTCACCGGCAAGGAAGCCATCATCGAAGCGATGGTGGAAGACGAACGCCGTCAGGCGCGCGCCATGTTGCTGCAAATGCGAGACGCAGAATCCATACAAGCCGCACTCAGCGCAATCACGCGCCAGTTTGCCGAACGCTATCGTGCCGGCGGCGATGCCAGCCTGATGACCGAGGTGTATGCAGAAGGCATGCGCAGCAAGCGTGTGGGCGCTGTTTTACGCAAGATAGAGGCAGAATGGATCATGGGCTTGACCAATCTTCTGCGTATTGCGCAGGCGCGCGGCCAGATAGATGCAACGCTCGACGCTGCGCAAACAGCCTTGTTCCTGACGGGAATGTGGGATGGCATGGTGATACGCCAGCATTTTCATGCGCATGAAGATCAGCAGGCGCTGCCGATTTTCTTTGAAAGCATGATTGCGCGACTGCTTGCAAAAGATCACAAGGTTAGCGGCAAGCCACTTACGACGCCGCCTATCGAAAACTCGCTGTTTGCAGAAGAATTGAAGAAGCGCGCAGAATCAGAAGATCTGCGCCAGCTCAGCCTGATTTAAGAGCGCTTCGTTTTCAGCAAATCCATCGCACCAAAAAGCTCCTGCATTACCTGATTGCCAATAAAGCTCAGGTTATATGGATGCTCGGAGACCTTTTTCGGGAAACGAGTACTTTCCGGCAAAGCCTGCAGCTGCACCGCAATCTTCCCCCACAACACCAGGGTCGGTGGCTGTTTCGCAGCGCC
>CAYOQL010000070.1:0-6911 GCA_964406085.1 uncultured Herminiimonas sp.
GATTAAGCTGCGGGCTTTTTTTCACCGTTCACGAAACGATGCTGGCGGTCTTATTCAGTCGGCGGCACGTAACCTTGCGCCGCATCGGCGCCATCACCGAAAAAGTGTTTTTCCATTTGCGTTGCGAGGTATTTACGTGCGCGCACATCGGCCAGGTTCAGGCGGTTTTCATTGACCAGCATGGTTTGATGCTTGAGCCATGCTGCCCATGCTTCTTTCGATACGCTTTCGTAAATGCGTTTACCGAGTTCGCCCGGGTAAGGCGGGAAATCCAGTGCTTCGGCTTCCTTGTCGAGTTTGATGCAGTGAACCATGCGTGTCATGTTGCTATTCCTTTGTGTTGCCTGCTGCGCGAACCTGTCACTGTGCCTGTTGCTGCCCAGATTGCTCAATGAATGTTCGTGCAGACCGGGTTGAATGTATGCCGTCGTTCAATAATGAACGCCAGCGTATTGAAAAAGTGACGCCATTATAGGTTTTTCGTGAAAACCAGGGATTTGCGCTGCCAGTTGTACATATGCTGGCGATCTTTCGGCAAATCGTCAACCGTGGCCGGCACGAAACCCCGCTTGAGGAACCAGTGCGCAGTACGCGTCGTGAGCACGAACAGTTTTTTCAGGCCGGCGGCACGCGCCCGGTTTTCCATGTGTTTCAAAAGGCGCTCGCCATCGCCCTGGGTTTGCACTTCCGGATTGACGATCAGGCACGCCATCTCAGCCATTTTTTCAGCCGGGAAAGGGTAGAGCGCGGCGCAACCGAAAATCACGCCGTCATGTTCAATGACAGAGAAGTAATTGATTTCACGTTCAATCAATTCGCGGCCGCGCTTGACCAGCGTGCCGTCGGCCTCCAGCGGTTCGATCAGTTTCAGGATGCCGCCTACATCTTCAATCGTGGCATCGCGCAGGCTTTCCAGATTCTCGAAGGAAACCATGGTGCCGACGCCATCATGTGTAAACAATTCCAGCAAAGCGGAACCATCGGTAGAAAACGGCACGATGTGCGCGCGTGGCACACCGCCGTTACAGGCTTGCACCGCGTGCTGCAGGTAAAACGCCGAATCGTCAGGCACGCAATCGTAATTCAATACCGCATCGACCTGGTGCGACGACAGTTCATGGATTTCGACGCCAGCCTTGTCGATGATCATCGGCGTTTCCGTGATGAAAATCAGCTTGTCTGCGCGCAACGCCATCGCGGCCGATACCGCGACATCTTCCATCGTCAGATTGAATACTTCGCCGGTAGGCGAGAAGCCCAGCGGCGACAGCAGCACCAGGCCGCCTGCGTTCAAAATCGGATGGATGGTTTCGTAAGCGACTTTGCGCGTCACACCGGTCAGTTCCAGATCGACGCCATCGACGATCCCGAGCGGGCGCGCGGTGACGAAGTTGCCGGAAATGATACGGATCGCCGCGTGCGCCATAGGCGTATTCGGCAAGCCCTGGCTGAATGCTGCTTCAATGTCGAGACGCAGTTCGCCGGCTGCTTCTTTTGCACATTCCAGCGCAGCGGCGTCGGTAATGCGCAAGCCATTGTGGAAACGTGCCTCCACATTCCGCAATGCAAGCTGTTCTTCCACCTGCGGCCGTGAGCCATAGACGATCACGACTTTGATGCCAAGCGCATGCAGCAGCGACAAATCCTGTGCCAATACCGGCAGGGCGCCGGCCTTGACCAGTTCGCCGGGGAAGGCGACGACGAAGGTTTTGCCGCGGAAGGCGTGGATGTAAGGCGCGACGGAGCGCAGCCACTGGACGAATTGTTCTGGATTTTCCATGAGGCACATTATAACCATAGCAACGGTAATCGATTGCGCGATGCAAGACCGAAATACGACACTGCTCTGTATAATTCCGCTCTACATGTCCGCTCCAGAATCCACCCCAAAAAATCCTGCGCTTTCGCAGAATATGCAGAACCGTCCCGCGGTTGCCCGTCATCGTCCTGCGCGCGATGCGTCCGCTGCTGCGCAGCCCGAATTGAAGCTGCCGCTACGTAATCCGCTGCCGGTCATTACCTTTCCTGAAGAGTTGCCGGTATCCGGCCGGCGCGACGATATTGCGCAAGCGATTCAGGCGAATCAAGTCATCATCGTCAGTGGCGAAACCGGCTCCGGTAAAACCACGCAATTGCCGAAAATCTGCCTGGAACTCGGGCGCGGCCTGAAAGGGCTGATCGGTCATACGCAACCGCGTCGGATTGCCGCCTCATCGACCGCCAAGCGGATCGCGCAGGAAATCGGCTCGCCGCTCGGCGAACACGTCGGCTTCAAGGTGCGCTTCAACGACACGCTGACCAAGGGCGCGTGGATCAAGCTGATGACGGACGGTATTCTGCTGGCAGAAACGCAGACCGATCCGTTGCTGCGCCAGTACGACACCATCATCATCGATGAGGCGCATGAGCGTAGCCTGAACATCGACTTCCTGCTCGGTTACCTGAAGCAGTTGCTGCCCAAGCGTCCCGATCTGAAAGTCATCATCACCTCGGCGACCATCGACGCCGATCGCTTTGCGCGTCACTTTGGCAGTAATGGAAAACTCGCGCCGGTGATAGAAGTATCCGGCCGCATGTATCCGGTTGAAGTGCGTTATCGCCCGGTCGAAGCTTTCGATAAAAATGCTGCATCACCTACTCCAAACGCCACTTCCGATGCGGGCCAGGCACGACGTTCGGCGCTGGCGGCAAAAGAACGCGGTCAGCGCGATTTGATGGATGCAGTGGTCGATGCAGTCGATGAACTGGCGCGCATAGGTTCAGGCGATGTGCTGGTATTTCTGCCGGGCGAGCGCGAGATTCGCGATGCGGCGGAAGCCTTGCGCAAGCACCATCCTCCGCATGTAGAAATCCTGCCGCTGTTTGCGCGCCTGTCGGTGCAGGAGCAAGAACGCGTATTCAAGGTTTCCAATGCGCGTCGCATCGTGCTCGCCACCAACGTTGCGGAAACCTCGTTGACCGTACCCGGCATACGCTACGTCGTCGATGCAGGTCTGGCGCGCGTCAAGCGCTACAGCTATCGCAACAAGGTTGAGCAATTGCAGATCGAGCCGATCGCGCAATCGGCCGCGAATCAGCGTGCCGGTCGTTGCGGTCGCGTTTCTGCCGGTGTCTGCATACGCCTGTATGACGAACAGGATTATTTGCTGCGGCCGAAATTTACCGAGCCGGAAATTCTGCGTTCATCGCTGGCCTCCGTCATCCTGCGGATGAAGTCACTGCATCTGGCCGATGTAGAAGCCTTTCCGTTTATCGAGCCGCCATTGGGGCGTGCGATTGCCGACGGTTATCAATTGCTGCAAGAGCTGGGCGCAGTTGACGATGAAAATAATCTGACCAAGCTGGGTCGTGAACTGGCGCGCCTGCCGCTGGATCCGCGCGTGGGCCGGATGATTCTCGCTGCCAAAGACAATGTTTGTCTGACGGAAGTCTTGATCATTGCCGCCGCCTTGTCGGTACAGGATCCGCGCGATAGGCCGATGGAAGCGCAGACGGCTGCCGACAACGCGCACAAGAAATTCACCGATGAAAAATCGGAATTCCAGAGTTATCTCAAAATCTGGAAATGGTTTGAAGATGCGATCGCGCACAAGAAATCGAATCGTCTGTTGCAGGAAGAATGCCGTACCAACTTCCTGTCGCAACTGCGTTTGCGCGAATGGCGCGATGTGCATTCGCAACTGCTAACCATCGTTCGCGAACAGGGCTGGCGTTTGAACGAAGCGCCAGCTACCTATGAACAATTGCATACGGCGCTGCTGACCGGGCTGCTCGGCAATATCGGCTTCAAGTCGGAAGAAGAACAACACTACATAGGCGCGCGCGCCATCAAGTTCCATATCTGGCCCGGTTCATCGCTGATCAAGAAGGCCGGCAAGTGGATCATGGCTGCCGAGCTGGTTGATACCACGCGCCTGTATGCGCGTTGCATTGCGCAGATACAGCCGGAATGGCTGGAGCGTGTCGCCGGTCACTTGCTGAAAAAATCCTATGGCGAGCCGCGCTGGGAAAAACGCACCGCCCAAGTATCCGCCTATGAGCGCGCGACCTTGTACGGGCTGGTGGTTTACAGCCAGCGGCGCATTCAATATGGCTTGATCAATCCATCCGATGCGCGCGAAATCTTCATTCGCGATGCGCTGGTGGGCGGCGACTTCGACACGCGCGCGCCTTTCTTTGCGCACAACAACAAGCTGATACGCGAGATTGAAAACCTCGAACACAAGTCGCGTCGCCTGGATGTATTGGTCGACGACGAATTGATTGCCGCGTTTTACGACAAGATCATCCCGGCTGATATTCATAACGGCATCACGTTTGAGAAGTGGCACAAGGAAGCGACCGCCAAAGAACCGAAGCTGCTGTATCTGAATCGTGATGATTTGATGCGGCATGAGGCGGCTGGCGTGACGACCGAGCTGTTCCCGAAGATGATGAATGTCGCCGGTGTCGAGATGCTGCTGTCGTATCACTTCGAGCCAGGTACGCCGCGCGATGGCGTGACGCTGACTGTGCCTCTGTATGCATTGAATCAGGTTTCCGCCGATCGATGCGAATGGCTGGTGCCCGGCATGCTGAAGGAAAAAGTCCATCTACTGATCAAGTCCTTGCCGCAAAAGCTGCGTCGCCATTGCGTACCCCTGCCGGATTACGCGGCCGGCTTTTGCGATCGCGTACAGACTGCGCATGCATTCGGCAAAGGCAGTTTGCTCGATGCAGTGATTGCCGACGTACGGGAACAAACCGGCATCGCCACCAAGACGACAGACTACAAACTGGAGACCCTGTCCTCGCATCAATTCATGAACTTCAAGATCATTGATGAACATGGCCGCCAGCTCGAGATGGGCCGTAATCTTGGCACCTTGCGCTCGGAGTTTGGCGGGCAGGCGAGGGAAAGTTTCCAGCGCATTGCGGAGCAGACGGCGATGCCACTGGCAGGCAATCTGGTTGGTCAATCGACCAGCGCCGGTAAAGTTGTCTCTACCACTGGTAAAGCGCAGGCCTTTAATCAAGCTGCAGCAACACAATCAAACATCGCGCCGCAAGTTGCGGGCAAAACAGCCAGCGCGACGACGCATCAAAACCTGACGAGCTGGAGCTTTGGCGAGTTGCCGGAACTGCTGGAAATCCAGCAGGGCAAGCAAACGCTGATCGGTTTTCCGGCACTGGTCGACAAGAGCACATATTGCGATCTGGAAGTCTTTGATGATCCGGCGGAAGCTGCGCGCGTCCATCGCATCGGCTTGCGTCGCCTGCTGGCCTTGCAGTTGAAAGAACAGCTCAAGTATCTGGAAAAGAACATACCCGGCCTGCAGCAGATGGGCATGCAATTCATGGCGCTTGGTTCGCAGGAAGAGTTGCGCGACCAGATCATTCATGCAGGACTGGAGCGCGCCTGCCTGCAGGAGCCATTGCCGAAGAACGCCGAAGAATTCAATGTGCGCAAGGATGAAGGCAAGTCGCGACTAGGTCTGCTGGTCAACGAGATTGCACGCCTGACCGGATTGATCCTGACCGAATATCACGCCTTGCCGAAGAAACTGCAAACCGTGAAGGCGCATGCGCAGGCAGTGACCGACATGCAAGCGCAGTTACAGGGCTTGGTCGGCAAGCGTTTCATCGCCGATAACGATTACATCAACCTCACGCATTTTCCGCGCTATCTGAAGGCCATCAATATCCGCATCGACAAGCTGCGCGCCGATCCTGCACGCGATACCCGCTCCATGACCGAATGGCAGCAAGTCGCCGCGCCGTGGCAGCGCGCATTGAAGGAGCGTCATGGCGATCCGAAGATGACGGAATTCCGCTGGCTGCTGGAAGAATTACGTGTGTCGCTGTACGCGCAGGAGTTGCGTACGCCTATGCCAGTGTCGGCGAAACGTTTGCAAAAAGTGTGGGAGACGATGCAGCGCTGAAATCCGTCACTTGTTTCAAACCGTGGAAGCAGCATCTATTTCGCGTAAAATTGCGCGAACTCCCGAATAACCCCCAATTTTTTACCGAAAACATGACAATTAAATCTGACAAATGGATACGCCGCATGGCGGCAGAAACCGGCATGATCGAGCCTTTCGAGCCGGGCCAGGTACGTCAGGCCAATGGCCAGAAGATCGTTTCTTACGGCACATCATCATACGGTTACGATATTCGCTGTGCCGACGAATTCAAGATTTTCACCAATATCAACAGCACCATTGTCGATCCAAAAAACTTCGATGAAAATTCATTCGTCGATGTCAAAAGCGATGTCTGCATCATCCCGCCGAATTCATTTGCACTCGCACGCACGATCGAATACTTCCGCATCCCGCGCAACGTGCTGACGATCTGCCTCGGTAAATCGACGTACGCGCGCTGCGGCATCATCGTCAACGTGACGCCATTCGAGCCTGAATGGGAAGGCTATGTGACGCTGGAGTTCTCCAATACGACACCTTTGCCGGCGAAGATTTACGCGGGCGAAGGTTGTGCCCAAGTGCTGTTCTTTGAAAGCGATGAAGTCTGCGAAGTGTCATACAAGGACCGAGGCGGCAAGTATCAAGGCCAGCATGGCGTGACTTTGCCTAAGGCGTGATTCGGTATTCTCAGATATTCAAATGTGGCCAGACTAGTTTCTGGCCATTTTTTTGCGTTCTAATATTATGTTGAAATCTGATTGCGGTGGATGCAGTAAGTAGCTTGGGTTAGCGCTATGAGGCCAACATTCGAATGCAGGTATGCTTAGTTAAAGCGCGACGATTCATTTCTTCGCTTTGATTGAATCGTATATGCCCGCCTAATATTTTTTCAATGATCTTAGCTAATGGCGCGTCATATTCATATATTTATGGCATGGAACATTTAACAAATTTGTAGCAGAATAAGCATCACTTGATTCCCTGACAATTTCACAGACGGGTAGGTGC
>CAYOQL010000071.1:0-6888 GCA_964406085.1 uncultured Herminiimonas sp.
TGTAGCAGAATAAGCATCACTTGATTCCCTGACAATTTCACAGACGGGTAGGTGCTTCATGAAGTTCAAGTTTCCTCTGCACATACACCTGTCCACGCTCTTTCTTTTAATGACGCTCGTCATTAGCGGCCTCATTGCCGGTGTCAGCTATCACATGTCTTACGACATGCTGGAGACGTCAGCGCAGGATCTTACCCAGCGTGCCAGCCGCGAAATTGCCGGCGAGATCAAGAGCATTATCGGCCCGGCCAATACCAGCGTAGAGCTACTCAGTTATCACCGGCTGACTTCTGCAGAATCGCTGCAGGAGCGCCTGGCCAGCTTTAACGTCTTCCAGCCTGCGCTGGAGAATGACGCGGGCCTGACTTCCCTTTTTATCGGTTACGACAACGGCGACTATTTTTTTATGCACCGCCTCGATAGCGAGGAGGTGCGCATCAAGTTCCGCGCTCCCGCCGGCAGCCACTATCAACTGCGCAGCATTGAGCACAGCAATGGCGCTGTGGAGGCAAAGTACATCTACCTGGATGCGGATCTGCAGATTCTGGCCGAAGAGGCACACCCGGAATACGCTGCAGAGTTCGATCCGCGCCAGCGCGGCTGGTACCGGAGTGCACAGGGTGCTGCGGGCACCATCACGACCGAACCCTATCTTTTTTTCTCGATCGGCAAGGTCGGTTTGACGGTCGCCAAGAGGGCGCAGAACGGCCATGCGGTGATTGCTGCCGACATTCCCCTGTCTGCCTTGGGTGCGGCTTTGCAACGGCAGAAGGTGACACCCTCCAGTCAGTTGGTATTGGTTAGTCGTGATGGCCATGTGGTGGCCTACGAGGATTTGGGACGGTTGATCGCGACCCCGGCAAAACCCGGCGAGCAGGGGCAGGCTGTACTCAAACATCTGGATGATTTCGATATTCCTGCGCTGGCCGGGTCGGTTAGCTCGATTACGAAAAATATGGCACCGCAAGGCATTTCAAGAACGGTTGAGGTGGAAGGCGAGGACTGGCGTGTTTCCGTGTTGCCGATAGCACTCGAAGGCTCCGAGCCCTTGTACCTGATGACTGCGATTCCGAAGAGCGAGTTGTTCGCCACTGCGCTGAAAATTCGTTCCGCCTCTATCCTGATTACCCTGTTGGTCATACTGATTGCACTGCCCGTGATCTGGTTTGTGGCGCGCGCCATTTCGAAATCGATGCGGGTACTTGCCAGTGAAGCCGAGTTAATTCGTCATTTCGAGTTCGATCTGCCTATCACTTTGCGTTCGAATATCAACGAGGTGAACTCCCTGGCCGAAACCATGGATGGGATGAAGAGCACCATACGCAAGTTCATGGACATGACGCATGCAGTCGCTGCAGAGAACGACTTTGAAAAACTGCTACCGATGTTGTTGCGCGAAATCATGGTTGCCGGCGAGGCGCAGTCGGGTGCACTGTATTTGATCGACCGCGACCAGCTGCTGCCGTTTACTGCAGTGGCGAAAAATGGCGAGGAAGTCAGGCGTGGTTTGCATACCTTGAATATGAATACGCTGCCGACCGCGTTGCGAACCGCAATCGACCAGCAGCAGGCGCAGGATGCGCTGATGACGGTCGATGAAGTTGATGCTGCAGGTTTGACTGCGCTGTGCGAACAGACAGAGGCGTCTTGGATGCTCGCTGTGCCGCTTTTCAATCGGCATGAGGAGCTGCAAGGGCTGATGCTGTTGAAGCGCAAGACGCGCATTAGCAGCGCGCAGCTGGCTTTCGTTGGCGCCCTGTCGGATTCCGCCAGCAGTTCGATGGAAACACGCGGCCTGATCCGCGATCAAAAGGCACTGTTTGAAGCCTTTATACAATTAATCGCAGGAGCGATCGATGCCAAGAGTGCTTATACCGGTGGCCATTGCGCGCGCGTCCCTGAGTTGACCAAGATGCTGGCGCGGGCGGCATGTGTGCAAGACAGCGGCCCCTACGCCGACTTCGATCTGAGCAAGGATGAGTGGGAAGCGGTGCATGTCGCCGCATGGCTGCATGATTGCGGCAAGGTGACTACCCCCGAATACATCGTGGACAAGGCCACCAAGCTGGAAACGATTTACGACCGCATCCATGAAGTGCGGATGCGCTTTGAAGTCATCAAGCGCGACGCCGAGATTAATTGTCTGTGCGCGATCGCCGCCGGCGAAAACAAGCAGATCGCAGAGGCAAGATTGGCTGAGGAGTGGCGCGAGCTGGATGAAGAATTTGCTTTTATCGCGACGTGCAATGAAGGCGGCGAATTCATGGCACCCGAAAAGGTGGCACGCTTGAAGACGATCGCGGCGCGCACATGGCTGCGTACACTGGACGATACGATGGGCGTTTCTCATGAAGAAAAACAGCGCAAATCCGGTACGCCGGTGGCGGCATTGCCGGTAACCGAGTTGTTACTGGCTGACAAGCCTGAGCATTTGTTTGAACGTCGTGCGCAAGACAAGATCGCGCCGGATAACAAATGGGGATTCCGCGTCAACGTGCCTGAGCTTCTTTACAATCGCGGCGAACTGTACAACCTGTCTGTCAGTCGCGGTACCTTGTCGGAAGAAGATCGCTACAAGATCAACGAACACATGATGCAGACTATCGTCATGCTGTCGCAATTACCTTTCCCGCGGCATCTGCGTCAGGTACCCGAGATCGCCGGCGGACATCATGAAAAAATGGATGGAACTGGTTATCCGAGGAGGTTGACGCGGGAAGAAATGAGCCCGGTTGCACGCATGATGGCCATCGCCGATATCTTCGAGGCGCTGACTGCGGCAGATCGTCCTTACAAGAAAGGTAAGCCGCTGTCCGAAGCGCTGAAGATCATGTCTTTCATGAGCAAGGAGCAGCACATCGACACAGAGCTTTTTACGCTATTCCTGGAGTCCGGCGTCTACCTTGAATACGCGCATTGTTATATGACTGTCGAGCAGATAGACGAGGTGAACATCAATGACTATCTGCCGAAACCCGCGGCACAGGCGGCGTGAACGACGGATGGCGCTGTCGTCCTGGATATTCCCTGTCGCTGTGCATCTTGCAAATCTGGAATGGAGGACATGATGACTGTGCATCTTGATCACCTTCTGGTGCCATCACGCAACAAGGTGGCGGCCGCAAAAATGCTGGCTGAACTGCTGGACGTTCCATGGTCCGAAACCGGAGTCGGGCCGTTTACGCCGGTTTATCTGAACGATGGCTTGACGCTGGACTTCGATGAATGGCGCGATCCGGTGCCATCGATGCATTATTGTTTTCGTGTCAGTCAGGATGAATTCAATGCCATCCTCGCGCGTATCCAGCGTGCTGGCATCGCCTATCGCAGCAATGTACACGGCCCGATTGATTTCCAGGTCGATACGCTGCATGGCGGCAGTATCCTCTACTGGAATGAGCCCGACGGCCATCAATGGGAAGTGCTGACGCTGAGTTATGCGCGTCCGGGGTAATAGTGAAGGACGCCGCGCGATTTTGACGTTGCCGTCCCGATTTTTGTTTGATGGAACGATGGGCGCTATCATCTACTCTCAGGGTTGTCGGCGAAGCACAGCTTTATTCGTGTTTGACTGTTTCGCCCATCAATTCTGCGGAGCCATTTTGTTCTGCAGCAACATCTGGAGCCCCCATGAAAATCCTTCTTGTTCTGACTTCACACGACCGCCTCGGCGACACTGGCAAGAAAACCGGTTTCTGGCTGGAGGAATTCACCACGCCTTTTTATGTCCTCAAGGATGGTGGCGCAGAAGTGGTGCTTGCCTCGCCCAAGGGCGGTCAGCCACCGCTCGATCCCAAGAGCGACGGACCGGATTCACAGACCGAAAGCACGGATCGTTTTGCCAACGACGTCGCCGCGAGGAAGCAGCTGGCCAGCACGAAGAACCTGTCAGACATGAGGGCCGAGGATTTTGACGGCGTCTTTTATCCGGGCGGCCACGGCCCGATGTGGGACATGCCGGACAATCCGACCTCGATCGCCTTGCTGGAGGCTTTTGTGCGTGCAGGCAAGCCGGTAGCGGCGGTATGTCATGCCCCCGCGGCATTGGTGAATGTGCGCGATGCGAACGGTGACTACCTGGTCAAGGGCCGCAAGGTAACCGGCTTCTCGAATGGCGAGGAAGATGCGGTCGAGCTCAGCGACGTCGTGCCGTTCATGCTGGAGGACAAGCTCAGGGAGCGCGGCGGTATTTACAGCAAGGTGGCAGACTGGGCCGCCTACGCAGTGGTGGACGGTCAATTGATCACAGGCCAGAATCCAGCCTCGTCGCAATTGGTTGCCGAGAAGTTGCTTGAGCAGATTCGTAAAGCGTAAGTGTGAAATATGAATGTGAGACGTGAGTGTGACGCTGCAAAGCCGTACGCTTTCCAGCGGCGCTAATCAGCTACTTGCGTTCCCCTTCTTTCAATCAAATTGCAGGCTATGTATTTCAAAGACGCCAGCAAGGTCAGCGTCCGCGATGCAATTTATTCTTCAACGCCTTGATGGTATTTTTCTTCGCATCCATTCCTGCGATCGACGTCAGCAAGCGCACCGACTTGTTCCGTATGCTGAATGCGTCTGCCGTCACGAATGCGCCGCTGCCGGTGTAGCGCGTGATGACGATGATCTCTGCTTTGCCATCATGGGTCAGATCGGCGAACCGGATTTCTGCCAGCGTACCGTTGCGTGGTCTTACCAGACCGGCGACGAATCGATCATAGGGGTAGGCCGGATCGTTCTTCGCATAGAGCTGCAAGCTGTAGCTGCCGGCACTGCGCGGTTCCAGCATGCCTTCTTCTGCGACGACAGTCATGCCTTGCGGCATGATGGCGCTGATGGTTCTATCGCGGTCGGCAGCCTCGGCAGTTACGGTAGTGCCTGCGATCAACAGGCTGTAGAGGAAGAGCGTCATTTTATGCATTGATGGCATTTCTTCTCAATTGGCAAGGCATGGGTGAGGGGGCATTTGAGGGAGCGCTCAATTTTTCAAGCTGCTTCTCTGATGCTGCAGTAATCAATCCGGTGCATCCCAAGCGGGATTCCAGACAACTTCCCACAGATGGTGGTCAGGGTCCTTGAAGTAGCCGGCGTAGCCACCCCAGAATGTATCGTGCGCGGCCTTGACGATGGTCGCGCCGGCATCTTTTGCCTGCAGCATCAGCGCATCCACGCCGTCCCGTGAGCCGACATTGTGGCCGATGGTGAAGTCCGTTGCGCTGCTCGGCGTCACGGCGAGGCCGGTATCGTGGGCAATACTTTGGCGCGGCCAGAGGGCGAGTTTCAAGCCGCTTTGCAAATCAAAGAAGGCAACTGCGCCATGTGCGAATTCCTGCCCGATGATGCCGTCTGTTTGCAGGCCAAGTCCGTCGCGATAGAAACGCAGCGATTTGTCGAGATCATCGACCCCGAGGGTGATGACCGAGATGCGTGGCTTCATGGCGGGCTCCTTTGCGCAGAAGAGGGATAGTCTGGTTGATGTCGAGATCGGTGCTGGAAATAAATAATGCAGCACCAGGCTGCATTATTTTATTGCGGTGACGCCATCGAGACGTACAGTTGCGCAGTTTTACTGACGTACGCAATCGACGAAGTAGCCGCGTCGGCCGTCGACTTCACGCGTCACCAGACCGTGCACGTCGGTTTCGAATCCAGGGAATTTCTCGTTGAAGTCGCGTGCAAAGCGCAGGTAATCGACGATAGTCTTGTTGAAGCGTTCGCCCGGGATCAGCAAAGGAATGCCCGGTGGATACGGTGTCAACAGGATGGACGTCACGCGGCCTTCGAGTTCGTCGATAGGTACGCGATCAATTTCGCGGTGTGCCATCTTGGCGAATGCATCCGACGGTTTCATGGCGGGCTGCATGTCGGATAGATACATCTCGGTGGTCAGGCGTGCCACGTCATATGCCTTGTAGAAGTCATGAATCTGCTGGCACAGATCGCGCAGGCCGACGCGTTCATAGCGGGGGTTTGCCGCAGCGAATTCCGGCAGAATGCGCCACATAGGCTGGTTCTTGTCGTAATCGTCCTTGAACTGTTGCAGTGCAGTCAGCAGCGTGTTCCAGCGACCTTTGGTGATGCCGATGGTGAACATGATAAAGAATGAGTACAGTCCGCATTTTTCAATGATGACGCCGTGTTCAGCCAGATACTTGGTCACGATGGATGCCGGAATACCCGATTCGCCAAACTTTCCGTCCAATGACAGGCCGGGATTGACGATGGTTGCCTTGATCGGATCGAGCATGTTGAAGCCCGGAGCCAGATCGCCGAAGCCGTGCCAGGTATCTTCGGCGCGGATCATCCAGTCGTCCTGCGTGCCTATGCCTTCTTCGCTGAAGGTGTCCGGTCCCCAGACCTTGAACCACCAATCGGCCTGGCCCCATTCTGCCTCGATCTTGCGCATGGCGCGGCGGAAGTCGAGTGCTTCAAAAATACTTTCTTCTACCAGTGCGGTGCCGCCCGGTGCTTCCATCATGGCAGCCGCAACGTCGCATGACGCGATGATCGAATACTGTGGCGAGGTCGATGTGTGCATCAAATACGCTTCATTGAAGGCATCCTGATCCAGCTTCACTTTCTCGGATTCGCGCACCAGAATTTGCGATGCCTGCGACAGGCCGGCCAGCAATTTGTGTGTCGATTGTGTCGAGAAAATCATCGACTCTTTGGCGCGCGGACGGTCCTTGCCGATCGCGTGCATGTTTTTGTAAAAGTCGTGGAAGGTCGCATGCGGCAGCCAGGCTTCATCGAAATGCAGCGTATCGATTTCGCCATCCAGCATGTCTTTCAGCGTTTCGACGTTGTAGATCACGCCGTCGTATGTCGATTGCGTGATCGTCAGGATACGCGGCTTCTTGTTGGCCGCCTCGCGCGCAAACGGATTGGCTTCGATCTTCTTGCGGA
>CAYOQL010000072.1:0-6754 GCA_964406085.1 uncultured Herminiimonas sp.
TTGGTTTCAACGACGGCTTTTTCCGCGACTTCAATCAGCGTACGGCGCTTGTCGCCGAATTGCTTTTCATCCGCTTCGATTTCCCTGATGACCAGACGCTTCATCGACGATGGATTGTCGAGCAGATCCTGCAGCGTGGATTTCTCGCTGCGCAATTCGGACAGTTCCTGCTGAATCTTGATGGTTTCCAGGCGCGCCAGTTGACGCAGGCGGATTTCAAGAATGTCATCGGCCTGGCGTTCCGACAAGCGGAATGCATCCATCAAGGCAGGTTTGGGTTCATCCGATTCGCGAATGATCTTGATGACCTTGTCGATGTTGAGCAGAATCGCCTCGCGACCTTCCAGAATATGGATACGGTCGTCGACTTTTTGCAGCTTGAATTGCGAACGACGGGTAATTGTCGTGAAGCGGAAGTCTATCCACTCGCGCAGGATATCGCCCAGTGCCTTTTGGCGCGGCTTGCCGTCGCCGCCTATCATCACCAGATTGATGGATACGCTGGTTTCCAGCGAGGTGTGCGCCAGCAGCATATTGGTGAATTCGGTCTGGTCCTGATTCTTCGATTTCGGTTCGAATACCAGGCGCACAGGTGCTTCGCGCCCCGATTCATCGCGCACGGTATCGAGCATGGACAATACGGTTTGCTTCAATGCCAGTTGGTCTGGCGACAGCGATTTCTTGCCAAGCTTGATTTTCGGATTGGTCAGCTCTTCGATTTCTTCCAGTACGCGTTGCGACGATGTGCCATGCGGCAGTTCGGTCACGACAGCCTGCCATTGGCCGCGCGCCATGTCTTCGATCTTCCACGTCGCGCGCACCTTGACGCTGCCGCGGCCGCCGGCATAAATGTCGCTGATCGCAGTCGGCGAGGTGATGATCTGGCCGCCGCCCGGGAAATCAGGGCCGGGCACAATCGCCATCAATTCTTCATGCGTCAGTTTTGGATTGCGGATGATGGCGACCGCTGCGGTCGCCACTTCACGCAGATTGTGCGAAGGGATTTCTGTCGCCATGCCGACTGCAATGCCGGATGCGCCATTCAACAGGACGAAAGGCAAACGGGCCGGCAGCAGCTTCGGTTCTTCGGTTGAACCGTCATAGTTAGGCTGGAAATCGACGGTACCCATATCGATTTCTTCCATCAGCAATTTTGCAATCGGCGTCAGGCGTGCTTCTGTATATCGCATTGCTGCAGCACCATCGCCGTCGCGCGAGCCGAAATTGCCCTGACCGTCGATCAAGGGATAGCGCAGCGAAAAGTCCTGTGCCATGCGCACCAGTGCGTCGTACACCGATTGATCGCCGTGCGGATGCAATTTCCCCAGTACGTCGCCGACCACAGCCGCAGACTTGCGCGGCTTGGCAGTGGCATTCAGTCCCAACTCGTTCATCGCAAACAGGATGCGACGTTGCACCGGTTTTTGGCCATCGCAGACATCCGGCAGGGCGCGGCCCTTGACCACGGAAATTGCATAATCGAGGTAAGCGCGTTCAGCAAATGTTGCCAGGGTCAGCGATTCGCCGCCATCGGCGGGTGCTACGGTGTCAAAAAGATTGGCTTGATCGGTCATTATTGTTTTGCGTCGTTTTTTACAGGAATTATTCGATGGAGGTAACGGGGTAAGCAGCAGACGTGTCCGCAGACGGATTGCTGTCGCGACGTCCGGGGATGATCATGTGTATGCGTTTGGCATCCGAGCGCCGATTGGAAAACACCGCATTGTCGGCAAAGCGCGAAGTTGGCTGATACAAGTGATAGAACTGTGTGACCAGCTTGACGTAATTGCGGGTTTCTGCAAACGGTGGAATCGCATCATTGTATTTTTGTACGGCACCTTCGCCAGCGTTATACGATGCCAGCACCAGATGCTGCTGATTCGGATACATATCCCGCAACACGCGCAGATAACGCGCACCTATGCGGATATTGGTTTTCGGATCAGACAATTTTTGCACGATGCTTTTTTTACGGTCCGCTTGCAGTCCGAAGCGCTCGGCGGTTGCCGGCATAACTTGCATTAAGCCGATCGCACCTTTCGGCGAAACAGCATTCGGATTGAAGCCTGATTCCGCCGCCATCACCGCCTTTAGCAAGGCAGGATCGAGATTGAATTCGTTGGCTGCGTCGTTTAACAGTTTCTCGTACTTTTTCAGGTTCGGATGCTGTGACAGATAGCGGAACAGCGGCGTATCTTTTTCTGCTGCCTGTTCAACATTATTCAGCGGAACCAGTCTGGCTGCATTCAAGGCCTGATCGCCACGCGCAAACAACTGATAGCGCTTGTCGAGTTTTTCCGTCGCAAAATGCGCTTCACCATTGGCATCGATATAGCCATACACGTCGGCATGGGCAGCGACGGATAGCAGCGATAATGACAAAGCCAACAGAGAGGCACGCATGATGTTCATGATCAGATATCGGCCTCGGCTTCGTTGCCGTGTTCTTCTATCCATGTGCGACGTGCGGCGGCTTCACCTTTGCCCATCAGCATATTGAAGCGCGATTCGGACGCATCCAGATCGAATTCGCCGAGGGAGACGGGTAACAGGCGGCGGGTATCCGGATTCATCGTGGTTTCCCACAGCTGTTCCGCATTCATTTCGCCGAGACCTTTGAAACGCGAGATAGCCCACGCCGCTTCCTTGACGCCATCCTTGCGCAATTTATCTTCAATCGCTTCCAGTTCGCCGTCATCGAGGGCGTAGATTTTCTGTATCGGCTTCTTGCCGCGCGCAGGCGCATCGACGCGATACAGCGGCGGGCGCGCGATACAGATGTGGCCTTTGTCGATCAATTGCGGGAAGTGCTTGAAGAACAGCGTCAGCAGCAATACTTGAATGTGCGAGCCATCGACGTCCGCATCGGACAGTATGCAGATGCGACCGTAGCGCAGGCTGCTGAAATCGACAGTGTCGTTCTTGCCGTGTGGATCGATGCCGATCGCGACGGCGATGTCGTGAATTTCATTGTTGGCGAACAGGCGATCGCGTTCGGTTTCCCACGAGTTCAAGACCTTGCCGCGCAGCGGCAGAATCGCCTGGAATTCCTTGTCGCGGCCCATCTTGGCCGAGCCGCCGGCGGAGTCACCTTCGACCAGAAAGATTTCATTGCGCGAGGTATCTGTCGATTCGCAATCGGTCAGTTTGCCCGGTAGCACGGCGACGCCTGAGGATTTTTTCTTTTCAACTTTTTGCGCGGAACGCAAGCGCGATTGCGCCTGCTTGATCACGAGTTCGGCCAGTTTCTTGCCGTAGTCGACGTGCTGGTTCAGCCACAGTTCCAGCGCGGGACGCGTGTAGGTTGCGACGAGGCGCACGGCATCGCGCGAGTTCAGGCGTTCCTTGATCTGCCCCTGAAATTGCGGATCGAGCACCTTGGCCGATAGTACAAACGAGACACGTGCGAACACATCTTCCGGCAACAGCTTCACGCCTTTCGGCAAAAGTGAATGCATTTCGACGAAGCTCTTTACCGCGCCAAACAAGCCTTCACGCAGACCGGATTCATGGGTGCCGCCGTTCGATGTCGGGATCAGGTTGACATAAGACTCGCGCACTACTGCGCCATCTTCTGTCCACGCAACGACCCAGGCTGCGCCTTCGCCTTCGGCAAAACCTTCGGCGTCGGCGTTTGCGTATTGTTCGCCTTCAAATAATGGGATGACGGTTTCGGCATTCGATGCCTGCGCCAGCGATTCGGTCAGGTAACCGCGCAAGCCCTGGTCGTATTGCCAGGTTTGTACTTCACCGCTCTTGGCGTGTACCAACGTGACTTTGACGCCTGGCAACAATACGGCCTTCGAGCGCAAAAGACGTTGCAGTTCGGCTTGCGGGATGACAGAGGAATCGAAATATTTTGTATCAGGCCATGCAGTGACCTTGGTGCCACTGCGCTTTTCATCACGCGCAATCGGACGCGATTTCAAAGGTTCGATGACATCGCCACCGGAAAACGTCAGCGTGTGCACGCCATTTTCGCGCCATACGGTAATTTCCAGCCTGGTCGACAAGGCATTCGTGACCGAGACGCCGACTCCGTGCAAACCGCCCGAAAACGCATACGCGCCGCCCGAGCCCTTGTCGAACTTGCCGCCCGCGTGCAGACGCGTGAAGACGATTTCCACCGTCGGTACTTTTTCCTCCGGATGCAGGCCGACTGGAATGCCGCGCCCGTCATCTTCCACACTGACGCTGCCATCTACATTCATGGTGACGACAATGTTTTTGCAATAGCCACCGAGCGCTTCATCGGAGGCATTGTCGATGACTTCCTGGATGATGTGCAGCGGGTTCTCTGTACGCGTGTACATGCCGGGGCGCTGCTTGACCGGTTCCAGGCCTTTCAGGACACGGATGGATGATTCGCTATAGTCTGCAGGGGATTTTTTAGTGGCCATTCAATCGAATACGGTAAGAGGCTGAAAAATGTACGTTGGAAGTTTTGTCGTTAGTTGAGGCTTCCAATAATCACTTTAACTGGGCTGATTAATTTTTTAACAAGTTGCTTTGGACAGAATGCATTATCGAAGTGTCTGCATTCTAATGAAAAAAAACGATATGTACGCAATGTGGGCAATTTAACCTTCTTCTTAAGCAAGTGCGAAATCGCTGAATTGTTAAATAAGGTTAGATTTGTGACGCGCTGCTGGCACTTTTTTTGCAAAAGCGGTCAAATGTATATGTTTTGATGAACAGTTGACACAATTTTATACATTTCCCGCTTTAGTTCGCTTGTTTATGGGATGGGTTAAATGTTTTCGGTCGTGTATAAATGTTAACTGCCGCATAGAATTCTCGCGCCGTTTTCCGCACCGTCTTCCGTATGATCACGCTTTGCTTTTCACGACCTGATGTCAGCTAACAGTTTCCCCTTCGCGGCGCGCCTGATTGGATTCAATCAACAGGAAACCGAAATCTTCGATGCCACATTTGCTCTGGACCAAGGCAAGGGCTATGGCTATTTTCGCCTGGCAGAAGATAATTTGCAGGATCCCGACCTTTACATTGCCAATGCTGAAGAACTGAAGGCGCTGGTTGCCTTGTCTGATTTGCGTCCTAGCGACGTGCGGCCTGTGCTGCTGGTTGGCACGCCCACCATTCCCCTTCCTTATACCCGTGTTGAACGTCCGATTCGCTGGCAGCGTTTGTTTGAAGCGCTGGACGCCTTGATCGAAAAACGTGCAGATACGCTGGCGCGACTGGAAGCTTCCGACGTAGTGCTGGTGCCGGAACGCCGCCGGCGCAATCGCGTCGATATCGATTTGAACGATCCAGTCGATTACACAAGCTTGCGTACCGAATTGCCACATGGCGGCGCGGTATTGATCGTTGATAAATCGCCGGCATTTCGCGATTTTGTCGCGGAATTTCTGGCGCGTCATCAAATTGAAGTACTGTGGGCCAAAGGCGAGGCCGAGGCCGAAGGGGCTTGTGTGCGTCAGCGCGTATCGGTGGTACTGATTAATACTTCAGTAGTTGATGTCAATCCGTTTCGCTTGTGCCAGACGGTCAAGACAGCACGGCCACACGACAAGACTTCAGTGATTTTGCTGGTGAGTAAATCGAGTGATTATGATGCGGACGCAGCGCGCAAAGCGCGTGTCGATGGTTTCCTGACCAAGCCGGTGGCGAGCCAGCATGTTGTCAGTGCATTAAAAAAGTTCATGCATTTGCCGCGTTAAGACAGATCTTCGATGCGCTCGCCGTGGCGCCCTCCCGCAAGAGTTCTTTATTTGCTGAGCATGCGCATGCCGCGCTCCAGCCCTTCCAGAGTTAACGGAACCATACGGTTGTCCATTTGCTGCCGGATGATGGCCACCGACTGCCGATATTCCCAAATGCTTTCCGGTTCCGGATTGAGCCAGATATAACTGGGGAAGGCTTTGGTAAATCGCTGCAGCCATTCTGCACCGGCTTCGTCATTGTAATAATCGATTGCGCCGCCGGGGTGCAAGATTTCATACGGACCCATGGTTGCGTCGCCGACAAAAATCACTTTGGTATCCGGCGTGTATTTGCGCAATACATCCCAGGTTGCAAAGCGTTCAGCGTGTTTGCGCTGGTTGTTGCGCCATAAATGATCGTACACGCAATTATGGAAGTAATAAAACTCCATATTCTTGAATTCGCTTTTGGCTGCGGAAAACAATTCTTCAGTGCGCTGTATGTGATCGTCCATGGACCCGCCTACATCCAGTAACATCAGTATTTTGATATTGTTCTTGCGCTCGGCCTGCATCTTGATGTCGAGGTAGCCGGCGTTGTTGGCGGTGGCGCGTATCGTGGCATCCAGCGCCAATTCATCGGCTGCTCCTTGCCGCGCAAACTTGCGCAGGCGGCGTAGTGCGATCTTGATATTGCGGGTGCCCAGCTCACGCGAAGTGTCGTAATCGCGATAGGTACGTGCTTCCCAAACTTTGACGGCAGAGCGATTGGTGCTTTCGCCGCCTATTCGTATGCCTTCCGGATTGTTGCCGCTATTGCCGAAAGGGGAAGTGCCGCCTGTGCCTATCCATTTGCTGCCGCCTTCATGGCGTTCTTTTTGTTCCTTCAATAATTGCTGCAGGCGTTCGGCCAGTTTGTCGTAGCCGAATTTCTCTATCAGTGCGCGTTCTGCCGGGCTCAAGTCCTTCGCTGCACGTTTGAGCAACCAGTCGAGCGGGATCGCGGCATTGTCTTCGAAAACGGTAGATATGCCCTTGAAATACAGGCCGAAGGCGCGATCGAACTTGTCGAAGTGCGCTTCGTCTTT
>CAYOQL010000073.1:0-6344 GCA_964406085.1 uncultured Herminiimonas sp.
ACTCCTTAATGAAATGCTCGCGGTAATACCGCAACTCCTCAATCGACTCAATAATGTCAGCCAGCGCAGTATGCTTCTGATGTTTCTTGAAACCGCTAGCCAACTCCGGCTTCCAGCGCTTGCACAATTCTTTCAGCGTCGACACATCCAGATTGCGGTAATGGAAGAAGGCTTCCAGTTTCGGCATGCCCTTGGCCATGAAGCGGCGATCCTGGCAGATCGAATTGCCGCACATAGGCGATTTGCCTTTTGGTACGTACGCCTTCAAAAATTCGATCAATGCCTCTTCCGCCTGCTCTTCGGTGACGGTAGACGCCTTGACGCGCTCGATCAAGCCTGAGCGGCCATGCGTGCCCTTGTTCCATGCATCCATTGCGTCCAGCGCCTCATCAGACTGATGAATCGCGAATACCGGGCCTTCGCCGATAATATTCAATTCTGAATCTGTTACCACCACGGCAACTTCGATGATGCGATCATTTTCCGGATCGAGGCCGGTCATTTCCATGTCCAGCCACACCAGATTGAACTCATTCGGACGTGCAGGTGTGGTTGGTGGCGTTAATTCTTCAGCTTGTGACATAATTGTTTCCCTTAGACCGGCGTAATCCGTCATTTTCTCACAGGAAAAGAATGTCATCACTTGCGTTTACTGTTTTGTTTGTCAGCTTCCTGCTTATCAGTCTGGTAGTTCGCTTCTGGCTGGCGTCGCGCCATATCCGCCACATTCTCGCGAATCGCGCTGCCGTACCACCGCAATTCGCCGGTCAGATTTCGCTGGAAGCGCATCAGAAGGCCGCTGATTACTCCATCGCAAAAACCAAATTTGCACTTTTTATCGTGCTGCTGAATGCCGCGGTGCTGATCGGCTTTACGCTGATGGGCGGCTTGCAATGGCTGGCAACGGCATCGTTTGATATTTTCGGCGACGGCTGGCGTTATCAGTTGGGACTGGTGCTGGCGTTTGCCTTGATCTCGGGGCTGGTTGAATTGCCTTTCGATTATTTCCGTCAGTTTGTTCTGGAAGCACGCTTTGGCTTTAATCGCATGTCGCCAGCGCTGTTCTTTACCGACCTGTTTAAAAGCACCATCCTGTCAATGGCACTGGGCCTGAGCCTGGTATGGATCACTATTATCCTGATGGAAAAATCCGGCGATCTGTGGTGGTTGTATGCGTGGGTACTGTGGTGCGCATTCCAGATGCTGATGCTGGTATTGGTGCCACTGTTCATCGCGCCCATGTTCAACAAGTTCAAACCGCTGGAAGATGAAAGCCTGCGCGTGCGGATAGAAAACCTGATGCAGCGCATCGGCTTTGCATCGAGCGGCTTGTTCGTGATGGATGGCTCGCGCCGCAGCGCGCACGGCAATGCCTACTTCTCCGGCTTCGGCGCCGCCAAGCGCATCGTCTTTTTCGACACCTTGCTGGAACGTCTGGCACCGCATGAAATCGAGGCGGTACTCGCGCATGAACTTGGACACTTCAAACTCAAGCATGTCGTCAAGCGCATCGTTGTGATGTTTGCTGCTTCGCTGGCTTTCCTCGCGTTGCTTGGTTACATGAAAACGCAGGCATGGTTCTATACCGGTCTCGGCGTGGAGCCGATGATGGGCGCCAGCAACGACGCGATGGCGTTGATTCTGTTTGCCGTGGTGCTGCCGGTTTTTGCCTTCCTGCTGTCGCCGCTGACGTCGCTCAGCTCGCGCAAGCATGAATTCGAAGCCGATGCGTTTGCCGCGCAACACACCAGTTCCAAGGATCTGGTGTCCGCATTGGTCAAACTGTATGAAGACAATGCCTCGACGCTGACGCCCGATCCGCTGCATTCGGCGTTCTACGATTCGCATCCGCCAGCCAGTGTGCGCATCAACAAACTGCTGGCCATCTAAGCCAACTCATCATGAGCAACGCTGCCGATCTACGCAAACAAAAATGCCGTCATCAATTGACGGCATTGAATGCAGAAGAAATCGCGCAGCGTTTGCCGGCAGTCGCCGCCTGGAAACTGCAGGATGGAAAAATCGTCAGGGACTTTACCTTCGCTGATTATTACGACACGCTCGCTTACGTTAACGCCCTCGCCTACATCATCCACGCTGAAGATCATCATCCTGAACTGGTGGTGACTTACAATCGTTGCACCGTCAAATTCAACACGCATTCGGTCAATGACGGCAAAGGCGGCTTGTCGGAAAATGACTTTATCTGCGCAGCGAAACTGGACGCGCTTTTTGAACGATCATTCGCTTGATTGCGCGTCCGAGTACCTGCGTGATTTATCCAGCTGATCTGCCAACCTGATTTACCAACTTAATTAATGGCCGCATCTATCGACACTCTCACAGGCACCGTCATTGCCGCACATGGCCGACACTATCTGGTTCAAGCCGACGACAAAAAACTGCAATGCGTCACACGTGGCAAGAAAAGCGATGTGGCCGTGGGCGACATCGTCAATCTCAAACTGACTTCTGCCAACCAGGGCGTGATCGAAACGATCACTGAACGCAAGACCCTGCTGTATCGCTCGGACCAGTACAAATCCAAGCTGCTGGCGGCCAATGTGACACAACTGTTCATCGTGGTGGCAACCGAACCGGGCTTCACCGACGATCTGGTGTCACGCTCGCTGGTCGCGGCCGAAGCGGCCGGCGTTGCCGTGCATATCATCCTGAACAAGATCGACGTCGTCGCATCGCTGGAAAGAACCCGCAAGCGCGTCGCCTTCTATGCTGGCCTCGGTTATCCGGTGCATGAAGTGTCGGCCACCGCGCAGCCGGAAGCTACCGTTGCCGCGCTGATGCCTTTGCTCACCGGGCAATCGACGATCCTGATCGGCCAGTCCGGCATGGGCAAGTCGTCCATCATCAATCTGATCGTGCCGGATGCGGATATTGCAGTGCGCGAGATTTCTGCCGCGCTAGATACCGGCAAACACACGACGACCTTTACACGCTTGTACAAGATGGACGAACAGACTTCCATCATCGATTCGCCAGGTTTTCAGGAATTTGGCTTGTATCAACTGACCGAGGGCATGCTGGAGCGCGCGTTTCCGGAGTTCAAAGCATATCTGGGCAAGTGCAAATTTTATAACTGCCATCATTCCAATGAACCGGAATGCGCGATCCGCACCGCAGTCGCGGCCGGCGAGATCGCGACAATGCGGCATGCGCTGTACTTGCAGTTACTGCATGAATCGTCGCAGAAGCTGTATTGAAATGCGGCCAGCCTCGTTGCGGGTGGCTTTTTGGGACCAAAATCCCTTATAATTGAAGCAGTTACAACATTCGGCGGCAGGCGCCAACCTAGCCGCCGTTTTCATTATGGCAATCAAACACTTTCTGCAATTTTCCGATTTGACGCTGGACGAATTCGATTATCTGATCGAACGTACCCGCATCATCAAACGTAAATTCAAGAATTACGAACCATACCATCCACTCGCTGATCGCACGCTGGTGATGGTGTTCGAAAAAAATTCCACCCGCACACGCCTGTCATTTGAAGCCGGTATGCATCAGCTCGGCGGTGCTGCGATTTATCTGAATACACGCGACAGTCAATTGGGCCGTGGCGAACCGGTAGAGGACGCCGCACAAGTGATGTCCCGCATGTGCGACGTCATCATGATTCGCACGTTCGGACAGGACATCATTGATCGCTTCGCAGCCAATTCGCGCGTGCCGGTCATCAACGGCCTGACCAACGAACATCATCCTTGCCAGGTTCTGGCCGATGTATTTACATATATCGAGCACCGTGGATCGATCAAGGGCAAAACCGTTGCGTGGATAGGTGATGCCAACAACATGCTTTATTCGTGGTTACAGGCGGCAGAGGTTTTTGATTTCCACGTTCAGGTTTCTACACCTCGCGGATATGACATTGATCCGTCACTGGTCGCACCGGGCAACACGCACTACACCGTACATGCAACACCGACAGATGCCTGCACCGGCGCACATCTGGTCACGACCGACGTCTGGACCAGCATGGGCTTCGAGGAAGAAAACGCAGCTCGCCTGAAAGCATTCGATGGCTGGATCGTCGATGCTGCCAAAATGCAGCGCGCGCAGCCGGATGCCTTGTTCATGCACTGCCTGCCTGCACATCGCGGCGAAGAAGTGTCAGCCGAAGTCATCGACGGCCCGCAATCAGTCGTCTGGGAAGAAGCGGAAAACCGTTTGCACGTTCAAAAAGCGTTGCTCGAATATCTGGTTCTCGGCAAGCTCAGTTAGCCATCGATGCAGTGTTATCTGAACTCATCGATTCAGTTTTATCTCAATCCTATCCAAGTACGCTAAGCACACACCATGTCGACTATTCTCCAATCCGTTCCAGTGAATCAAAAAGTAGGCATCGCCTTTTCCGGCGGCCTCGACACCAGCGCAGCGCTGCACTGGATGCGTCAAAAAGGCGCGATCCCGTATGCGTACACTGCCAATCTGGGCCAGCCTGACGAAACCGACTACAACGCGATTCCGCAAAAGGCAAAAGCCTACGGCGCAGAACTCGCGCGCCTGATCGATTGCCGCGAACAACTGGTGGCGGAAGGCATCGCTGCCTTGCAAAGCGGCGCCTTCCATATTTCGACCGCAGGCGTTACCTACTTCAACACGACCCCACTGGGTCGCGCAGTCACCGGCACCATGCTGGTTGCCGCTATGAAGGAAGACAACGTCGATATCTGGGGTGACGGCAGCACGTTCAAGGGCAATGACATCGAGCGTTTCTATCGCTATGGCTTGCTGATGAATCCGGCACTGCGCATCTATAAACCGTGGCTGGATGATGCGTTCATCCAGGAACTCGGCGGCCGCAAGGAAATGTCGGAATTCCTGATCAAGTCCGGCTTCGACTACAAGATGTCCACAGAAAAAGCGTATTCCACCGATTCCAATATTCTTGGCGCTACGCATGAAGCGAAAGATCTGGAAGAACTCAGCAGCGGCATGAAGATCGTCGAGCCCATCATGGGCGTCGCATTCTGGCGCGACGACGTCGAAGTCAAACGCGAAGAAGTCACCGTGCGTTTTGAAGAAGGCCGTCCGGTCGCCTTGAACGGCGTGTCGTATTCGAACATGGTCGAACTGATGCTGGAAGCCAATCGCATCGGCGGTCGTCACGGCCTCGGCATGAGCGACCAGATCGAGAACCGCATCATCGAAGCGAAGAGCCGCGGCATTTACGAAGCTCCCGGCCTGGCGCTGTTGTTCATCGCGTACGAACGCCTGATCACCGGCATCCACAATGAAGATACGATCGAGCAATACCGCGAAAGCGGCCGTCGCCTCGGACGCCTGTTGTACCAGGGCCGCTGGTTCGATCCGCAAGCCATCATGTTGCGCGAAGCCGCACAACGCTGGGTAGCACGCGCGGTCACAGGTGAAGTCACGATCGAACTGCGTCGCGGCAACGATTACTCCATCCTCAATACAGTCTCGGCCAACCTGACCTATCAGCCTGAGCGCCTGTCGATGGAAAAAGTGGAAGATGCACCATTCTCGCCGCAAGATCGTATCGGCCAATTGACGATGCGCAATCTGGACATCACGGATACGCGCCAAAAACTCGGCATCTACAGCAGTGTCGGTCTGCTGACAGGCAACTCATCGGTTGCACTGCCAAGCTTTGAAAAAGACAGCAAAAAATAATTCTTCAACATCAAACATTTATATCAAACACAAGATCATGACTACTCAATTCGATAACGTTTCCGTCGTCAAAAAAGCCAATATCTATTTCGATGGCAAATGCGTGTCACACACAGTATTGTTCGCTGACGGCACCAAGAAAACCATCGGCATCATTTTTCCATCGACATTAAAGTTCAACACCGGCGCTGCAGAAATCATGGAACTGAATGCAGGCAAATGCCGCATTCGCCTGGCGGATGCAACGGAGTGGAATACCTACGAAGGCGGCCAGCAATTCGAAGTGCTGGCAAATTCGAGCTTCGATATTGAAACGGTGGAAACACTGGATTACGTTTGCCATTTCATTTGATTGAATAGCAGATAGTAAAGCCCGGCTTCGTCATGAAGCCGGGCTTTTTTACGAACGGCGAAAGGTCTTGTTCGATAGAAGACCCAGTCGCATGAATTTTGCAGCCGGCGTATGGACTACCCTGGCGGCGTTCCACCATAATGACTCTGTTGAACATCAGGCGCTATCCGTCCGTTTGACTTGATTCACCCCGCGCGATCTGTTCGCTTACGACAATCTCGCAGTCTCTTTTTACCAGGAAAGAAAAGCATGATCCTTGGCATTGATGTTGGAGGCACACATACCGATTCGGTATTGATGCAGAACCGCAAAATCATCCGCAAGTCCAAAGTCC
>CAYOQL010000074.1:0-6241 GCA_964406085.1 uncultured Herminiimonas sp.
GGTTTGACGCGGTTTGGCGCGTTTGATCGAACCGCCTTGCGTGACACGTTCATTGCCTTTGACCATCACTTTTGTGACTGACGGGCGTTTGGTGCCGCTAGGGCTGGGTTTTACGATAGTAACTTCGCGCATGCCTTTGCCACGTGTTTCGCTGCGTTCTTTGGGCGCATCTTTCTTTGGGCGATAAATCACCAGCAATTTACCGATCTGTTGAATCGGCGCTGCGTTGAGTTGTTCGCAAATCGTTTCGTAGATGGTCACGCGCGCTTCCCGGTCGTCGCCAAATACACGGACTTTAATCAGGCCGTGTGAATTGAGACTGTTATCGATTTCTTTGAGAACGCTTGGTTTTAAACCGTCTTCACTGATGATGACGACAGGGCTGAGAGCATGCGCTTCAGCGCGTAGGGAGCTGCGCTCGGCCGGGGTAAGTTTCAACATAAATGGCAATGGTGACGGGGATAATTTTGCCGCGGCACGCATTGCGAACCTGACAAACTTTGTCCCACAGTATTTAAAACTAGTATTCTACGCGAATGGCAAAGAAGAAATTAAACAAAAACTGGCTGCACGATCATATTAACGACCCGTATGTGAAGCTGGCACAGAAAGAAGGCTATCGCGCGCGCGCTGTCTACAAGCTGAAAGAAATCGACGAAACCGAAAAATTGATCAAGCCCGGTCAAGTTATTGTGGATTTGGGTTGTACGCCGGGCAGCTGGTCGCAATACGTCCGCAATAAACTGTCGGGCAGCGTAGGCGGCGGTATTAACGGCACTATCATCGGGCTGGATATGCTGCCGATGGAACCGATTGCCGACGTGCACTACATACAAGGCGATTTTCGCGAGCAAGAAGTGCTGGAACAGCTGGAGTTGTTGGTGGCGGGGCGAAAAGTTGACTTGGTGTTATCGGATATGGCACCCAATCTGTCGGGGATTGCAGTGGCCGACGCCGCCCGCATGATGGATATTATCGATCTGGCCATTGATTTCTCTAAACATCATATGAAGCCTAGCGGCTCCTTGCTGGTAAAGTGCTTCAACGGCACTGGGTTTAATGAAATTGTGCAAAAATTCCGACAGGAATTCAAGACGGTGACACAAAAGAAGCCAAAAGCCAGCCGCGACAAATCGTCAGAAATATTTTTGCTCGGCAAAGGTTTGAAAAATCCGCTTTAAATACAATTTTACCCCTTGTTTATGCATGTATTAACCCGATATCAGATACTGCAAGCCTTGATGATTACGAGTAGAATCGACCCTACATTTTAGAAAAAAGGCGCATTACGCGTCCAAGGAGTCTTAGTGAACAATATGTTTTCCAAGGCCGCCATATGGGTGGTCATCGGGATGGTTCTTTTTACCGTGTTCAAGCAGTTCGATGGACGTAGTACATCCGGTGCTGTAGCGGCGATTCCGTATTCGGATTTCCTGGACGAAGTCAAAAGCAAACGCATCAAGGAAGCCACGATCGAAGATCGCACCATTGTTGCGACCACGACCGATGGCAAGAAAATCAAATCGGCTATTACCTATCTTGATCGAGGCTTGATCGGCGATCTGGTAAACAACGGCGTGAAGTTCGACGTCAAACAGCCGGAAGAACAATCTTTCCTTTCGCAAATTTTCATCTCATGGTTCCCGATGCTGTTGCTGATCGGTGTATGGGTGTTTTTCATGCGTCAAATGCAGGGTGGCGGCAAGGGCGGAGCGTTTTCGTTCGGCAAATCCAAGGCACGCATGCTGGATGACACAACCAATACCGTAACGTTTGCCGATGTTGCTGGTTGCGATGAAGCCAAGGAAGAAGTATCCGAGCTGGTCGAGTTCTTGCGTGATCCGACTCGCTTCCAGAAACTCGGTGGACGCATTCCGCACGGCGTGTTGATGGTGGGCCCTCCAGGCACTGGTAAAACCTTGCTGGCACGCGCCATTGCAGGTGAAGCAAAAGTTCCTTTCTTTACCATCTCCGGTTCTGATTTCGTCGAAATGTTTGTCGGCGTCGGCGCATCGCGCGTGCGCGACATGTTCGAGAATGCAAAAAAACACGCACCTTGCATCATCTTTATCGATGAGATTGATGCTGTCGGTCGCCATCGCGGTGCCGGTATGGGCGGCGGCAATGATGAACGTGAACAAACCTTGAACCAGATGCTGGTCGAGATGGATGGTTTCGAGCCGAACGCTGGTGTCATCGTGATCGCTGCAACCAACCGTGCCGACGTACTGGATAAAGCCTTGCTGCGTCCAGGCCGTTTCGATCGTCAGGTGATTGTCGGTTTGCCGGATATCCGTGGTCGCGAACAAATTCTGATGGTGCACATGCGCAAGGTGCCTATCGCTAGTGACGTCAAGGCCGATATCTTGGCACGTGGTACACCTGGTTTCTCCGGTGCTGACCTCGCCAATCTGGTCAATGAAGCTGCATTGTTTGCCGCACGTCGTAACAAGCGTCTGGTGGAAATGCAGGATTTCGAGGATGCCAAAGACAAGATCGTCATGGGGCCGGAACGCAAGTCAGCTGTCATGCGCGAAGAAGAACGTCGCAATACGGCTTACCACGAGTCCGGTCATGCGGTTGTTGCCAAGTTGTTGCCCAAGGCCGATCCAGTGCATAAAGTAACGATCATGCCGCGTGGTTTTGCACTCGGTTTGACATGGCAGTTGCCAGAACATGATCGCGTCAATATGTACAAGGACAAGATGCTGGAAGAAATTTCCATTTTGTTCGGTGGCCGTATTGCTGAAGAAGTGTTCATGCACCAGATGTCGACAGGCGCATCGAATGACTTCGAGCGTGCAACCAAACTGGCACGCGCAATGGTGACCCGTTACGGTATGTCGGAAAGCCTCGGTACCATGGTCTACGAAGATACCGAGCAGGATGCCTACTTCGGACGTTCTTCCTCGAAAACGGTTTCGGAAGCGACCCAGCAAAAAGTCGACACTGAAATTCGTACGATTCTGGACACTCAGTATGCGTTGTCGCGCAAGCTGATTGAAGACAATCGCGACAAGGTTGAACTGATGGCAAAAACCCTGCTGGATTGGGAAACCATCGACTCCGACCAGATCAACGACATCATGGAAGGACGTGATCCACGTCAGCCTAAATACGGCATTCCAGTCAAGCGCGCAACGTCTGATACGCCTTCAGGTGGTGTGCCGCCGACGGCAACTGCACCCGAAGCGCCAGCAGCGCCTGCGCAATAAACGTTCGGCGATTTGCTTGAAGTGTTGATGGTTTTGGTGATGCTTTAAATGCAGGGTGAGGAGAGATCCTCACCCTTTTTACTTTTATAGTTAAATTTTATGCAGACTCATTTGCAATGTGGTCGTTACCGCTTTTCCGTGGATGCTGCCTCGCGTCCTTTGGTCATGGGAATTTTGAATGTGACGCCAGACTCATTTTCTGATGCGGGAAAATACCACGCGCTGGATGCGGCGATTTCGCATGCAGAGGAAATGATTGCTGCGGGTGTCGACATCATCGACATCGGCGGCGAGTCGACCCGTCCGGGTTCGCAGCCGGTTGCCCTGATGGATGAACTGGCACGGGTGATGCCGCTGGTGTATGCCTTGCGCGATTGCGGCAAGCCGCTCTCCATCGATACGTACAAACCGGAAGTGATGCGCGAAGCAATTGCTGCTGGTGCCGACATGATCAACGACATCAACGGTTTTCGTGCGCCCGGTGCGTTGGAGGCAGTGGCGGAACTGGATTGCGCACTATGCGTGATGCATATGCAAAAGGATCCGCAAAGCATGCAATTGAAGCCTGAGTATCAGGACGTCATTGCAGATGTCAGTACATTCTTGCGTGAACGCATAGCAGCGATGGAACAAATGCACATCGCGCGTGATCGAATTTGTATAGATCCCGGATTCGGTTTCGGGAAATCGCTTGCGCATAATATCGCCTTGTTGAAAAATATCGGCCAATTGCAAGCCGCACTCGATTTACCATTGCTGGCAGGCCTGTCCCGTAAATCGATGCTAGGCGCAATACTGGATAAGCCTGTCGAACAGCGTATGGCAGGTAGTCTGGCTGGTGCGCTGGCTTCAGTAGCGCAGGGGGCGCGTATTGTCCGTGTTCACGATGTGGCGGAAACGGTAGATGCTTTGACGGTTTGGCATGCGTTGCACACAGCGCAACACTAAAAAAATTAAACAAGAAATAAAAATCAAAAAATGACCAGAAAATATTTCGGCACCGATGGTGTCCGCGGCAAAGTCGGTGTTTTACCTATTACCCCTGATTTTGTGATGCGACTCGGCTATGCCGCAGGCACGGTGCTGACCAAATCCATAGCATCAAAAACCTCCGCAAGACCTGTCGTCCTGATCGGCAAGGACACACGGATTTCGGGTTATATGCTGGAGGCCGCACTGGAGGCAGGCTTCTCCGCCGCAGGCGTTGACGTCATGCTGGCCGGGCCGATGCCGACACCCGCCGTGGCTTACTTGACGCGCGCGTTGCGTTTGTCTGCAGGCGTCGTCATCTCTGCCTCGCATAATCCTTATGACGATAACGGCATCAAATTCTTTTCTGCCTCGGGCAATAAATTGCCGGATGCGATAGAGCTGGAAATTGAAGCCGCGCTGGAGAAACCGATCACTTGCGTTGCTTCGGAAAAATTGGGCCGCGCCAAGCGACTGGACGATGCGCGTGGCCGCTATATCGAATTTTGTAAAAGTACATTCCCTAATGAACTCGATTTGCGCGGCACCAAAATCGTCGTCGATTGCGCGCATGGGGCGGCCTACCATATTGCGCCGGACGTATTTCATGAACTCGGTGCAGAAGTCATTGCTATCGGCAATCAACCGAGCGGCTTCAATATCAATGACAAGGTTGGTGCGACCGCGCCCCAGGCTTTGGTTGAAGCAGTCAAAGCCAACAAGGCGGATATCGGGATCGCGCTCGACGGGGATGCTGATCGCCTGATTGTGGTTGATGCATCTGGCAGGATATTTAATGGCGATGAGCTGCTTTATATCATCGTCAAGGACCGCATGAGTGTGCAAGCAATCGCAGGTGCGGTCGGTACGCTGATGACGAACATGGCACTAGAAGTTGCATTCAAAAAAATGGGCATTGGATTTGTCCGTGCCAATGTCGGTGATCGTTATGTACTGGAAGCCCTGCAGGAACGCGGCTGGCTGCTGGGCGGTGAAGGTTCTGGCCACATGCTGTGCCTGGATAAACACACGACTGGCGACGGTATCATTTCTGCGCTGCAAATCCTGTCGGCATTGAAGCGTAGCGGCCAAACATTAACGGCATTGACGGCGGATATTGCAATGTTCCCGCAAACATTGATCAATGTAAAAGTCGCGCCCGGTTTTGACTGGAAGAAAAATGCCGGTTTGCTGGCTGAAAAAGAACTGGTTGAATCCGAATTGGGTGAGAACGGGCGGGTCTTGATTCGTGCATCTGGAACCGAGCCGTTAATCCGCGTTATGGTGGAAGCCAGGAATGGTGAAACGGCCGATAAAATGGCGCAACGTATCGCAGCAAAATTAAACACTTAATTTTTTCGAAATGTTGCTGTCGGAAGCACTTTAGTCGTTGACCGATGTCGCATATTGCAGTATTATTTCGTTCTTCGGAGTGTAGCGCAGCCCGGTAGCGCACCTGGTTTGGGACCAGGGGGTCCAAGGTTCGAATCCTTGTACTCCGACCAGAATTTAAAGGACTAGCCTAATCGCTAGTCCTTTTTTTCGTCCGAATTTTTCCCTGCATTTTTCAATGCTCTCGCCCAGGAACATTCAGTCAACCGTGGTGCTCTGATATACATCAGCTATTCCCCCGCAGTTTTAAATAATTCTATTGTTTTCCCGTAATGTTGGAGTCAGTCTTTGTGGCAAAGCCTCTGCTCACAGCAGAGAATTTCTATCGATGCCGTGGTATGGTTGTTTGAGACTATTAAACAAGGTGAATAACATGCGCCAACTGAAATTATCTGCTGTCGATTCTCACGAATATCTGCATGCTTCCGCGATGTCCGTTTTTGCTTTGCCTGTGGAAGCTCATAAAGCACCGGTTCCAGAGCCTATCGAAGATCCTTTGCCGGGCGAACATCCCATACCAAAGGAAGATCCAGTGCCTTCACCGAATCCGGAAGTGGATGATCCGCGTCCCTAATTTCTTCAGTTCCTACTGCGCTATCAACGTAATCAGACAGTTTGTAGGCAATAAAGGGGCATGCCATGGAAAAACAGCAAAACTGGAGTAC
>CAYOQL010000075.1:0-6193 GCA_964406085.1 uncultured Herminiimonas sp.
CAAGCCGTTTACTTAACCGGTGTATTTTGATTCAGTTTTAATTCTATAATGCCTCGCAAGTTCAACAACTTACGGGGCATTTTTCATGGTAACTCCCATTGCGCCTGCACCGAGTTCCCCAAGTAAGGTGCCGGAGACCGCCCTTGTTCAACTCCCGGATGGCAGTACCCTGACCATTCAAGTGAATTTTTGCAAGAATGTCCGATGCGCTAACTTCGGTGTGCCGCCGTCCCTTGCGAAGGGCAAGCATCGCTCCAAGATTCTCCCAGTCCCTGGCGACGCTTACATCCTCAGCGGCGCGGGCGGCTCTAAGACGTATCAAAGCAAGCTTAAGCTTAAGTGCGGCCTTTGCGGGGAGACTCCTCCCGTCAAGAGCAATGAAGGGCTTGCCCAAGATATCGCACGTATTGCCGAGTACTCGGCGGCGCCTAAGCCAGTTAGCTGCCCTGACATCTCCTGCGCCAACCATGGTCAACCTTTCGCTCGCACCAGATACTTGAGCTGGGGCAAAAACTCTCAAGGCTCCAAGAGATGGAAATGCCGGATATGCAATAAAACCTTTGCCGAGCAGGTGCGAACGACGACACGTCAGCGTAAGCCGGAAAAAAACGTGCTTATTTATAACCTGTTTGTCAATAAAAGCCCCATCAAGCGGATTTGTGAGGTCGCAGAGGTATCTCCCAAGACCTTTTATGACAAATTTGAATTTATACATCGGCGTTCGCTCCTATTCGCTAGCAAATTTGACCGACTCCTCCCGACACTAGCCCTTGACCGCCTGTATATCGCTGTCGACCGTCAAGATTACGTCATCAATTGGGCGAAGCGAAAAGATAGGCGAAATGAAACTCTTTCTGGGCTGGGTAGCGCAGATTTGACTAGCGGTTTCGTCTTTGGGATGCACTTAAATTTCGATTCCAGACTCGATAGCGTGGGCATAGAAGCGGATGCCGTAGCCATTGGTGACGCAGCCAAAGAGCCACCCTTGCGTAAATATTCTTGGCTGCTACTGCAGGCTGATTATGACGTCAACACGGCTGATGCCGCCCGTCGGCGGAATGCTAAGGGGCACCCCTTAACTTTGGCTGCCGATATAGCGGCAACCTATGCAGAAGCTTACGGGCGTGAAGATGTGGAGGAGGCAACGACTTTATCCAAGGAGCAAAAACTCCCGAACAAAGGCATGCAAGTACGTCTCGACTACACGCTCTACGCCCATTTCTTCTGGTTAAAGGCCCTTTTAAAGAACGTAGGCAAGGTCCGTTTTTACATGGACCAGGAGTCGGGTATCCGCGCGGCCTGTCTTAGCGCCTTTGCACCGGAGATTCAAGCTGGACGTTGCGACGCCTTTTACGCCCGGCTGGGCAAAGAACTGACTGTAGACCAGAAACGCCGTGTCAAACAGGAAGCTAATATTCGCTTTGACGAATATTGCGACGCCTTTCCGGGCTTGGCGGCGGCCGAGGTGAAGGTCGAGATGATGAAGGAAGAGATGCGCCGAGCGGCATCTTATGGCGCCTGGTCAGACCGATGGGTTGTCCATCCCTGGCCGGATTCCGCGGAACCGGAAAAAGCCTTATGTTATTTGACCGACAGGGGCGACCTTGACGAGGACCACCTAGCTCGGCTCTTCCTAAAGGGCAGCCTTCATTCGATTGACCGCTTCTTTATGCTGCTTCGCCGGCGCGTCTCATTATTGGAGCGGTCGGTCAGTACGGCGAGCAAGGCGGGTCGAACTTGGTATGGGTACAGCCCATACGACCCTGCCAATGTTCAAAAGGCTTTGGACATCTTCCGCACCTTTTATAACTTCTGCCTGGTCGGGAAGGATGGCAAGACGCCCGCAATGAGACTGGGTTTGGCTGAGCGCCCTTATACAGCGCGCGACATCTTGTTCTGACCAATTTGCTGAAAAAGAAAGGGGTTCTGACCAAGACGGTCAAAACCCCTAAATTATCCACCAATTAAGTGAACCCCTTGCGATTCAGCAGTGGGCTTTTTACAGACATCAGCAATATCAACAGGCCTAAAACTCTTCCCAATCGTCCGATCCGCCTGCGCGCGGTTCGCTGGCGATTTTTTTCGGGGCTTGCGCTACAGCAACCGGACGCGCCACTTGCGCTCTCAATGTCGCAGCAGCAGGGGCACTCGCCAATTTCGGTGCGACTGCAACACCGCCTCTCATTCCGTCCAGTTTAAATACGCTGACGGCTTGCGCCAGGCGACCGGCTTGTTCATTCAGGGATTCAGCCGCTGCTGCAGCCTCTTCGACCAAGGCTGCATTTTGCTGGGTTACCTGATCCATTTGCGAAATGGCCTGATTCACCTGCTCAATACCAGCGCTTTGTTCCTGGCTCGCTGCCATGATTTCAGACATGATATCGGTGACATGCCTGACACTATCGACCACTTCAACCATGGTCGTGCCTGCTTCGGCAACGAGTCGACTACCTGCGTCAGCCTTGTTCACTGATTCGTCGATCAGGGCCTTGATTTCCTTGGCGGCAGCAGCTGAACGCTGCGCCAGGCTGCGCACTTCAGAGGCCACCACCGCAAACCCGCGCCCCTGTTCACCGGCACGCGCCGCTTCCACTGCCGCATTCAAAGCAAGAATATTGGTTTGAAACGCGATGCCGTCGATCACACCTATGATGTCGACTATCTTTTTGGATGATGTGTTGATGCCATCCATCGTATCGACAACTTGCGACACCACTGCACCGCCCTTTACCGCAACGCTGGAAGCAGCTATTGCCAGTTGGTTCGCCTGGCGTGCGTTATCGACGTTTTGCTTGACGGTAGAGGTCAACTCCTCCATCGAGGATGCCGTTTCTTCCAGCGAGCTGGCTTGTTCCTCTGTGCGGGAAGACAAGTCCAGATTGCCGGATGCAATTTGATTTGCCGCGGTCGCGATCGTATCTATGCCGGTACGCACCTGGCTGACGCTATTGACCAAACTATCGTTCATGTCTTTCAAAGCCTGCAGCAACTGGCCGGTTTCATCGGTAGATCCCACCACAATTTGACTGCGCAGATCGCCGGACGAAACAATCCGAGCCACATCGACCGCATAGCCTAAAGGCTTGGTAATACTGCGCGTCAGGAAAAACGCCAACAACACGCCCAATGCCACCGCAATAACACCGAGCACGATCAGTAGATTGCGGCCGGCTTCATAAATTGCATCGACCTGCTTTTTTGAATTCTCAAAGATTTTCTGCTGAAAATCGACTACATCCCTGACAGATTGAATATAGCTCTTGGCGGCTGGAGCCATTTTTGTTTCAATTGCGTTTGTCAGCTCAGGACCTGCTCCTTGTTCTGCCTTGAGCTTGAATGTCGCATCGCGAATCGCGCTATATGTCTTGCGCTGGTCAGCTACCAGCGCAATCATTTTTTTACCTTCTTCGCTGTGTATCAGAGGCTCCAACTCTTTTTGAACTCTGCTGACATCGGCACTCACCGCCGTCATTTCGACCTGCAGCGCTTTTTCTTCTTCCGGATTATCGGTTCTGACACGTGCGAAGGTACGTACCGTGTTGGTGGCAATGCCCTCCACCCATTGCTGCGAGAGCCGTTCTTTTATTGTCGCTTCTTCCATTGTCGAAGTTGCAGCCGCCACATCTTGCAAGCGCGCAATACCCATTACAGTCATGAAAGCCATCAATAACAATATCAGCGCGAAAGCCATACCCATTCGTACGCCTATTTTTAAATTTTTAATTTTCATTTTTTCTCGCTATTCATATTTAAATACTGATGGAGTGGGAAATTACCCCACGACTGCCTCAAGGTAAAACTACAACTGCGGTCCTGCGCAAAACTGCTGTCTGTCGGATACGAAAAATGCCCAAGAAAATGGCATAGTTAAAACCCAATAATTCAAAAGAATACGCAATTGGAATTAACCGCGGAATTACAACCTGTCGCTCTATAACGACAATCGTTGTGACAAACTTTAGTTGCTCGATGGAAAATTAAATGCGGGAAATGAAAAGTATTGCGCGCGCCACGCACGCAGCACAATCAAGTGCAGATCACCAGAAAAGCGATCGAGATAAATACCGTAAGACTATGAAGCTATTCACACAAGCGTACAGAAAAAAGCCCGACGATCCAAAAAGATCGTCGGGCTTTGCTTACAAAAAATGAATTGGTAGATCTTAAAAAGGGATGTCGTCATCCATATCGTTGAAATTGGACGCTGCAGGCTTGGCTGCTGGTCGCGCTGCGCTGCTGCCACCACCAGAACTTTGACGCGGCGCCGGGGCGCTGCTGCCGTAGTCGTCATCCATGGATGCACTGCCGCCGCCTGCACCTGGACGTCCGCCCAGCATCTGCATCGTATCCGCAATGATCTCGGTCGTGTAGCGCTCTACGCCGTCTTTATCCGTCCATTTACGTGTTTGCAAACGGCCTTCGATATACACCGACGAACCTTTTTTCAGATACTGGCCAGCGATCTCTGCCAGCTTGCGATAGAAAGTGATGCGATGCCACTCGGTGATTTCTTTTTTGTCACCGCTGTTCTTGTCTTTCCAGCTTTCCGTCGTGGCGACAGCCACGTTGGTAACGGCTTCGCCGTTTGGCATATAGCGTGTTTCAGGATCGCGACCCAGATTGCCGACGATGATGACTTTATTGACTGATGCCATTAATTTTCTCCGATTAAACTACGGCAGCCTGAACCTGGCTGCGGCGCGGTACGTTTTTCATATTGGCAGCAATTATAAGCCACGCTACCGTTAATACTGCACCCAAAACAAAGACCGACGCGCTACCTGCATGCTGCGTCAACCAACCACCCAGCGCACCGCCGCAAAACAAACCCAGCGCCTGCAGAGTGTTATAGACACCCAGGGCCGCGCCCTTGCTGGCGGGTGGTGCAATGCGCGACACCAGGGATGGCTGGCTGGCCTCCAGAATATTGAAAGCAACAAAAAAGGCCAGCAACAACCCAATCAGCCATGACCAATGTGCCTGCGTTTGTGACAAGACCAGCCACATGCCGAGCTGGACCAGCAATAATAAAGCAATCGCGCCGACAAAAACCTGTTTCGCCTTGCCGCGTTTTTCACCGATAAAGATAGGCGGCAACATGAAAACAAAGGATGCGACTACCACTGGCAAATAAACTTTCCAATGTTCAGCAAGTGGCAGGTTGCCGAATCGAATCAGCGCAGATGGCATGACGACAAACATCGCCATTTGCGTTAAATGCAGTGCGAACACGCCATAGTTAAGGCGCATCAATTCGCCATTCGCCAGCACCTCGCGTATCGATGCGCGCCCCGGTGGCAAAGCAGGTGCGGCAGGGACAATATAGATCACCACGAAAATCGCCAGCACTGACAGGATGCCCGTCAACGCAAAGATGCCGCCCATGCCGATCGCCTGATACAACAGAGGGGAAATCACCAGCGAGGCGGCAAATGTCAGGCCGATGGAAGCCCCGACCATTGCCATCGCTTTGGTGCGATGCTCTTCTCTGGTTGAATCGGCAATGAAAGCGGTCACCGCCGCAGAAATAGCGCCCGCGCCCTGCACTGCCCTGCCGATGATGACCCACACGATAGTGTCCGCAGCGGCGGCAATAAAGGAGCCCACAGCAAACAGGATCAGACCGATAACAATGATGCGCTTGCGTCCATATTTGTCCGAAGCAATACCAAATGGAATTTGCCCGAATGATTGCGTCAATCCATAAATGCCCAAAGCAAGACCGACCAGCGTCGCACTGTCGCCGCCAGGCAAGCCTTTTGCATGGACGGAAAATACCGGCAGGATCAGGAAAAGACCCAGCATTCGCAACGCAAAAATCGACGCCAGCGAAGTGCTGGCGCGGATTTCATCACGGCTCATGCCGCTACTGACGTCGTTCGAAGAGTTGGATGACATGGCAAACAGGAAATAAGCAGAGAAGAACTGCAAAGGTGGTTTTACGACCAGCTTTAAAACCCGCTATAGTAGCAGGTTGACCCGTTTTAACCCGCCGTGCGACTTCAAAAAAGACGTCCGGCATCGGAAAAGCCTAGCTGAAAGAGTGAATGGACGAAATTCGTATCCGAGGTGCGCGTACGCACAACCTCAAAAACATCAATCTGGATTTGCCGCGCAATAAATTGATCGTGATTACCGGCTTGTCCGGCTCCGGTAAATCCTCGCTTGCTTTCGATACGCTGTACGCAGAAGG
>CAYOQL010000076.1:0-6040 GCA_964406085.1 uncultured Herminiimonas sp.
CGCCGTTCTACACGCTCGGGCCACTGACCACAGATATCGCGCCCGGTTACGATCCCCTTACCTCTGGCATTGGTGCAGCGCAGATCGGCTGGTACGGTACGGCGATGCTGTGTTACGTCACACCGAAAGAACATCTGGGCCTGCCGAACAAGGTCGACGTCAAGGACGGCATCATCACATACAAGATCGCTGCGCATGCTGCCGACTTGGCCAAAGGCCACATCGGCGCACAGATACGCGATAACGCGTTGTCGAAAGCGCGTTTCGAATTCCGCTGGGACGATCAGTTCAACATCGGTCTCGATCCGGACAAGGCGCGCGAATTCCACGATGAAACCTTGCCCAAGGATTCCGCCAAGGTCGCGCATTTTTGCTCTATGTGTGGTCCGCATTTCTGCTCGATGAAAATCACGCAAGAAGTACGTGAATACGCAGCTCAGCAAGGCATCACGGAAATCCAGGCCTTAAAAAAAGGGATGGAAGTGAAATCAATTGAGTTTGTGAAAAGCGGTTCGGAAATTTATCAAAAACAGTAATGATCAATACTGAAATAGCGATCGAACTCAATGGATCGCCACATCAACTCGACGCGCATAAAACCGTGGAACAGTTGATTGATGACTTGTCGTTGTCAGGCAAGGCAGTCGCTGTTGCTATCAATCGCGAAATCGTGCCACGTAATCTGTGGCAGCAGCGGCAGTTACAAACTGCCGATTGTGTCGATATCGTGCGCGCTATCGGCGGCGGTTGATCATTGACGCAAACACAAGGCAGCCACAAGCTGCCTTGTGTGTTTTTAGTATCTATTTGAATCATCGAAACAGGACCTTACATGAGCACCCCAACATTTACAGACGCGCCTTTCGTCATCGCCGGCACCACTTACCGTTCACGCCTGCTGGTAGGCAGCGGCAAGTACAAGGATTTGACCGAAACACGCGAAGCCAGTCTGGCTAGCGGTGCGCAAATCGTGACCGTCGCGATTCGCCGTGTGAACATTGGCCAAGATCCGAATGCACCGAGCCTGCTGGATGTCTTGCCGCCTTCCGAATTCACGCTGTTACCGAATTCCGCCGGCTGCTACAACGCCGCCGATGCGGTTTATACGCTGCAATTGGGTCGTGAAATCCTCGGTGGCCACAAACTCTGCAAGCTCGAAGTGCTGGGCGATGAAAAGACCCTGTTCCCGAACATGCCGGAAACCCTGAAGGCGGCGGAAACGCTGGTCAAGGATGGTTTCGACGTCATGGTGTATTGCAGCGACGACCCGATTCAGGCGCGCATGCTGGAAGACATCGGTTGCGCCGCCATCATGCCACTGGCTTCATTGATAGGTTCCGGCATGGGCATCTTGAATCCGTGGAATCTGTCGCTGATCATCGAACAATCCAAAGTCCCTGTGATCGTTGATGCTGGTGTCGGTACCGCATCCGATGCAGCCATTGCGATGGAACTCGGTTGTGATGGCGTCTTGATGAATACTGCGATTGCCGGTGCGCAAGACCCTGTGCGCATGGCACATGCGATGAAGCTGGGTATAGACGCCGGTCGTAACGCTTATCTAGCCGGTCGTATCGCCAAACGTTTCTCTGCATCGCCGTCTTCGCCTATGGCGGGGCGTGTGGTGAAGTAGCCGGACGATAAGGTGTTGCCTGTAAAAGGCGGGCAATTCGCCCTTGCGTCTGGCAGAGGACGTGATTATCGAATATCCTTGCTGCCTTCAATGTCTTCACAATAAAGGATACCCATGCGCGCGATCGAGATTACCCAGCCCGGCCCTCCAGATGTACTGCAACTCTGCGAGCGTCCTGTGCCTGAGCCTAAAGCCGGCGAATTGCTGATCAAGGTGCACGCCGCAGGTATCAATCGCCCTGACGTATGGCAGCGGCTGGGTAGTTACGCAGTGCCAAAAGGCGCGTCTGACATTCCTGGCCTGGAAATCGCCGGCGAAGTGGTCGGCGGCGATCTTGCCGACAGCGGCTTTAAATTGGGCGACATGGTGTGCGCGCTGGCGCAAGGTGGTGGTTACGCAGAATACTGCACTGCACCTATCGAACAATGTTTGACAATTCCAAAAGGTTTGGACGTTGTGGAAGCCGCCTCCTTACCGGAGACATTCTTCACCGTCTGGAGCAATGTCTTTGATCGCGTCGGTTTGACCGGCAATGAAACCTTGCTGGTGCAGGGCGGCACCTCGGGTATCGGCGTCACAGCGATTCAAATCGCGACCGCACTCGGCCATCGCGTTTTTGCGACAGCCGGCAGCGACGAAAAATGCCGTGCCTGCGAAGTGTTGGGCGCGGAGCGCGGCATCAATTACAAGACGGAAGATTTTGTCGAAGTCGTCAAGGCTGCCACCAACGGCAAGGGTGTCGATGTCATTCTCGACATCATCGGTGGCGATTATGTGGCACGTGAAATCAATTGCCTGGCTGACGATGGTCGTCTGGTATTCATCGCACTGGCCGGCGGCAACAAGGCGACACTCAGTCTGGGCCAGGTCATGTTGCGTCGTTTGACGATCACAGGTTCGACCCTGCGTGCCCGTCCGGTTGCGTTCAAGGCGGCGATTGCCGATCAATTGCGCACCAAGGTGTGGCCGCTGATCGAATCCGGCAAGATCAAACCTGTCGTGTATCAAACCTTTGCGCTGGAAGATGCGGCGCAAGCGCATACCTTGATGGAAAGCAGCACGCATATCGGCAAGATCGTGTTGAAGGTATAAGCGAACGAAATTTGTTTGATAAAAAAGCCCGATTGTCATTGACGACAATCGGGCTTTTTTCATTCATGCTTGCTGCCCTTACTTCCGCTTCGGCTTGACCGGAAGATTGCTTAACTGGCGCCCGGGTTTGGGGTTGTAGCGAATGATGCGTTCGATCAGTCCCGGTCCTTCATTGAGCAGGAAGTTTCTGAACGCCTGTGCGACGGGTGGCAGGCGTTTGTTTTTCCTGTGGATGACATACCAGTTCAACATGACCGGGAAGCCTTCGACGTCGAGTACGGCGAGGCTGCCAGCTTGCAGTTCCAGGCTGATGGTGTGGGCTGACAGGAAGCTGATGCCCATTCCTGCGATGACGGCCTGCTTGATGGTTTCGGTACTCTTGATTTCCATCGCGATGTTGATGTCGTCGACGCGGCCACCGAAACCGTCTTCCATCGAGTTCCATGTATCCGACCCTTTTTCCCTGACGACGAAGGGTTCTTGCATCAAGGTGCTCATCGGGATATTTTTTTGCGACACCAGATGATGATCGGGAGCGGCCACAATCACGTAAGGATGCGGCGCAAACGGCTCGTTGATCGTATCCATGTCGGTGGGCGGCCGCACCATAATCGCCAAGTCGGTCAGATTATTAGCGAGCTGATTCAACAGACCTTCGCGATTGTGCACGGACAGATTCAGCGTCACACCTTGATGGCTGCGTGCAAATTCCACCAGCAGGCGGGGGAAAAAGTAATCGCCAGCGCTGATCACCGCCACATTCAATTTGCCGCCAGTGATGCCCTTGAACTGGGTCATGGCATCTTCAGCTTCCTGGAACTGCTGAATGATGGCGCGGCTATAGTGCAGCAATTCGGTGCCACCCGGGGTCAGGAAGATTTTCTTCCCTAATTGCTCAAACAGCGCGAGGCCGGCGTGCTCTTCCAGTTTCTTGACCTGCGTAGATACGGCGGGCTGGGTCAGATGCAGTTCCTCCGCTGCGCGCGAAAAACTCAAATGACGGGCGACCGTCTCAAAAACCTTCAATTGCCTGAGTGTTGCGTTTTTCATGGGGTGAATACTTCCATGTATAAGTCAGAAGGAATCATTATGATTAAATACTTTAACTATGCCTAATCATTTTTAAGCCCTAAGATGCAATACAAGTTTGGAAAAACACACTAAACGAGTATGAAAATACAGACAGGAGACTTACCATGTTTACTACCGGGTTGAACCAATATTCTGCAGATGACGCAGCCGATCTGCACCGTAATGCCTATAACGCGGCGTTTTATGAACTTGGTTTGAGCTGGTACTGGGATGCGAACACAGGCGACGATCTCGCTGACATCGCAGGCGGACGCAAGCGTCTTCAACATTATCTGGAGACCTGCCAGGCGCATCTGCTGAAAGTGTATGAAGCTGATTTTCTTATAGAAGCAATACAAGCTGCCAAAGCGCGCTGCTATGAAACCATGACAGCGAGTGGCGCCCGTGCGACACGTCCGGTAAATTGGGCGGAAATCCAGCGGGGCGAAGTCGGCGTTTGAGCACATGCAACTGCGCAATTCATCATGACCTGATGCAATTGTTCTCTGGTGCAAGTCAACTGTACTGCGTACATCAACCGATCTGTTCGATGTTGCGCCGCGTACAGTGGGAGCTCACTCAATTTTGTTGTATTCAAAGGCGATCTTGAATCGCTGCCCCAGTGTTGATTACACTGGTGCCGCCCCTTAAGTCAATTACTGAATAAGTAAGTTGATTTATATGTCGGCAAGTATCGAATCTTAACCTTGGTCAAGGAGTTCGGGAGTCGCTTCTCGCACAATCCCGGTCACCGTTTCTATTCGATTTGGCAACTGTTAAAATAGCAGTCTTTTTGCTGGAAACACCTGTGGTTTTTGCGTGGATTTAATGCAAAAAATAATTTTATCGTAGCGAATTGCTGCAAAAAATTGGTTATCAACAAGGACGATCATGAATATCCACGAGTATCAAGGAAAAGAAATACTGCGTAAGTACGGTGTTACGACACCAAAAGGCGTTCCATGTTTTTCCGTAGACGAAGCAGTCAAGGCGGCTGAAACTCTGGGCGGCAAAGTCTGGGTAGTAAAAGCACAAATTCACGCTGGTGGTCGCGGTAAAGGCGGCGGCGTTAAAGTTGCGAAATCTCTCGATGAAGTACGCAAATACGCGAACGACATCCTCGGCATGACGCTGGTGACGCATCAAACCGGCCCAGAAGGTCGTTTGGTCAAGCGCTTGCTGATCGAAGAAGGCGCCGACATCAAGAAAGAACTGTACGTCGGTATGGTCGTTGATCGTGGTAGCCAACGCGTTGCCTTGATGGCATCCAGCGAAGGTGGCATGGACATCGAGCACGTCGCTGAACACACTCCAGAAAAAATCCACAAGGTATTCATCGATCCAGTCAAAGGCTTGCTCGATAGCGAGGCTGATGACATCGCCCGCAAAATCGGCGTACCTGAAGGTTCAATCGCACAAGCGCGCGCATTCATGCAAGGCTTGTACAAAGCATTCGACGAAACCGATGCATCGCTGGCCGAGATCAATCCATTGATCGTTACCGGCGACGACCGTATCGTTGCACTCGACGCGAAATTCAATTTCGATTCAAACGCAATGTATCGTCACCCGGAAATCGTTGAAATGCGCGATCTGGACGAAGAAGATCCAGCTGAAATCGAAGCGTCGAAATTTGACCTGACCTATATCTCGCTCGACGGCAACATCGGCTGCCTGGTGAACGGTGCTGGTTTGGCAATGGCAACCATGGACGTCATCAAGTTGTACGGCGGTTCGCCAGCCAACTTCCTCGACGTCGGCGGCGGTGCCACGACTGAGAAAGTTACTGAAGCCTTCAAGATCATGTTGAAAAACCCGGATATCAAAGCGATTCTGGTCAACATCTTCGGCGGCATCATGAAGTGCGACGTGATCGCACAAGGCGTGATCGCAGCAGCGAAACAGGTTGATCTGACCGTTCCACTGGTCGTTCGCATGGCGGGCACCAATGAAGAACTGGGCAAGAAGATTCTGGCTGAGTCCGGTCTTCCTATCATCACTGCAAACAACATGGCTGAAGCGGCTGAAAAAGTCGTCAACGCAGCACAGGGGAAATAAGCATGTCAATCCTGATCAATAAAGATACCAAAGTTATCACCCAAGGCATCACCGGCAAGACCGGTCAGTTCCACACCAAAATGTGTATCGAATACGCAAATGGTAAAAACTGTTTTGTTGCTGGCGTGAACCCAAAAAAACCTGGCGAATCGTTTGAAGGCGTACCTATTTACGCATCCGTCAAGG
>CAYOQL010000077.1:0-5873 GCA_964406085.1 uncultured Herminiimonas sp.
CCCGCGCAGCAGGTCGATGCCGAAGTTACGTTGACTAGAATTAGGTTTGTGGGAGTTCTGATCGTAAATAGGATGCATGAAGATTAGATAAGCAAAAGCAAATCCGCATCCTACACAAAGCGCAGTGATAAACCAAGCGCTTACTATTCATTGGCTACTTATTAGCGGTGTTGCCCGCCCCGTTCATCGATTTATCATACAACGGCTTCCCCTTGTCGACGATATGTACCGTGTATAACTTCAAAGAAGTGTCTCCGACAACCTTGAAGCCCCCATGCTGCGCCATGCGTAAATTCATCAGGCTGGCGCCGGTCGGTAACATTTGCGGCTCTTTGCCTGGGATCTGAATTTGCGCACCCTGCACCACATACAGCGCTTCTATGCCGTGGTGCAGATGTAGATCGATACCCTCACCTGGTTTGTATTCCGCCACCGAAGCAATCACTTCCATGCCGGTGGAAATACCGTTCGGGCCTTGTAGTTCAACTCTCTGTTTTTCCTGACGCTGCGGTGAATCACTGAGGGCTTGTGCGAGTAAAGTGCCTGCGCTACCAATGGCAATCAAAGCGATTGCCACACCGATTTGTCGAAGTTTGGAATGCATCATCAATCTCTCCTAGCGTGCTAAGCAGCAAAACCTAAAAACTCGAACCATCTTGTTTTAGAAATTCAATTTCTTCTGCAGTCGATTCGCGCCCCAAGATGGCATTGCGATGCGGGTAACGACCAAAGCGATCGATAATCGCTTTATGCTTCAATTCAAATTCGTAATTCCCTTTAGGCGCGTGCTCATGGAATAGTTTCTCAGCATAAGCGTGAATGGCACGAGATTCACTATGCATGAAGGGCATGTAGAGAAAGTTTCTTTCGATCGGCGTTAAGCCTTGATCTGCCTGTGCTCGAATCGCTTCTTGCGCTAGCACCAAGGCCATCGCATCTTGGGCAAACGCTTGTGGTGTATTGCGATACACATTGCGTGAAAACTGATCTAGGATGATGATTTCTGCGAGTCGACCATGGTCGTCAGAACGCCATTCGTAAAGCTCGCCAGCTGCGGCCTGTAGCATCACGCCATGAAAACGCTGCTGTATCAGTTGATCGAATTCAGGATCGACACTCCACCATTTTTTGCTGTCGATTTCTTCAAACCAGAATTGAATGATGTCTTGGAACATGGGAGGCTTTCATGGGGAATCAATTCGCTTATTCTACCCGTGAAAGCTAATCCAAACAGGAAAGTTCAGTGTTGATCAACGGTCGAAATCAAACGCTCTGGCGCCAAGACACCGAACTCTTGCAGCTGTGCCGAGCCCAGTAATTGTTTCGACGTTTGTTCAGGATCAACGCGATAGACTCGCACGCGACCGAGCGCACTAGGATGAGCGACAGCTTCCTTCGCCAAGGAGATCCTTTGGCCTTGCAAAAAGCGCTTAGATAGCTCTGGCGTCAACAGCACTTCGGGAAAACTCGACAGCAAAGCATCAACAGGCGCTAACAAGGCGTGACGTTGCTCTTCACTCATTTCAATTAACTGATCGAGCGTTACGGTATTTTCTAAAATGAGATGGCCAACATGGGTGCGACGCAAAGCATTTAAATGCGCACCGCAACCTAAGGCATTACCGATATCTTCACCTAATACACGAATATAGGTGCCTTTACTGCAGCGTACATTCAAGGTCAAAAATGGTGCTTTATATCGAACGAATTCAAGTAAATGAATCGTGACTGGGCGTGCTTCGCGTTCTAATGTGATACCTTCGCGTGCATATTCATAGAGTGGTTTGCCATCGCGCTTGAGTGCCGAATACATAGGCGGCACTTGCAAAATATCGCCTCTAAACCGTTCTAGCACCGCATGAATTTGCGCTTCTGTGATGTTCACGTCACGCGTTTGTATCGTTTCACCTTCGGTGTCACCAGTATTCGTGCTAACACCGAGATGCACCACGGTTTGATAGGTTTTGTCGGCGTCTAATAGATCAGCAGAAAACTTGGTCGCTTCACCAAAACACAAGGGTAACAACCCAGTCGCAAACGGATCTAAAGTACCTGTGTGACCCGCTTTGATCGCATTGAGCAAACGCTTCGCTTTAATAAGCGCATCGTTGCTCGACCAACCGACAGGTTTATCCAATAGCAGCACGCCATTGATGGCTAGACGTGTTTTTTTCTTAAGCGCTTGGTTCATTATCCTGGTCACAAACTATAAAATCAAAAACAAAAACAGCAAGCGTAGATATGCAGAGATCGCAGAGTTTTTTCTTATGACGTCTCTGTGTACTTTACTCTACTCGGATTCATTATGTTTATTAAACGACATTATCATGTAGTGCGGGTAAAACCCGCGCCGCCAGTCTCTCGATCAAATGAACAGCGCGGGTTTCACCCGCCCTACGAAAACGACAGTTTCTGCACTTCTGTATTACAGACTTCGATATAAGCAATATTAGTCTTCGTTGTCGTTCTTATCTTCAGGAACGTGAGTCGCGTTCGCTTCATCGATCAATTTTGACATCGCGATACCGCGCATCGTCGATGTGTCATGAACGAAATGCAATTGCGGTAGAGTGTGAATGCGCAGTTTCAAGCCAAGTTGGTTACGCAAAAAACCCGCGGCTTTGTTCAAACCTTCAAAGGTATTTTTGATTGCCGCTGGATCATCCGCCAAAGTAGTGAAATACACTTTTGCATGCGCGTAATCAGGTGTTAATTGCACTTCCGTGAGCGTGATCATGCCGACACGTGGGTCTTTGAGTTCTGCCCAGATAATTTCAGACAAATCACGTTGGATTTGATCAGCTACGCGCAAACCGCGAGCTGGGATAGATTTACTATTTTTGGCCATAATTTTTCTAACAATACTTGATTCAAAGAACAAAAGACTAAACCGCAGAGGCGCAGAGATCACAGAGAATCAATGATCTCTGCGACCTCTGCGCCTCTGCGGTTCAAAGCTCTTTGTTCTACTAACGCTATCTGCTTACAGAGTACGGGCAATTTCCTGGATTTCGAAGATTTCCAAGAAATCTCCGACCTGGATATCGTTGTAGGCTTTGAGTGAGAGACCGCACTCCATACCTGCACGAACTTCTTTGGCGTCGTCTTTGTAACGCTTCAGAGAATCCAATTCACCAGTCCATGTCACGACATTGTTGCGCAACAAACGGACAGACGAGGTACGTTTAACCACACCTTCAGTGACCAAGCAACCTGCAATTGAACCGACTTTGCTGACGGAGAAGACTTGACGAATCTCGACCATACCAATGATCGTTTCGCGCTTCTCTGGTGCCAACATACCGGACAATGCCGATTTGATTTCATCGACCGCATCGTAAATGATGTTGTAGTAACGAATGTCCACGCCATTGGTTTCGGCCAACTTACGTGCGGATGCATCTGCACGGGTGTTGAAGCCGATGATGACCGCTTTGGAAGCCACCGCCAAGTTGACGTCGGATTCTGAAATACCACCGACCGCCGCATGAACCACTTGTACGCGTACTTCGTTATTGGACAACTTGACCAAGGATTGAACCAAAGCTTCTTGTGAACCTTGAACGTCGGTTTTGACGATGATAGGCAAGTTTTTGAGTTCGCCTTCGCCCATGTTTTCGAACATGTTCTCGAGCTTGGCTGCCTGCTGTTTCGCCAATTTAACATCACGGTACTTACCTTGACGGAACAAAGCGATTTCACGTGCTTTGCGTTCATCAACCATGACCATCACTTCTTCACCAGCCGCTGGCACTTCGGTCAAACCTTGGATCTCTACTGGAATGGATGGACCGGCTTCGCTGATGTTCTTGCCGTTTTCATCCAACATCGCACGAACGCGACCATAAGATGAACCCGCCAAGACCACGTCACCGCGTTTCAAGGTACCGGATTGAACCAAGATCGTTGCCACTGTACCTCGACCTTTATCCAAACGAGATTCCACTACCAAACCTTTAGCTGGCGCATCCACCGGAGCGCGCAATTCCAAAACTTCAGCTTGTAACAAAACTTGTTCTAACAAGTCGTCAATGCCTTGACCTGTTTTTGCTGATACTTGTACAAATGGTGAATCACCACCGTAGGCTTCAGGCACAACGCTTTCAGCGATCAATTCTTGTGTCACGCGATCTGCATTGCCACCTGGTTTATCGATCTTATTGATCGCTACCACCAAGGGTACGCCTGCCGCTTTCGCATGAGCAATCGCTTCTTTCGTTTGTGGCATCACACCGTCATCTGCTGCAACGACCAGAATAACGATATCAGTCGCTTTCGCACCACGAGCACGCATTGCCGTAAAGGCTTCGTGACCTGGTGTATCTAAGAAGGTAATCATGCCGCGTGGTGTTTCAACGTGGTAAGCACCAATGTGCTGCGTAATACCACCGGCTTCACCAGAAGCCACTTTTGCACGACGAATATAATCGAGCAACGACGTTTTACCGTGATCGACGTGACCCATCACTGTGACAACTGGTGCACGTGGTGAGGATTCGTATTCAGCGTGTTCTGCAACGTCTGTTAGCATCGCTTCTGGATCATCGATCTTCGCTGCGAAAGCTTTATGACCCATTTCTTCGACCAGAATCATTGCTGTTTCTTGATCGAGAACTTGGTTGATCGTGCACATTTGACCGAGTTTCATCAAATGCTTAATCACTTCAGAGGCTTTCACCGACATCTTATGTGCAAGCTCAGCGACTGTTAAAGTCTCTGGTACGTACACATCTTTGATAACTGCTTCCACTGGAACTTGGAAGTTGGTTTCACGATCTTCATGATGATTATTACGACGACCTTTAGGACCGCTCTTCCAGCCTTCACGACCAACTGGTGCTGCGCCACGAGTTTTCAAACCACCGCCACGTTTTTTCGCAGCGTCTTCTTGCCATGTCGAGGAGACGTTGGCAGATTTGATGGCTTTTTTGTCGGTTGGTGCTGCCACTGCTGCTGGCTTCGTATCTTTCTTGTCGCCCGCTTTTTTCTCACCAGGTTTTTTGTCCGCTGGTTTATGCAAGGTGCCTTCGGCAACTTTTGAAGGTGCCGCAGCTGGTGCTGGCGCTTCGACTGGCTTAGGTTTACGCGCTGCCAACATCATTTCTTTAATTTGCGCGACTTCGTCAGCAACTTTTTTACGCGCATTTTCAGCATTTGCAGCACGAGCAGCGGCTTCTTTCGCTGCTTCTTTCGCCTCTGCAGCTGCAGCGAGCGCTTTTTTCTTGGCTTCTTCTGCCGCAACGCGTTTTACTTCTTCGTCCGCGACTTGCGTCTCAGCGACCGCCGCTGGTTTACTTGCTTTCGCACGTTTTTCTTCAGCCTGTTTCGCTTTCTCCGCTTCGGCTTTTGCCTTCGCAGCTGCTTCTGCTTCGCGAGCAGCTTTGGCTTCCGCTTCTTTTTCAGCTTCAAGTTTAGCCAGTTGCGCTTGTTTCTCTAAAAGTTCTGCTTCACGACGCGCTGCCAATTCAGCTTCTGCTTGCGCTTCAGCTTCACGACGTGCCATTTCCACAGGATCAATCGCTGGTGCAGCTGGCTTTTGATTCTCTTCAGGAGAGCTTTCATCACGTTTGACGAAGGTGCGCTTTTTACGCACTTCCACTTGTACAGTACGCGTCTTGCCAGTCGCATCAGCTTGCTTGATCTCGGTCGTTTCCTTACGAGTCAAGGTGATCTTTTTCTTCTCGGCATCAGGAGCCACGCCATGCGAACGGCGTAAATGTTCCAACAACTTGTCCTTATCTTCTTTGGACAAAATATCGGACGCAGACGCTTTTGTAACGCCTGCGGCATTCAATTGCGTGAGCAGTAAATCCGCTGACATTTTCAGCTCGGTGGCAAATTGAGCTACATTATTACTCGCCATTCAGTCCTCT
>CAYOQL010000078.1:0-5399 GCA_964406085.1 uncultured Herminiimonas sp.
AATGTATTCAGTAACTCAATTACAAAAGACATCTATTCTCCCAGCATCCGACATTAATCAATCGTCATTTTACGTTCATCGACGTGTAATGCCAAATCGCAGCACTTGCTCTCATGCAAGTACGGGGCGATATATGGGGTAGAGCGTCAAGAAAAAAGAATGAAGTAAAGAAATTTGCAGATCAATTCGACCGCACTATGCGTGCGCTTTTTGAAGTTGAAATTGCCATCGCGCTACGAGCAAGAAGTTCGCAGGGATAAATTTAAGGGCCGCAATCAGTGACGGCGGTGATAGCGTTTGATGTTCCCCTCAGACGCAAGCTTGTCTGGAATATTTTCAATCGCCGAGAGCGGGATAGGTTGGCGTTCCCAACTTCTCCCGCTCTCGGTTTTTGTTATCGTGAATGGTCGCTGATCCTGCTAGCAAGCCTGACAGTTTGCCGTATCAGTAACCGGTTTTTCCGTGCACACTCGGCAAGGCAACATCGCTCGCAACCAGTGACCAGATCGACTTGGCAATCGTCTCGGTCGCAATAATCGTGTGGCGATTATCGGCAGCCATCAGCTTTTCGCGCAAATCCCTGCGCACGGCAGGTACGCCGGTCAGGTCAAAAAGAATATCGATCTTTTCGCCCATTGTAATCAAGGCATCGGTATCGCCAAACCCACTGATGCGATTATCGGGATCGCGCAGCCATACATAGGCGTCACCGCCGAGCAGTACTCCCCAGTTTTCGGTGAAAGCCAGCTTGAGTTGATATGGCAGGCTGTCGCGTCGTTCTTCATTCGTCTTTGTCGATAGTCCACCCAGTTCCAGGTCAAGCTGACCAGGAACAGGCAACTGCGCCGGGGACGAAACGCTAGGGCGATAGGGTAAAATCAGTCGGCCGTCATCGGTAATTGCAGGAAAATTGCAGGAAAATTGCAGCTTGCGATGGTCAGAATCGCGATGGCTTTACTCAGGTGCATGGCGTGATTTTTTTCAATGCAGCTCTCTCGATTGAGAGCACGATCGCATCACCCTGCAAAATTTAATTTATGTCAAGCTTGGACGTTCGGCTATTTATGGCCTAGCGCTGCGAGTACCTGACTCTTGAGAATTTTAATCAGCGCTGTTTCATCTGAAGGAACACCTTCCGGCGCAGGTTGAGAACGATCGGCATAAAAAAATCCAAGAGGATTTTTTTGCACGATGATAGGCAACACAATGAAGCTGCGAGCATCGGGGAAAAGTTCACGGTGCCAGGCTGGAAGCAGCTCGCTGATTTTGCTGTCGCGGGCGTCAGAAATCATCAGGTCGGCATCGCTTTCCATCGATAGTCTGAATAAATCCCGTTGTTTGCCAAGCGTAAAAATCAAGCCGGTTCTGCGCCTCGCAGCATCTTCACCGAGTGCGATGCGCGAACGGTATTCGCCGGTTTTTGCATCTTTCAGGCAGATCGTGGCAAAACGAAAGCCCATGCTGTTGTACAGCGTTTCAAGCATGTGCAGCATGACATCGTTGGCCTGTGCATGACCAACGCTGGTGATTTGCATGATTTCCTGAACGCCTGCCAATAATCTGTCCCTGGCCTTGAGGGGTTTGCCACTCGGATGCCGTTCTTCACTTTCTTCGCTGGCAACCGGCGTCGGATTCATCAATAATTCGTTAGGGATACCGATGGCCTCGGGCTGAACGCTGGTTTCATCTTGTGTCAGATCGGTATCCGACAAGCCCATGATTTCTGCCAGCATGCGTGTTTCTGTTTCGGCAGATTCGATCAAATCGGCGAGCTGATCGCTCGTAATATTCAAGGCCGAACCAAATCTGGCTATCAATGCATTCTTTGCCGTGATTTTTTCCAGTTCGCTTCTCAGGGAAAACACACCACTCGTTTCCACGCTGAAGGATGCGATTTGCTGCATTCTTTCCTGCGTTCTTTGAGACGGCTTGAGCGCGCCGGAAAGCGACGGCGTCATGGCTTGCACGATCGCTTCCGGGATATTCCATTCCCGTAAAACAGATTGCCCGATCAGGCTGAAACTACACCCTATGACTTGCATGCCCGCCGGGTCTTGTGCAAGTTTTTCATTTTCTACCAGGCTTGCAATCTCGGCGTAGCTTGGGTAGTCATATGCAGCGACCAGGACTTGCCCGATATTGGCAAACAGAGCAGCAATCGCGGCCTCTTCTGCGCCGGCGCGTTTGCTGCTGCGCGCCATTTCGCGGCCAATCACGCTGGCGTACAGTGCCTTGACCAATTCGGTTCGCACTGCATGGCTGTGTTTGGCGCTGGACAAGCGTTCAACCAGCAGCATCGCCAACGCGCAATCCCTGACAGTGTTGAAACCCAACAGATAAATCGCGCGCGAGATGGTCGTGACCTGTATGCCGGATACCGTGCGATACCGGACCGTATTGGAAAGACGAAGAATCTTTTGTGTGAGGGCGACGTCGGAAAGAATAAAGTAGGTCAAATCCGCGACTGCATCTTCGTCGGACGACGTCATTTGCACCACGCGTGCCACGGCATTTCCAATCGCCGGCAAATCGAGATCTTTATCGATTTTTTGCAAAAAAACATCGCGTGCATTGATCGTTGATACAGGAGAAAAGGATGTTGGCATTTTGTATAAACGATTAGTTGATTCGTAAATGAAACATAACATGCCGCATCGTTTTTGCAAGTAAGGTCCTTGCGAATTCAATGTAAAATTTTGTGTCGCTGCACACATCATGGCGACACGCGCCCAGTTCATATTAGGGAAACAAGATCAAAAAAAGACCGGCAGATGCCGGTCTTTTTTGGTTTGTATCGCTACCCAATCAATCAGGCTGGAATACTCCAGTCGAATTTCAATTGCTTAAAATTTCTTGCTGGCCAACACCGATACTTGATGAGACGAGTAGTCGCTACTGTTCCATTTGTAGTCATACAAAGCCTTGACGCTCCAGGTTTCATTCGTGCAGTTGCACGAAATGAAAGTAATGCCTGCGCCTAGATTATGCAGATCGCGATCCTGATCTATGCCCTTGGCAGAGAATGTTCCACCACCACCAGTAAAGGCAGCGCTCTGCTGCATGGTCGTCGAGCGGAAGTCATGCAGCCATTTGTAATGCACTTCCGGAGAGAACTTCTGGCTGCCGTACTGCATGATGCGTTCCACTTTTACGCCTAGGCCTGATTGCACGAAGTCATAATCCTGACTTGCAACGCGCAGGCTTGCAGCACCGGCACCCTGTTCCGTGTAGCCATCCACCGAAATGCGCGATACCTGCAGTGAAGCAAGCGGCGTAACGGTAAAGTCATTCACGGCGAAATGCTTGCCTGCGGAAACAATCGCGCTGTACTGTTGCCCATCATATTCTGCGCTGGCAGTACGATTGATGCCAGGGAAAATGATAGAACGCGAACCTTCGTACTTGTCTACGCCTGCTGTCACGGCACCTTGTACAAATGCAGTTCCAACGGTGTGATCAAAGTAGCCTGTCACCTGGTAGGAGTCGATTTTGGTACGGCCGCTGGCATTATTGCCGTCCACCGTAGTGTTGGCATAACCACCGCCAAAACCGACACGGGTTTGTTCATTCAAGGCCATGTCGTAAGCCACCATCAGGCCATAAGCCTTGGTATCGTAGCCGTTCATGTTCTGTACATTATTTTGCTGGCCGTTATTGGCAAAGCCCTTGGCCCACCAGCTCCCGCGTTGATTCGGGCTACGGCATTTTTGATCCGCTACAGGTTTTGGCTGGACATTGGTGCCGCATGCATCGTCGCAGCACAGATCCTGGATTTCATCCATGCGCGCCATCCACATATCATCGAACATCCGTGTAGTCTGGCTCGCCACCCATGGTGCGGCCAAATTAGTTGTACCTGGCGCCAGTTGAACCAGAGCGTTATTGATTGCTGCCGCATTTGGCAACACGGCAATCGCATCTTGAATCGCTAAAAGATCAGAGCCGGCCGCTCCATTCACATCCAGGACCGGCGCAACTGCAAGCGCGCCTGGTGTCGTGGAAAAATTCGCCAGTGGCGCTGCTGTTAATAAAATATTCACATCACCGGTAGTCGTCGCAACACCGCTGAACTGATATCTCGGATTGTTGTTCACAACGGCCACCGGCGCTCCGATTGTGCCGGCGGGAGCGTCGACTATCTTGAATACCGTTCCGGTTGTCAGTGCGCCTGTCACGGTCGGCGTCACCGTGATTCCGCCCGCATTAATCTGCGAATTGTTCGCGATGACACGGCCAAATACTGTGTCGCTGGCGAGCGTAGTAGAGATAGTGCCGCCGGCGTTGGTTGTCAACTGGCCGGTGATATTCAATGTATTTGTGCCCAGATTCAAGCCCAGTGTTTGCACCGCGCCGTCGATGGAAGAGTTGCCGGCGACATTGATAGCCCTGATACCGCTCGCGCCGCCGACCGCACCGGTTACATTGCTGCCGCTATTCAGCGTCAGGGTGCCGGTGTTGGCAGTCGCTGTTGTGAGCGCGCCTGTCAGCGTTCTATTTGCGGCGAGATTGATAAAACCGTCGCCGGCGAAATTTGTCGCAGTGGTAGCGTTACCGTTGAAGTTGACGGTGCCAGTCCCGGTGACATTCAATGTTTGTGAAAACACATCGCCATTGAAATTGACTGTTGATGCAGCCGCGCCACCATTGATGGTAAGAAAGCGGATACCGTTCGTACCGGTAAAGCCGGTAACTGTCGAATTGCCATTGAAATTGAGCGTTGCCGTAGCATTCTGATCACTGGTCAGGCCGCCGCCTAAGTCGTTATTGGTATTGATGTTCTGATTGTTTCCGATGCTGAGCGCGGCGCCACCTGTGGTGTCAACTCCGTTCAGTGTTCCTTCAGTACCGACGACTCCAGGAAGCGCAACAGATTCGCGCGCTATGCTTGGAGCGGCCCAGCCGGCGATTACTGCAGCAACAGCTGCGGACATTATTAGAGTTTTGATTGGGTGTTCCCGGGATAAATGACGACACGCTTGAATAATTCAGCAGCGCGAGTCTATAGACGGAAAAGCTGCACCCCTAATACAGAGATGTAACAAGATTTTTTTATGCACACTAGTGCTAAAGGGCAATCATAAGAGGTCAAGCGCACAGACTTGGATGTGCTCTGACAAAGTTTTTAGGGATGAATGAATCAGTTTGGCGCATTGTGTGGCTGCCATGAAGATGTAATGCGTTTGAATAAAAAAGCAGGAGAAGTTGCCGCGCAACTCATCCTGCTTCTTGTTCACATTCGTTAATTTTTTTTAGGCAATCAGCTTTGCCTGCATACAGTATCAGTAACCGGTTTTTCCGTGCACACTCGGCAAGGCAACATCGCTCGCAACCAGTGACCAGATCGACTTGGCAATCGTCTCGGTCGCAATAATCGTGTGGCGATTATCGGCAGCCATCAG
>CAYOQL010000079.1:0-5004 GCA_964406085.1 uncultured Herminiimonas sp.
GGCGCATCGCGCCCCATCATTCGCGGACTGGAAGGTCCACGCGTCAAGATTCTGCAAAACGGCATGTCGATACAGGATGTATCCAGCCTGTCCAACGATCATGCAGTCGGTGGCGAAGCATCAACTGCACGCCAGATTGAAATCTTGCGTGGACCTGCCGCATTGTTATACGGCTCGGGCGCGATTGGCGGTGTGGTCAACATCATCAATGACCGCATTCCAACCGTCTTGAATGCCAAACCCACAGGCGAAGCAGAAGTACGCTATGGCTCGGTCGACAATACAAAAAACATGTCGCTGTCCGTGGATGGTGCCGCTGGCGATATCGGCTTGCATCTGGATGGCAATTGGCGCGATGCCGATGATTATAAAATTCCCGGCAACGTCAGCCTGAGCGACCCGAGCCTGGGCTCCGGTCGCTTGCCCAACTCGTATGCGCGCGCCAACAGCATCGGGCTGGGAGCGTCCTATATTCAGAGCTGGGGACACATCGGCGCATCGGTTGGCGTCAACGACGATCGCTACGGCATTCCAACCGAGGAGAGATCTTTCATCACCCTGAAACAAACACGTTTCGATATAGATGGGCTGGTGAAGGAGCCGTTCGCCGACTTTGAGTCCCTGCGCTTCAAGCTGGGGCACACCGATTACAAGCACACAGAAAATCTGCGAGACGGCACGCCGGCAACCGATTTCAAAAACAATGCACTGGAAAGCCGCATTGAATTAACGCACAAGCCCATGGCTGGCTGGCGCGGCACCTTCGGTTTGCAAACCGAAAACTCGGAATTCTCGGCACTTGCCGCAGATGGTAGCGGACCGGAAACAGTACCGTTAACCAAGAGCAATTCGATCGCCGGTTTCCTATTGGAAGAACGCGACTTCGGCCCATTCCGCGTCAGCGCGGGCGCACGCATGGAATCAGTCGAGCGCAAGCCGGATGCAGCATCTGGCTTGGCGCAACGCGACTTCAACCTTGGTTCCTACTCGCTCGGCGGGCTGTGGGCATTCACACCGGGCTATGGCCTTGGCGCCACAGCGTCCGTTGCACAACGCGCACCGGCAATCGAAGAACTGTACTCCAACGGTCCGCATGAATCGACGGCGACCTACGATATCGGCGACAACCAGTTGAACAAAGAAACTTCTCGCAACTTTGAAATCAGCCTGCAAAAAACCGAAGGTCTGCTACGCTGGAAAGCCAACCTATACCAAAACCACGTGAAAAATTTCATCTATGGCCGCACTGACGGCACCAAAGTCGATGAAGATGGCGCAACAGATCCAGATGGCGAATTCACCCAACGCTTCTGGTCGCAAAACAGTGCGACGATACGCGGAGCGGAAGCCGAAATCAGCTACAACCTGCGTGGCCAGGGCTGGTCATGGCGTGGTTTTGCCGACACATCGCGCGGCAAGCTGACCGGCCTCGACAATCTGCCGTTGCAGCCTGCCACTCGGTTTGGCGGTGAAGTTGCTTATCGTCAAGGCCCATGGCGCTCAGGTGTGAAGGTGTTGCATGCGCAACAGCAGGACAAGCTGGCCAGCTTTGAGAGCTTCGTCACGCCGTCATATACGCAGGTCGACGCGAATTTGTCGTACACGCAACGCTACAATGCTAGCGACGTCACCTGGTTTGCCATTATCAAGAATCTGCTGAATGAAGACATCCGCTTGTCGACATCAGTGTTGCGTGAAAACGCACCATTACCAGGAAGAAACTTGATCGTTGGTGTTCGTACAAGTTTTTAAAGATAGTTCCTCGTTTTTTGGCTACACTAGTGACCTGCAGGATATCTGCGGGTCGCTTTCTGCTACGTGCCTGTGTTACCTTTGACGAGAATTTTTGCAAGCCATGCATCGGGGGACATCCCGAGCTAGGCAATTTATAAACTTGGCGCGCCGTTCTAATTTTGACAAGTGCAAGCCGTTGCTCAACGGGATAGACGTGGGGATTTTTTCGCTATTTGGCAAGAAAGACGGTCAGTCGGCACGCAAACCGACTGAGCAAGAGTCTTCACAAAAGAAGCGCGACGAGAATGCTGCTCGCGCCGCAAAGAACGAAAGCGAACAAACGCAAATGGTGCAGCGCAAGGCTGCTCATGCGACTGCCCTGAAAATCGACGCCATTGAGTCTGAAATGTCGTCGGAGTTTGTCAAACCACTTCCTTTCAGTGGCAATACAATGCCAGGCCCCTCCAGCCAGTTCATGAATACCGAACAGCGCGTGCCCGATGCTCGTGCTCACGCAAAATCAAAAGACAATCAGACAGTACCGCTAGAACAGGCATCGATGCTGCCCGACATCATGGGTGCCAGTACCGCCTTCCTGCTGGGAGCAGAAACGGTCATAGGACCAGTCGCGATTTCGGCATCAGAATCGGCACCCGTCATTGAAGAAGCTGCGATCCTGTTCGCCAATGGCCAGACCGACCTCGTCGAACCCATCCTGTTGAATGCGATTGCAGAAGATGCGCTGGGCAACACACCATTGACCGTGTGGGGCATGTTATTCGATCTCTATCAAATCACCGGCCAGCGCGCATCGTTTGAAAACCTGTCTATCGAATATGCCAACAAATTTGAAATGTCGCCACCGACGTGGATAGACGGCAATAGCGTAGAAGCCAAGGAACAAGCAGCTGCGCCGCGCGCCGGTAGCACGCCGGGCGTTGCATTTTCCGGCAAGCTCGACGCCACCAGCATCAAGCAGCTGGAACGCATCAAAAACATGGCGGAAATGAGTAATGTCATCAAACTCGAATTCGCTCGCGTCACCGAGGTTGACCCGGTCGGCTGCGGCCTGCTGTTCAGTGTGCTGCAGAGACTGCAAAAATCCGGCCATAATCTGATCTTGGTCGGCGCACCGGAACTGGCAGAAAAGATTCGTGCCATCCTGATGGTAGGCCGACGCGATGAAACCGAAGCTCCATGGTTATTACTGCTGGAAATTTTGCGCCTGTTGAATCGCGAATCCGATTTTGAAGAAACCAGCATCGATTACTGTGTCACTTTTGAAGTTTCGCCACCCTCCTTCGTGTCACCGCAAAACAAAGTGGTGACCGCAGCCGAAGAAACCGCAGAACCTGACGAAACGGCCGGCGACCATTTCGCCATGCCGGTTGTCATCGATGCCCGAACAGATACGCTCGTACAAAGCATCACTGCCTACGCTCACACGCACAATCCGGTCATACTCGACTGCACACGCCTGACGCGTATGGATTTCAATGCAGCCGGACGCTTGTTTGGCAGCTTGACGCCCTTGATCAGCGCGGGAAAAAGCATTGAATTGCACAATGCCAATCATTTTATCGTCGCCCTCTGCCACGTGATGGGTGTTGCCGAGCTTGTACGTATCGTTCCGCGTAAAAACTGACTCCGTCACCAAGGACGCAATTTCGACTTGCAATCGAAGCGACCGCCCCCATTTTTTCTGGAATGCCGCTGTCAGCATAGGGCGCGCACGATTCATCAAACATCATCCGTTTTACAGCACTGCTTTGCATTAAATCGGCCACTTCTATTTCAGAGGCAAGCATGGAACAATTTCACGGCACCACCATACTCTCGGTAAGACGCGGCAATATCGTCGCACTTGGCGGTGATGGTCAGGTCACATTAGGCAATATCGTCATGAAGGGCACCGCGCGCAAAGTGCGCAAGGTCTACGGCGGCAAGGTACTGGTCGGTTTCGCAGGCGGCACCGCAGATGCATTCACACTACTTGAACGCTTCGAATCCAAACTCGAAAAGCATCAGGGCCATCTAATGCGCGCATCCGTCGAACTGGCCAAGGACTGGCGTACCGATCGCATGTTGCGCCGTCTCGAAGCGATGTTGCTGGTCGCTGATCACGAAACCACACTGGTCATCACAGGCAATGGTGATGTACTGGAACCGAATGACGGCATAGGCGCGATCGGCTCAGGCGGCAGTTATGCGCAATCCGCGGCCAAGGCCTTGCAGGACAATACGGATCTGTCGCCACTTGAAATCGTCAAGAAATCCCTGACCATCGCCGGTGAGCTGTGCATCTATACCAATCTGTCGCACACGATAGAAACCCTGGACTAATTTGGAAGGCGCCTGACTCGGGCGAACACATCATGAACATGACCCCAAAAGAAATCGTTTCCGAACTGGATAAGCACGTTGTTGGCCAAGCTAACGCCAAACGTGCCGTCGCCATTGCTCTGCGCAATCGCTGGCGCCGGCAGCAAGTACAGGAACCGCTGCGGCACGAAATCACACCAAAGAACATCCTGATGATAGGACCGACCGGCGTCGGCAAAACCGAAATCGCGCGACGCCTAGCCAAACTGGCCGATGCGCCTTTCATCAAGATCGAAGCCACCAAATTTACCGAAGTCGGCTACGTCGGCCGCGATGTAGACACCATCATCCGCGACCTGATCGACATTGGAATCAAGCAGACCCGCGAAGTGGAAACACGCAAGGTACGCGCGCGCGCAGAAGATGCAGCCGAAGATCGCATCATCGACATTCTGATACCGCCAGCGCGCGATTTCGGCTTCAGCTCGTCACCGGCCGCAAGCGCGGCAAGCACGCCAGACAACACGACGCGCCAAACCTTCCGCAAGCGTTTGCGCGAAGGCGCGCTCGACGATACCGAGATCGAAATCGAATTGGCGGAAGCAGGTCCGACCATGGAAATCATGGCCCCGCCCGGTATGGAAGAAATGACCGAGCAGATCAAGTCCATGTTTTCCGGTGTCGGTGGCACGCGCAAGAAGGCACGCAAAATCAAGATCAAGGAAGCACTCAAACTGTTGATCGAAGAAGAAGCCGGCAAGCTGGTCAACGAAGATGAGCTCAAGCAGAAAGCGATTATCAATGTTGAACAAAACGGCATCGTTTTTCTCGATGAGATCGACAAGATCGCCACACGCTCGGAAACCGGCGGCGGTGAAGTGTCGCGCGCCGGCGTGCAGCGCGACTTGTTGCCGCTGGTAGAAGGCACGACTGTCAACACCAAGTACG
>CAYOQL010000080.1:0-4514 GCA_964406085.1 uncultured Herminiimonas sp.
CATTGAATACTCCTGAACATTCATTGCAAGAAAATCGGTAGGCAGCTTATCCGCGTGGTACAAAATTCAGCGCGACGGAGTTCATGCAGTAACGCAGACCGGTAGGCTTGGGACCGTCATTGAAGACGTGGCCCAAGTGCGCATCGCACAGGCTGCAGGAAATTTCATCGCGTTGCATCCCGAAGCTGCGATCAGAACTTTTGTGCACATTCAGCGCCGAAATCGGTTGCCAGAAACTGGGCCAGCCGGTACCGGATTCAAACTTGGTGTTGGAATCGAACAAGGCATTGGCGCAGCAAATACAGCGATACAAGCCATCACCATGGCTCTTGGCGTATTCGCCGCTGAATGCCCGCTCTGTTCCCGCCCTGCGCGCTACCTTGAATGCCTGCACCGACAACTGCTTGCGCCATTGCTCATCCGTCTTGATCACTTTCGGGATGGTCACAATTTTTTCGCTCTTGCCTGCCGCTGAAAAAATTTCTATCGGCACCAGACTCGCCGTGGCGGCGACTTCTTTCAAATTGCTCGCAGCACCAGCCTTGTGTGAAAAGATGCCGGCAAACAAGGTCGCGATGCCGCCTTTTAATAAGGTACGGCGCGAACGGTTGCCTTCATCCTGCTTGTCCGATCCGTTAATGGATGGCCTGCCCTTGATCATGATGTCTCCTTGATAAAGCATGCGAAAAATTCGCCCTCATACAGATATACGTTCCGCGCGCATAAGCGGATTCGCTTTCACCTGTTATTTCGTTGTGCAGGGCGAAAAAGTTACAGCGATACAAAGATAAGGCGAGAACGGTGCAATTCTGGTGGGCAACGATGCGCTGCCTGCCAAGCGAGGGGACTGAAAACTTGTTGCCGCAGTGAGGCTGGATTCAGTCGGGCTTCATGCCGGACCAGCGCGGCGTCAATGCATGGGCGATGTCGAACAAATCGAGCACGCGGCCAACGGTGTGGTCGACCATTTCTGCAATCGAAGCAGGGCGGTGATAGAAGCCGGGAAGAGGCGGGAAGATGATGCCGCCCATCTCTGTCACGGCGGTCATATTGCGCAGGTGCGCCAGATTGAATGGGGTTTCACGCACCATCAGTATCAGGCGACGGCGCTCTTTTAAAACCACGTCGGCAGCGCGCGTGATCAGATTGTCTGACAGGCCGTGTGCCACCGCCGCCAGTGTCTTCATCGAACACGGCGCGACGATCATGCCGTCGGACTGGAAAGAGCCGCTGGCTATTGATGCGCCGACGTCGCGCACGTTGTGCACGACATCTGCCAGCGCTTCGACATCCTTGCGCTTCATGTCCAGCTCTTGATGCAGATTCAGCATGCCCGCTTCAGAGATCAGCAAATGCGTTTCCACATCGGCGTGATCACGCAGGACTTGCAGCAGGCGTACACCGTAGGTAACGCCAGTGGCGCCGGTGATCGCGATAATCAATCGCTTCCGGCGCACGGGTGCTAGTGAGTGTGCGTCAGCAGACGCCGTCACTTCAGGCTTTCAGCAAGGCTTGCAGTTCGCCGGACGCAAACATCTCGTTCATGATGTCCGAGCCGCCGATGAATTCACCCTTGATATACAACTGAGGGACGGTAGGCCATTTCGAGTAATCCTTGATGCCTTGGCGAACTTCTGCATCGTCGAGTACGTTGACGGTGATCAAATCGGTTACGCCGCTTTCTTTCAGCAATGCAATCGCCTTGCCGGAGAAGCCGCATTGTGGAAACTGGGCCGTGCCCTTCATGAATAAAACGACTGGATTTTCGGTTACGGTTTCTTTGATCCAGGTTTGTACGTCGTCGCTCATTGCTGCCTCACTGTAAGTTAATGCGTCATTATAAGAAAAACCAGCCGGTTCTGCTGCTTATCCCTTGAGTTTGGCAAAAGCGGCTGCCATCGCGCTGCTGCCGGACTCGGCCTGCCGTCCTTGCTGGCTTTGATTCTGATGCTGCGACAGGCGCTTGGCGTCGTTGCGATCGCCACGTTGCTCAGGTTTGCTGCCGGCAACCGGCGCGGAATCGGATAAACGCATGGTCAAGGCGATACGTTTACGTTTTTCATCCACTTCCAGCACCTTGACCTTGACTACCTGTCCTGCCTTGACCACCGAATGCGGGTCTTTGACAAAGGTGTTGGACAGCGCGGAGATATGTACCAGCCCATCCTGATGCACGCCTATATCGACGAAGGCGCCGAAGGCCGCCACGTTGGTCACTACCCCTTCCAGAATCATGTCAGGTCGCAAATCGCGGATTTCCTCGACGCCATCCTTGAAGGTCGCCGTCGTGAACTCGGGGCGCGGATCGCGGCCTGGCTTTTCCAGCTCCTTCAAAATATCGGTAATCGTCGGCACGCCAAACTTCTCATCTGCATATTTGGCCGGATTCAGCGATTTCAACAGGCGTTCATCGCCGATCACGCTTTTCACATCGCGCTTGATATCGGCCAAAATCTTTTCAACCAGCGGATACGATTCAGGATGGACAGCGGACGCGTCTAGCGGGTTGTCGCTGACCATCACGCGCAAGAAGCCTGCAGCTTGCTCAAAGGTCTTGTCGCCAAGACGCGGCACGGCGCGCAAATCTGCACGCGAGGCAAACATGCCCTTCATGTCGCGATAGCTGACGATGCTTTGCGCCACGCTATTGTTCAAGCCGGATACGCGCGCCAGCAACGGTGCTGATGCGGTATTGACGTCCACGCCGACTGCGTTCACGCAATCCTCGACCACGGCGTCCAGCGAACGCGCCAACTGGGTTTGGCCTACGTCATGCTGATACTGGCCGACGCCTATGGATTTCGGATCGATCTTCACCAGTTCGGCCAACGGGTCCTGCAAGCGGCGTGCGATCGATACCGCACCGCGGATCGAGACGTCCATGTCCGGCAATTCGCGCGACGCAAATTCGGACGCCGAATAAACCGATGCGCCGGCTTCCGACACCACGATCTTCGTCAATTTCAATTCGGGGCGCAGCTTGATCAAGTCCTGCGCCAGCTTGTCGGTTTCGCGCGATGCAGTGCCATTGCCGATCGAGATCAATGCAACCTTGTGCTTCTCTGCCAGTTGCGACAGCGTATGCAAGGTGCCTTCCCAGTCATTGCGCGGTTGGTGCGGATAGACGGTCGCGGTGTCGACCACTTTGCCGGTCGCATCCACCACGGCAACCTTGACGCCGGTACGCAAACCGGGATCCAGGCCCATCGTGGCGCGCGGGCCGGCTGGCGCTGCCAATAAAAGTGCCTTTAGATTCAATGCAAATACGTGGATCGCTTCGACTTCGGCTTTTTCACGCAAGTTGGTCATCAACTCGGTTTCCAGATGCATGAAGGTTTTCACGCGCCAGGTCCATCGCACGGTATCGGCCAGCCATTTATCGGCAGCACGCCCCTGGTTGCTGATGCCGAAGCGCGCTGCAATACGGCCTTCGCATGGATTGTGCGGCGCATCCCATTTCGGTTTTTCTTCTTCGGTATCCAGACGCAGATTGACGTTCAGCATTTCTTCGCGGCGACCGCGGAACAGCGCGAGCGCGCGATGCGATGGGATGGTGCCTATGGTTTCCGAGTAATCGAAATAATCGGCGAATTTTTCACCAGCATCCTGCTTGCCTTCGACGACCTTGGATTCGACGATGCCGTGTTCGGTCAGATATTCGCGCAAGGCTTGCAGCAGCGTCGCATCTTCCGCAAAGCGCTCCATCAAAATCTGGCGCGCGCCATCGAGTGCGGCCTTGGCATCGACCACGCCGGGATTGTCTATGCCATCGACGGTGAAGGCAGGCTTCAGATATTTCGCCGCTTCTTCTTCCGGATTCAGGGTTGGATCGGCCAGCAGCGCATCGGCCAATTCTGTCAGGCCGGCTTCGACCGCGATCTGAGCCTTGGTGCGACGTTTTTGCTTGTACGGCAAATACAGATCTTCCAGGCGGGTCTTGTCTTCTGCATGCGTGATGGCGTCGAGCAGGGCCGGCGTCATCTTGTTTTGTTCTTCGATGGACGCGATGACGGCCGCGCGTCGGTCTTCCAGTTCGCGCAGATAGCGCAGGCGCTCTTCCAGCAAGCGCAGCTGGATGTCATCCAGGCCGCCGGTTGCTTCCTTGCGGTAACGTGAAATGAAAGGCACGGTCGCGCCTTCATCCAGCAGGGCGATGGCGGCAGCAACTTGTATTGGTTTTGCGGCAAGTTCTAGGGCGAGACGTTGTTCTATGGAAGGGAGCATGAGGTTTCAGATTAAGTAAAGCGAGCGTAGATGATACGCAATTGAGGGGAATGCGCCAGTCTTGACAGAGGGGAAAACTCGGGAGAGAAAATGTGGGTTATTGCGGGATGTTTCTTGTCGTTATGTTTGCCGGTAGCTGATGGGGTGTTTTCTTCGGACTGGCTCAGTTGCCGGGGGTAGCCCGGCGGCTAGTTACCTTTTTTGTCTCGCCAAAAAAGGTAACCCAAAAAAGGCGACCGCACAGCCGCTGCCCTTCGGGTTCCCGTTTGTGCAAATCAAAAAATGGGAAG
>CAYOQL010000081.1:0-4373 GCA_964406085.1 uncultured Herminiimonas sp.
GCTGCACCGCAATCTTCCCCCACAACACCAGGGTCGGTGGCTGTTTCGCAGCGCCATCGGCGTGGTCTGCCAAAGAGTTCAGCACTGTTTGCAAAAATGGGATCCAGGGCTTGGCTTCTTTTACCGGCGCCACATGCGAGCGAAAAACCAGAGCTGCATTCAACAATAAAAAGCCGTGCGACGTCAGGTTAGCCTGCAATTCCGGCAAGGTTTGAATGACTGATAATGGCGCTGCCTGCGCCTTGCTGGACACGCCCGCCAGCGCATCTCCTGTGGTTTGTTCGATGGACAACTGTCCATCCGCCACCAACAGCATCTTCATGAAATTGCGTAATGAAGTCGCGCGATTCACCTGTTTGGATAGCCCTTTTTCAGACCACAAGGAACTGACAGCGCCATCCATGAAGCAAACGCCGGTTGCGCTATCGGCGCGCGGGTAAGGACCTTCGCCCACCAATACGTATTGCACGGCGTTCAACGGTTGCGCAAATGCGGCGAACAGCCTGCCACCATTCGGCAGGTAATGATCACCGGCCAGCGTCGGCAAATAATCTGGGAAAGCTTTGTGAACCGCCGCAAGCCCGGCCAACAGAATCGGACGCCAGGAAGCATCAGCGACATCCAGCATGGCGATAAAAGACAATGGAATTGTTTGCATGAGGTTTATAAAAACTGAAGTTTATGCCTGCGGGCGAAAGCAGCGATTGTAGCCGCAACACTTTGCGGCACAAGACAAACTGCAGTCCCTCACCTCATCATTTATCGATCAAGCCGGCACAATATGGTCCTCGCCCGGCGCGCCAAACAATTGCTCCTTCAATACCCGCAACTGATCACGCACTTGCGCCGCCTTCTCGAACTCCAGGTTTTTAGCATGACCCTGCATCTGTTTTTCCAGGCGTTTGATTTCCTTGCTGACCTGCTTCTCGCTCATCGCTTCATACTTCGCATGTTCTTGCGCAACATTGAATTCTTCGCGCGCATCCTGCTGGCTGTACACGCCATCGATCAACTCGCGGATATGCTTCTTGATGCCGATAGGCGTAATGTTATTGGCCGTGTTGAAAGCAATCTGTTTGGCGCGCCGACGTTCGGTTTCATCGATGGCCCTGCGCATCGAATCCGTGATCTTGTCGCCATACAGAATCGCCATACCGCTCAGGTTGCGCGCTGCGCGGCCTATGGTTTGAATCAAGCTGCGCTCCGAACGCAGGAAGCCCTCCTTGTCCGCATCCAGAATCGCCACCAGTGACACTTCAGGCAAATCCAGACCTTCGCGCAGCAAGTTAATCCCGACCAGCACGTCGAAAGTACCAAGACGCAAATCCCTCAGGATTTCCACGCGTTCAACGGTATCAATATCGCTGTGCAGATAACGCACCTTGATGCCGTTATCACTCAAAAATTCGGTAAGTTGTTCCGACATCCGCTTGGTCAGCGTCGTCACCAAAACCCGTTCATGTTTTTTCACGCGCTCGGTAATTTCCGACATCAGGTCATCAACCTGAGTCGAGGCCGGACGCACACTGATCAATGGATCAACCAGACCGGTCGGACGCACAACCTGCTCGACCACCTGATCGGCATGCGTATTTTCATAGTCGGCCGGCGTTGCCGAAACAAACACCATTTGCCGCATCTTGCCTTCGAACTCGTCAAAGCGCAGCGGCCGGTTATCCAGTGCCGACGGCAGACGGAAACCATAATCGACCAGATTGGTTTTGCGGGCCCTGTCGCCGTTGTACATACCGTTAAGCTGGCCCATCAATACATGCGACTCATCCATGAACATCAAGGCGTCCGGCGGCAGATAATCAACCAGCGTCGGCGGCGGATCACCAGCCTTTGCACCGCTCAAGTGGCGTGAATAGTTTTCGATCCCTTTGGTAAAGCCGATTTCCTGCATCATTTCCAGATCGAAGCGGGTGCGCTGCTCCAGACGCTGCTCCTCGATCAGCTTGTTTTCCTTGCGGAAAAACTCCAGACGCTCACGCAGCTCATCCTTGATGGTTTCGATTGCACGCAAGACCGTCGCACGCGGCGTCACATAATGCGAACCTGGATAAACCGTGAAGCGCGGAATCTTTTGCTTGACGCGACCAGTCAGCGGATCGAACAGCTGCAGGCTTTCAATTTCGTCATCGAACATTTCCAGACGGATTGCCAGCTCCGCATGTTCCGCCGGAAAAATATCTATCGTATCGCCGCGCACACGGAAAGTGCCGCGGCCAAAATCAACTTCATTGCGCGTGTATTGCATCGCGATCAGGCGCGCAATCACATCGCGCTGGCTGACCTTGTCCTTGGCACGCAAGGTCAGAATCATCTGGTGATATTCGCTCGGATTACCGATACCGTAAATCGCAGAGACCGTTGCAATGATCACCACATCGCGCCGCTCCATCAGCGACTTGGTGCATGACAGGCGCATCTGCTCGATATGTTCGTTGATCGAAGAATCTTTCTCGATAAACAAATCGCGCTGCGGAACGTAGGCTTCCGGCTGGTAATAATCGTAATAACTGACGAAGTATTCCACCGCATTCTGCGGGAAGAATTCGCGGAATTCGCTGTAAAGCTGAGCCGCCAGCGTCTTGTTTGGCGCAAATACAATCGCCGGACGCCCCATCCGCGCAATGACATTGGCAACGGTGTAAGTCTTGCCGGAACCGGTAACGCCCAGCAAGGTCTGATAAAACAAGCCGTCATCTATACCTTCCACCAGCTTCGCAATCGCGGTCGGCTGATCACCGGCCGGAGGAAACGGCTGATACAGACGGAATGGGGAATTCGGGAAGGTGACAATTTTAGATTCGTCAACGGAATCAGTAACTTGGGATAAATCAGCCATTTAAATCCGACCTTTGGTAAAATAGTGAGTCGCATTTTCCGCAAGACTTATGGTCTTGCGCTCTACACAACCCCACTGCAAAACGACCGTTTGCAGCTAACTTTTGATGTTATCACGATGAACGCACCTCTTCCTGCTTCGCTCCTCAACGCCATCGAAATGGCGCCCCGTGACCCGATTCTTGGCATTACCGAGGCTTTTAATGCCGACAAGAATCCGAATAAGATCAATCTTGGTGTCGGCGTTTACAACGACGACAACGGCAAATTGCCATTGCTCGAATGCGTACGCAAAGCCGAAGCGCAATTGATGGAAAAACTGTCGCCGCGTGGCTACCTGCCTATTGACGGCCTGGCCGCATACGACAAGGCAGTACAAGAACTCGTATTTGGTGCCGATAGCGCCGTAGTCAAGGACAAACGCGCAGTAACCGCACAAGCAATCGGCGGCACAGGCGCATTGAAACTCGGCGCCGATTTCCTCAAGCGCTTTGCGCCAAACGCACAAGTCTGGATCAGCGATCCAAGCTGGGAAAATCACCGTGCCCTGTTTGAATCGGCGGGTTTCACCGTCAACAACTATCCGTACTACGATGCAGCAACCCGCGGCGTCAATTTTGCCGGCATGCTCGACACACTGAAATCGATTCCTAGCGGCTCGATCGTCCTGTTGCACGCTTGCTGCCACAACCCAACCGGCGCCGATCTGAACGACGCACAATGGCTGGAAGTGTTGAACGTGGTCACCACACGCGGCTTGATTCCATTCCTCGACATGGCCTACCAAGGTTTTGGCGACGGCATTGAGTCGGACGGCAAAGTTGTTCGTCAATTCGCTGAAGCTGGCGGCGCTGTATTCGTTTCGAACTCGTTCTCCAAATCGTTCTCGCTGTACGGCGAACGCGTAGGTGCATTGAGCATCGTTTCCAGCAACGCAGAAGAAGCAGCACGCGTCCTGTCGCAATTGAAACGCGTCATCCGTACCAACTACTCCAACCCACCTATCCACGGCGGCCAAGTCGTTGCAACCGCTCTGGCATCGCCAGAACTGCGCGCATTGTGGGAAGAAGAACTGGCTGGCATGCGCGTACGTATCCGTGAAATGCGTCAAGCGTTTGTACAAAAATTGAAAGAACAGGCACCTGGCCACAATTTCGATTTCGTTATCGCACAACGCGGCATGTTCTCTTACTCGGGCTTGACCAAACCGCAAGTAGATCGTCTGCGCGATGAGTTCTCGATTTACGCTGTCGATACCGGCCGCATTTGTGTCGCTGCGCTGAATACAAAAAACATCGATTACGTTATTGCAGCAATCGCAAAAGTTCTTTAATATTCGCCCCTGCAATAAATTTCTGCGCCAAGAGTAACGAAGCAAAGAAATTTATTGCACAAGCTTTGACAGGCGAGCAAGAAACATCTTATAATCTCGCTTCTGTTCCCTGATAGCTCAGTTGGTAGAGCGACGGACTGTTAATCCGCAGGTCCCTGGTTCGAGTCCAGGTCGGGGAGCCACAGAATAT
>CAYOQL010000082.1:0-4301 GCA_964406085.1 uncultured Herminiimonas sp.
CCGTTCGCGGTGTGGTCATGAACCCGGTCGATCACCCGCACGGTGGTGGTGAAGGTAAAACAGCAGCTGGTCGTCATCCAGTTTCGCCATGGGGCCAACGGACGAAGGGTAAGAAGACTCGCAGCAACAAGCGCACGACTTCGATGATCGTCTCGCGCCGCGGCAAGAAATAAGGGGTAACACATGACACGTTCATTGAAAAAAGGGCCGTTTTGCGACGCCCACCTGGTGAAAAAAGTCGAAACCGCGCAAGCGATCAAAGACAAAAAGCCAATCAAAACCTGGTCTCGCCGTTCGACCATCATGCCGGATTTCATCGGTTTGACGATTGCTGTGCATAACGGCAAGCAACACGTCCCGGTGTATGTTTCGGAAAACATGGTTGGTCATAAACTTGGCGAATTCGCGCTGACCCGTACGTTCAAGGGCCACGCTGCTGACAAGAAGGCTAAGAAATAATGGAAACTAAAGCTATCCTCAAAGGCGTGCGCCTGTCGGATCAGAAGGGTCGTCTGGTTGCGGATCAAATCCGCGGCAAGAAAGTTGACGCCGCTCTGAATCTTCTGCAGTTCAGCCCGAAGAAAGGTGCTGCAATCATCAAGCGTGTTCTGGAATCCGCAATTGCGAATGCCGAACACAATGATGGCGCAGACATCGACGAATTGTTCGTGAAAACGATCTATGTCGAAAAGGGCCCGATCTTGAAGCGCTTCACAGCACGCGCTAAAGGCCGGGGTGATCGTATCTCTAAACAATCCTGTCACATTTACGTGACTGTCGGTAACTAAGGAGTCACGATGGGACAGAAGATACATCCAACCGGTTTTCGCCTTGCGGTTACACGTAACTGGGCATCGCGTTGGTATGCTGGCAATAGTAATTTTGCCACCATGCTCAACGAAGATCTCAAAGTTCGTGCATACCTCAAAACCAAACTGAAGAATGCTTCGGTTGGTCGCGTCATTATTGAGCGTCCAGCAAAAAATGCTCGCATCACTATTTACAGCTCGCGTCCTGGTGTCGTGATCGGTAAAAAAGGCGAAGACATCGAAGTATTGAAATCCGCGCTGACTAAAATGATGGGCGTGCCGGTTCATGTGAATATCGAAGAAATTCGTAAGCCTGAAACCGATGCACAATTGATCGCTGATTCGATTGCACAGCAATTGGAAAAACGTATCATGTTCCGTCGTGCAATGAAGCGTGCGATGCAAAATGCAATGCGCCTCGGTGCGCAAGGTATCAAGATCATGTCGTCCGGTCGTCTGAACGGTATCGAGATCGCACGTAAAGAATGGTATCGCGAAGGTCGCGTGCCACTTCACACGCTGCGCGCTGATATTGATTACGGTTTCGGCGAAGCTGAAACAACCTACGGCATCATCGGTATCAAAGTCTGGGTCTACAAGGGTGATCGTTTGCCTAGCGGCGAACCACCAGTCGATCTGACCAAGGAAGATGACACCAAGCGTCGTGGCCCACGCCGCGATGATGGCAAACCAAGCAGCCGTCCACGTACAGCTCGCCCAGAAGGCGCACCAAGTGCAGCGGCTGCACCAGGCGCCGCACCGGCTGCTAAGCGTGTTCGTGCTAAAAAGCCGGATGCCGCTGTTGACGGTGCTGTTTCGGCTGAGAAAGCAGGAGAATAATCATGCTGCAACCAGCACGCAGAAAATATCGTAAAGAGCAAAAAGGCCGTAATACTGGTATTTCCCACTCGCGCGGCACAGCCGTATCGTTTGGTGAATTCGGTTTGAAAGCTATTGGTCGCGGTCGTATTACAGCGCGTCAAATTGAAGCGGCCCGTCGTGCAATGACGCGTCACATCAAACGTGGCGGCCGTATCTGGATTCGTATTTTCCCAGATAAGCCAATTTCGAATAAACCTGCTGAAGTCCGTATGGGTAACGGTAAGGGTAATCCGGAATACTACGTGGCTGAAATTCAGCCAGGCAAAATGTTGTACGAGATGGATGGCGTTGACGAAACTCTGGCACGCGAAGCGTTCCGGTTAGCTGCAGCTAAACTGCCGCTGTTGACCAAGTTCGTCGTCCGTCAAGTCGGACAATGATAGGGATGAACATGAAAACATCTGAACTCCAAGGCAAAGACCAAGCGGCTTTGACCAAAGAACTGAACGAACTGCTGAAAGCGCAGTTCGGTCTGCGCATGCAGATTGCTACACAGCAGCTGAGCAATACATCGCAGCTGAAAAAAGTACGTCGCGACATAGCACGTGTGAAAACGGTCATGAATCAGAAGGACGCCAAATAATGAACGATCAAGTGAAACAAGCGCTCAAGCGTACGTTGATTGGCAAAGTCGTGTCTGACAAGATGGACAAGACCGTAACCGTGCTGATCGAGCGTCACGTCAAGCATCCGCTTTACGGAAAAATCATTATGCGCTCGAATAAATACCATGCGCACAATGAAGGTAACCAAGCAAAAGCTGGTGATACGGTCGAGATTCAAGAAGGTCGCCCGATCTCCAAAACTAAAGCCTGGACCGTGACGCGCGTTGTACAAGCTGCACAAATAGTTTAAATAGTTGTTGCGAGCCCGCTATTTCGATGTAATAATAGCGGGCTTCGCTGTTGCAATGTTTTGATTGCAAGAGCTGCAGTAAAAAGTTTTAGCTCAGAAGTTGAGTTAATTGAGTTTTGAAAATCGTCCACCTCATCAGTCTGCTTTCGGCAGTCTGCCGAGACCAAGACTGACCGCGAATGTGCGTTGTGTGCAAGAGCGGGTTAAGTTGGGAAAGAAAACACTATGATTCAAACTGAAAGCCGGCTCGAAGTAGCCGACAACACGGGTGCTCGCGAAGTTCTGTGCATCAAGGTGCTCGGCGGTTCCAAGCGCCGCTACGCAAGCATTGGCGATGTGATCAAGGTCACTGTCAAAGTTGCTGCGCCACGTGGTCGCGTGAAAAAAGGCGAAATTTATAACGCAGTTGTTGTGCGTACTGCCAAGGGTGTTCGTCGTCAAGATGGTTCCCTGGTCAAGTTCGACAGCAATGCCGCAGTTTTGCTCAATGCAAAGCTCGAGCCAATTGGTACGCGTATTTTTGGACCGGTTACACGTGAACTGCGCACTGAGCGCTTCATGAAAATCGTTTCTCTCGCGCCTGAAGTTCTGTAAGGAGTCGTGATGGATAAGATTCGTAAAAGCGACGAAGTCATTGTGCTGACTGGCAAAGACAAAGGCAAACGTGGTGTTGTGCAACGTCGCGTTGACGCTAACTACCTTGTTGTTGACGGTGTGAACGTCGCTAAAAAAGCGACCAAGCCTAACCCGATGACAGGTGCAACTGGCGGCATCGTCGATAAGCTGATGCCAATTCATGTGTCGAACGTTGCGTTGTTTAACGCAGCAACTGGCAAGGCAGATCGTGCTGGCTTTAAAGATGTGGACGGTAAAAAAGTCCGCGTTTACAAGTCAAGCGGCGAAGTCGTTAAGGTTTAAGAGATCATGGCCCGTCTCCAAGAATTCTATAAAGAAAAAGTCGTTGGTGATTTGACTGCGAAATTCGCGTACAAATCAGCAATGGAAGTTCCGCGCATCCTGAAGATCACCCTGAACATGGGTCTGTCGGAAGCGATTGCGGATAAAAAGATCATCGAGCACGCAGTTGGCGATTTGACCAAGATTGCAGGTCAAAAACCGGTTGTGACCAAAGCGCGTAAGGCGATTGCGGGTTTTAAAATCCGTGAAGGTTATCCAATCGGTTGTATGGTGACTTTGCGTGGCGCTCAGATGTACGAATTCCTTGATCGCTTTATTACGGTAGCGTTGCCGCGTGTGCGCGATTTCCGTGGTATTTCGGGTAAGGCTTTCGATGGTCGTGGTAACTACAATATCGGTGTGAAAGAGCAGATCATTTTCCCCGAAATTGAATACGACAAAATTGATGCATTGCGTGGTATGAATATCAGTATCACGACAACTGCAAAGACCGACGATGAAGCAAAAGCGCTTCTCGCCGCATTTAAATTTCCGTTCAGAAACTGAGGTTGCCATGGCAAAACTGGCACTGATTAACCGTGAACAGAAGCGTGCAGATCTGGTGAAGAAATTCGCTGGTAAGCGCGCAGAGTTGAAGGCAATCATCGACGACCAATCGAAATCGGAAGAAGAGCGTTACGAAGCTCGCCTTAAGTTACAGGCATTGCCGCGTAATTCGGCGCATAGCCCCGTACGGCCTCGGGGGATTCTTTCCCCAAGTCGGCGTCGCTCATCGAATCCAGGATCTTGATCGCCCCCGCGCGTTAGATCCTCAAACGAGAAAATCTTCCCTTCCGT
>CAYOQL010000083.1:0-4048 GCA_964406085.1 uncultured Herminiimonas sp.
GTCCAGGATTGTGATTCCTGTTGTCGTGGGTTCGAGCCCCATCAGCCACCCCAAGAATTCTAGCCGTGCCCTATGTGAAAACATGCGGCACGGCTTTTTCTTTTGTGGCGGCGTAAAGGTGCTGATTATTCGTTCGCTATTCGTTCGTTACTCGCTTGTCATTCAGCAGGTGCCAGGGTTTGAAAGTAGACTATCCGGATACAAAAATATATCGACCTCAGTTGCAACGCAGGCGCTTATTTTCCAGCCAAAACAATCATTGCCTTTTGCTTGCCGATCAGCCCTTTCAACTCCGTCATATATGCAGCCCTGCGATAGTCCGGCATGTCTTCAGACAAGTAATAAAGGCAACGAGATACATCCTTGTTGGCTTGCCACATTGCGTACGACGGTTTTGTAATGTTGAGCATGATTAGTACCTCCTGCGAACCAGTCTAGGCGTATTGACGGTATTTAGGTCCCTATGCTTTGTAACAAAGTTTATTCGTGGTGCATGGTGTTATTGGCAAGCAAAAACGATGATGTCCAAGTGTTATCGCATGCATGTTGCATATAAAAAAAGCCGTCGCAAGCGACGGCTTTTTTTATGAAGAAACGAATGCGATTAATGACCCGACAAGGCAGCTTCAGCAGCAGCGTTTTGTTTGCGGATTTTTTCTTTTTCAGCCTCTTCAGCGCTCATAGGAGCTGCTGGTGTTGCGTCAGCTGCAGCTGGTGCAGCTGGTGCAGCTTCAGTTGCAGCTGGCGCTGCTTCTGTCGATGCAGATTTTTCCGAGTTGCAAGCGGTCAATGACAATGCCAGCAAAAATGCGACGAATAACGATGTTTTCATTTCTTCCTTGATATGGATGATGTTCAGACGATAACGCTGAAAATGCGTTCGAGGCTGGCGGGGGATGTAATACGCGCGCCTGTCCGCTAACTGGTGTGCCTACTATAGAGATGGGGCGCACATCGGTAAATTGTGGAAGTCACCTAGTCGCTACCGAATTGCTCATGTGTTTTGCAAACTAGCTTTGCCCATGAAAAAACCCGCGACGCGGCGGGTTTTTTCATGTTTTCTGCAGCCAATATTGCCGACTGCGCACAGCAGCTGGATCCGCTATGGAATCAGCTATTGTTTGTCACCTTGTTAGGCTGCTTGATCGGATTGTTATGCTGAGACACATGCGCGTTCTGACTGGCGCGTGCATTGTCTATCTCTGCATACTTCTTCTTCATGATCTTTTCCATCTCCGTTACATCCTGCTCAAGTACGGGATTGCCAGGTGGATTGGCTGGATGACTGCTCTCATCGTTCTGATCGACTTGCTTGTCTGAGTTTGGCATGGTGATCTCCTAGATGGTATGTTCAGTTACCTTAGCATCGATGCATGCCGAATAGAATAGGACTAGCAGCCAACGCTGTGTAGGATTGAACGAAGCAGGATGTTTGCATGCAATGACAGCGCCCTGTGCAGAGCCGCGCCACGGGCTATACAGTGTGCTGACTCAGACCTCTGCATTAAGGGACTACGCCAGGGCGGCTGCGCTATGATGCTGGCTTATCCTGAATCTTCGTTATATTCGCCATGACCCACACTCTGCTCGACACCCGGAAGCTGGAAACCGTATTGCAAGAATTCGCCGATGCGCGCAATTGGCAACAGCATCATTCCCCAAAGAATCTGGCAATGGCCTTGACCGGTGAAGTCGGTGAACTGGTGGAAATTTTCCAGTGGCGCAGCGAAGAAGAATCCTGGCAAATTGCACAAGCACCGGAGACGGCAGAACACGTCAGGCAGGAACTGGCCGACGTCGCCCTGTATCTGATCCGCCTCGCTTCGGTATTGAAGGTCGATTTGAATGCGGCGATTCAGGACAAGCTGATCATGAACGCAAAGAAATATCCGCCGCTGTAAAATTCGGACTCGGGTATTTATCATCGCCTTTGTGTAGATCAATTCATGCACACGGGCTGAAAATACCTGGTCCGCGCATTGCGCCCTGACCACGCTTTTTTATTTGCAATTTTCGCCTCGCGCATGCGAGAAAATCACCAGATCAATCAATTCCATGACCGATACCGTCTTCAGCAAACGCAGCAATCCCGCCAGCACCTTCACAGAATGGTTGCGCGAACAGAATCAGGAAAACTGGGATGCCGCCATCCATCACCGTTTCATCGATGAGTTATTTGCCGGTAGCGTCGCTGACGATGTCTTGCAGCATTATCTGGTGCAAGACTATCAATTCATCGATCGCTTTGTCGCATTGCTGGGTGCAGCGATTGCCAGTGCCGATCTCTTCACGTCGCGCGTACGCTTTTCGCGTTTCGCCGCGATGATCACGAGTGACGAAAATACCTACTTCCTGCGCGCCTTCGACGAACTGGGCGTGGCCGACAAATACCGCATTACACCACCGCTGACCGAACCGACAACTGCATTCCAGGCCTTGATGACCGAATCGGCGGAAAGCCGCATCTATCCGCTGTGCCTGTCGGTGCTGGTCGTGGCCGAATGGCTGTATTTAAGCTGGGCCGATCGCCCTGACGCGACATTACCGGAGCGCTTCATCCATGCCGAGTGGATTACGCTGCATAACAATCCGGCGTTTGCCGAGTTCATCGGCTGGCTGCGCGCCGAACTGGATCGCACTGGTCCATTACTGAATGAAGAGGAGCAAGCACGTTGCGCCGATATGTTCGGTCGCGCCGTTGAACTCGAACGTGCCTTCTTCGATCACGTCTACACGCCACTTCAATACTCTTGAATCTCACCCTGCCTGCAGTTGTTAGGCGAGCAGCCTGAAATCTTCTTTAAGGAAACCCATGTCTTTTACCGCTGACATCTGGCAAGAAACCTTGCCGCTGTTTGAAACCATACGCACCATGCCCTTCAATCAGGAACTGGCTGAAGGTACATTGAGCCAGGAACGCTTCCGTCACTACATGATTCAGGATGCGCATTATCTGATCGCTTTCGGCCGCGCGCTGGCGGTTGCTGCGGCCAAGGCGGACAACACCGACGAGATCGTGCAGTTCGCCAATGCCGCGCATACCGCAATCATTGTCGAGCGCAGCCTGCATGCGGATTTCATGGAGCAGTTCAATGTCAGCCCGGCGACCTTTGCAGCGACGCCGCTGTCACCCGCTACTCATCATTACAGCAGCTATCTGATTGCGACGGCCTGGAGTGCGTCTTACCCGGTTGCATTGGCTGCATTGCTGCCCTGCTTCTGGATTTATGCAGAGATCGGCAGCGACATCCTGAAGCGCGCAGCGAAAAACAATCCTTACGACTCGTGGATCAGCACGTATGCCGGTGAAGAATTTCATGAGGCGGTACGCGGCGTAATCGCCACTGTTGATCGCGTCGCGTCAGTTGCCAGCGAAGAAACACGACGCGACATGCGTATTGCCTATACGCATGCGGCGAAGCTGGAATGGATGTTCTGGGATTCTGCATATCGCCTAGAGCAATGGCCGCTCTGATCGCAATGCACTAAACAATCTCCCACGTCTGTCATCAGGCCCGCTCACTTTGATGCGGGCCTGTTTTTTTATCTACCGCGGAGAGAGTCAATTGCTTATGATGTGAACGAGGTGCAGCATGTCTGCCGGCCACAAGCACGCGGCAGCCATTTCTGCATCGCCTCACTTTTCCCACGACACAGGAGTGCACTATGGATGAAGAAAGCTTCAATCTCAGCATGCGAAAATTTTTGAAGATGGTCGGTGTCAGTTCTCAAAATGCCATCGAGAAAGCAGTTGAAAAGGCTATTGCAGAAGGCCGCATCAGCGGTACCGAATCTTTTCCGGCGAAAGTCACACTGGAGATAGAAGGCGTCAAATTGCACATTACTTTCGACGGAGAAATTCGTTTGCAGTAAGCAGGTCACATTCAGCCCTAAGCGCCACTGCATTCGGAACTGCAACTCATCTGCAAGTCCTGTGCAACACACGGTGGCTTCATCTCTCAGATGCACAGCCCTGTGCATCTGATTTTTTATGTGCTCTTCACCATGTTTTCATTCTTGTCGCCGTTGTGTGACTGAGCGCACAGAA
>CAYOQL010000084.1:0-4021 GCA_964406085.1 uncultured Herminiimonas sp.
TGATTCAATAGTGCGCTCGAATGGTCGGCGATGCAAAGGATTGCGCCGCGTGCGATAAAGCGGAGAGTGTTAAGTTCACCGGTGGGGCCAGGCAGCCGCAGGCTTAGGCCGGTGAGGCTATCGCGGTCGTAGTTGCGGATGTGCGCCGCGAGCACAGGGTGATTGCGGGCTTCGCTCCACGACAGCAGGGCTGCCAGCGCGGTTTCGGCCACAGGCTGGTTCGCGCTTTCGATTTCCTTGTTCAGCACATCTGCAGGCAAGGCATTGCCTGCATGGTGCTGCAGGCGTTTCAGATACAGTGGGCCGCCGGCCTTCGGGCCGGTCCCGGATTTGCCTTCGCCGCCGAATGGCTGTACGCCGACCACCGCGCCGACGATATTCCGGTTCACATAGATGTTGCCGACCCATGCCTGATTGACTACCGTGTCTATCGTTTCGGCTATACGCGTATGTATGCCCAGCGTCAGGCCAAAGCCGGTTGCATTGATGTCGTCAAGCAGTTGCGGCAAGTCCTCGCGCGCATAGCGCACTACGTGCAATACCGGACCAAACACTTCGCGCTGCAAGTCTGCAATGTGGTCGATCTCGATGATGGTCGGCGCGACAAACGTACCTTTTTCGCTCGTCGCGGGCAGTGCCAGTTGCGTCAGTTTTTTTGCAGCGCTGCGTGCATGGTCTATATAAGTCTGCAGATTCTGTTGCGCCTCTTCGTCTATGACGGGACCGATATCGGTAGTCAGTTGATCCGGGCTACCGATGTGCAACTCGCGCAATGCGCCATGCAGCATGCGCAGCGTGGGTTCGGCAATGTCGCTTTGCAGGCACAACACGCGCAGCGCCGAGCAGCGCTGGCCGGCACTGTCGAAAGCCGATGTGATGACGTCGCGCACCACTTGCTCGGGCAATGCAGATGAGTCGACTATCATTGCATTCTGTCCACCGGTTTCTGCAATCAGTGCAATCTCTCGCTGCTCAGTGATCATTCTTTGCACCAGCGTTCGGTTGATCATTTGTGCAACTTGCGTGGAGCCGGTGAATACGACGCCGCATACTCTTGCGTCCGCGACCAGTTGCGCGCCGACTGTTTCGCCCCTTCCTGGCACAAAGAGCAGAACGTCTTCGGGTATGCCTGCCTGGTGCAGCATTTCGACTGCACGGAAGGCGATCAGCGGTGTTTGTTCAGCGGGTTTGGCCAGGACGGTATTGCCTGCTGCCAGCGCCGCGCTGACCTGACCGATGAATATCGACAGAGGGAAATTCCACGGACTGATGCAGACCACGGGACCGAGCGCATTTGCATGATCGGATGTGATGATCTGTGCGCTGTAATAGCGCAGGAAGTCGACTGCTTCACGCAGTTCACTGATCGCATTCGGCAGGGTTTTTCCTGCTTCGCGGATCGCCAGTGCCATCAGTTCCACACTGTGCTCTTCAAGCAATTCCGCGGCACGACAAAATAAGGCTGCGCGTTGTGCCGGTGCTGTTGCTTGCCAGACATGTGCAGCGGATGCGGCCAGCGTTAGTGCATTTTCCACATTCTCGGGCGTGGCTTCCCGTACCGTGCCTACCAGATCGCTGTGGTCGGCTGGGTTGCGTATGACGACTGCCGATGACGTATGTGCGCCGGCGTGAAGGAACAAGGGCGTCGCATGCCATTGATGGTCGCTAAAGGCCGTCAAGGCCGTACTGATGGAGCGCAATGCATGTTCGTCGCTCAGGTCTATGCTTGACGAATTGCGACGCTGGGGTTCATACATGGCGACAGGCAAGGGGATGGCAGGATGCGGCGCACCGCCAGCTTCCCTGGCGCTTGCCACCGGATCTTTCAGCAAGTTAGCGAGCGCGATCTTGTCGTCGACAATCTGGTTGACGAACGATGAGTTGGCACCGTTTTCCAGCAGGCGCCGCACCAGATAGGCCAGTAGCGTTTCGTGGGAACCGACCGGTGCATAAATGCGGCAAGGCACATTCAATCGATCGATGCCGACTACCTGCTCGTACAAGGCCTCCCCCATCCCGTGCAGGCACTGAAATTCATAATCCGTGACCTGCATCGCACGGGCCTGCTGGTAGATCGCCGCGACCGTCAACGCATTGTGTGTGGCGAATTGCGGATAGATGAGCTTGCCGGCTGCCAGCAGTTTTTTGGCACAGACTAGATATGAAAGATCGGTATAGGCCTTGCGCGTATACACCGGATAAGCGGAGTGCCCCTCGACTTGCGCGCGTTTTATTTCGGTGTCCCAGTACGCCCCCTTGACCAGTCGCACCATGAATTTTCTGTCACTGCGTTGCGCCAGATCGATCAGGTAATCGATCACGTAGGGACAACGTTTTTGATATGCCTGCACCACAAAACCCAGACCATCGAAGCCCGCCAGTTCGGGATCAAAGGCCAGTGCCTCCATCAGTTCCAGCGACAGTTCCAGACGGTCGGCTTCTTCGGCATCGATATTGATGCCGATGTCATATTGTTTAGCCAGAACAACGAGGCTTTTCAAACGCGGCAAGAGTTCCTGCATGACGCGCGTGCGCTGCGACCGCACATAGCGCGGATGCAGGGCCGACAGCTTGACGGAAATTCCCGGGCCGTTGCGGATGCCGCGACCCTTGCTCGATGTGCCGATCGCGTGTATCGCCGCTACATAGGATTGATAGTAAGTCACCGCATCTTCCGCCGTCATTGCGGCTTCGCCCAGCATGTCGTAGGAGTAGCGATAACCTTGCGTTTCATGCTCACGGCTATGGGCGAGCGCTTGCTCTATGGTTGTGCCCGCGACGAATTGATTGCCCAGCATGCGCATGGCCAGGTCCACGGCTTTGCGGACCAGCGCCGCGCCGCCCTTGCTGATCAGGTGTGTGAGTGCCGTATCCAGATCATCCTGGCTCGCGCTGTTGATCCACTTGCCAGTCAGCAGCAAGCCCCAGGTGGCGGCGTTGACGAACAGCGACGGCGACGCGCCCAGATGGCGCTGCCAATCTGCGTGACCGATCTTGTCGGCAATCAGGCGGTCTGCCGTCTCATGATCGGGAATGCGCAACAGCGCCTCGGCCAGACACATCAGCGCGATACCTTCTTCCGATGACAAAGAGAATTCATGCATCAATGCCGCAATGCCGGACGTGTGCCTGCGACTGGCGCGCATCGCTACTACCAGTTTGCGCGCCAGCACCTGCGTGTCAGCTTGCAATGCCGGGTCGGTATTGGCTTGTTGCAGCAAGTCTTGCACGGCGGGTTTTTCATCACGCCGAATGGCGCTGGTGATCGCAGTGCGCAATGGTGATGGCATGCCGGTGATTTCTTCGGCGAAGGCAGGGAAGGGCGTGGAAGCGACGGGGGTAGCCATAGACGCACCGTGTGTGAGTGAATCTTCGCCTCCATCTTACCTGCAAGTCATGTGAATGTTATGGCAGTGTTTCCAGCGATCCTGTGCAGCTAAAAATTCAGACGGTCTACAAGGAAGGGCAATGGCATGAATGCCCGATGCAGCAGCAGACCGGGATGCGCATGCGGCGCGTAATGCCGCATTGCTTGGTTTCTTTCTGCGCTTTTGATTTTCTCCAGGTGCTAACCTAGAATTTCCGGTTCGACCAGTGTGGCAAGTTGAGCGAGGGATTCCTGCCAACCGAGGTAGCACATCTCGACGGGGATTATTTCCGGTATTCCTTCCTGCGCGATATTAATTTCGGTTCCTGCCAAGCCTTGCGTCAAAGTCACGGTCACCTGTATTTCACCGCGCAGGTTAGGGTCATCAAATGTATCCGTGTAGCGAATTTTCTTGTGGGGAACAAGTTCCAGATATTCACCACCGAAAGAATGTCCGTTGCCGTTGTTGAAATTCGAAAACGACATTCTGAAAGTTCCGCCGACCTTGGCTTCCAGATGCTGAACCTTGCAGGTAAAGCCATAAGGCGGCAACCACTTGGCCATGGCGTCGGCATCCAGAAATGCACGATAGATGCGCTCAGCAGGTGCGCGCAGCACGCGATGTAGTTTTACGGTACCTGTGGACATGATCGA
>CAYOQL010000085.1:0-3893 GCA_964406085.1 uncultured Herminiimonas sp.
CCTTGCCATTGCAGCAAGGAGCTTTTTTCGAGCGGTGTTTAGGTACTTAATCCTTGACTCTAGCCACCGTGAAAACCGCGTAGTGCTTCGGTCTTGGACTTTTCCGGGGCCACCGCAGAATCATTCTTTCTGTCGGCCGCGTCAGATCCCTGCAACCCTGAAGCAGGAATAACCGGTGCCGTCGCAGACGGGTTGTTCAAGTCATCGCCAAGAGACTCACCCGAAGGCGGAACACCCTCAGCAGATAAGGCTTTGTCAGCAGACCGCACTTTATCCACAGCCGGCTTTGGTACCGTTGCAAAGCCAGTTCGATTATCGAAAAGCGGCTCGTTTTTTTCTGCAGCAACTTCATTCCCCCGCTCATAAACTTCATGCACGGCTTGCCGCTCGGCATCGTTGACATATGCATTGGATATTTCTCCAACATCAACAGCTTCAACTGCATCTAATGGAGGTGGAAGAATGGACTGCGAAATATGTTTGTTCGGCATGATGAACTCCTTATTGATTTAATTTAGCTTATGCCAAACTGAATTCAATGTAAGTCAGACAACGTGCCGATTTCTGTCGGACATACGGAAGTAAATAACCTGCATATAAAAATCTCCAGCGTGCCTGCGCCGCAACGCCATTAAAGACCCGCAGCTAGAATTACTGTAGCCAAACCAGAATACAAGCGTGTCATTGACAAGCGCCATATTTTAAATTCATCCCTGCTTGCCTTGCCTGCAGGTATGCTCTGGTGCAACAAAGAACGTTCTAATGGTCCATCAGGTCGAATCATTCCCCTCCTTCCTTGATCGCACAATCATGACAATTGAATTGTATTTACTTGCCTGCACCTTGGTCCTGGCCATAGTTCAAATCATGCTGGCTTCAATCCTCCGCACACACGAAACCGGCGGCGCTTACAATACCGGTCCGCGTGATGATGGCGGCCCTCCGGTAGGCAAACTGACGGGCCGCATGCAACGCGCGCAGAAAAACCTGTATGAAACCTTGCCCTTGTTCATGGGGGCGGTATTGATCGTTGCAATCGCCGGTCGCGAAAGCGCGCTGTCTTTCTATGGTGCCTGGATTTATTTTCTGGCTCGCATCGCATATGTGCCCTTGTATGCTGCCGGCGTTCCCGTGTTGCGCACCCTGACTTGGCTGATCTCATTGATCGGCATGCTGATGGTGTTGGCCGCGGCGCTGTTGCCGTTTTAGGTCGGCATACCTTATTTCACAATTACATTTCACTGTTAGATCGGCCTGCATGTATTCCCTGTCCACCGCCTTGCGTTTCTATTCTCGCTTTGCCGCTTTGTCTATTTCCTTCAAACGCGCGAACTTCAATCGCATTATTGCAACGCTGCTGGTTTCGCTCCCCTTGCTGCTTGCTGCCGGGCTTGCTCTGACACAGGATGACAAGGCGATAGCGGTCGACCAGAAACTCGACGGTTTGCGCAAGCAGATCACGCAGATACAGGAAGCGATCGAAGGCAAGGCAGAACTCAATGACGCCACGCTATCGCAGATGAAAACGGACGCACTGGCAGCTAGTACCGAAGCCGACAACATTGCGAAGGAACTGACACCGCAATTGACGAGTGTGCAGGCACGGTTGGCGGAATTGGGCGCGCCTGCAGCAGGCGTCAAAGAAACCGCCGATGTCGTTGCCCAGCGTTCTCAACTGAACCGAGACAATAGCGCGCTCGATGCGCAAGTCAAACTGGCACGTTTGCTGATAGTTGAAGCGGATCAGCTTTCTGAACAGGTAACCACAGTGCGCCGCGCACAATTGCAGGCACGCTTGGGTGAACGTAGTGCCTCAATCCTGGCCGCGCCGTTCTGGCTCCAGCTGCAAGCCGAGTTTCCGCAAAACGCACGGCGCCTGCGCGCGCTTGTGACTGAAATAAGCGTTGCCGCAAGCGGCACGCCATCCAAGGTATGGGCTGCTTTGCTGGCTGGCATGTTGACCTTCCTGCTGCTACGTATTTGGGCCGGACGCTATCTCATGACGCTGACGTCTACCCGCGTACCGCACGGTCGTCTGCGTCGTTCCGTGCATGCGCTGACGCTGACTTTACTTTCTGTCGCTACGCCATTTTTGATTGCCGAGCTACTCAAGCTGGGCCTACGCTGGAACAGCGTACTGTCCGAAAAAACTTCCGCCTTCCTCAGCAATAGCATCGGCGCCATCTGCTTCGGCGGCTTTGTCGCAGGACTCGGTTATGCATTGCTATCGCCAGGTCGGCCATCCTGGCGCCTGCTGCCTTTACATGACCGTGTGGCGCACCGCATGCGGCATTTGCCCGCCGCTTTTGCCAGCATCATGGTGCTGGTATGGCTGGCTGAGAGTCTGTCCGCTGTGATCAACACCGGCCTGTCAACCGCCGTCGCCATCAACTGCATCGTTGCGCTACTGCTAGGCGCGACCATTGCATTCGGACTGCGTCGCGCCAGTCGAGTCTGGAAAAAAGTCAAACTTGAAGATCCCGAACATGCCGCGCCCACACCGCTATGGTTGCGTGTCGTGGCTATCCTGCTTTGGCTGGCACTGGCAACCAGCGCCATCAGCCTGCTGATCGGCTATGTCGCCTTCGGCAGCTTTGTCGCCAAGCAGGTGAGCTGGATACTCGTAATCTTCAGCGGCACTTACTTATTCGCCGTGCTGGTGGACGATGTCTGCATGCTGTTGTCATCAACCGAACCTGATCCTAATCAGATAAATCCGGTGCTGGCCACACCACAGGCACGGGATCAAGCAGCAGTGCTGCTCTCGGGCGCAGGCCGTCTCGTCGTCGTGCTGCTGGCCATCATGCTGCTGCTCGCACCGTTTGGCGAAGGGCCGGCAGAACTGATCCATCGCATTAGCCAACTCGACGACGGTCTTGCCATCGGTGAAATTTTGATCCGTCCCGGCTCAGTCATACAAGCCATGATGGTGATGGTATTCAGCTTTTTCGGCTTGCGCCTGCTCAAGCATTGGCTGGAAACACGCTACCTGCCAACCACCAAACTCGATAGCGGCATGCAGGTTTCTGCAGCGACCTTATTCGGTTATGCCGGCGGCGTGATCGCCGTAGCACTGGCGCTGTCAGCACTAGGCATAGGGCTGGAACGCATCGCATGGGTGGCGAGCGCGTTGTCGGTAGGTATAGGTTTCGGCCTGCAAGCGGTTGTGCAGAATTTTGTGTCCGGCTTGATCCTGCTAGCCGAACGTCCGGTCAAGGTCGGCGACTGGGTATCGCTGGGCGGCGTCGAAGGCGATATACGCCGCATCAATGTGCGCGCGACGGAAATCCAGATGGGCGACCGTTCAACGGTGATCGTGCCGAACTCCGAGTTCATCACCAAGACGGTCCGCAATGTGACCCATGCCAGCCCGCTGGGCCTGGTGCAAATCAAGCTGCCGCTGCCGCTGGATATCGATGCGGAACAAGCACGTGCGTTGATACTGCAAACGTTCATCGACAACAACGATATTCTCGCCACGCCTGAGCCGAATGTACAGTTGGACGGCATCGACAATGGCTATCTGATGTTCAACGCCACCGGCTTCGCCTCCTCGCCGCGACTTGCATATGGCGTGCGCAGCATGCTGCTATTCGACTTGCTCAAACGATTGCGCGCTGCCGATATGCCGATATCCAAACCGAACACCATGATGTTGAGCACGGCACCGGCAATAGGCGGCACGCCGCTTGGGACACCCAACCTGCCGGGAGCGCCACCGGTATCAAGTTAAAGTGAAATCAGAAGTAAAAATACCCGCCTAGTGCGGGTATTTTTACTTCTCCACCAAACTTATGGGATACAAATTACAAGATAACTTTGCTCTAATGCACTGAGTGCCCTTGATTCGGGTACGTCCTTCCCTTAACCCGTCCATGAGGCGGGTATTTTTT
>CAYOQL010000086.1:0-3823 GCA_964406085.1 uncultured Herminiimonas sp.
AAAGCGCGCGCAACCGGTGTCGGTGGCGAAGTTATTTGCTACGTCGCCTAAGGAGCACAAGATGTCTCGTGTAGGTAAAATGCCAGTTGCACTGCCTAGTGGCGCGGAAGCGACCATCACAGCAGCGCAAATTACAGTTAAAGGTCCTTTGGGTTCTTTGACCCAGTCGTTGAACGGCTTGGTGCAAATCGAAAACAACAGCGGTACTTTGAGTTTCAAAGCCGCTAACGACAGCCGCGAAGCAAATGCGATGTCAGGTACGATTCGCGCCCTGGTCAACAACATGGTCAATGGTGTTACCAAAGGCTTTGAAAAGAAATTGACGTTGGTTGGTGTTGGTTATCGTGCCGCAGCGCAAGGTGACAAGCTGAACCTGTCGTTGGGCTTCTCGCATCCGGTTGTGCACCAAATGCCGCAAGGCGTGAAAGTGGAAACGCCGACGCAAACCGAGATCCTGATCAAGGGCATCAGCCGCCAACAAGTTGGTCAAGTGGCAGCTGAAGTTCGCGCGTACCGCAGTCCTGAGCCTTACAAAGGCAAGGGCGTTCGTTATTCGGACGAAGTGGTTGTGATTAAAGAAACCAAGAAGAAGTAAGGGTTGACGATGGATAAGAAACAATCACGTCTGCGCCGCGGACGCCAGACTCGGGCCAAGATTGCCGAGTTGAAGGTTATCCGCCTGGCAGTGCATCGCACCAACTTGCACATCTACGCGAGCATCATCGGACCGGATGCCAAGATTTTGGCGTCGGCTTCGACACTTGAAGCTGAAGTGCGTAAAGAGTTGGCTGGTCAATCTGGCGCGGGTGGTAACACTGCTGCAGCTGCATTGGTTGGTAAGCGCGTTGCAGAAAAAGCACTGAAAGCAGGAATCGCCGAAGTTGCGTTCGATCGCTCCGGTTTCCGTTATCACGGCCGCGTTAAAGCAGTTGCTGAAGCTGCGCGTGAAGCTGGTCTGAAGTTCTAAGGAAAAATCGTCATGGCAAAAATGCAATCGAAAATGCAAAGCGAGAAGCCGGACGACGGCATGCGCGAAAAAATGATCGCGGTCAACCGTGTGACCAAGGTGGTCAAGGGTGGTCGTATCATGGGTTTCGCAGCGCTCGCAGTCGTTGGTGATGGCGATGGCCGCATCGGTATGGGTAAGGGCAAGTCGAAAGAAGTGCCAGTAGCCGTGCAAAAAGCAATGGAAGAAGCACGCCGTAAAATGATCAAGGTCACGTTGAAAAACGGTACTTTGCAACACATGGTTACCGGCAAGCACGGCGCATCGTCAGTTTTGATGTTGCCAGCTAAAGATGGTACCGGTGTGATCGCTGGCGGTCCAATGCGCGCGATTTTTGAAGTAATGGGTGTGACGAACGTTGTGGCGAAATCCACTGGTTCGACCAATCCTTACAACATGGTTCGTGCAACTCTGGACGGCTTGGCAAAAATGAATACCGCTTCGGAAATTGCAGCGAAACGCGGCAAGTCTGTCGAAGAAATTCTGGGCTAAGGTGAGCACTATGGCAAATACAGTCAAAGTTAAATTGGTCAAGGGTCTGATCGGCACACGCGAAACACATCGCGCTACCGTTCGCGGCCTTGGCTTGCGCGGTATCAATTCGGTTTCCGAGTTGGAAGATACGCCGGCAGTTCGCGGCATGATTAATAAAGTATCGTACCTTGTGAAAGTAGTGTCGTAAGCTTCGGCTTGCACACGGAGAACATCATGGAATTGAATACTATTCAACCAGCAGACGGCGCCAAGCACTACAAGCGTCGCGTCGGTCGCGGTATCGGCTCTGGCCTGGGCAAGACAGCCGGTCGTGGTCACAAAGGTCAAAAATCCCGTTCAGGCGGTTTCCATAAAGTCGGTTTCGAAGGCGGTCAAATGCCTTTGCAACGTCGTTTGCCTAAGCGTGGTTTCAAATCGCTGGCAACGCCTTACAAAGCAGAAGTTCGCTTGTCCGATCTGGAAGCATTGCCAGTGACGGAAATCGATATCCTGGCATTGAAGCAAGCTGGCGTTATCGGTGAACTGGCACGCGTTGTTCGCGTTATCTTGTCCGGTGAGCTCACTAAGAAAGTGACACTCAAAGGCCTGATCGCGACCAAAGGCGCAAAAGCAGCGATCGAAGCCGCTGGCGGTTCGGTTGCTTAAGTTTAGTCTGATAACGGAGTAAATTGTGGCAACTACTCCTCAGCTTGCTAAAGGCGCTTCCACTGGTTTTCCGTGGAATCGCCTGTGGTTTCTGCTCGGTGCGTTGGTAGTATTTCGCATCGGAGCGCACATTCCTGTTCCTGGTATTAATCCGGAGGAATTGGCGCAGTTGTTCAAGCAAAATCAAGGTGGCATTCTGGGCATGTTTAACATGTTCTCGGGTGGCGCATTGTCCCGTTTTACAGTGTTTGCGCTGGGCATCATGCCTTACATTTCTGCATCGATCATCATGCAGCTTATGTCGGTAGTGTCGCCACAGTTGGAAGCGCTGAAGAAAGAAGGCGAAGCAGGCCGTCGAAAGATTACGCAGTACACGCGCTACGGTACGTTGTTACTGGCGACTTTCCAAGGTTTGGGTATTGCTGTTGCACTGGAATCCCAAGCAAATCTGGTGATCGATCCAGGCATGGCATTCCGTCTGACTACTGTAATTACGCTGGTTACCGGCACGATGTTTCTGATGTGGTTGGGCGAGCAAATTACCGAGCGTGGTTTGGGTAATGGCATCTCCATCATCATTTTTGCAGGTATTGCCGCTGGCTTGCCAACAGCAGTTGCCGGTTTGTTTGAATTGGTACGTACCGGTTCGATGAATGCGTTGTCGGCAATTCTGATCTGTTTGGTGGTCGCCGCAGTCACTTATCTGGTTGTGTTCATTGAGCGCGGTCAGCGCAAGATTCTGGTGAACTACGCCAAGCGTCAAGTTGGCAACAAGATTTACGGTGGTCAAAGCAGTCATTTGCCGCTGAAACTGAATATGGCTGGTGTGATTCCTCCTATTTTCGCTTCGTCGATCATTTTGTTCCCGGCGACGATTACGAGTTGGTTCACGTCTGGTGAAACGAATAGTCCGTTTGTTCGCTTCCTGAAAGATTTGGCTGCATCGATGGCGCCGGGTGAACCGATTCATGCGCTGCTGTATGCTGCTGCGATTGTTTTCTTCTGCTTCTTCTATACCGCTCTGGTATTTAACAGCAAAGAGACAGCCGATAATTTGAAGAAGAGTGGTGCGTTTGTTCCAGGTATTCGTCCTGGTGATCAAACCGCTCGTTACATTGATAAGATTTTGACTCGGTTGACGTTGGCTGGCGCGGTCTACATTACGCTGGTTTGTTTGTTGCCTGAGTTCCTGATTGCTCGCTGGAAGGTGCCGTTCTACTTTGGTGGAACATCGCTTCTGATTATTGTGGTCGTAACGATGGATTTCATGGCGCAAGTGCAAAACTACGTGATGTCCCAGCAGTATGAATCGTTGCTCCGCAAGGCTAATTTCAAGGGTGGGATTCCGACGCGTTAAGCGCGAGGAAAACGAAACGAATGGCAAAAGACGACGTAATCCAAATGCAGGGGGAGATTCTAGAAAATCTCCCAAACGCGACATTTAGAGTCAAGTTGGAAAATGGGCACATAGTGCTCGGTCATATTTCAGGAAAAATGCGTATGAACTATATTCGCATTCTGCCTGGTGACAAGGTGACGGTAGAGTTGACACCTTATGATCTGAGTAGGGCACGTATTGTGTTCCGTACTAAGTAACTTTAAAACGAATCAACTGTAAGAAAGAGGGCAAAAATGAAAGTGCTCGCATCAGTAAAGCGAATCTGCCGCAACTGTAAG
>CAYOQL010000087.1:0-3723 GCA_964406085.1 uncultured Herminiimonas sp.
CGTCGCACCTGGACTACGCAAAAAACCGCTTATCTGAATGCCTTCACCATGCATCTGGCAGACACGCTGCGCAACTACCAGCCTGCGCTGCAAACTGCGCGCAATATTTACGCGCAGCCAGTGCTCAACCCCGATGCCGAAGACTGGTTTGCACAAACCCTGCCGAGCTTTCTCGCGACCTATGACTACACCGCCATCATGGCCATGCCTTACATGGAAAACGCAGCCGAACCGACTGCATGGCTGAACCAGTTGATAGGCAAGGTCAAGCAAACGCCGGGCGCATTGCGCACCACCGTGTTTGAACTACAAAGTCGCGACTGGAAAACCGGCAAGCCGATTCCATCCAATATTCTGGCTGCACAACTGCGTCAATTACACAGCGCAGGTGCACGCAATCTCGGCTACTACCCGGATGATTTTCATACCAATCAGCCGGAAGAACACATCATCAAGCCAGAAATTTCGATACAAACCCATCCGGTCCGAAAGTAAGCTATGTACTTTGAAAACATCCTGTTCGGATTCACCTTCTATTACCCGCTGTTCATGGCCTATGTCTGGATCATCGGCGGCATTACCTATTACCTGCGCTACGAGCGCGCGGGATTGCGCGAAGCCGACCCGCTCACCGAACTCACGTCGCTGCCCTCGGTTTCCGTCATCGTCCCCTGCTTTGACGAAGGCGATAACATTCGCGACGTCGTCGAGGCCTTGAGCACACTGAATTATCCAAACTACGAAGTCATCTGCGTCAACGATGGCAGCAAGGACAATACCGGTGCCATCCTCGATGAATTAATGACCGTGTACCCGATGCTGCGCGTCGTGCATCAAGCGCGCAATCAAGGCAAAGCCGTCGCCTTGAACACGGCCGCACTGATCGCCAAAAGCGAATTCCTGATGTGCATCGATGGCGATGCGATTCTTGATCGCAATGCGATTCCGTGGCTGCTGCAGCATTTTGAAAGCGGCCCGCGCCTTGGTGCCGTCACCGGCAATCCGCGCATCCGCACGCGCTCGACTCTGCTAGGACGTCTGCAGGTCGGCGAGTTCTCATCCATCGTCGGCTTGATCAAACGTACGCAACGCATTTACGGCCGCCTGTTTACCGTATCCGGCGTGGTCGCCATGTTCCGTCGTCGCGCCCTGCTCGATGTTGGATTCTGGAGCCCGGAAATGCTGACCGAAGATATCGACATCAGCTGGAAGATGCAGTTGCATCAATGGGATGTGCGCTTCGAACCGCGTGCACTGTGCTGGATACTGATGCCGGAAACGCTCAAGGGGCTCTGGCAGCAACGCCTGCGCTGGGCGATGGGCGGCATCCAGGCGATTGCCAAGTACGGCTATATTTTTGGCCAATGGCGCTTGCGCCGCATGTGGCTCATCTATATTGAGTACATCCTGTCGGTGCTGTGGGCGTTCGCGATGGGTACGGTATTGACCTTGTGGCTGGTCGATCTGTTCATCACGCTGCCGGACAAATGGCAGGTAGAAATCATCCCAAGCTGGCACGGTGTCGCCATAGGCACGACCTGTCTGCTGCAGGTATTTACCGGCATGATTCTGGACCGCCATTACGACAAGAAGGCATTCCGCCATTACTTTTGGATGATCTGGTATCCGCTGCTGTACTGGATGCTCAATATGTTTACCACCATCTGGTCGGTACCCAAAGTCCTGTTCCGTAGCCGCGGCAAGCGCGCAGTCTGGGTCAGCCCTGATCGCGGTGTCAGTCCGGTCGACTCACGCAATACAGAGAAAGCAAGCGACGGCGTGATCCGCCCGGCACCTTTGCACACACCCATCGTCAAGGGAGATCAGCCATGAAGATTAAAAAAGACAGGCCGCGCTTTAAGCTCATCCTGAACATGCCAGGTCTGGTATCGCTGCCCAGCAAGATTGGCAGCGGCGTGTTCACCACCGTGTTCTGGGGATTGTTTCTGTATCTGTGGGTACCACTGATTACCCTGATCGCCTGGGCCGTGGGCATCTACCACGCCTATAGCGAAGCAGAATATGCGCAGGAGCTGCTTGATCTGCGGCACCTGTTCTTTATCTACAGCATGGTGGTGCTGTTGCTGTGCGGCTCACTGCTCTTGTGGGCACTCAAGGAATACCTGCGCTTCCGCGATTCAACGCGGCGACGCGTGCCCGTTCCGGTGGAAACCACGGAGTTGGCCGACTACGCTGAACTGGATGCAGAACAGATCGTTCGCTGGCAGGGAATACGCCGGATGGTGGCGCATCATGACGACCATGGACACCTGCGCGAGATGGCCGTGAACGCAGTAGCAACTGAAGCCAGGCCTGGCGTAGCTTGACGCAATCGCATCGCCTGGCCGTCAGCGATTTTTGTTTTCACTTGTGGACATTCTTTGTTACAACAAAGTTGGCAAAGCGGGATAAGCGCATCGTAAGATACGCACGTCTATACGCACGTAATTTCCAACCAGAGATCAATATGAAAAAGCTGACAGCAGGCATCATCGTCATTACATGCTCACTCGCGGGCTGCGCAGTGGACGATGGTTACGGCTATGGCAGCCAGGGCGGCACCTACGTAGAGCAGCGCAGCTATGGCAGCGCCATCGGCGGCACCACCTGGTATCGTGAAGAAGTCCCGTATTACCCCAACCAGCCATATTACGATCGCAACCGCAATGGCATCCCGGATAACCGAGAAATCGATCGCAACCGCAACGGCATTCCGGACAATCGCGAGATTGATCGCAATCGAAATGGCATACCCGACAATCGTGAAATCGACCGCAATCGCAACGGCGTCCCAGACAACCGTGAAGTCGATCGTAACCGTAACGGCATACCTGATTACCGTGAACAGGATCGCAATCGCAATGGCGTACCTGACCACAGAGAATACGACAGGAATAACGATGGCAACAAGTCGCCGAGTTACAGAGGTGGCCGCCCTGGCAATGACGACAACTATGGTCGCTAGCTGCAAGGACCGCATCTTTGCTCGCGCAAAAAATATGCGCTCGTTGATGAGCTTTTGATCTAATCACGGATTCATCACGCGTGGAGTGGTATAAGTATTGAAGCGGTCTATGCATCGCCACTCTCCTTGCATGACTGCAATACCGAACCACTATCAGGAGATCTCATGAAAATTACAGAAGTCATCAACGTCAAGAACGCCTCCGGCAAGACCGTTACTCTGCAACATCTCGTGCCAGGCATCACCTACCTCGATTACGGCTTCACCCATCTGCCGCGCAACTTCGATGGCTACCGGGTCAAGGACACCGATCGCACTGCCATCAAGCAAGCCGATGGCACCTTCAAACTGAGTGATTCGGACGACGTCTTTAAACCGTCCTGAGAATAAAAATAGAAGACCTGTTGCGCGGCCTTCTCAACAGACATAAAAAAACCGCGTCTCTTATCAAGGAGACGCGGTTTTTTATGTGATGAAGATCTTAGTTGGTATCTTCATCCGTCGTACTTTTAGCAGCCTTGTCCTGAGCGCTGCGCTTGTCTTGTTCTGTCAGGATCTTGTCTTCGCCAGGCACCGTTTCATGCACGATGGTCTCGCGTTCTGCGCGATCCTTCAATTCTTCGTTACGTTGCTTCACAGTATTGACTTGGGTCATCATGGCGATCTCCTTTGAATGATTGTGTATTGATCTTACGTTGCCGAATCAAAACAGAAAATCAGACAAGAGGAGATTCCTTTGTGGGAATAGACCTGCATTT
>CAYOQL010000088.1:0-3646 GCA_964406085.1 uncultured Herminiimonas sp.
TTTGACGGCGGCGGCGCCTCGGGGAACTGGTAATGAATAAAATCTCACGCGCTTTGCGGCACGCAAAAACCACGAAGGCACATGGCAAGAGCGCTTTTCCCAAGGCCACGCTGACCGCCATTCAAGCGCTGATCTCGGAAGGCGAAAGCCGGCATCGCGCCGAAGTTCGATTGATTGTCGAACCATCGCTGGAGCTGGCGGCAGTCATGCGCGGCATGACGTCGCGCGAACGCGCCGGCGAATTGTTTACGCAATACCGTATCTGGGATACCGAAGAAAACTGCGGCGTGCTGATCTACATCAATCTGGCGGATCATCAGGTCGAGATCATTGCCGACCGCGGCATTGCCCGCCTCATTCCGCATGATCACTGGCAGTCAGTGTGCAAAACCATGACCGATGGCTTCGCACAAGGCCTGTATCACGACAGCGCACTGAATGGCTTGCAACAACTGAATGCAATCCTGAAAAAATATTTTCCTGAGCGTGAATCACCGCATCCGCCACAAGCCAATCAATTATCGAATCAGCCTATCCTGCTATAAGCTCTGTTTCATATTCAAGCAGCCCAAAGTAAAAAAGCCGACCGATAAAACCGGTCGGCTTTTTTACACAACAATCAAATCAATATCCTGCCGCCACACCATCACCGCGTGGATCAGTTGCGCCATAGCGTACCCGGGATACTGGATCGATCCAGATCGCACCGGCATGTCCCATGGTGTCGGTATAGTCGTCCACTACATTGATAGGATGACCGCGTTTTTTCAATTCATCCGTCACTGCCAATGGCACACGACCTTCTATTTTCAGATCATTGGAGGCCGCCCCCCAGGTACGTCCATGCAACCAGCGCGGACCATTGATCGCATCCTGCGGCGTCATGCCGAAATCGACTATGCGCGTCACAATCGCTGCCTGTGTCTGCGGCTGTCCTTCACCACCCATCGTTCCATACACCAGCAAAGGTTTGCCATCCTTCAGCAACATCGCAGGATTCAAGGTATGAAAGGTACGTTTGCCTGGTGCCAGGTGGTTCACATGCTGCTTGTCCAGCGAGAAGAAGCTGCCGCGATTTTGCAGCAAAACGCCCGTACCCTCAGGCACGATGCCGGAACCGAAGTCGTGATATACGCTCTGGATCAGCGACACCGCATTGCCATCCTTGTCGACGACGCCGAGCCAGATCGTGTCGCCCTTGGGGTCCAGCGGCTTGACCGAAGTCGCGGCAGTCGCCATCTGTATGCGCTTGGCCTGATCAACGCCATGCTGCCTGGACAGCAGGAACTCTAGCGGAATCTGGACGAAATCAGGATCGGACAAATACCTGTCGCGGTCAGCAAAGGCTTCCTTGGTCGCTTCGATAATCAGGTGGTAATAATCAGTCGTGCCTTCACCGAGCTTCTTGACGTCGAAATTGTTGAGCACATTCAGGATTTCCAGCGCGGCCATACCTTGCGTATTCGGCGGCAGGTTGTAAGCGACGGTATCGCGATACGGCACCTTCAACGGTGTGACCCAGTTTGCCCTGTGCGTGGCGAAATCCTTCAGCGTCAATAAACCATCATTGCGCTGCAACTCATCGACGATTTTCTTCGCAATCGGTCCCTGATAGAAAGCTTTCGCGCCATCCTTCGCAATCAGGCGCAGGGTTGCTGCCAGTTCAGGCTGCTTGAAGACTTCGCCAACCTGGTAGGCGCTACCATCCGATTTCAGATAGGTTTTCTTGAAACCGGCAAAACGTTGCAAGTTGCGAAATTCCTGATCTGCCGGATTGACATTGATCTGCTCCCACTTGGCCAGTGATGGCGTCACTGCAAAACCATGCTGCGCATAGCCGATCGCGCTGTCCATCAATTGCGACCAGCTGACTTTGCTGCCCATGCTTTGCTTGCCGTAGCGATACGCCTCATCCCAACCCGAGATCACGCCAGGCACAGTGTTGGCAGCCAGATAACCGCGCGCCGGAATCTTGCTCAAACCCTTTTGCCTGTAAAAATCGATGGTCGCTTTTTCGCCAGCACGACCGCTCGCGTTCAATGCGCGCATTTCGCCGGTTTTTGCGTTGTGGATCAGCCAAAAGTTGTCACCACCTATGGTGGTCATCTGTGGGTAGACCACTGCCAGCGTCGCCGCAGCAGCAATTGCTGCGTCAATCGCATTACCGCCATCGCGCAAAACTTCAAGGCCAGCCTGCGTCGCCAGATAATTGGAGGTGGTTACCATGCCCTGGGTCGTTGCCGGATTGACGCAACGCGACGGGGTATCGCAGTATTTACCCGTAATATCAAATGCGCCAGCGCTGGAATACACCAAACCAAGCATGATGGCGCCCGCAAGACGGGTGCAATAAATTGGTGCTTTACTCATGTTGTCTTCTCCTTCAGTCATTGTTTTAAATTGCCAAACTTGTATTTTATTGTTGGCTCAAAATCTGACGCGTCACTGACATGTCAGATTTAAACTGAAAGATATCATCAAAATATAAAAATAGGGAGGTCGACTTCGTTAATTAGAAAGCTTTGTTAACTGTTGAAGCAAAGGCAACTTTCATTGCCGCTGGCAGTCCAGAAAACCCGGGAAGGGTTGTTCACCCGTCTTTTCTGAGAGTCTTGCAGGAATCAAGCCGGTGCACCGCCTGAGCAGGCGTCGTGGATGAACCTGGCTGACGCTCAAGCACCTGCCGTGGCTTATCATGCCGGCCTTGTGGCATATGCGATGCATCAACCGTTTTCATATATCCACTGCAGCAGCGCATCATGTGCAGCCTGCCCGCTCGGTGCATTGAAGTGATTGATGATGCAGACCACCGCGTAGCGTTTGCCGGATACTGCCAACACATACCCGGCTACTGCCCGCACGTCATTCAAGGAACCTGTTTTAATGTGCGCGTGACCCGCCACTGTTTGCGTCAACAGGCGCTTGCGCATCGTGCCGTCGTAGCCAACCAGCGGCAATGCGGACATGAACTCCGGCATGACCGGCGACTGAAAAGCCGCAACCAGCATGCGTCCCATCGCCTCTGCCGAAATGCGCTCCGAGCGCGACAAACCCGAACCATTTTCTATCACCAACTGATTCGCATCTATCCCTTTTCCTGTCAGCCAAGTCTTGATGACGCGCGCTCCCCGCTCCGGATTCGCCGGCACGTTCAGCACATCCGATCCGAGGGTCAGCAATAATTGGCGTGCCATTACGTTGTTACTGTACTTGTTGATGTCGCGTATCACTTCCGGCAAGGCTGGCGACTGCCATTCGGTAACAAAACGTGCATTCGGCGGCACCGTTCCGTCAGCGATGGTCCCCTTGAAAGTACCGCCGACATCTGCCCACAGTGCTCGGAACACCAAACCGAAATATTCTGCCGACGTCATTTGATAAGGATGCAGATACCAGGTCTTTTCGCCACAGGCTGCCGGGAATGTTCCAGCAAAGCTGGTGTTATTGCGTTCCAGCGCGGGCAGCAATCTGGCTTGCCAGTCTGTGCAAGGGCCATCAGAGAAAACCGGCAACGCGATTGGATATGCGCCCAGCGGCGGATCGACGCTGACACTAACGACACGGCGGTTCATGTCGGGCAAGAAATGAAAAGCAAATACCTTGTAATTCAGCAGCAAGGCATCCGGACCGGCGTTATACGGTTTTA
>CAYOQL010000089.1:0-3567 GCA_964406085.1 uncultured Herminiimonas sp.
AGCTTTCGCCACTACCCCCTCAAGATAGCGTGTCTACCAATTTCACCACGTCGGCGCAAGACGCACATTTTAACCTGCTTTAAGACATTTATTCAATGTGCAATTGCATTAGAACAAGAAGAAAACAGGCTTTACGCACACTTATTTTGGAATCTGATTTGATTGACCTGTTCCACTCGACGAAGTAGGTGCTGCAGGCACTGTTGTCGGTGCTGCCGCAGGCGCCGCAGTTGACGATGCAGGAGCAGTTGCCTCAGCACCAGGCACTGCAGAAACAGGCAAATTCTCCATTACGCCAGCACTAGTTGCAGGAGGCTTGTTGCTGATGAATGCAAGACCCAATGTCGCAGCAAAGAAAACAGCAGCGGCAACACCAGTAAACTTCGACAAGAAGTTAGACGATCCGGTCGCACCGAACAAACTGCCTGACGCACCCGAACCAAAGGAGGCGCCCATGTCGGCACCCTTGCCGTGCTGCAGCAATACGAGGCCGACAATCGTCAATGCGGACAACACTTGAACGACAACGATGATGGTATGCAAACTATTCATTTCAATTTCCAGTCTTAGGTAATTCGTAATAAAGCTTAGCGTTTCTTAGTACTTACGCTGCGCGGACAATCGCAAGAAAATCCGCCGCTTTTAATGCTGCCCCACCTATCAAGCCACCATCAATATCCGGCATGGCGAGCAACTCTTTGGCATTCTCCGGCTTCATGCTACCGCCGTACAAAATCTTTACTTCGTTTGCTGCTTGCGCGTTCTTTGCAGAGAGACGCTTGCGCAACATGGCGTGTACTTCCTGCGCCATTTCTGGCGTTGCATTCTTGCCGGTTCCAATTGCCCAAACCGGTTCGTATGCAACTACTATTTTCGCCAGATCGTTTTCTGCAATCAATGACAATACTGCATCGATTTGCTGACCTACGATTTCACCTGTCTGCCCTGCTTCGCGCTGCGCCAATGTTTCACCAACACACACGATAGGCACTAATCCTGCGCTTACAGCGCGCGCTGTTTTTTGCGCTACCAACTCATTCGTTTCGCCAAAATATGCACGACGTTCCGAATGCCCGACAATCACATAACGGCAGGAGAATTCCAGCAGCATTGATGCCGATACTTCACCGGTATAAGCACCAACTTCATGCACAGACATATCTTGTGCACCGAGCGCTATTGGACTACCAGACAACAAAGCCTGACATTGCGCGAAATAAGGCGCTGGAACGCATACTGCAGCGTCACATGCAGCGTTGCTCAACCCGGCCTTGATTTCCGCTAGCAAAAGTGCATTGGCAACAATGCTGCCATTCATTTTCCAGTTGCCTGCGACGAGTTTGCGGCGCATATGAAACCCATGATTCTAATAACCGGCTATTGTAGCGTGTTGCGACGACGTGGGTCAAACGCAAGAATGCATTCTCCCAATGAAAAACCGCCCACGGCTTGCGCTGCGGGCGGTTTTTATGGGTGCTTCCAAACAAGAATAATTATTCTTGCGGTGCAGCCTCAGGAGTTTCTTCAGACACGGCTGCCTTCATCGACAGTTTCAAACGGCCGCGGTCATCTGTTTCCAGAACTTTAACGCGAACTTGCTGACCTTCTTTCAGGTAATCAGCCACTGCGTTGACGCGTTCGTTGGCGATTTGGCTGATGTGCAACAAACCATCTTTGCCAGGCATCACTTGAACAATCGCACCGAAATCCAGCAATTTCAGAACGGTACCTTCGTAGACCTTACCGACTTCAACAGAAGCGGTCAGTTCTTCGATACGGCGCTTGGCTTCTTGGCCAGCTGTTGCATCGACTGAAGCGATCGTCACTACACCTTCATCGCTGATATCGATTTGGGTGCCGGTTTCTTCGGTCAGCGCACGAATAACAGCGCCGCCCTTGCCGATTACGTCACGGATTTTTTCCGGATTGATCTTGATAGTGATCAGGCGTGGTGCGAAGTCAGACAATTCGCCCGTGGTGCCGCTAGGAACTGCTTTTTCCATTTCACCGAGGATATGGATACGGCCTTCTTTCGCTTGCGCCAAAGCGACTTGCATGATTTCCTTGGTGATACCCTGGATTTTGATGTCCATTTGCAAAGCGGTGATGCCGTTTGCAGTACCCGCCACTTTAAAGTCCATGTCGCCGAGGTGATCTTCATCACCGAGGATGTCGCTCAAGACTGCGAACTTGCCGCCGTCCTTGATCAAGCCCATTGCGATACCCGCTACGTGTGCTTGCATAGGAACGCCAGCATCGATCAACGCCAGGCAACCGCCGCAGACCGAAGCCATAGACGACGAACCGTTGGATTCGGTGATTTCCGAAACCAGGCGAACCGAGTAGCTGAAATCTTCTGGTGCTGGCAAAGCAGCGACCAGTGCGCGCTTGGCCAAACGGCCGTGACCGATTTCGCGACGTTTAGGGGTACCGACACGACCGGTTTCGCCAGTAGCGAACGGAGGCATGTTGTAATGCAACATGAAGCGATCCGAGTACTCGCCCATCAATGCATCGATTTTTTGTTCGTCGCGTGCAGTACCCAGAGTTGCGATAACCAATGCCTGCGTTTCGCCACGGGTAAACAAAGCCGAACCATGGGTGCGCGGCAAGACGCCGGTACGAATCGAGATTGGACGCACGGTACGCGTATCGCGACCATCGATGCGCGGCTCGCCTTCGAGAATCTGTGAACGGACGATTTTTGCTTCCAGATCGAACAGGATATTGCCCACTTCGGACGAATCCGGAGCAACGCCGCCAACCGAAACTGCTTCAGCAGCCAGCTCAGCATTGACTTCAGAAAACGCATCTTTCAGTTTTGCCGTACGTGCCTGCTTGTCTTTGGTTTGGTAAGCAGCGCGCAATTTTGCTTCAGCAAAGTGCGATACGCGAGCGATCAGCGCTTCGTTTTTTGCCGGCGGAGTCCACTGCACTTCTGGCTTGCCACCGTCGCGCACCAGATCATGGATTGCATTGATGACTGCTTTCATTTGATCGTGGCCGAATACAACCGCACCGAGCATGACTTCTTCGGACAATTGTTTGGCTTCTGATTCAACCATCAACACAGCGATTTCGGTGCCAGCAACAACCAGATCCAGATCCGATGTTGCCAATTGTGATGTGGTTGGGTTCAATACGTATTGACCATCAATGTAACCAACGCGCGCAGCGCCGACCGGCCCGGCGAATGGAATGCCGGAAATCGACAATGCTGCCGATGCGCCGATCATTGCAGCGATGTCCGGATCAATCTCTGGATTGACCGACATCACGTGAATGATGATCTGCACTTCATTCAAATAACCTTCAGGAAACAGCGGACGAATCGGACGATCGATCAGACGCGATGTCAGGGTTTCTTTTTCGGAAGGACGGCCTTCACGCTTGAAGAAACCGCCAGGAATCTTGCCGGCTGCGTAGGTCTTTTCCTGGTAGTGCACGGACAGCGGGAAAAAGCCTTTGCTTGGGTCGGCAGTCTTGGCGCCGGTAACGGCTACCAGTACGGCGACGTCGTCATCAACGGTGACCAGCACGGCGCCGGAGGCTTGACGGGCGATACGG
>CAYOQL010000090.1:0-3316 GCA_964406085.1 uncultured Herminiimonas sp.
CGCGCCGAGCCGCCTTGTTTGCGCCAGTTGTAGTCCCAGTAGAGCATGTCCGGATACTTCGCTCCCGCGCGTACGCCGCAGTCATTGATCTGATTCATGTCCTTCCAGCGTGAAATCCCGAGCGAACTCGAAATTACAGGGAAGCCGTGTTCGTGTGCATACAAAGCCGTGCGCTCGAAGCGCATGTCGAAACACATCGTGCAGCGTATGCCACGCTCAGGTTCGTTTTCCATACCCTTGGCGCGCTCGAACCAGTTGTCGGTGTCATAGTCGGCGTCAATGAAATCTATGTTGTGCTTTTCCGCAAACCGGATGTTCTCTTCCTTGCGCAAAAGATATTCTTTTTCCGGATGGATGTTCGGGTTGTAAAAGAAAATCGCGTAATCGATGCCGGAAGCCAGCATTGCTTCCATCACTTCCCCTGAGCATGGCGCGCAACAGGAATGCAGCAACACCTTGCCGGGTTTGCTCGGAAGAGGAATCGGATCGCGTTTGAAATCGGGCGTGGAGTCAGTCATCGTGGTTCTCGCTTGGTGCTTGTTGCACCGGCATTTACATTCTCGTACGGCAGCTTCTAAAGGCAAGGAAAAACCCGCTTTAAATTTGCTCAGGGCGCTATGGTAGCAGAAGCAAATACATCAGGATTCCTGATGCCCTTCAGTTCCCAGGATTGCCATATTATTTTCAGGCAATATTTTGCGGCATTGCTTTCAATCCGTGGCGAATATGTAACGTAATACGATGTAAAGGCAGCAAAAACACAGCAGCGTTTGCTAATGAGAATCATTGCGAATTAGAATTGCGCAAGCTTCTCTTCATTTATCCCGCATCAGCCAGCCAGCCGTCAGCCAGTGCATTTCCAAAGGAAATACTGTGCTGCATAGCAAAACACTTACGCTGGCCGTCGGCCTCGCCTGTCTCACCATGTCCGCTTCCACGTTAGCCCAGGAAAGCAGAGCGCCCACACCTGTAGCCAAAGCTATTGAAACGTTACCGGAAGTCCAAGTTACCGCGACAGCAGATGACAGCAGCGAATCGACTCGTTCTTATGCGGCGCATGCGGTGACGGTAGGCAGCAAGATTGCGCAAACGCTGAAAGAAACGCCGCAATCCATCAGCGTAGTAACACGCCAGCGCCTGGATGATCAAAACATCACCAAGATTGAAGATGTCCTGAAACAAACTACCGGTGTCAACGTTACGCGCCTGGATGGGGCAGGCAATTTCAACACGATTCAAGCCCGCGGTTTTGATGTCGGCAGTATCCAATTGGACGGCCTTGCGATCAGCCAGGGTGCCAACTATTCCACAGCGTTCGACACCGCGATTTACGATCGCATAGAAGTGTTGCGCGGTCCGGCAGGCTTGCTGCAAGGTGCGGGCGAGCCGGGCGGCACGATCAATCTGGTGCGCAAGCGTGCGCGTGCAGATTTGTCCGGTAGCGCGAGTTTCATGCTGGGTTCGTCAGACACGCGTCGCGCAGAGTTTGATGTGGCCAGTAAACTGGACGCGGAAGGTCGCATCCGGGGACGCATAGTCGGTGTGGTCGATAATCGTGAAAGCTTTGTCAACACGGTAGAAAGCAAGAAATTTCTTGGATACGGTACGGTAGAAATCGATCTGTCGTCGACGACAACATTGTCGTTCGGTGCGACCCATCAAAAGATAGATTCCGTCGTGGATCAAGGGCTGCCAGCGATGGCAAACTACACTTTGCCGAATGTACCCCGCTCAACTTTTGTCGGCAGTAAAAATAATGTGCAGGACATGGAAACGGATGATTTGTTTGCGGAATTGGAACATACATTCGATAACGGCGGCCGTTTCAAGTTTGCCGCGCGCCAAGTGGATCGCGGAATGATATACAAAGCCTTGCGTGCAAATGGCCTGGCGAACGTGGCGACCGGTGATGTCGCGTATCAGACAGTGAACTTCCAGCAAGCGGCCAAGAATCAAAATCTTGATGCCTACTATGCTGGTCCATTTGAGTTGGGTGGTCGCACCCACAAAATTCTGCTGGGCATTAATCGCAGCACTGAAGATTCAAAAAGCCGGTCGGTTTACGGCCCAACCGGCACGTTCAACATCTACAATCCAAACAATGACATAGCCTATCCGGCGCTGGCACTGGGCAACTATACAAGCGGCACGCAACAGACGCAGACTGGTGTGTATAGCCAAGTGCAACTTAAGCCTTTTGATCGCTGGACTTTCTTGCTGGGCGGACGTCTGGGGCGCTGGGAAACCCAGGCATTCAATCCGAGCACCGGAGTGATCAGTTCGACTTCCGCGCCGGGTACGCAATTCACGCCATTGACGAGCATTATTTATGCGCTGACCGATAATTCTTCGCTCTACGGCAGCTACGCTGAAACCTTTGTGGGGCAAACTGCAATTGACAAGAATGGCCTTCTTTTGTCGCCACGGACCGGTTCCCAGATAGAGCTGGGAGTAAAAAGTGAATGGCTCAACAAGCGCGTCAATAGCAGCTTTGCCTTGTTCAGAATTATCGATAAAGATCGCGCTATCGCAGACACCACCACTCCTCTCAATGCCAATGATTCGATAGCAGGCGGCAAAGTCAGGAGCCAGGGTCTGGAAGCAGAAGTGAGCGGTCAGATAGCGCCGGGCTGGGAGTTGATTGCCGGCTATGCCTATACCGCGACAAAATACCTGCAGGCACCAATAGCGCAAGTCGGACAGGCTTTTTCTACGATCACGCCGCGACATAGCTTCAATCTTTGGAGCAAACATAGCTGGACGAGTGGAACGTTCAATCGCTGGAGTCTGGCCGGCGGCTTGAAAGCGGTCAGTGATTTCTCATCGGGTACCGGCGCAACACGCGTCGTCGGCGATGGCTATACGACGGTGAGCGCGCAATTGGGTTACCAAATCGACAGTTCAACCACGGCCAGCCTGACCATTAACAATCTCTTCGATAAAACATACTACGAAAAAGTCAGTAATTTCGGGCGCCAAAACTTTTACGGCGAGCCGCGCTCGGTCATGCTGGCTGTTAAAAAGATGTTTTGATGGGCGAGTGATTCCGCGCGTGTAGCGGCAAATATAAAAACCCTCCGCTAGTCGGAGGTTTTTTTGGATAGACCCGCCCAAGTTCTCAAGCGAATTGTCGAGAGCCCAGCTGTAAGCCGCGTTGTCGACCCAAGCGACTTTACTGAGTCTCTGCGGGGCTAAGGATGAACGAAAAACAAAAACGCCCGCTTGCGCGGGCGTTTTCTTATTTTGGCGGAGTGGACGGGACTCGAACCCGCGACCCCCGGCGTGACAGGCCGGTATTCTAACCAACTGAACTACC
>CAYOQL010000091.1:0-3112 GCA_964406085.1 uncultured Herminiimonas sp.
CTAGAATAACGCTTGCTTGCCCGAAAATTATTCCACAGATTAACTCAGGGGCTTGTCTCTCAACCGGGCGGCTTTTCCAAACAGGAAAACTTAGATCTGTTCCAGCAATTTTTCTGCTGTCGACACTTCCAGATGGCCGCTGTCTTCAACGTTCAATTGCTTGACGACGCCGTCTTCAACCAACATCGAATAACGTTGCGAACGCACGCCCAGGCCGCCTTTGGTCAGATCGAATTCCATGCCCAATGCTTTGGTGAAGGTGCCGCTGCCGTCAGCGATAAAACGTACTTTGCCGACTGCTTTTTGGTCACGGCCCCATGCGCCCATGACGAATGGATCGTTAACCGAGATGCACCAGATTTCATCAACGCCTTTGGCTTTGAACTGGTCCGCTGCCTTGATGTAGCCAGGAGCGTGTGTTTCTGAGCAGGTTGGTGTGAATGCGCCTGGAACTGCGAAAATTGCGATTTTTTTGCCTTTGGTTGCTTCGTGCACCATGACTTTGCTTGGGCCGATTGAGCAAGCTTCAGTTGCTACATCGATGTATTCCGCGAGACGCGCTTCTGGCAATTGATCGCCAACTTTGATTGTCATTATGAATTCCTTTGATTAATTTTAACGGCAGTGCCGGTTGGTAAAACGCCGCGCACTTGGCGCGGCGTAGAAACCGAAGTATGCCTTGTTCTGTCGTTTTTTGCAGGCGGTTTGACAACTTTCGTCACGCCACCTGCGAGTGACCGACCAGAATCAGCGCATTGATCAGTTGGCTGGCTTAGTCAGCTTGCTTGCGCAGGAAGGCAGGAATGTCATAGGTTTCCATGCCATTCTTCTCCAGAGCGCGCACCGTATCGGAAGCCGATTCACGACGCCATACTGCTGGCGCTTTCAAACCGTCAAACGCTGGTTGAGCGCTGCCGTGCGTCATGCCAGCAGCCATGCCGGTATTTGCCATCATAGGTTCATTGTGGGTACCGGTGCGCAACATTGGTGTTTGCACCAGTTGCACGCCTTTACGCGCACGGCCGAGGCCGGTCGCGACTACGGTCACGCGGATATCGTCGCCCATTTCATCGTCGTACGCGATACCTTGCGCGATCGATGCATCAGGTGCTGCGAATGCGCGCACGGTTGCCATGACTTCCTTGATTTCCTTGCCTTTGAGGCTGCGGCTGGCGGTCACGTTAACCAGTACGCCGCGCGCGCCTGACAGATCGATACCATCGAGCAAAGGCGAAGCAACTGCTTGCTCAGCCGCGATGCGTGCACGATCAACGCCATGCGCCGTTGCGGTACCCATCATCGCCTTGCCTTGTTCGCCCATGATGGTTTTCACGTCATTGAAATCGACGTTGATATGACCTGGGACATTGATGATTTCTGCAATACCGGCAACCGCGTTGTTCAACACGTCGTCGGCGTGTTGCAGCCATTCAATCATGCTGTCGTCTTCATAGATCTCTTCCAGTTTTTCGTTCAGGATGATGATCAGCGAATCAACGTGCTGGCCCAGCGCTTCCAGACCTTCGTCAGCGATGTCCATGCATTTTTTGCCTTCGTACGAGAATGGCTTGGAAACTACCGCCACCGTCAACGCGCCTTGTTCACGCGCGATTTGCGCAATGATCGGTGCTGCGCCGGTACCCGTGCCGCCGCCCATGCCTGCCGCGATGAACACCATGTGCGCGCCGCGCAATGCGTCTTCGATACGTGGACGGGTTTCTTCAGCCAATTGGCGGCCGACTGCAGGCTTCATACCCGCGCCCAAACCGGTTTCACCGATTTGAATGACGTTATGCGCCTTCGACATTTGCAGGGCTTGTGCGTCGGTATTAGCGACGATGAATTCCACACCGCTGACGCCGCGGTTGATCATGTGTTGTACAGCGTTGCCACCGGCTCCACCAACGCCAACCACTTTGATCACGGTACCTTGCGTTACATTCTCGAGCATATCGATTTCCATGATTATTTCCTTAAAGAAGTTGCAGTTCCCAGTTGATAGGCATCACGCGGTGTGACGACTAGCAACTGCCAACTGCTGGTTAATACATAAATTAAATACGAAATTAAATAAACAAAATTAAATACAAAAACCAAAAGCTTAAAAATTACCCAAAAACCATTCTTTCATCCGACGTACCAGCGCAGTCGCCGATCCATCCTGACGCGTGACGATGTGTCCGCGTAAATACTGCTTCTTTGCTTCCAACAACAAACCCAACACCGTTGCATAACGCGGACTACGTACTACATCTGCCAGTTGACCGTTGTATTCGGGCGTACCCAAACGCGCAGGTTTCAGGAAAATATCTTCTGCCAATTCCACCATCCCGGGCATCATCGATGTGCCGCCGGTCAAGACGATGCCGGATGACAGCACTTCTTCGTAACCGGATTCGCGCACCACCTGATGCACGAGGGAAAACAATTCTTCTATGCGCGGTTCGATCACAGCAGCCAAAGCCTGACGCGACAGGGTGCGCGTACCGCGATCGCCCAAGCCTGGCACTTCCAGCGTTTCACCCGGATCGGCCAGCACTTGCTTGGCCATGCCGTAACGCAGCTTGATTTCTTCCGCTTCTGCAGTCGGCGTACGCACTGCCATCGCGATATCGTTGGTAATCTGGTCGCCAGCAATAGGAATCACCGCAGTATGACGAATCGCACCTTCTGTGAAGATCGCCACGTCGGTTGTGCCGCCACCGATATCGATCAAGACCACACCCAATTCTTTTTCGTCTGCGGTCAGTACTGCATCGGCCGACGCCATCGGCTGCAAGATCAGATCCGATACTTCCAAACCACAACGACGTATGCATTTAACGATGTTCTGAACTGCAGAAACTGCACCCGTGACGATGTGAACTTTTACCTCGAGTCGGATGCCGCTCATGCCGATTGGTTCACGTACATCTTCCTGATTGTCGACAATAAATTCCTGCGGAACGGTATGCAGCAATTGCTGGTCGGTAGGAATGTTGACGGCTTTCGCGGTTTCAATCACGCGCGCGACATCGGTCGCAGTGACTTCCTTGTCCTTGATCGCAACCATGCCGCTGGAATTAAAGCTGCGTATATGGTTGCCAGCGATACCTGTGTACACGTTGTGTAT
>CAYOQL010000092.1:0-3062 GCA_964406085.1 uncultured Herminiimonas sp.
CCGTGATTCTGGAAGCAGGCCGGCAGCAGGAAGTTCGGCGTCTTGTAGGCTTTTTGTTCAGTCAGGAACAGGAATCTGTCTTCAGTCACCGCTGTATTGAGCGGTGCGCCCAGTTCTTTCCAGTTCGGCAGCAGCTCGGTCAATGCCTGCGGATCCATCACTGCGCCGGAAAGAATATGCGCGCCCAGTTCGCCGCCTTTTTCCAGTATGCAGACGGACACCTCGTGGTTCTTTTCAGCGGCCAGCTGCTTGAGCCGAATCGCGGCAGCGAGGCCCGCCGGTCCGCCGCCGACGATCACGACGTCATATTCCATCGCTTCGCGGGGACCATATTGTTCTAGCAGGCTGGAGGCTGTGGATGGGCTTGGTGTCATAGTGTAATAACAGTCAGATTAGGTGCGTGCGAAACCGTTATTGTCCCCGGTTTCGTAGTGAATGCGAAGTGCAAAACCGCGCATTGCTGCGCTTTCGTGTAATCATAACGCCTCCAACGTCACTTTTCATTTTCAGTGCGTTAATTAATCAAGAGAACGTCAGGAGAAATTCGTGGGTATTGAAGTCAATTTTGAAGGTAAAGTCGCCCTTATCACAGGTGCCTCCAGCGGACTTGGCGCGCGTTTCGCGAAAGTGCTGGCGATGGCCGGAGCGCAAGTGATACTGGCATCCCGACGTGTAGACAGGCTCAAAGAGTTACGTGCAGAGATCGAGGCAGAGGGCGGCGCGGCGCATGTCGTGACGCTGGATGTCACCGATTACGCCAGTATCAAATCGGCGATTGCGCACGCCGAAACAGAAGCCGGTGCCATCGATATTCTCGTCAATAACGCCGGCGTTTCCGCCAGTGGGCGTTTGGTCGATGTCACGCCGGAAGAATATGCGTTTGTGATGGATACCAATCAACGCGGTGCTTTCTTCGTCGCACAGGAAGTCGCCAAGCGCATGATTGCGCGCCACAAGGGCGACGCCAGAAAGCAGCATCGCATCGTCAATATCGGTTCAGTCGCCGGTTTGCGCGTGGTGCCTGAACTTGGCTTGTACAGCATGAGCAAAGCCTCGATCGTGCACATGACGAAATCGATGGCGGTAGAGTGGGGCAAGTTCGGCATTAATGTCAACGCCATCTGTCCGGGATACATAGAGACAGAAATGAATCTGGATTACCTTGGGAGCGAGCAAGGCCAGCAATTGATGAATACATTGCCGCGCAAACGCGTCGGCAAGCCCGAAGATCTGGACGGCTTGCTGCTGCTATTGTCTGCCGAAGAGTCACACTTCATTAATGGCGCAATCATGACGGCCGATGACGGGATGAGCATCACCTAAGGCGTGGATGAAGGTATCAAACAAGTTCGTCAATTAAACTTCAGTATGTGTTTCTGCCGTTTCAATTTGCCGCGACACACCCAGCAATCGATTGATTAATTCGCTGGCAGTCGTGGCGGCAAATTTCCGCATCAATCTTGCCCTGTGCATTTCTACCGTACGGGGACTCAATCCAAGTTGTCGCGCGATGGCCTTGCTGGTTTTTCCATCCACCAGCATGGCAGCGATTTCTCGTTCGCGCGGTGTCAATGCTGCGGTCACCGGTCTTTTTTCACTCAAATCTTCAAACGTCCATATGCCCGCCGCATGCGGATCGTCCGTCCGTAACGCGCGACCACTGACGTGGCACCAGAATAACTGGCCATTGGCGCGTTTCATGATGCGTTCGTCTGAATAATATCCTTTGGTATTCATGATGGGAACGATACGTGCACCGGTGCGTTCGAATTCGGCATAGCTGGGATACAGAATGGCAAACGACTGTCCGCTGAGCGCATCTTTGGGATAACCGAACATGGTTGCCAGTGCGTCATTGCAGGCGTGAATCACGCGATGCTGCGAGACGCACATACCGACAGGCGCATGCTGAAAAATGCTTTCATAATCGATCGTTGCTGATATCGTCATGCAATGCCTCGTTGTTCAGATTTTCCCAGGCGCATCCAGAGGAGCTAGTAGTTCTACGGTATTGTGACGATGGCAGCATAGCCTTATGCTGACAGACGCGCTTCCCATGTCTTTCCCCTTACTCTACACAAAGAAGGGTAACTATGAATAAAGTTTATCCCGATGCAGCAACTGCCCTGGCCGATATCGTCAAGGATGGGCAAACCATTGCTGTCGGCGGTTTTGGTCTGTGCGGCATTCCGGAAGCCCTGATTGCCGCGCTACGCGATTCCGGTGTCAAGAACCTGACGGCGATTTCCAATAATGCCGGTGTCGACGATGCCGGTTTAGGGCAATTGCTGATGACGCGCCAGATCAAAAAAATGATTGCGTCTTACGTCGGTGAAAACAAGGAGTTCGAACGCCAATACCTCGCTGGCGAACTGGAAGTCGAATTTACGCCGCAAGGCACGCTGGCAGAAAAACTGCGCGCCGGCGGTTCAGGTATTCCAGCATTTTTCACCAAAACCGGTGTGGGTACCATCGTCGCCGAAGGCAAGGATGTGCGCGAATTTGATGGTGAGCAATACTTGATGGAGCGCGCATTGATTGCCGACGTCGCGATCGTCAAGGCTTACAAGGCAGACAAGGCTGGCAATCTGGTGTATCGCCACACTGCGCGCAACTTCAATCCGAACGCCGCGATGGCAGGAAAAATTACCGTGGCGGAAGTGGAAGAATTGGTTGAGATCGGGGAAATCGATCCTGACCAGGTGCACACGCCGGGCATTTTCATTCATCGCATCGTACTCAATGCGCATCCGCAAAAGCGCATCGAGCAGCGCACACTACGCACTAAGTGAAATAGCGCGTCATGTACCGAGAAGTGATCAATGTATGCGCATGTTTGCATCTGAACGCAATGACAATAGCAATATAGGTGGAGAGAGTGATATGGCCTGGACACGAGATCAAATGGCAGCACGCGCAGCGCAAGAATTGCACGATGGCGCCTACGTTAACCTGGGGATCGGCTTGCCGACGCTGGTTGCAAACTTCATCGCGCCGGATATTCACGTGTGGCTGCAATCAGAAAATGGAATGCTGGGCATAGGTCCGTTTCCCACAGAGGA
>CAYOQL010000093.1:0-2905 GCA_964406085.1 uncultured Herminiimonas sp.
GCCAAGTCAATCTCGATCTTGCTTACGGTCACGAAACCAAAGAACCGCGTCTTCACTTTTCCATCGGCTATGGCTTCTGACAATTCACACGACACACCAGCAGATGCAGGAAAAAAGACCCGGCGCACACGACGTCTGTGGCTGTCGCTGTCTGCCTGCATCCTGCTCGCGTTCATTACGTTGATTGCAGGCGCAGGGTGGATGCTGTCCAGCGAACGCGGGGCACGTGCCTTACTGTCTACCGCGGCGGGCATGTCTGGCGGCATCGTGCAAGCAGATGGCGTCAGCGGACAATTCAACGAGACCTTGCGCATCCGGCGCCTTGCGCTCCACCTGAAAAATCAGACCATCGTACTGGACGACATCGCGCTGGAAGTCGGGCTGGCACAACTACTCAAAGGCCGACTGCATGTCGCCTCCCTGCATGTCGGCAAGCTCGGCATCATCAGCAAGATCGATCAAAGCAAGGAACCGTCGATACTGCCTGACAGCATCAGCCTGCCTCTGCGGGTACAGGTCGACAGCGTGCAAGTGGCAGGCGGTGAAATTGCCTGGGGTCCTTTGAATGTCGTTACGCTGGGTGCATTTGCTTTCAATCTCGACTTCGACGGCCAGCGTTACCTGTTGAATCTCGACCGTTTCAACGCACGCTCGCGCTCCGCCGGCAATACTTTTTCTGGCGACGTCAATGGCCAGGCTTCGTTGTCGGCAAGCAAACCCTATGCGCTGGCGGCCACGCTTTCTACCGACAGCGAAACCGTCATCGGTGCGCGTACGATTGCCGCAAAAGGCAAGCTGGAGTTGCAGGGATCGCTGGCCGAGGTGATCACCAATCTAGACCTGCAGATGGATCAAGCCAGCATCCGTGGCAAAACCCTGCTGCGCCCGTTTGGCGAACAGCTGCTCGGCGAGACCAGCATCACAGCGCAGCGCGTCGATCTTGCCTTGCTGGCACAAGGGTTGCCAACGACTGCACTGGATATCGACTTGCATGCCGGTGCAGATGGCCAAGGCGCACTCCATGTCAGGAATCCTGCGGCGGGTTTGTATAACGATGCACGCCTGCCCCTGTATCGTCTGGGCATCGATTTTTCACAGCGAGATGGCAGCTTCGATTTCAATCGCATCGTGGCGGAATTGGGTAGTACGCAAAAACCGGCCGGCACGGTGGGAGGCAAAGGGAGCTTTGCGAATGGCGCCCTGCTGATGGCTTTAAGCACCAAGGCACTGGATCTGAAAAAAATTGATCAACGCGCACGCACCAGCAACCTCTCAGGCAACCTCGATATCAAACACGCGGATGGCAAGCAGGATTTCATACTCGCCTTGCGTGAGCCGCGCAAAAATAATCCTCTGATACTGAATGCGCACGCAAGCGTTGCCGACAATGCCGCAATCATAGACAAGGCCGAACTCCGCGCGGGTAGCAGCGCGATCGATCTATCTGCAAAATTCGCGCTGGCCGGCAACCAGGCCTTCGACATCAAGGGTGTAATCCGCTCATTCAATCCAAGTGATCTCGGCGATTTTTCACAACTACCAGCCTTGCATTTGAACGGAGAATTTTCTGCCAACGGCAAACGTCAACCAACAATGGAAGCCGACATATCCTTCCGCATAGACAAAAGCCAAATGGCGGGTAAACCATTAACCGGCGAAGGCCAGTTGCAATTACGCGCAGAGACCTTGCTGCTGTCCAAACTGTCGCTGGTCGCCGGCAGTAACCGCTTGTCGGCCAGCGGCAAGCTGGCCGACAAGGATTCCCGCATTGTGTTCAAACTCGATGCCCCCGCGATGGAGCAGTTAGGCAGCGGCTTTGCCGGCGCATTGCAAGTCAACGGCGAAGTGCGCGGCAGCGTGCAGCAACCGCGCCTCAGCGCGCGCTGGAGCGGCGAGCGCATCCGTGCGCCAGGACCAACGCACATCGCCGCCACGCAAGGCAAGCTGGAACTCGCACTCAATCGCAAACCTGATGCGGCGTTCATCAGCGACCTGAATATCGATGGCGAGGCACTCGGTCTGTATACCGGCTCGCAACAATTGAAAAAGCTCACAGCACGCGCGCAGTACGGCGCGCAGAACAATGCGCCATTAAGTATCGATATAAATGGTGAAGGCATCAGCGGCAAGCAGCTAGCTGCGCAAAATTTCCGCATCAATGTCACTGGTACGAGCGCCCAGCACCTGCTGACTGCAACGCTGCTTGAGCAGGATCAGAATTGGGCGCTGACGGCTGCCGGCGGCTTGCAGAACATGGCACGCGATCCTGGCTGGCAAGGCAATATCAACACGCTGGAAGCCAAGGGGAAACTCAATCTTAAACTTGCCGCACCAGCAGCGTTGCATGTGTCGCAGCGACAAGTTCAACTGGATCAGTTCCGCCTGGCGCTGGGCAATGGTTTGATTGCGATCGAACAGTTTGTACGCAATGAACGCGGCGTCAGCACACGCGGACGCATAGAACGTCTGCCGGTTGCTGAACTGCTGCGCTACGCCAAACCCGATGCACCGTTGAATACGGATCTGCTGCTTGCAGGCGAATGGAATCTTCAGCTCGCCGATCGTGTTGACGGCAGCTTTGCGCTGCGCCGTGAAAGCGGCGATATCGCCATCCTCAGCAATGCTCCGGTCAAGCTCGGCCTGTCGACGCTCGTGATCAGCGGCACTGCAAACAAGGGACGCATCGCCCTTGGCGTGCAGGCTGACGGCAGCCAGGTCGGGAATATAACCGGCAGTTTAAATACTGTAATCGGCGGTGGTGAGGGTCGTTTCTCCATCGCACCAAGCGCGCCCTTCAACGGCAGCGCGCGCATCAACACGCCAACACTTGCCTGGCTCGGCCCGTTGGTCTCGCCGACGCTGGTCACGGAAGGAAATTTGCGCGGTGACATTGCGTTAAGTGGCA
>CAYOQL010000094.1:0-2897 GCA_964406085.1 uncultured Herminiimonas sp.
CGCGAAGGCGGTCGTACCGTCGGCGCCGGTGTTGTTGCTAAAATTATTGAGTAATAAATGAAGTGTTTGCGGCGATCTTTGAAGGTCGCCGCAAATATTTCAAGTAGTGGTAGTGTTTAAAACGTAGGGGCGTAGCTCAATTGGCAGAGTGTCGGTCTCCAAAACCGAAGGTTGGGGGTTCGAGGCCCTCCGCCCCTGCCACCGATTCTGGTGCAGGGCATCGAAAGTAGAAAAGTATGTCTAATCATCCCGTACAAACTGTTGGCGCGTCAGGCGATAAGATCAAGATCGTCTTGGCGATACTCGTCGCAATCGCGGGCGTAGTTGGATTTTATGTTTTGTCGGACAAGGCAACAATCGTGCGCGCTGCTGCGCTGGTTGGTGGCTTACTGGTTGCAATCGCAATCGCATGGACGTCGTCGTCGGGTCGTGACTTTGTTAATTTTGCCAAAGAAGCGGTTCGTGAAACCAAGAAAGTAGTTTGGCCGACCCGCAAGGAAACATTGCAGATGACTGCGATTGTTTTCGGCTTTGTGTTGATCATGGCGCTTTTCCTGTTCGGTACGGATAAGTTACTCGAAGTTGTGTTGTACGACCTGATTTTGGGCTGGAAAAGATAATGGGCGACAATATTCAGGATGACGCGCAAGAAGGCGTGCCAAGTACGGCTGCCGCGACTGCTGCTACAAGTAAAAAACGTTGGTATGTTGTTCACGCCTATTCCGGTATGGAAAAGAGCGTGATGCGTGCGTTAACGGAGCGTGTCATACGTGCCGGCATGCAAGATCAGTTTGGTCAGATTCTGGTGCCTACCGAAGAAGTGATCGAAGTAAAAAACGGTCAAAAATCGGTTAGCGAACGCCGTTTCTTTCCTGGTTATGTGCTCGTCGAGATGGAAATGACCGATGAAACATGGCATTTGGTCAAGAATACAAGCAAGGTAACCGGCTTTATCGGTGGTAAATCGAACAAGCCTACGCCGATTCCGCCGCGCGAAGTCGACAAGATCATGCAGCAAATGCAGGATGGCGTTGAGAAGCCGCGTCCAAAAGTCTTGTACGAAGTGGGCGAGCTGGTGCGTATCAAGGATGGTCCGTTTACCGATTTCAACGGCAATGTCGAAGAAGTCAATTACGAGAAATCCAAAGTGCGCGTTTCGGTGACGATTTTCGGTCGTGCCACGCCTGTTGAGCTCGAATTCGGGCAAGTCGAAAAAGTATAAAGAACAAGCGCGGGTCGGGGCGCTGCAAGTCCTGCTGGTTTCGGCAAGACTTGTAAATTCGATAGCAGTAAAAAGAGGAGCCCAAGTAATGCGCCGCAAGGCAAGTGAACAGGCGCTACCACTCAATCAATGTAGGAGCCATCATGGCAAAGAAAATCATTGGTTTTATCAAGCTGCAAGTTCCAGCTGGTAAAGCAAACCCATCCCCTCCAATCGGACCTGCTCTGGGTCAACGTGGTCTGAACATCATGGAATTCTGCAAAGCGTTTAACGCGCAGACTCAAGGTGTTGAGCCAGGTATGCCAATTCCGGTTGTGATTACCGCGTTTGCGGACAAGTCTTTCACTTTTGTGATGAAGACGCCGCCAGCAACGTACCTGATCAAAAAAGCTGCGAACATCACTAAAGGTTCGCCTAAGCCACATACCGACAAAGTCGGCAAGATCACACGTGCGCAAGCTGAAGAAATCGCAACAACCAAACGGCCGGATTTGACGGCTGCCGACATGGATGCTGCCGTGCGTACAATCGCCGGTTCCGCACGTTCCATGGGCATCACGGTGGAGGGTCTGTAATGGCTAAGTTATCCAAACGCGCTAAGGCATTCGCGGCAAAAGTTGATCGTACCAAAGCGTACCCGTTCGACAATGCAGTTGCCTTGATCAAAGAATGTGCAAATGCAAAATTCGACGAGTCGATCGATATCTCGGTTCAACTCGGCGTTGATGCAAAAAAATCTGATCAAGTAGTTCGTGGTTCTGTTGTTTTGCCAGCTGGTACCGGTAAAACGGTTCGTGTTGCGGTTTTCGCAACTGGCGAAAAAGCAGAGCAAGCGAAAGCGGCTGGTGCTGACATCGTTGGTATGGAAGATCTGGCTGAGCAAATCAAAGCCGGCAACATGCCTTTCGACATCGTTATCGCATCGCCAGACACTATGCGTATCGTTGGTACCTTGGGTCAAATCCTCGGACCACGCGGCATGATGCCTAACCCGAAAGTTGGTACTGTTACTCCTGACGTCGCTACTGCAGTTAAAAATGCAAAAGCGGGTCAAGTTCAATATCGTACTGACAAGGCTGGCATTATTCACGCCACTATCGGTCGTAAATCGTTCTCCGACGAAGCTCTCAAATCCAACTTGTTGGCTTTGATGGATGCGTTGACAAAGGCCAAGCCAGCAACCAGCAAAGGTGTTTACCTGCGCAAAGTTTCGCTGTCGTCGACTATGGGCGCTGGTGTTCGCGTCGATCAATCGAGTTTGGCTGCGTAATAAATTGAATTAAGTCCCGCAGCCAATTTGGCGGCGGGCGCATCTTTGGGCTGGACCGGATTCGACAGGATAGAAGAAGGTGCAGGCAATCAAAGACCGTTGGGCGGCGTGCATGTAAGTTGTGTGCAAAGTTAAATGAGAGGTTGGCAACGACCTCATACCCAACGCAGATGGTGACCCCGAACAAGTTTTGCAGTCTCTTCGCTGGCTAGCCAGTATGAACTCCTAACTTCGGACGCCGTGTTCGAACCGATGCAAGGCAAGCAATCAATGATGATTGTGTATGCGCCGAGTATCATTTTTGGAGGTTGATCTTGAGTCTCAATCTGAATGACAAAAAGGCCGTAGTCGCCGACATCTCTGCAAAGATCGGCGAGTTGGAGCGGCAGCTCGCTATGCGGCAAA
>CAYOQL010000095.1:0-2863 GCA_964406085.1 uncultured Herminiimonas sp.
GCGATCAGCCCCGCTCTGCGGCTGCCCGAGCCGCAGTACCTGCCGGTGACCGCCCAGTTGCGGGTCGGGGCCGAGGTGATCGGCCTCGAGGTCGCGGTGACCCGGGAGCAGCAATGGCGCGGACTCATGGGCCGGCCGCCGCTGGGTCCCAACCAGGGCATGCTCTTCACCTACTCGCCGGCCAGCCCGCAGTTCTTCTGGATGTGGCAGACCCCGCACCCGATCGACATGGTGTTCCTGCTCGGTGGTGAGGTCAAGACCGTCTACGCGGCGACGCCCTGCCTGGCTCAGCCCTGCCGGTTCTACGGTTCGCTGCTGCAGCCCGTCGACGCGGTGATCGAACTCGGATCCGGCCGTGCTGCGCAACTGGGCCTCAAACCCGGGGTCCGCGTCACCATTACCAGCATCGTCCCGCCTAGCATCGTCCCGCCTAGCGTGGTCGGTCCGTCAGACCCAGCGTCGGTTCCGGTGTCGGTCTGACCGATCGGTCGACGAGGATGTGCACGGCGGCCGGCACCGCGGATATCTCAGCCGGAAGAGCGCACGCGAAATCACCGTCGGCGTAGGCGTTGATCCCGGGCGACTCCACCGAGACGGTGCGGGCCCGCTCCGTGGTCACCTCGGGCAGTCCGATGTGGGTGCCCTTGAACACGGTCGGGAAAAGCCGCATGAGTCTGATGCGCGACGCCGAATGCACCATCGTGATGTCCAGCAGGCCGTCACCGTGATCTGCTGCCGGGCAGATCAGCATCCCGCCGCCATAGCTGCGGGTGATGCCGTACGCCACCAGGGTGAGGTCGGCGATGACCTCCCGCCGGCCATCGAAGACCAGACGGAACGGCAACAGCCTCAACTTCGAGAGTTCGGCCAGAATCGCCAGGTTGTAGCGCATCCGGCCGTGCGGCCAGCGCATCCGGTTGACCCGGTCGCTGACCAGGGAGTCGAATCCGGTCGCGGCGATGGTGCCGAACCATCGGGCGGTCCCGTCAGATGCGGTGATCCGCCCGAGGTCGACGGTCTCGGTCTGGCCCGCGACGATCACATCAACGGCGGCGACAGGGTCACCCACGGGCAGTCGGTACTCCCGCGCGTGGTCGTTGCCGGTTCCGGCGGGAACGATGCCGAGCGGGATGTCCGTCTGGGCCACGATCTGCAAGGCGAGTGAGATCACCCCGTCCCCGCCCACGACCACGAGGGCGTCGGTCTGGTCGCCGAGCGCCTCTTCGGCCAGAAGCCGTGCGTGTGCCGCATCTCTACCGACGACCTCCACGACGTTGACCCCGTGCTGCTGGAACCGGGCCACCGCCTGTTCGGCCGCATGCGGGGCGTTGCCGTGGCCCGCCATCGGGTTGGTCAGAACAACGACACGACCGATCGGGGAACTCACGGAATCAGCTTGCCGGGGTTGAGGATTCCGGCTGGATCAAGCTTCTGCTTGACCGCACGCAGCACCTCCACGCCCAGCTCGCCGATCTCCGCGGTCATCCATGGGCGGTGATCCGCACCTACGGCGTGGTGGTGCGTGATCGTGCCGCCGTGTTCAATGATCGCCTCGGACGCGGCAGCCTTGGCTGCCTGCCACTGCGCGTGGACGTCCCCGCGCTGTCCGGCGACAACGGTGAAGTACAACGAGGCACCGGTGGGGTAGACGTGGGAGATGTGACACATCACCAGAGCGGCGGTGCCGCTTCGGGAGAGCGAGTTCGTCAACGCCTCGGTCACGGCCGCCTTCAGTTGGGGGATGGTCGACCATGAGGTCGCGGTCTCCAGTGTCTCGCACAGGGCTCCCGCCGACAGCAGCGAATCACGAAGGTACGGGGCGTCGAAACGGCCGTGCTCCCAGGCTCGTGCGGGTCCCTCGCCCAGGGAGGTGCCGCCGTGGGATTCCAGCAGGGCGCGGGTCTCGCTGTGGCGGCTCTCCGTATGAGCGGGGGTGCCCTCGAACAGGGTGATGGCCAGACAGCCGCCGGTGATGCTCTGCTCGCCGATTTTCCCGGTGGTGGCGAGGTTGACTCCGGTCTCGGCCTCGTCTGAGAGCCGCAGCACGGTGGGGCCGGTTCCGGTTTGAGTCACTGCACGCAGCGCGGCTGCGCCGGTCTCGAAGTCGGGGAAGGACCATGCCTCGTAGCGCACGCTCTCGGGTACCGGGTGCACGCGTACCCGGACCCTGGTGATGACGCCGAACACGCCTTCGGCGCCGATGAACAGCTCCCGCAGGTCCGGTCCGGCCGCCGAGGCCGGTGCGCGGCCGAGGTCGATCGTCCCGACGGGTGTGATCACCCGCAAGCCGCGGACCATGTCGTTGAACCGCCCGTAGCCCGCGGAGTCCTGGCCGGAGGACCGGGTCGCGGCGAAACCGCCGATGCTGGCGAACCGGAAGCTCTGCGGGTAGTGCCCGAGGGAGAAGCCGCGCTCACCGAGCAGACGTTCGGCCTCCGGGCCGGTGAGCCCCGCTCCCAACTCGGCCTCCCCGGACACCTCGTCGAGCCAGTGCAGTTCGTCGAACCGGCGCAGATCCAGGGTGACCACCGCGGTGAAGCCGGCCCGGACCGGATCCAGACCGCCGACCACGCTGGTACCGCCCCCGAAAGGCACGACCGCGATACCGTGCGTCGAGCAGTAGCGCAGTACCTCCTCGATCTCGGTCTCGGTGCCCGGAAGCACCACGGCATCGGGAGCGTCCTGGCGAGTCTGCCTGCGGCGCAACAGGTCCGGTGTCGACTTCCCCCCGGCATGCAGGAGTCGGTCGTGGTCGCCGCTGCGCAGGAAATCCACTCCCACGATCTGCCCGAGGCCGCGACGGTGCTCGTCGGACAGGGCGGATGTGCTCAGGTGGATGTCTGCGATGTCCGGCGGCGAATCC
>CAYOQL010000096.1:0-2734 GCA_964406085.1 uncultured Herminiimonas sp.
AAACCGTCTTGCAAGCTGTTTATTTTTTACCCCACCCGTTCCAAGCCATTCGAAGCAAGGCATTGTTCGCGGCGCGTCGATCAAATAATTCCGGGTCGAAGGGGCCGTCCACCCATTGCAAATAGTCTCTCCCTTGTTCACTGGAAGGATCTTGAATTTCGGTGAGGAAGTCTTCATAACCTGATGTGCCACCAACGTCTTCCGGTGGTGCCGCGCGCGCTCCGTCGATGATTTGCGCGGCGCCCATCTTTTCTGCTACAAGATCGATTTTTTCAACCTTAATGCTATGCCGCCAATTATCTCCAAAGTCGTATTGGTAATCGAACCGCTGGCCAGGGTAAACTAATTTTTGCAACTTACTCTTGCGATCATCTCCTGGAATCTCACGATCTTCAATGGTATCAAGTACGTTTTCATTGTCCAGCATGGCGTAAACACGACCTTCCACATTGAATTCGTGCAGATGAGAGTCTGTCCACCCAAATGCCGCTTGGATGACATGGTGCAGGGTTCGCAACGTGATATCGTCATCGACAATAATACGTCGCCAGATTGGGGGAACGATACCTTCCAATTCAACATATAGGGTAATGATTTTAGCTTGCTGTGCCATGTGTGATCCTAGAATAATGGAGAAACAAACTGACACAAAAGGGCAGCTTGATTCTGTTTATGCAGGCAGGAGTTTAGCAGCGACATTCCACGGCAACAAATCGGCAACACGATTGATCGGATAGTCGGCAATATGTGTGAACACATAGCGCAGATAAGCTTCGGGATCAATGCCATTCATCCGCGCCGTACCAATCAGACTATACATAGCAGCGGCACGATCGCCCCCACTATCAGCACCTAGGAACAGGAAGTTTTTGCGGCCAAGGCAGCAACCCCGCAACGCATTCTCTGCGATGTTGTTGTCAATCTCGGCCACGCCATCGTTGCAGTAATAGATTAACGCCTGCCACTGGTTGAGCATGTAGTTGATCGCCTTTGTCGTCTCGGACTGAGTCGAGAGCGTCAGTAAACGGTTACGCAACCAAAGTTCCAGTTCGATCAGAAGTGGCCTTGCCTGTAATTGCCTGATGCGCTGACGTGCCTCCTTTGGCTGTCCGCGAACTTGCGCTTCAATGGCATATAGTTCGCCAATCCGACGCAGAATCTCGGTGGTCGTTGGTGTAGCCTTTTTTGCGTGTAAATCATAGACCTTGCGCCTAGCATGTGCCCAGCAGGCGGCTTCGATCACTCTACCATCGGTATAAATTTTATCGTAGCCACCGTACGCATCAGCCTGCAAGACGCCGGCAAATCCAGTCAGATGCGTCTGCGGATGCAGTCCCTGTCGGGTCGAGGAATAAGCAAACCATACTGCCGGTGCAGCATGTGAGCCAGCATTTCGGTCATCGCGCACGTACACCCAGAGTCGTCCCATCTTTGTTTTACCGTTACCTGGTGCTAGTACCGGCATCGGTGTATCGTCGCTATGGACTTTGCCAGGAGATACCACATAGCGACGCAGCGCTTCTACCAACGGTGTGACTAAGACGCCACATGCGCCCATCCAACGCCCTGTCGTTGCTGGATCGAGCTCAACACCACGGCGAGCATGAATAAGGGCTTGTCGGTAAAGTGGTTGGTGATCAGCGAATTTGCTCACCGCAATATTGGCCAATAGCCCAGGACCGGCAAATCCCCGCTGAATCGGGCGACTCGGCGCCGGCGCTTGGACAATACAATCGCAACAGGCGCAGGTCTTCTTCTTTCGCACATGGCGAATGACCTTGAACGCTGCTTCGATCACTTCTAGCTGTTCGGATACATCCTCGCCCAGCGGTTTTAGATTGCCACCACATTGCGGGCATGCGTCTTCCTGTGGTTCGATGATGTGCTCTTCGCGCGGTAGGTTCTCAGGGAAAGGCTTGTGAATCGATTTCTGGCGCGGCTGCGCCGGAAGCTTTGCGGTTTGTTCTGCGGCACCTTCTTCGGCAATCAAATCTTCCAGACGTGTTTCCAGTTGCTCCAGCTTCTTGTCGATCTTCTCGGATTTACGACCAAACACCATACGTTTCAACTTGGCGATCTGGAGTGTCAGTTGTTCAATTTCGAGCGTGCGTACGCTCAGGGCCAGTTCCAAGGTCGAGACCGTTTGACGTAGGGACTGCAGTTCGCCATCCCGCTCCAGCAGCAGTGCTTTCAGTGTTTCGATATCGTCAGGAAATGAGGGAATGGTAGGCATGCGCGGAGTTTACGCATGTTCTGGAACGTTTACAAGAGTGATAGCGGTGGCCAGGTGCGTTCCGGTTGCTTCCAGTTGATTCCTTCGAGCAGCATGGATAGCTGTGCCTGGGTCAGATGCACTTTACCACTGCTGGCCTGGGGCCAGACGAACCGGCCTCGTTCCAATCGCTTGATCAACAGGCACACTCCATCGCTTGTGGCCCACAACACTTTGACCACGTTGCCGCGCCTTCCCCGAAATACGAATACATGGCCAGCCAGCGGATCTTCAAGCAGAGTCAATTGCACCTTGGCCGCCAAACCATTCATGCCAGAACGCATATCGGTTACGCCAGCTGCCAGCCAGATGCGTGTTCCCGCCGGTAGGCCCATCATGTTCGTAACATTCCCAATACGGCACGGACCATAGATAGGTCTGCCTTGCCATCAAAGCGCATCACTGCGCCTGCTATTTCGATTTCAATCACACTTGGTCGAGCACCGGCATGTCCTTGGCTGG
>CAYOQL010000097.1:0-2544 GCA_964406085.1 uncultured Herminiimonas sp.
ACAATGAACTGAACCTCAAGCTTTTCACCGACCTGCTGCGCGCGCACCAGTTCACTGTTGAAGGCGTGCGTGATGGGCGGCTGGCGTTGGAACAGGCCCGGATGTTCGCGCCGGATCTCGTGATCATGGACATCCAGTTGCCGCATGTCAGCGGCATCGACCTGATCGAGGCCATGCAGAAGGACCCTGTTCTTTCCGCAATTCCGGTGATGGCCGTCACCGCCTATGCCGGTAAAGGCGACGAAGAGCGCATCCTGCAGGCAGGCGCGCGCGGTTATCTGTCAAAGCCGGTATCGGTGATGAAGTTTCTGGAAGCTGTCCGGGCTATTATCGGTTGATCCCGATGCCTTTACGGCACGATCGTCGTAAACAGATACACCGCGAAAATCAGCAGATGCACTGCCCCTTGAAGTACCGTCGTCTTGCCGGTGCCAAGCGTCAAAGTGGTGACGACCAGAGTCAGGAACAGAAGCACCATTCCCTTCATGTCCAGTCCCAGGGCGATCGGTAGGCCAACCATCAAGGACAGCGCCGCAACGGCGGGAATCGTCAAGCCGATTGTCGCCAGCGCAGACCCCAGACCGAGATTGAGGCTCGTCTGAAGACGGTTGGCCAGGGCCGCCCGAACCGCAGCCACGCTTTCCGGTAGCAAAACAAGCGCCGCGATAATCACCCCCACAACGGCACGCGGGGCACCGGCCGAGGCAACCGCTGCTTCGATTGTTGGCGCGAGTGTTTTGGCAAGCAGCACCACAGCGCCCAGACAGGCGAGCAATGCGACAGCGGAAAACACTGTTTGCGCGTTGGTAGGCGGGTCGGCATGGATATCCTCATCCGCCGCCAGTGTCTTGGCGGGCAAGAAATAGTCGCGGTGACGCACCGTCTGCACGGCCACGAAGGTTGCGTAGAGCAGAAACGAAACAATCGCCACAAAGCCGAGTTGCGAAGGGGAATAGACCGGTCCTGGTTCGCTGACGGTGAAATTGGGCAATACGAGCGTCAACACGGTCAAGGCGCAGAGCGTTGCGAGCGACGCACTCACACCGGTTTGTTTGAAACTTTGTTCCTTATGCACGATTGCGCCGAAAAATATGCAAGCGCCGATCAGTCCGTTGAGGATGATCATTACCGCTGCGAAAACGGTATCGCGCGCAAGGCTCGCGGCATCAGGACCTGCGGCTGACATGAGCGTGATGATAAGGCCTAGCTCGATAATGGTGACCGCAATGGCGAGCAAAAAGGTGCCGAACGGCTCCCCGACACGGTGCGCGACGAGTTCTGCATGGTGCACAGCGGCCAATACGGTGGCAATCAGGACCACTGCCAGAAGTCCGGCTGGCAATGTCATGCCAACCGCCGCCGCAATCAGTAGCCAGGCAAACACAGGTGCGGCCCAGGTCCATTGGTGAATAAGTTTTTGCATCCGGGATATGATGTAGACGCAAGCCCGTCATGCGCAAGGGCGCGGGCGATATGAATCAAAAAGGGCGCCCGAAGCGCCCTGATCGATTACCATTTCAAGCAGCTATAAAGCTTACTTGATTTTGGCTTCCTTGAACTCGACATGCTTACGCACAACGGGATCATATTTGCGGAACGTCATCTTTTCGGTGATGTTGCGCGGGTTCTTCTTGGTGACATAGAAAAAGCCAGTGTCAGCAGTGCTGAGCAGCTTGATCTTGATCGTGGCTGGCTTCGCCATGGCCCATTCCTTCGTGTTCGAATTTCGTTAAAAACAGCGGCAGCAATGACGCGGCCCGTTCACAGACGCGCGCCTTTGCGGATTCGCGCGCCTAAAGTCAAGCCTTGAGTCGGGTTCTGGCCAGATTCTGGCCCATATGAACATCATCTGCGATCAGGACCACAGTTTCACGACTTGTTAACCATGTTGGCGCAAACTGCCTTTATCACGGGGCATAGGGGCTTTGCCATGGAAATGGATCATGATCGGCAAATGCTGATTCGCGCGGAATTGAGCGATTTGCTGGAAGCTCTTCGCTTGACGTCGTTCGATACCAACCCCCTGCAATTCCTCGTCCGCCTTGAAGCCATCCGCAAGACGGCAACGGTCCACCAGTTCGCGACGGTTGCCGAGATTGCCAGCGTATTCGAAGCCACAATGCAGCGTGTCATTGATCATGGCGGTGGCGATTCGGTGGTCAGCAGCTTTACCGGCATATTGGAAGATGCGATTGGTTGTTCGCAACTTAGCCCTTCGGTGACGCAATCGCTGTTGGCATCGGTGGCTGTTCGCCTCCCCAACTGACGCCGAACAGGCAGATATCTTTTTCTCCAGATTTTAATCCCCCGATGCTAGTGGCATGCCATGGACGCACTGCTTTCCACATTCCTGTCCGTCTTTCTCGCCGAAATGGGCGACCGGACGCAGATTCTGGCAGCAGCGCTCGCGTTGCGCTACCATAAAAATGGCGCGATCCTCGCCGGACTTGCGCTTGCGACCTTATGCAACAGCGCCCTTTCTGCCGCAGGAGGTTCCGTTATAGATCAGTGGATCAGCGAAGCGCCGGTGAAGCTGTTTGCCGG
>CAYOQL010000098.1:0-2440 GCA_964406085.1 uncultured Herminiimonas sp.
TAACCCCACATACTCCGTGGAATAGCGGCCCCTGGATTTGATGGCAGAGCGGGTTCGGACTCCTTCAACACGTTTGCCGCGTGGACTCGGTTAGGCATAGACCCCGCCAGATTAAAACCTGAGCGGGGTTTTTTATTGCCGGAAGATACCTAATGCAAGTACCATGCCACTATAGAAACCAAGGCGATACCAGAGATGTCAGATGATATGTCTAGCATACCTCCAAGGGTAAACACCATTGAGCAAGGAATGCACACGCTAGTACACCGGGTTGCAGTCCTGGAGGAAACCCACAAGGACACTCCGCACCGCATAACGGTGTGCGAGCAGGCGGTAAAGGACATGCCGCACATCCGCAAGGAGCTGCGAGAACAGCACGACATGATCCGTAAAGGGTTCACCCTTACCAATGGGATTCTGCTCGGCGCTGCTGCTGTCTGGTTCTTGTTCCAAGCCGGCCCGCAGATTATGAAGTTCCTTGGTGGGCACTAATGGCGAAGTTGGCTGCTGCTGTAGCGCTGGCTCTGCTGGCGGGGATGTTTGTCGGTAAAGAAGTTGGCGAGTCTACTGCGCGCCAGGATATCGCTGATGATTGCAGGTATGGCGGTTCGTTTACGCTGAAACAGACCGGCTTTGAGTGCCGCAAAAAATGAGCCGCCACCGCTACGGGAACTTGGGCAGAACAGAGAAAAACTGTGCATTCATCCGCTCGGTTATCCTCGACATGCACAAGGACAAGACCAAGGCGGACCACTATCAGGAAATTTTCGGCAGCCAGGCAGAGCGAAAGGCGCTTATTTCCATGGCGTCACGCCTATGGGCCTCGCCTGCCATGCAGGAGTATGCTGAGGAAGTACGCGCAGAGATGCGGGAGAAGTTTATGGTAACTGTGGAGTCATTGACTGCTGAGCTTGAGGAAGCGCGCACCATCGCGAAAGAAGACCGCGTGCCGTCTGCAATGGTTTCTGCCACGCTCGGAAAAGCAAAGCTATACGGCCTAGACAAGCAGGTCATCGAGCACAAAGGCCCAGACATGGCTGGCATCCTGCAAGACCTAATCGAAAAGCTGCCGGGATGACAACCGGCAACATCCTCTTAGACCGCCAGTTAGCGCGCTGGTATCCGTTAACGGATCACCCTGTGCAGTTGGCGCTAATCAATGCCGTGCCTAGCGGTATGCGCTTCCCATTGGTCCCTGCTGGGCGCCGTAGTGGCAAGACTGAGCGGTTTAAGCGCTTTCTAGTTCATCAAGCAAATGCCGTGCCAGGTATATACTTTGCGGCAGCTCCTACGCACGACCAGGCCAAGAAAATCTTCTGGGATGACCTGAAAGCATTCACGCTGTCGGCACTGCATCCGCGCAGGCCGTCCGAGTCTGACCGCATCATATACATGCCGAACGGTTCAGAGGTCCATGTAATCGGTCTAGATAAGCCGCAGCGCATCGAGGGCATACCTTGGCATGGTGGCGGCATTGACGAATTCGCAGACATCAAGGCGGACGCTTGGGAGGCAAACATTCTCCCAGCGCTGAACACCGTTAACCCAACACGTCCAGACTATCGCGCATGGTGCTGGTTGCTTGGCGTGCCAGACGGCCTAAATCACTACTACGACCTGTGTAGCGCTGCCGAGATTGGCGACAATCCAGACTTCGGCGTATTTCACTGGAAGTCAGCCGAGATCCTGCCGCCAGACGTGATTGCAGCTATGAAGCGCAGCATGTCTGAAAAGCAGTTCAAGCAGGAGTTTGAGGCCAGCTTCGAAACCGCAAGCGGCAGGATTTACGAAGACTACAGCAAGGAAAACCACACTGACGCCGAGATTGAACCGCACGAGCAGCTAATGTGGATGCACGACCAGAACTTTACGCCGCTGTCGTCCGCTATCGGTGTGCGTCGCGGCGAGTCGCTATATCTGCTTGACGAGATTGTCTTGACCAGCGCCGTGTCGAAGCAGTCAGCAATGGAATTTGTTGAGCGATATGCAGAGCACAAAAACCGCCGCGTATTGATCTATGGCGACCCTGCTGGACGAGCTGGCGAGAAACATGGCCACGCATCCGACTACACCGACATTGAAGACGTGTTGCGCGCTAACGGGTGGACGTTTGAGCGCAAAGTTAAGAAGGCTGCTCCGGCAATCAAGGACCGCCAGAACTCAGTGCGCGCCAAGATCAAGACAGCGGACGGGCACATCAGCCTGTTTGTTAACCCGAAAACCGCGCCATGGTGCGAGAAAGGCTTGGCGACTGTGCAGCTACAGGCCGGGTCGACATTCCAAGAAGACCAGAAAAACAAATATCAGCACATCACGACGGCTATCGGTTATTGCGTTGATGTTGAATGGCCGATCAAGAAGCAGCTCGCGATCGTTCCGGTGAAGTTTGGCTATTGATAACCCTACACACTCGTGTACACTGCAATGGCGGATTGGCCGC
>CAYOQL010000099.1:0-2383 GCA_964406085.1 uncultured Herminiimonas sp.
AAGCCTGGGGACTGGAAGCAGCATCGCGTCTGTCGTGCCAGGCGATCGTGGCAGACGAAGATCTGGTGGTGGAAATCCCGCGCTACACGATCAACCATGCCAGCGAAAATCACTAAAAATCCCAAGGAGCTTGCGATGAAATGGACAGATACCATCCGCATTGCGGAAGAATTGAATGATAAGTTTCCGGATATCGATCCGCTGACGGTGCGCTTTACCGATTTGCACAAATGGGTATGCGAGCTGGACGACTTTGATGATGCGCCTGATCGCTCCGGTGAAAAAATCCTGGAAGCAATTCAACAGGCGTGGATAGAAGAAGCGGAATAAATGCTGGCAACCCTACTAACTTAGTAGGCGGATTTGCATGCACGACAATGACCGCAGAACAAATAAAAAAGGAGAGGCAAATTGCCTCTCCTTTTTTGTTGCGTAGCTGTGTTTAACGTGACCGCAAATAACCATCGACTACGCGTACGCGATCACCTGCGCTCCAGTTCGGCTGATGATCGTAAGGGAAGGTGCGCATCTTGCCATCTTCCATGCGCACGCTTACTTCATATGCGCCCGTTTTACGGGTACGTTTTTCTATCTCGTTACCGGCATAGCCACCGCCTACTGCACCGGCAACTGTTGCCAGTTTTTTGCCGTTCCCGCCGCCCACTTGATTGCCAAGCACGCCGCCGAGCACTGCGCCAGCCACTATGCCCACGCCACTAGGCTGGGCTGCGATCTGTACAGCGCGTACTGATTCAACGCGGCCGCAGTCGTAGCAAATTTGTGTCTGGGCAACTTTGTTGGATGTGTCGCGTGCTTTTGCTTGATTGGCTGCCTTGGTAGCTGCCGCACGGCGTTCATCCTCTTTGCGTCTGGCGGCAAGTTCTGCCTTGTCTTCTATCGCACGCGCTTCCTCAGCTTTTTCTGCTGCGGCTTTTGCCTCGGCAGCTTTGTCCGCAGCTTCTTTATCCAAGGCAGCGACCGCCTCTTTTCTTGAGTCCGCGCTGTTGGAATTCGGCAGTATGCCAGTCATGGCCGCAACACCTACTAGGCTGACCAGCAATACGCCGACGGCAGCTGCAGCAACGAGGGGATGAATGCGCTTCGTATTATTCTTGGTTTCCATAACTTCCTCCGGATGTGGATATTTCCACGATTGTTGATGTGGATAAAGTATTGCCCCGCTTGAGGGAAATAAAAAGCTTAAACCTGTGTCAGATGTAAGTTGATGTAACTAAGACCGTTTCAAACAACATTTAGTTGCCGTAAATAAAAAGAGACTGCCGTAGCAGTCTCTTTTTATTAAGAATATGTTCTTTAATGCAACTTAATCTTCGCGACGCAGATGTGGGAACAGTAGCACGTCGCGAATATTCGGCGAGTCGGTGATAATCATCATCAGGCGATCGATGCCGATCCCGCAACCGCCGGCTGGCGGCATGCCGTATTCGAGTGCACGAATATAGTCGGCGTCGTAAAACATCGCTTCTTCGTCGCCTGCATCTTTCGCTGCGACTTGTGCCTGGAAGCGCGCGGCTTGATCTTCTGCATCGTTCAATTCCGAGAAGCCGTTCGCAATCTCGCGACCGACCATGAATAACTCGAAACGCTCGGTAATACCGGCTACGGTATCCGATGCGCGTGCCAATGGCGACACTTCAACCGGATAATCGATGATGTAAGTCGGTTCCCATAGTTGTGCTTCCGCTGTTTCTTCAAACAGTGCGAGTTGCAATGCACCGAGACCGGAATGCGCATGCGGCTTGACGCCGAACTTCAGCAATTCTTTCTTGATGAATTCCGCATCATTGAGCTGTTCCTGCGTATAGCCAGGCGCGTACTTGTTGATCGCTTCAACAATTGTCAAGCGATGGAAGGGTTTTGCCAGATCCAGTTCGCGTCCGCCATAGGTCAGCGTTGCCGTACCGTGCGCATCGATTGCAGCCTGACGTATCACCGCTTCAGTGAAATCCATCAACCATTTGTAGTCGGTGTAAGCCGCATAGAATTCCATCATCGTGAATTCCGGATTGTGGCGTATCGATACCCCTTCGTTGCGGAAGTTGCGGTTGATCTCGAATACACGATCAAAGCCGCCGACGACCAGGCGCTTCAGGTACAGCTCAGGCGCGATACGCAAAAACATTTGCATGTCGAGCGCATTGTGATGGGTAGTGAAAGGTTTGGCTGCTGCGCCACCGGGAATCGTGTGCAGCATTGGTGTTTCCACTTCCATGAACTCATTCTTTTCCATGAAGCGGCGGATCGACGAAATCGCAGCCGTACGCGCCTTGAAGGTGCGACGTGTTTCCTCATTCATGATGAGGTCGACGTAACGCTGGCGATACTTGGTTTCCTGATCAGCGAGGCCGTGGAATTTATCCGG
>CAYOQL010000100.1:0-2162 GCA_964406085.1 uncultured Herminiimonas sp.
CGATACCGACGCCAAAGCGTGTGCTGCCATTGTTCACGCGCAGTTCAACATAGCTGGCCGCATTGGCGCTGGCACCCGCACCGATCGCGTGTTCATGGAAATCCATCAGCTTGATATCCAGACCCAATGCATTGATGAAGGCATCGATAGGGCCATTGCCGGTGCCTTGAACCGCAATCGCTTGGCCGTTTTTTTCAAGGTCGACCTTGATCTGCACCTCGCCGCTTTTGCTGTCGTCAATGTGGTGACCGCAATATTGGTACGGTGTGACCGCATTCAGGTATTCGCTGTTGAAGATTTTGTGGATATCGGTGGCGGCCACTTCGCCGCCGGTTTCATCGGTGATGCGTTGCACTGCGCGGCTGAATTCGATTTGCAGGCGACGCGGCAACACGAGGCCGTATTCCTGTTCCAGCAAATAGGTCATGCCGCCTTTGCCCGATTGGCTGTTGACGCGAATCACGGCATCGTAGCTGCGACCGAGATCGGCAGGATCAACCGGCATATAAGGCACTTCCCAGATCGCATCCGGCTGCTGTTTCGCAAAGCCCTTCTTGATCGCATCCTGATGCGAACCGGAGAACGCGGTGTACACCAGATCGCCGACATAGGGATGACGCGGATGCACCGGTATCTGGTTGCATTCTTCCACGCACTGGCGGACTGCATCAATATCTGAAAAATCCAGGCCAGGGTTGATCCCTTGCGAATACAGATTGAGCGCCAGCGTTACCAGATCAACGTTGCCGGTACGTTCGCCATTGCCGAACAGGCAGCCTTCCACCCGATCTGCGCCGGCCATTACAGCCAGTTCGGCGGCAGCCACGGCGCAACCGCGGTCATTGTGCGGATGCACGCTGATCAGGATGGCGTCGCGTCGCGCCAGATTGCGATGCATCCATTCCACCTGATCGGCGTACACGTTCGGTGTGCTTGCTTCTACGGTGCCGGGCAGATTGATGATCATTTTGCGCTCGGGCGTCGGTTGCCAAGCTTCGGATACGGCGTCGCAGATTTCTTTCGCAAATTCGAGTTCGGTCATGCTGAAGGCTTCCGGCGAATACTGGAATACCCATTCCGTTTCCGGATGCGCATCGGTCAATTCGCGGACCAGTTTGGTGCCGGCGACCGCCATTGCCTTGACTTCTTCCTTCGACATATTGAACACGATGCGGCGGAATGAGGGCGCAGTGGCGTTATACATGTGAACGATCGCGCGGCGTGAACCGAGCACCGAATCTACGGTGCGGCGGATCAGATCTTCTCGAGCTGGTGACAGGACTTCGATCGTGACGTCGTCCGGAATGCGTTTTTCTTCGATCAATTTGCGCACGAAATCGAAATCGGTTTGTGACGCAGACGGGAAGGCAACTTCGATTTCTTTCAGGCCGATTTGCAACAGCATGTCGAAGAAGCGAAACTTCTTCTCATGGTTCATCGGTTCGATCAGGGATTGATTGCCATCGCGCAGGTCGGTACTCATCCAGATCGGCGGCTTGCTGATGACCTGATTCGGCCAGGTGCGGTCGGTGAGGCGGACGGGCGGAAAGGCGCGGTATTTTTGCTCTGGGTTAGACAACATCATGATGTTTTTTCCTTGCTTTGCTAATTATTCTGAATCGGAGATATCAGGTGTGGCAGTGGGCTACCTGGCTTGCCACGCGACGCGAGGCCAGGTAACCGATCGGTAGTAATAGCAAAGCACGCGCACAGGCAATCACGGCGGAAAGAACGCCAGCGATGAACGATGCAGGAAGGGCCTTGATAGTCATTTTTCGGGTGAAACCTTGGTGTTTTTTTTTGAGGTACCGGTGGTTAAAGCCGGCAGGTACAACAGTGCAGTGCGCAGTGCGCGACGATCAGTTTAATCGTAGCGATAGTAGTAGCGTTGCTAGCAGGGCGCTGGCAGCGTACGAGGTCGTGCGGAATTGAAAAGGTGTCGAGGACATGACGCTACTTTAGGTGATCGCAGCTGCCCTTGTCAAGTTTCCGCGATTTCACCAAAGGCGATTGCAGATACGACAACATTCATCACGGTGTCCTGAAATATCCGTTTGCCTTGGTCGTTACCGGCTGCGCCCGCTGCCACCATCAAGGGCAGCAAATGGTCCGGATGCGGCTGTACGTCGCGCGCATTCGGCGCATCTTGCCAGTGCTGCAAC
>CAYOQL010000101.1:0-2129 GCA_964406085.1 uncultured Herminiimonas sp.
TCTTCGATCTTGATCTGGGCAGTGTATCGACGCTGACGGATTTATGGCAGCGCGTCCATCCGGGCGATGCCATGTCTGTATCGCAAGCTCTGGATAGAGCATTACGCGATCAGCATCCGCTTGATTTTGAACATCGATTTTTGATGTCAGATGGCACGGTCAAGTATGTACAAGTCATTGCACGCGCAGTCGCAACGAATCTAAGCGGTACAGACAATATTGAATACATAGGCACGATGACAGATGTCAGCGGGCGCCAGCGCTCACAGCATGCAGTCGCCAATGCACTGCAAGAAATTCAGGCGCAAAACATTCAGTTCCGCATGGCGGTCGATCACATACCAGGTTTGGTCTGGAGCTCGCAGGCGAACGGCTATGTCGACTTCCTCAATTTGCGCTGGCTGGAATATACCGGCATGCGCCTTGCCGATGCTTGTGGTTGGGGCTGGCAGAATGCCTTGCATCCCGATGACCTGCCTGGACTGATGGTGACCTGGAAGCATTTGCTGGAGGCTGGTTCGGCGGGCGAAGTAAAATCACGGCTGCGTCGTTACGATGGGTCGTATCGATGGTTTATGTTCCGTGCGATTCCGATGTATGACGAAGGCGAAAAGCTGATCAAGTGGTACGGCCAGACCACCGACATTGAAGATCACCAACGTGCCGAAGCATTGCTGGATAGAGAAAAACGTTTGCTGGAGATGATTGCCAAGAGCAGTCCTCTGCGCCATACCTTGAATGCCATGTGCGAAATGGTCGATGATATGGCCGTCGGTTCTGTCTCTTCAGTGTGGTTGATTTCTTTGGAAAATCAAAGGCTCGAACAGATTGCCGGGCCGGGCATTCCTCAGAGTTTTACCGATGCGTTGGTCAGAGAAGAATTGAACTCGCAAGAAGGCCCTTGCGGTTTGGCTGCTTACTATCGAACGCCGGTTGTGATCCAGGATATTGCGAATGATCCGCGCTGGGCTGCATACGGCGAATTTCTGGTGCCGCATGGTTTGCGTGCCTGTGTTTCTACGCCGATTTTTTCATCAACCGGCAATGTGCTGGGGACATTTACCCTGCATTCAAAAGCGATAGGCGCACCGACGGCTTACCAGCAAACCATCATTGATCATTTCACGCACGTCGCCGCATTGGCGATAGAACGACAGCATGGCGATGCCGCGCTGAAAGAAAGTGAAGAGCGCTTCCGTTTGATGGCCGAGTCCACGCCCGATGTGATCTGGATCACTGATCTGATGCCAGAGCGGGTGCTGTATGTCAGCCCAAGTTTTGAAAAGTTGTGGGGCCACACAGCGGCGGACTTGTATCGCGATGCGCGTCTGTGGACCAAGGTCATACATCCCGAAGACGTTGATCGTGTCGTCGCCATATTTGCGCAGGGAAAAGACGGTTACATAGGTACGCAGTACGACGTCGAGTTTCGTTTATTGCGTGCGGATGGCTCTATCCGCTGGATACATGAGCGCGCGGTATTCATACGCGATCAAGCCGGCATTGCATATCGGGTCAGCGGCATTTCTACTGATATTACCGCACGCAAATTAACTGAAGATGCGCTGCGTGCATCGCAAGAGCGCTTCAAACTGGCCGTCGCTGCATCGGCTGACGGCATCTGGGATTGGGATATCGGCAGCGATGCTTTGTTCATGTCTGAACGTGCGCAGCATATCTACGGTTTGCAATCTGATCTTGCGATCAGGCCGCGTTTGGAATGGTGCGCAATGATGACCATGCATCCGGCCGACGAAGCGGAACATCAGGTTTTGCTGACCAACTATTTATCAGGCATGGCGCCCACCATAGATCACGAATACAGGGTAGTTGGCAGCGATGGCAATTTCCGCTGGATACGCATACGCGGCATGTGTGAGCGCGACATCAATGGCCGCGCAACCCGGCTGGCCGGCTCGATCAGTGATATCGATATGCACAAGCGCACAGAAGCCGCTTTGCAACAAGCGCGACGTCTGCAAGCGATGGGTACTTTGGCTGGCGGCATCGCACATGATTTCAATAATATTCTGGGTGTGATTCTGGGATATGGTGAGATGGCCTTGCGCGATACGCGTGACGGCAGTCGCCAGCGGCGGGATCTGGAAAGCATCATGAGTGCCGGCGAG
>CAYOQL010000102.1:0-2115 GCA_964406085.1 uncultured Herminiimonas sp.
TGGCTTCAAAAACACTCGCAATTTCGGCAACAGTTGCGAACTGGTGCACCATTGCTGTTTTCCGGATTGCTTCCAGACGGACGAGGAATTGCAGGGGATTTGTGTCGAACGACGTTAAGCGCAATGCTTCCAGCAAGTCGCTTAGTTCCGCCCGAATCAGCATTTGCCGATCATGATCCATTTCCATGGCAATGCCCCTGTGCCCTTTTGCGGAGGCAGTTTGCGCCAACATGGTTAACAAGTGATGAAACTGTGGCTGGTATCGCAGATGCGGTGTATATCTGCCAGAATCTGGCCCAAACCCGACTCAAGGCTTGACTTTACGCGCGCGAATCCGCAAAGGCGCGCGTCTGTGAACGGGACGCGTTGTTGCGGCCGCTGTTTTTAACGAAATTCGAACACGAAGGAATGGGCCATGGCGAAGCCAGCCACGATCAAGATCAAGCTGCTCAGCACTGCTGACACTGGCTTTTTCTATGTCACCAAGAAGAATCCGCGCAACATCACCGAAAAGATGACGTTCCGCAAATATGACCCCGTCGTGCGCAAGCATGTCGAGTTCAAGGAAGCCAAGATCAAGTAAGCTTCATAGCTGCTTTTTCAGTGATCGATCAGGGCGCTTTCGGCGCCCTTTTTGATTCATGTCGCACCTGCCCTTGCGCATGGCGGGCTTGCCTCTACATCTAGCCCAGATGCAAAAGCTTACTCTCCAATGGACCTGGGCTGCCCCTTTGTGCGCATGGCTCATGATTGCCGCAACCGCTGGCATGGCATTGCCCGCCGGTCTTCTGGCGGCAGTCCTGATTGCAACCGTATTGGCCGCCGTGCACCATGCCGAGCTGGTGGCACATCGGGTGGGGGAGCCGTTCGGGACCTTTTTGCTGGCGATTGCCGTCACCATCATCGAACTAGGCCTGATTATCACCCTTATGTCTGCGGCCGGTCCCGATGCCGCGAGCCTGGCGCGTGACACCGTTTTTGCCGCGGTCATGATCATCCTCAATGGCCTGATTGGCGCCTGCATATTTTTCGGCGCTATTGTGCATAAGGAACAGAGCTTCAAACAAACCGGTGTCAGCGCATCGCTTGCCACGCTCTGTGCCTTGACGGTATTGACGCTTGTCCTGCCCAATTTCACCGTCAGCGAACCGGGGCCTGTCTATTCACCTGCGCAACTGGGTTTTGTCGCGATTATCTCCTTTCTTCTCTACGCGACTTTTGTCGCGGTGCAGACGGTACGTCACCGCGACTATTTCTTGCCCGCCAAGACGCTGGCGGCCGATGAAGATATCCACGCCGATCCGCCTACAAATGCGCAGACGCTGTTCTCGGCTGTCGCCTTGCTGGCCTGTCTGGGCGCTGTGGTACTGCTGGCGAAAACCCTTGCGCCCACGATTGAGGCGGCCGTTGCCTCGGCCGGCGCTCCGCGTGCCATTGTCGGTGTGATTATCGCGGCGCTGGTGTTGCTGCCAGAAAGTGTCGCTGCCGTGCGGGCGGCGCTGGCAAACCGGCTGCAGACCAGCCTCAATCTCGGCCTTGGTTCTGCGCTGGCGACCATTGGCCTGACGATTCCTGCGGTTGCCGCGCTTTCCTTGATGATGGGGCTGCCCATTGCTCTGGGTCTGGATATGAAGGGGATGGTTCTTCTGTTCCTGACATTGGTCGTGACCACGCTGACGCTGGGAACCGGTAAGACGACGGTGTTGCAAGGGGCGGTGCACCTGCTGATTTTTGCGGTCTATCTGTTTACGACTATTGTGCCCTGACGGCACCGGCATCAGCCGATAATGGCGCGCACAGCCTCCAGAAACTTCATGACCGACACAGGTTTTGAAAGATAACCGCGTGCCCCGGCCTGAAGTATGCGCTCCTCATCTCCTTTGCCAGCATAGGCAGTCACGGCCATCACCGGAATTGCGGAAAGGACCGGGTCCTTCTGCATGGCCTCGATCAGGTCGATGCCACTGACATGCGGCAACTGGATGTCCATGATCACGAGGTCCGGCGCGAACATTCGGGCCTGTTCCAACGCTAGCCGCCCGTCGCGCACACCTTCGACGGTGAACTGGTGCGCGCGCAGCAGGTCGGTGAAAAGCTTGAGGTTCAGTTCATTGT
>CAYOQL010000103.1:0-2087 GCA_964406085.1 uncultured Herminiimonas sp.
ATTACACACTGGAAAGCAAAAGGTCTGGATTTCAGCCGCATGTTCTATCAACCTGCGGTTGCGGAAGGCGTTGCACGCTATCACACCGAAGGTCAGGATCATGCTTTGGAAAAAGCACTGGACAACAAGTTGATCGCGCAAGCGAAAGCGGCGATCGACAATGGCGAAAAAGTCTCGTTCATTTCGACCATCAAAAACGTCAACCGTACGGTCGGCGCAATGTTGTCCGGTCAGGTCGCGAAGAAATACGGTCATGAGGGCTTACCTGACGACACGATCCACATCCAGTTGCAAGGTACCGCAGGTCAATCGGCCGGCGCCTTCCTCGCACACGGCATTACGCTGGATCTGGTCGGCGAAGGTAACGATTATGTCGGCAAGGGCTTGTCGGGCGGTCGTATCATCGTACGTCCTAACACCGAATTCCGCGGTCGTGCGGTTGAAAACATCATCAGCGGTAACACCTTGTTATACGGTGCGGTTGCCGGTGAGGCATTCTTCAATGGTGTGGCAGGCGAACGTTTTGCCGTGCGTAACTCCGGTGCGATTGCGGTTGTCGAAGGTACTGGCGATCACGGTTGTGAATATATGACAGGCGGTACAGTCGTCGTGCTGGGTGAAACCGGACGTAACTTTGCGGCCGGTATGTCGGGCGGTATCGCTTATGTCTACGATCCTAAAGGCGATTTCGCCGGCAAGTGCAATATGTCCATGGTTTCCCTGCACCCTGTTCAGTCGGCAGCCGAGCAGGAAGACAAGGCGGAGCACAATTCTTGGCACAGCCATGTACGTGGTGCTGACGCACAAACCGATGAAGCAATTCTCAAAGGTTTGATCGAACGTCACTTCAAGTACACCGGCAGCACGCGCGCACGCGCCTTGCTGGATGAGTGGAGCAGCGCACGCAGCAAGTTCGTCAAGGTATTCCCTTCGGAATACAAGCGCGCGCTGGCTGAGATGCATGCAGCCAAGGCTGAGCAGGCAGTGTCCACCAAGGTCGCAGTGTAAGGCTGCATAAACAGTCCGCAAACGATGTCATGGCCCGATCGAAGAGATCGGGCCGCAACGAATGGTCTAGAAGGCGAGAGAAACATGGGAAAGATTACCGGCTTTATGGAATTTCAGCGCTTGCGTGAAGCAAGCGAGGAACCGGAAAAGCGCACTGCGCACTACAAGGAATTCACGCTGCATTTGAGCGATTCCGAAGCAAAAATTCAGGCAACACGCTGCATGGATTGCGGCATTCCGTTTTGCAATAATGGCTGCCCGGTCAATAACATCATTCCTGACTGGAATGACCTGGTATACAGCGGTGCTTACAAGCAGGCGCTGGATACGCTGCACTCGACCAACAACTTTCCTGAATTTACCGGTCGCATTTGCCCTGCACCTTGCGAATCCGCATGCACACTCGGCATCAACGATGATCCGGTTGGCATCAAATCGATCGAGCATTTCATTATCGACAAAGGCTGGGAAAGCGGCTGGGTTGTACCGCAACCGGCAACTGTTAAAACCGGCAAGAAAGTCGCTGTGGTCGGTGCCGGTCCTGCCGGTATGGCAGCTGCGCAGCAACTGGCGCGCGTTGGTCACGATGTAACCGTATTCGAGAAAAACGATAGAGTCGGCGGCTTGCTGCGTTATGGCATTCCTGACTTCAAGATGGAAAAATCGCACATCGACTTGCGCGTCAAGCAGATGGAAGCCGAAGGCGTGAAGTTCCGCACCAGCGTATTGGTTGGCAAGGACTTCCCATCGAATATCATCAACTGGGCAAAAGAAACGATTTCGCCTGAGCAGTTGAACAAGGATTTCGACGCAGTGATCATTTCCGGCGGCGCAGAACAGCCGCGCGATCTGCCGGTTCCTGGCCGCGAGTTGAAAGGCGTGCATTTCGCGATGGACTTCCTGCCTTTGCAAAACAAGGTCAATGCCGGTGACAAGGTCAAGGATCAATTACTGGCTACCGGCAAGCATGTAGTCGTGATCGGCGGCGGCGATACCGGTTCCGATTGCGTCGGTACCTCGAATCGTCACGGTGCCGCATCCATTGCGCAATTCGAATTATTGCCGCAACCGCCGGAAGA
>CAYOQL010000104.1:0-1916 GCA_964406085.1 uncultured Herminiimonas sp.
TTGATGGGTGTTCGACATGGATGCTCACTCAATCTGTTTAACGCTTTTCCACGTCTGTTATTGCGACCACTAACTAGTCCACGACCAAGAAAGACATAATGCGGCAAATCATTCGATTCGCCGCTGGGCACACGCTACACTGCCCGCCGTACCATCAATTCCTTGATTTTTCCGATTGCGCGGGTCGGGTTCAACCCTTTAGGGCAAACATCCACGCAATTCATGATTGTATGACATCTGAACAATCTGTATGGATCTTCCAGATTGTCCAAACGTTCGCCGGTCGCGTGATCGCGGGTATCGGCGATGAATCGGTAAGCCTGCAACAAACCTGCCGGGCCGACGAATTTGTCAGGATTCCACCAGAACGACGGGCATGACGTCGAACAACACGCGCACAAGATACATTCATACAAGCCATCGAGTTCTTCGCGCTCGGCCGGCGTCTGCAAACGTTCCTTCTCAGGCGGGATTGTATCGTTAATCAGGTAAGGCTTGATCGAATCGTATTGTTTGAAGAATTGCGTCATGTCCACGATCAGGTCGCGTATCACCGGCAAACCAGGCAAAGGACGCAATACAATCGGCTCGGTCAGCTCGTTCAGATTGGTCGTGCAAGCCAGCCCATTCTTGCCGTTGATATTCATCGCATCCGAGCCGCACACACCTTCACGACAGGAACGACGCAAGGCCAGCGAGTCGTCCACATCGGCCTTGATACGCTGCAACGCATCCAGCAGCATTTTGTCATTCGCCTGCAACTCAACCGTCACATCCTGCATGTACGGTTTTGCATCCTTGTCAGGATCATAGCGATAAATCTGAAGTCTGAGCGTGCGTGCCATGTCTGACCTTTTAGAAAGTGCGTGGTTTAGGCTTGAAGGTATCAACCGTCAATGGTTTGGTGACCACTGGCTTGTAATCAAGTCGGTTGCCTTCAGAGTAAAACAGCGAATGCTTCATCCAGTTTTCATCATCGCGTTTTTCAAAATCGCGATGTGCGTGCGCGCCGCGGGATTCCTTACGCGCTGCGGCTGAGGTGATCGTCGCCTTGGCGGTTTCAATCAGATTATCGAGCTCCAGCGCTTCGATGCGCGCGGTATTGAATACCTTGGATTTATCCTTGAACGACACGTGCTTGCGGCGCTCATCGAGTTCCATGATTTTCTTGTAACCGGTCTGCAGCAAGGCATCAGTACGGAACACGCCGCAATACTGCTGCATCGTCGCACGAATGTCGTTGGCCACGTCCTGCACGCGCTCACCGCCTGTGCTGTGCTCAAGATGGGAAAGACGCGCCAGTGCACGATCTGCCGCATCTGGCGGCAAAGGCTTGTGCTGACGCTGCTTCAAATTGCTCTGCACAATGTGATTGCCGGCGGCGCGACCGAATACGATCAAATCGAGCAATGAATTGGTACCAAGACGATTTGCACCATGTACCGATACACAGGCACATTCACCAATCGCATACAGGCCATTGACAACGTGATTCGGATTACCGTTCTTCGGCTCGACAACCTGGCCGTGAATATTGGTTGGAATACCGCCCATTTGGTAATGGATGGTTGGTACTACTGGTATCGGTTCGCGTGTCGCATCGACGTTAGCGAATTTGTGTGCGATTTCCAGAATCGATGGCAAGCGCTTTTGAATCGTTTCGGCACCGATATGACGCAGATCCAACATCACGTGATCCTTGTTCGGACCGCAACCGCGCCCTTCCTTGATTTCCTGATCCATCGAACGCGAAACGAAATCGCGCGGCGCCAGATCTTTCAAAGTTGGTGCGTAACGTTCCATGAAGCGTTCGCCCTGGCTATTCACCAGAATGCCGCCCTCACCGCGCACGCCCTCAGTAATCAACACGCCAGCACCAGCGACGCCGGTCGGGTGGAACTGCCAGAATTCCATGT
>CAYOQL010000105.1:0-1852 GCA_964406085.1 uncultured Herminiimonas sp.
AACGCGCCCGGACCATCATTGAGTCGCTAGCTATTCCGCATTCCGGAAATCAACCTGGTGTGGTGACAATCAGCGCCGGCGTAGCGGCGATCAAACCTGTCCTTGCAGATCCAAACCCAATCGGATTTTTAAGGGCGGCAGATGAAGCTTTGTATAGTGCGAAGGCACAGGGACGTAATTGTGTAAGTCGCTGACAGACTGCATATAGAAAAACAGATGTCGGATGAGCACGTTCCGCACTCTTGAGGCGCCAACTATTTCTTTCCTCACAAAATATATTCTCAACTTTCATTGCCATGAACGAACCCAATCCAGCTGATCTGATCGAATGCTTGAGCAAGCTTGAGTATGCAATCAGGCAGTCGATGACCGTACGCGAAGACCAGGATGAGCCGGCCCAGCCTGAACATAGGGATGAGGCGGCGTGCTATGGAATCGCGGTTGAGGCCGCCGTCACCAAAGGCGATCTGCTCAACGCCGTGCAGACCCTGGTCCGCGCAATGCAGAAGCGATCACCGCACAATTAGTTTTAATTCTCCACTCCGACACTATGGAATATGAAATCAATTTGCCTGAGGTCGTCGCAGAAGTGACTGCGGCCTTCCTGCGCTATGAAGCGGCGCTGACGAGCAATGATGTCGCCGTGCTGGATGAATTGTTCTGGGATCATCCGTCCACGCTGCGCTACGGTGTGGGCGAGAACCTTGTCGGTTACGAAGCGATACGTGCGTTCCGCCTGACGCGTCCAGCCGCAGGATTAGCGCGTGACTTGATGCATACTGTCATCACCACTTACGGTCACGATTACGCAACGGCGAATACCGAGTTCACGCGCAAGGGCGAAGTGCGCATCGGCCGGCAAAGCCATACGTGGCTGCGGCTGCCGCAAGGCTGGCGCATCGTCGCGGCGCATGTATCGCTGATGGCCGCATAAAGGCGCAATTGGCGACTCTGACTAAACAACATTGCTCAAAAATGCTTACGCAAAAAACGTAACCATTTTTTATTTGAGCCGACGCAATCAGATCAAGTGCGCAGCCAACCTGGCACTACCAATTCATCAAGTCCTGTTTCTCTTCGTGGTTCAAGCCGCGATAGACATCTATATTGGCAAACCACTCTTTGAACATTTTGCTGAAGTCGACGTAGAAGGAAACGATAGTCATGGTCATGCTAGCCTCGGGATAAATTGTGCATACAGCACTGTGATGAACGAAATGAAGTTGCTGGGCCAAACTCATCCTCGGAAAAACACAGCCGCACGGCCCGCCATATCAGAGGTAGTCTGGTCGAAGTTAGTTCAGTGCCGTGAACCACTATCCATCGCTATTTTTTGAATTGAGTTCTGAGTGGAAAACGATTTCAACACGATTCAAATTCACATGTGCAAGATAGTTAAAATTAATCCAATCGCCATGTCACATTCACTGCAATATTTAGTGCAGTAGGGCTTGAGAAATCAGCCGAAAATCCAGCACGATGCTTCTGTAGAAAAGACGGATGGCGCGTCGGTTTTTTGCATATCGGTACGTCATCGTTTAACATGGCGGCTCGCAACGGGCTTCAGCTTGCTTTCGTCTTCAATTTTTCAACCGATACCAATGTAGATTTCTCCGAACCTTCCACCGTTATCTTTACGGCATTAAGCAGAAGGTTCGCACGCGTGCTGGTTTGCATGCGCTCACACGTGGCTGACCACATTCGATTGCAGAGCATGCAACTTGAACTGTGCATCTCACGATATATGCCACCCCTCACTGTACTAATCGCCTGCGCTTTCGTGCATGGCAGGCGATCGTTTTCATACTGATATCCAGGCTAAACATCATGGTTAAAATTCACACGCTTCAAC
>CAYOQL010000106.1:0-1845 GCA_964406085.1 uncultured Herminiimonas sp.
CCCAACCACCGCTTCCACTTCATCCATGTAGATTCCTGCAAACACTGGCTCATCGCCGAACCCGTTCAATGGTCCCTCGAACACGCTCATGAGCCGATCTTTGCTCGTGCCGCTGAAGGACTGTCGAAGCTGACGACGAGCGATGGCGACAGGATCATAAGACTTTTCGTCCGTCGCTGCTCACTGAACCTTCTGGAAGTTCAAGGGAACAAAGTCCATGTCCAATTCTGGGGACAGCAGGGGTTGGCCGACCTGAAGCCCTTCTTCAAAACGCACGGACTGGCCCGGCCTGAGATCGAAGTCGTCCTGCGTGATCGCAAGAAAGAAACCGTCAGCACACTCACTGGCGATTCGTTCCTTTATGGCGTCCTGCTCGCATCAGATTTCGACCTGAAACTCTTCCAGAGCAAGTGGGAGAGGCGATTCGTGAATGAGTCTGATGACTGGCAAGCGGCTCCCGGCACGAGTTCCGGCTTTGCCTGGACGGGCTTGCCAGATGGTTTTATCCCGTGGATGGCGCTCAAGAGTGCGTGGCGGCGCTCTGGTCCTGGGGTTTGCCAGAATTGCGATGGAGAGACGATCCTGACGAACTTCGGATTGCGACAGGTAGGGCAGTTCAATCGACTTGGGTTTGTTGAGCATGTTTGCGGGGAGTGCCATAGATCGTTCAGGGACGAGACGGTTGACGTGAAGGCGTGGATTGCGGCGAATCTGGATGAAGGGGTGCGGCCTTCACACGAATTGATTTGGGGCAAGCCACTCAAGCTGGATGCGATGGCGAAAGATACAATTCCTTGATGCCCATACTCGTCAAATCGAGGAAGCCGCCCGCATTGAGTCGCCAAAGTGGTCGAGCAAGGAACCCAGCGACAACAACGACCGTCGTTTGACACATCTGCGTCTTCTGAAGGAGTAACAAAATGACTTGTATTTTCTGCATATCGAGCCGCAATACACGCTGTTTGGCGTCCGCACTGCTTTTGGCAGTCGTCGCCTCAACAGTGACTTTAACGGCGGGGGCGGTCGATTATCCCTATTCAACCGCCGAACCGCAGAAGACCGGCTGGCCGTTGACGGATGCAGAACGGGCTTATGTCATGAAGCCAGAGCATGAGCGTCGTCCCGGATCGGAACAGATGAAGCATCTGCCGAAGATGTGGCCGGTGACACCTTCGGCGGGAAATTGGGGCGGCACGGCATGGCTGGATACCCATGCGAAGCTGCTCGAACACGTCAAAGCCAACAAGGGGACAATTGACATCCTGCTCGTCGGTGACAGCATCACGCAACAGTGGGGCAGTCCGCTCTCTGGGCCGAAAGGGGAACTCAACGCCGCATGGAAAAAACAATTCGGGCAGTACAAAACCGTCAATATCGGAATCGGCGGGGATAAGACACAGAACGTCCTTTGGCGTCTCGATCATGGCGGGGTTGATGGGCTGGAGCCGAAGGTCGTCGTCTTACTCATCGGCAACAACAATATGTTTTTCACGGCTGAAACAGGCGTGGAGGCTGCGGCTCAAGGCATCAAGATGTGCGTGACGAACCTCCGTGAGAAGTTCCCGAAAGTGCATATCGTTACGGTCAAGGTCTTCCCGGCACATGCACCGGGCGTCCCCTTTTACGAAGACATCAAGAAGGTCAATCAGTCTCTTGACGGCCTGAAACTGACCGATGACCCACGGGTGCAGTTGCTCGATTTCACGAGCGAACTCATCAATAAAGATGGCACGGTCAAAGCCGAGCTTTTCACGTCTGACAAGATTCATCTCACGCAGGAGGTGGGCTACGGGCTTTTTGCGGAGAAGCTGAAGCCGAGTCTGGAGAAGGTTCTGAGCAGGTGAA
>CAYOQL010000107.1:0-1511 GCA_964406085.1 uncultured Herminiimonas sp.
ATATTCGCATCATGCAAGGCACTGCGAAAAAACTTGGTCTGAGCATGGACAAAATGATTGTGACGGTTGATCAGCATGGCAACACATCTGCTGCATCGATTCCATTGGCGCTGGACGTTGGCGTTCGCGATGGTCGCATCAAGCCGGGCCAGAACGTCATGATGGAAGGTGTGGGCGGTGGCTTTACCTGGGGTGCCGTGCTGGCACGCATGTAAAATTCTGCTTTCGCGTAACTCGGTTGAGTATTCAAATTAAAAAATAATATGAGCAAATTCGCATTCGTTTTTCCAGGACAAGGTTCGCAAGCGATCGGCATGTTGAACGGTTTTGCCGATAACGCAGTAGTGCAACAAACGCTGGCAGAAGCATCGGACGCTTTGCAGTTCGATCTGGCCAGGCTGATTGCAGATGGCCCTAAAGAAGAACTCGATCTGACAACCAACACTCAGCCTGTGATGCTGACAGCGGCAGTTGCAATGTATCGTGCGTGGATTGCCGCTGGCGGCAAAACACCGACGTTGGTCGCGGGACATAGTTTGGGCGAATATTCAGCATTGGTAGCTGCTGGCGTTATTCCATTCAAAGACGCTGTTCCATTGGTGCGTTTCCGCGCCAAGGCAATGCAGGAAGCAGTTCCTGTCGGTCAAGGCGGCATGGCTGCGATACTCGGTTTGTCCGATGCGGATGTGCTTGCAGTATGTGCAGAAGCAGCGCAAGGCGATGTAGTCGAAGCGGTCAACTTCAATGCGCCGGCGCAAGTCGTGATTGCCGGACACAAGGCAGCAATTGAACGCGCCTGTGAGATCGCTAAAGCCAAAGGTGCCAAGCGCGCCTTGGTGCTTGCAGTCTCCGCACCTTTCCATTCTTCCTTGCTGAAACCTGCATCAGATCGCCTGCGTGAATATTTGGCCGGAGTGGCTTTCAGCGAACCGCAAATTCCATTGATCAATAATGTCGACGTCGCGATTGTCAGCGATGTGGACGGTATCAAGGATGCGTTGGTGCGTCAGGCTGCGAACCCGGTTCGTTGGGTCGAGTCTGTGCAGAAAATGGCTGTTGAGGGTGTAACGGATGTGGTTGAGTGCGGCCCTGGTAAAGTATTGGCCGGATTGACCAAACGTATCAATGGTGAACTCACTGGTCACGCAATTGTCGATCAAGCGTCGCTGGACGCTGTCTTGGAGCTTTTGAAATAATGACTACAGTTGATTTGACGGGCCAAGTCGCCCTAGTTACCGGCGCGTCGCGCGGTATTGGCCGAGCAATTGCAGTTTCCTTGGCAAAGCAGGGTGCCAAAGTAATTGGCACCGCAACTTCGGAAGCTGGCGCGGCTGCGATTTCCGAATATCTGGCTGAAGGTGGCAAGGGCGTCGTACTCGATGTAAATGACGCGGCACGCGCCGTGGCATTGATAGATGAAATTCAGAAGGAATCCGGTGCCGCAGTCACCATTCTGGTCAACAACGCCGGCATTACGCAAGACCAGTTGGCCATGCGCATGAAGGATGAGG